>JAGWTU010000035.1 GCA_028868825.1 Burkholderiales bacterium | reverse complement strand
CGAGGCCGCGGCGCGCGGCGCCCGTCGCGAGGCCGCCGCGCATTGCCGCGCCGCGCTGGCGCAGGGCGGGCGGCTCGGCGACGCCGAGCGGGCCGATCTGCTCGACGCCCTCGCCGCCCACAGCTTCGAGCTCAATGATCTGGCGGCGGCGATCGACGCCGGCGAGGCGGCCGTGGCGCTGCACGCGCGGCGCGGCGACGCGGCCAGGCAGAGCGCATCGTGGTCGGCGCTGGCGATGTCGCTCGTGCGCGCGCTGCGCAACGCGCAGGCCGATGCGGCAAGCCGGCGCGCGATCGAGCTGGCGGCGAGCGCGGCGGCCGGCGGCAGCGCGCTCGCGCGAGCGCTCGCCACCGAGTCGTACCTGCGCATGCTGAACCGGGATTGCGGCCTCGCGGTGGCGCGCGGCGAGGAGGCGATCGCGCTGGCGCTGGCCGTCGGCGACGCCGCAACGGCCGCGCGGGCGACGCTCGCGGCGGCGACGGCAACGATGTACATCGACTATGCGCAGGGCGTCGCGCGCCTCGAGCAGCTGTTGCTCGAGGCGAGCCGCGTCGACGACGGCGGCGTGCTGCTGGCCGACACGCACCAGATGCTCGGCACGGCCTCGGCCGAGCTGCATCGCTTCGACGTCGCCGAGGCGCATCTGGGGGCCGGCATCGCGGTCGCCAGGCGGCTCGACCTCGATCGAGTCGCCGGCTATATGGAAAGCTGGCAGGCGATCTGCGACCTGCATCGCGGCCGCTGGACGCTGGCGTCCGAGCGCGCGCATGCGGCGGTGCGCGCGCAGGCGGCCGGCTCGACGAACCGCATCGTCGCCCTCGTCGCGCTGGCGCGCGTGCGCATCCGGCGCGGCGATCCGGGCGCCGACGAGCTGCTCGACGAGGCGCTGGCATTGGCCCTGCAGAGCGACACGCTGCAGCGGCTCGGGCTCGTCGCCGCGGCGCGCGCCGAGGCCGCGTCGCTGCGCGGCGACGAAGCGGCCGCGCTGCGCGAGGCCTCGCGCGCCATCGCGCTGGCCGCGGCAAAGCGGCACCCCTGGCTGCTCGGCGAGCTGGCCTATTGGCGCGCGCGGGCGGTGCGGCGCCTGGCGGACGGCGTCGATGGCGACGGCGCCGCGCTGGCCGCGGCGATCGCGGCAGACGCCGCCGAGCCCTACCGCTGGCAGATCGACGGCGACTGGGCGCGCGCCGCCGCAGCCTGGCGCGCCCGCGGCTGCCCGTACGAGGAAGCGCGTGCGCTCGGCGAAGGCGACGAGACAGCGCAGCGCGCCGCCATCGCCGCGCTCGACCGCCTCGGCGCCAGGCCGCTGGCAGAGCAGATCCGGCGCGCGCTGCGCGTCGCCGGCGTGCGCGCCGTGCCGCGCGGCGCCAGCGAGCCGACGCGGCAACACGCGGCGGGACTGACGCGGCGCGAGTCCGAGGTGCTGGCGCTGCTCGCGCGCGGCTTCAGCAATGCCCGCATCGCCGCCACACTGTCGCGCTCGCCGCGGACGATCGAGCATCACGTCGAAGCCATCCTCGGCAAGTTCGCCGTCACCTCGCGCGCCGCCGCCGTCGCGGCCGCGCGCGAGCGCGGCCTGCTCGTCGAGGCGGGACGCGGAAATGGGTAGCCGGACGGCAAGAGATGGGTAGCCGTTGCCCTGTGGCCGCGGCCCTCGGCTGCCTATCGTGACGCCACGGTCCATGAGGGCCGCAACGTCAACCACAGGAGAGCCCCATGCCCCGCTACATCGTCGAACGCACGTTTCCCGCCGGCCTGTCGATTCCGCAGACCGCCGAAGGCGCGAAGGCCGTTCAGCGCGTCATCGACAACAACGCCCAGGACGGCGTGACCTGGGTCCATTCGTATGTCAGCCCGGACCGCACGAAGACGTTCTGCGTCTACGACGGACCGTCGCCCGAGGCGATCCGCAAGGTCGCCGATCGCAACCAGCTGCCCATCGACCGCATCATGCAGGTCTCGGTGCTCGACCCCTACTTCTATCTCGCGACCTGATCGCGACTAGATGCCCGACAGCACCGTGTCCATGGCGGACACCAGCGCGCTGGCCTGCGCGGCCACGTTGTCCAGCGGACGCTTCAAGAGCTTGGCGGGCAAGGGCGCGGCATAGTGCGCCAGCGCATGCAGACGCTGGCCCTTGACCACGATGACCGGACAGAGCGCAGTCGGCACCTGGGTCGCCGCGTCGAGTACGGCCAGCGGCATCGTCAGCCGCGTGGCCAGGGCATCGAGCAGGTCGCTCTGGATCACGACCACATAAGGGATGCCGTCAGCCGCGCTGCGGCTCGGGTTGGTGTAGACGTCGTACTGGGCCATCGGCCGTTCACCACGGGCGCAGATCGGCTCCAGGAATGCCATGCGTTTCGAAGCGGGCGTTCTGGGCGGCAATCCAGTCACCGAACTCGGCTTCGAACGCCTTCTTGCGTGCGGCGCGGCCGGCCTTGTCGTGACCGGCCTGCAGGGCCTGGTAATGCTCGGCCGAGAGAATCACGGTATCGACTTGACCGGCCTTTTCCACGAACACCGGTTCGCGCTTGGCCTGCGCGCAAAGGCTGCCAAAACGGTTCTTGGCTTCGGTGGCACTGACGCGCATCGTGGGCTCCTCACTGGATTGGCTATTTTAGCCACTGGGCGGTCGCGGATGTGTTGCACACCCAGGGCGCCGCCTGCGCCCTCAAGGCCAAGCCGCCGCATGCGAGCCCGGCGGCATCGACGGCCGCCGCCAGCGCGCCGGCGTTGCCGACAGCTGCGCCGCGTGCCGCAGCACCTGCAGCCGCCCGAAGCCGCTGTCGACGGTTTCGACGTAGGGCTCGATCGGCGGCCGCCGCGCCGCGAGGCCGTCGATGCGGCCCAGGCTGCGCAGCCAATGCCCGACCCCCGCGAGCGAGACCTGCACATGCCAGCTGCCGCCTACGCTGGCCTGCCGCAGCAGCGCCGCCTGTGCGCCGAACGCCAGCAGGTAGCCGGCCGTGTAGTCGAGGATCTGCAGCGGCAGGGCCCTGGGCTCCGCCGCGCCGAAGGCCTCGGCCTCGGCGACATTGAACCCGGTGGCGGTCTGCACCAGCGAATCGAAACCCCGCCGCCCCGACCAGGGCCCGCGCGCGCCGTAGGCCGAGAGGCCGGCGACGACGATGCCGGGCGACAGCGCCGCGGCGGCATCGCTCGAAAATCCGCGCGCGGCCAGCGCGCCCGGGCGGTAGCCCTGCATGAAGACGTCGGCATCGCGGATCAGCGCGACCAGCGCCGCGCGGCCTGCGGCATCGTCGAGGTCGAGATGCGCGCTCAGCTTGCCGCGGCTGGTGTCGGCGATGGCGTCGATGTTCGGCAGCCGCGGCGAATTGACGAGCAGCACGTCGGCGCCATAGGCCGCCAGCGTGCGCCCGGCCACCGGGCCGGCGAGGATGCGCGTGAGCTCGAGCACGCGCAGCCCGTCCAGCGGCAGGCCGCCTTCGCGCCAAGGCGCGCGCGGCCGCGGCGGCGCATCGCCGATGCGCTCGATCGTCAGCGGCGCCGGCATGCTGCGCAGCGCGGCGGCCTGCGGGTGCGCGTCCCAGGCTTCGAACGAGCGCGCCGCGGCGACGACGAGGCCGGCGGCGGCCGCGGCTTCCTCGAAGTCCTGCGCGCGCCAGCTCGCCAACGCGGCCTCGACCGCCGCTCGCTCGGTCTGCGGTCCCGGCGGCAATCCCAGCAGGCGCAGCGCGCCGTCGCGGTGATGCGCGAAATTCGCGTGCAGCCGCACCCAGCCGTCGGCCGTCCGGTACAGGCCCGAGAGCTTGTCCCAGATGTTCGGCGCCACGCCGTCGACGGTGAACCAGGCCAGGCTGTCGAGCACGGCATGTTCTGCATCGACGCGCACCTGCTGCGCCGGCCCGCCGCGCGCGCGGCCGATCTGCACGGCGGCCAGCGCGGCCGCACCGAGGCTCGCCTGCGCGGCGATGTGGACCGCGAACGACGTCGGCAGCACGGGGCCATGGGCCGGCAGCTCGATGTCGGCCAGCGCGGCGGGCGCCAGAGCGGCATCGCGCCACAGCGGCGCCAGCGCCTGCGTCGAGGTCATCGCTTCAAGGGATTTCATGCCGCGATTACAGAAGGCTGCCGTCGCGGCCGTCAAGCGCGATCGGGCCGATGAAGCCGGTCGGCCGGCCGCCGCCACCGCGGCAGCGCGACTGCGCCAAAAGTGAACAACCCTGATCGCACTATGCAACCTCGTTCATAAGCGTTTACCGGCGCTGTATCACGAAGGCACAGCACCGAAGATGGGCGCCGTTCCGGGCCAGCGGTTGGCCCGGCTTCGCCAGGAGAGGCCGCGTGAGCGTACCCATCACCCTCAAGGTCAACGGCCGTCCAGTCGCCGTCGACGTCGACCCCCGAACCCTGCTCGTGCAACTGTTGCGCGAACGCCTGCAGCTCACCGGCACCCATGTCGGCTGCGACACGGCGCAATGCGGCGCCTGCACCGTCCACCTGAATGGTCGCGCAGTGAAGTCCTGCTCGATGCTCGCCGTGCAGGCGCAGGGCGCCGAGGTGACGACGATCGAGGGCCTGGCGCCGGAAGGCGAGCTGCATCCGATGCAGGCGGCCTTCCGCAGCTGCCACGGCCTGCAATGCGGCTATTGCACGCCGGGCATGGTGATGGCCGCGGTGCAATTGCTGAAGGACCAGCCGCAGGCCACCGAGGCGCAGATCCGCGCCGGGCTCGACGGCAACATCTGCCGCTGCACCGGTTATCACAACATCGTGCGCTCGATCCAGCTTTGCCAGAGCGGCGATGTCGGCTCGACGGCCGTGCAGGCCTGAGGAGGGGACGCCATGACCGACCTGTCGAATTCCCCGATCGGCAAGCCGCTGCTGCGGCGCGAGGACTACCGCTTCCTCACCGGCGCCGGCCAGTACACCGACGACGTCGTGCTGCCGGGCCAGCCCACGGCTATTTCCTGCGCAGCCCGCATGCGCATGCCCGCATCAACGGCATCGACCTGAAGGCGGCGCTCGCCGCGCCCGGCGTGCTGAAGATCTTCACCGGCGCCGACCTCGCCGAAGCCAAGGTCGGCGGCCTGCCCTGCGGCTGGCTGATCCACAGCAAGGACGGCAGCCCGATGAAGGAGCCGCCGCATCCGGTGCTGGCCCAGGGCAAGGTGCGCCATGTCGGCGACGCGGTGGCGCTGATCGTCGCCGAGACGGCATTGCAGGCCAAGGACGCCGCCGAGCTCGTCGAGGTCGACTACGACGTGCTGCCGGCCGTCGTCGACACCGCCAGCGCCGCCGGCGCCGCGGTCTCGGTGCACGACGACGTGCCGGGCAACGTCTGCTACACCTGGGGCCATGGCGATGCGGCAGCGGTCGACGCCGCCTTCGCCAAGGCGGCCAAGGTCAGCAAGCTGAGCTTCGTCAACAACCGGTTGATCCCCAACGCGATGGAGCCGCGCGCCGCCAACGCCGCGTACTCGCGCCACGACGACAGCTACACGCTCTACGTCGCGAACCAGAACCCGCATGTCGAGCGCCTGCTGATGTGCGCCTTCGTGCTCGGCCTGCCCGAGAGCAAGGTGCGCGTCATCGCCCCCGATGTCGGCGGCGGCTTCGGCAGCAAGATCTTCCTCTACGCCGAGGAGACGGCGCTGGTCTGGGCGAGCAAGCGCGTCGGCCGGCCGATCAAGTGGACGGCCGAGCGCAGCGAATCGTTCCTCACCGACGCCCATGGCCGCGACCATGTCACCGACGTCGAGCTGGCGATGGACGCGCAGGGCCATTTCCTCGCCATGCGCGTCGGCACGATCGCGAACATGGGCGCTTACCTCTCGACCTTCGCGTCGAGCGTGCCGACCATCCTCTACGCGACGCTGCTCGCCGGCCAGTACAAGACGCCGGCGATCTACGCCGAGGTCAAGGCGGTGTTCACGAACACCGCGCCGGTCGACGCCTACCGCGGCGCCGGGCGTCCCGAGGCCACCTACGTCGTCGAGCGCATCGTCGAGACGGCGGCGCGCGACCTCGGCGTCGACCCGGCCGAGCTGCGCCGGCGCAACTTCATCACCACCTTCCCCTACGCCACCCCGGTCGGGCTGACCTACGACATCGGCAATTACGAAGCGCATCTGAGCAAGGCCATCGCGCTGGCCGATGTCGCCGGCTTCCCGGCGCGCAAGGCCGCGTCTGCCGCCAAGGGCCTCAAGCGCGGCCTCGGCTACAGCTGCTACATCGAGGCCTGCGGGCTGGCGCCGAGCAATATCGCCGGCGCCTTGGGCGCCCGCGCCGGCCTGTTCGAGGCCGGCGAGGTGCGCGTCCACCCCACCGGCACCGTCACCGTCTTCACCGGCTCGCACAGCCATGGCCAGGGCCACGAGACGACGTTCGCGCAGGTCGTCGCGGCCAAGCTCGGCATCCCGGTCGAGAACGTCGAGATCGTCCACGGCGACACCGGCCGCGTGCCCTTCGGCATGGGCACCTACGGCAGCCGCTCGCTGAGCGTGGGCGGCACGGCCATCGTCAAGGCGGTCGACAAGATCATCGCCAAGGGCAAGAAGATCGCCGCCCATCTGCTCGAGGCCGCCGACACCGACATCGAATTCGTCGACGGCGAATTCCGCGTCGCCGGCACCGACAAGAAGGTGCCCTTCGGCAGCGTCGCGCTGACCGCCTACGTGCCGCACAACTACCCGCTCGACAAGCTCGAGCCGGGGCTCAACGAGAACGCGTTCTACGACCCGACGAACTTCACCTACCCCAGCGGCAGCTATGTCTGCGAAGTCGAGGTCGACCCGCAGACCGGTCGCACCAAGGTCGAGAGCTTCGTCGCCGTCGACGACTTCGGCAACATCGTCAATCCGATGATCGTCGAGGGCCAGGTCCACGGCGGCATCGCCCAGGGCCTGGGCCAGGCGATGCTCGAGGCCTGCGTCTACGACCACGAGTCGGGCCAGCTGCTGACCGGCAGCTACCAGGACTACGCGATGCCGCGCGCCGACGACCTGCCGAGCTTCAAGGTCGACCACACGGTCACGCCCTGCACGCACAACCCGCTGGGCGTCAAGGGCTGCGGCGAGGCCGGCGCGATCGGCTCGCCGCCGGCCTTCATCAATGCGTTGACCGACGCGCTGGGCGTGCGCGACATCGCGATGCCGGCGACCGCCGAGCGCGTCTGGCGCGCCGCCAACGGCAAGGCCTGATCAGGAGTCAAGACACCATGTACGGATTCGACTACCAACGTCCCGCCGGCACCGCCGCCGCCGTCGCAGCCATCGGTCCCGAGGCCCGCTACCTGGCCGGCGGCCAGAGCCTCGTGCAGGCGATGAAGCTGCGCCTGAGCCAGAGCGAACGCCTCGTCGACCTCGGCGGCATCGCCGAGCTCGCGGGCATCCGCATCGAGGGCCAGCAGCTCGTCATCGGCGCGATGACGCGCCATGCGCAGGTTGCCGCGTCGGCCGAGGTGCGCAAGGCCATCCCCGCGCTGGCCGAACTCGCCGGCGGCATCGGCGACCCGATGGTGCGCAACATGGGCACCCTCGGCGGCTCGATCGCCAACGCCGACCCCGCGGCCGATTACCCGGCGGCCGTGCTCGGCCTCGGCGCCACGGTGCGCACGAACCAGCGCCAGATCGCCGCCGACGCCTTCTTCACCGACATGTTCGAGACGGCGCTGCAGCCCGGCGAGCTGATCACCGAGGTCAGCTTCCCGCTGCCGCAGCGCGCGGCCTACGCGAAGTTCCGCCAGCCGGCCTCGCGCTTCGCGATCGTCGGCGTCTTCGTCAGCCAGGGCGCGGGCGGCGTGCGCGTGGCCGTCACCGGCGCGCGCAGCAGCGTGTTCCGCGCGACCGACTTCGAGAAGGCGCTGACGGCCTCGTTCACGCCGCAGGCGGCACAGGCCGTGCAGCTGGGCAGCGAGGGCGTCAACGGCGACATGCACGGCTCGGCCGAGTACCGTGCCGCGATGGTCGGCGTGATGGCCTCGCGGGCCGTCGCCGCGGCGCTGGCGCGTTGACGGCGCCCTCGCCGCCTGGGCCGCCTGCGCCGCCGGCCTCGGTCGACGCCGTCGTCGCTGCGCTGGCCGAGCAGCAGTACCTGTGCGACCGGCGTCTGGCGACGGCCGTGTTCCTGGCGCTGACGCTGGGCCGGCCGCTGTTCCTCGAGGGCGAGCCCGGCGTCGGCAAGACCGAGCTCGCGAAGGCGCTGGCGGCGGCGCGCGGCGCGCTGCTGCTGCGCCTGCAATGCTACGAGGGCCTCGATGTCGCGCAGACGGCCTACGAATGGAACGTGGCGCGGCAGATGGTCGAGATCCGCCTCGCCGAGGCCGGCCATGAATTCGATCGCGAGCGCCTCGTCAAGAACCTCTATGCGCGCGAGATGCTGATCGAGCGCCCGCTGCTGCAGGCGCTGACGCAGCAACGTTCGCCGGTGCTGCTGATCGACGAGATCGACCGCGCCGACGAGCCCTTCGACGCCTACCTGCTCGAGCTGCTGGCCGAGAACCAGATCAGCGTGCCCGAGCTCGGCACGATCCGCGCCGCGGCGCCGCCGATCACGCTCATCACCAGCAACCGCACGCGCGAGGTTCACGATGCGCTCAAGCGCCGCTGCCTCTACCACTGGGTCGATTTCCCCGACGTCGAGCGCGAGCTGCAGATCCTGCGGCTGAAGGCGCCGGGCGCGACGGCGTCGCTGGCGCGCCAGGTCGTCGAGTTCGTGCAGCGGCTGCGCCGGCTCGACCTCTTCAAGTCGCCCGGCGTCGCGGAGACGATCGACTGGGCGAATGCGCTCGTCGCGCTCGACCGCATGCGCCTGGATCCCGACAGCGTCCACGACACGCTGGGCGTGCTGCTGAAGTACCAGGACGACATCGCCCGCGTGCAGGGCGGCGATGTCGGCCGCCTGCTCGACGAGCTGGCGGCGCTGGGTCTGAACAAAGATCCCGGCTGAGCGCAGCGGCGATGTTGCTGGCCGAGAACATCGTCCATTTCACGCGCGTGCTGCGCCGCGCCGGGCTGGGCGTGGGCACCGACCGCATGCTCACGGCCGTCGCCGCCGTGCAGGCCGTGGGGCTGGCCCGGCGCGACGACGTGCACGCGGCGTTGGCCGCGGTGATGCTCGAGCGCCACGAGCAGCAGGCCGTCTTCGATGCCGCGTTCGAGGCCTTCTGGCGCGACCCCAAGCTGCTCGAGCAGCTGCTGTACGCACTGCTGCCGAAGATCAGCGGCCGCGGCGAGAAGCCGCGCGCGCCGCGCAGCAACCGCCTGGCCGAGGCGCTGGCGGCGACGCGCCAGCCGCCGCCGGCGCCGCCGGCCGGCCCGCAGACGGCGCCCGAGGAAGTGCAGTTCGAAGCGCAGTTCACGCATTCCGAGCGCGAGCGCCTGCAGCACGCCGATTTCGAAACGATGACGGCCGAGGAATACGCGCAGGCGCTGCAACTGGCGCGCGAACTGCCGCCGCCGGTGGCCCCCGTGCGGTTGCGCCGCCACGAGCCGGCCCCGCGCGGGCGCATCGACCTGCGGCGCACGCTGCAGCGCATGGCGCGCGACCCCGACCTGCCCGAGCCGGCGCGCACGCGACCGCGCCGCGCGACGCCGCCCCTCGTCATCCTGATCGACATCTCGGGATCGATGGACCGCTACGCGCGGCTGTTCCTGCATTACGCCCATGCGCTGACGCGCCGGCAGGCGGCGACCGTGCACACCTTCACCTTCGGCACGCGGCTGACGCCGATCACGCGCTGCCTGCGCCACCGCGACCCCGACGAGGCGCTGCAGCTCGCCGACGCGCAGGTGCCCGACTGGAAGGGCGGCACGCGCATCGCCAGCGCGCTGCGCGAATTCAATCGCCACTGGGCGCGCCGGCTGCTGGGCGCGAACGCCGCCGTGCTGCTCGTCAGCGACGGCCTCGACCACGACGACGGCGGCGAACTCGGCCGCGCCGCCGCGCTGCTGCGGCGCCAGGCCCATCAGCTCGTGTGGCTGAATCCGCTGCTGCGCTACGAAGGCTTCGAGCCGCGCGCGGCCGGCGTGCGCGCGCTGCTGCCGCATGTCGACCGCTTCCTGCCGATGCACAACCTCGACAGCCTGGCGGCGCTGGCGCGCGAACTGCGCCGTCCGGCGCTGCGACCCTCACCCCTCTTGAATTGAGAAACTCATGGAACTGCAAGGCGAAAGAACCATTCCGGCGAGCCCGGCGCGCACCTGGGCCGCGCTCAACGACCCGGAGATCCTCAAGGGCTGCATCACCGGTTGCGAGTCGCTGGAGCGCGTCGGCGACGACAAGCTGCTGGCGCTGCTGGCCGTCAAGGTCGGCCCGGTGAGCGCGCGCTTCAAGGGCCATCTGCAGATCACCGATGTCGTCGCGCCGACGAGCTACACGATCCAGTTCGACGGCCAGGGCGGCGCCGCCGGCTTCGGCAAGGGCTCGGCGCAGGTCGCGCTCAGCGATGCCGCGGGCGGCCAGACGCTGCTGAAATACAGCGCGAAGGCGCAGGTCGGCGGCAAGCTGGCGCAGATCGGATCGCGGCTCGTCGATGCCGCCGCATCGAAGATCGCCGAGGACTTCTTCCAGGCCTTCGAGACGCGGCTGCGCGAGGAGGCCGGCATCGCCGCGCCGGCTGCAGAGCCGGCGGCCGCCGGCGGCAGCGATCTGCGGTGGCTGTGGTGGGCCGGCGCCGTCGTCGTCGCGGCGGCGATCTACTTCCTCATGCGGCGGTAGTCCGGCGCCGCGCGAGTCTCATGGCTTCGGGCCGCGCATCACGCCGCGGCGATGCGGATGAGGTTGGTCGTGCCCGGCGTCCCGAACGGCATGCCGGCGATGGTCACGATGAACTGCCCGGGCGCCGCGAAGCGATCGCGGCGAGCCACTTCACAGGCCCGCTCGGACATCCGATCGACATCGGCCACGTCGTCCGTCCATACGGAATGCACACCCCAGACGAGCGCCAGGCGGCGCGCCGTCGCGAGCCGGGGCGTCAGGCTCAGGATCGGCGAGGGCGGGCGCTCGCGCGCCGCGCGCAGGCTGGTGTGGCCCGAAGAGGTGTAGCAGACGATCGCGGCCGCCTGCAGCAAGGTCACCGCGCGGCGCATGGCGCAGCACACCGCCTCGGCGACATCGCCGCCCGGCCGTGCCGAAGCGTGCGAGGCATCGATCAGCTGGCGATAGGCCGGGTCGGCCTCGACCTGTTCGATGATGCGATTCATCATCTCCACCGCCACGACCGGGTACTTGCCCGAAGCCGACTCGGCCGAGAGCATCACCGCGTCGGCACCGTCGTAGATGGCGGTGGCCACGTCGGAGGCCTCGGCGCGCGTGGGCACCGGGCTGTCGATCATCGACTCGAGCATCTGCGTCGCCACGATGACGGGCTTGCCGAGCCGGCGGCAGCTGCGCACGATGCGCTTCTGGATGGCGGGAACCCGTTCGGCCGGCAGTTCGACGCCGAGGTCGCCGCGCGCCACCATCACCGCGTCGGCCAGCGCGACGATCTCGTCGAGTTGCTCGACGGCCGAGGGCTTTTCGAGCTTGACGACGATGGCCGCGCGGTCGCCGATCAGGGCACGGGCCTCGATCACGTCCTGCGGCCGCTGCACGAACGACAGCGCGATCCAGTCGGCACCGAGCTCGAGCGCCAACGCGAGGTCGCGGCGGTCCTTGTCGGTCAGCGCGGTGATCGGCAGCACGACGCCGGGCACGTTGACGCCCTTGCGCTCGGACAGCCGGCCGCCCGCGACCACCCGCGTGTCGGCGAAGTCGGCGCCGCAGCGCTCGACCACCAGGCGCAGCTTGCCGTCGTCGAGCAGCAGTTCGGCACCCGGCACCAGCGCGGCGAAGATCTCCGGATGCGGCAGGCCGGCGCGCTGCGCCGTTCCCGGCGCCGGGTCGAGGTCGAGGCGAAAGGCCTGGCCGGAGGCCAGCGTCACGGGCCCTTCGGCGAAGGTGCCCACACGCAGCTTGGGGCCCTGCAGGTCGGCCAGGATGGCGATCGGGCGACCCGTCTCCTGCTCCAGGGCCCGCAACGTCTTGAAGCGCGCGGCGTGATCGGCATGGCTGCCGTGGCTGAAGTTGAGTCGGAACACGTCGACCCCGGCGATGAAGAGCTGGCGCACGACGGCGGGGTCCGAACTGGCCGGGCCGAGCGTGGCGACGATCTTCGCCTGGCGGGTTCTGCGCATGGATGCTTACTCTTTGGAAGGCGCAGCGATGTAGATCGCGCGGAAATCGTTGACGTTGGTCAGCGTCGGGCCGGTGATGACCGAGTCGCCCAGCGCCTCGAAGAAACCGTGACCGTCGTTGTCCGCCAGGCTGTCGCGCGGCTTGATGCCCGCGGCCCAGGCCCTTGCGAGCGTGTCCGGGCCCAGCAGCGCGCCGGCGATCTCCTCCTGGCCATCGACGCCGTCGGTGTCACCGGCCAGCGCGTGGATGCGCGGGTGGCCATCGAGCGCGATGCCCAGCGAGAGCAGGAACTCGACGTTGCGCCCGCCGCGACCCCGGCCGGTCACCGTGACGGTGGTCTCGCCGCCCGACAGCAGGACGCAAGGCGCCGCGAACGGCTGCCCCCGGTCGGCGACCTGCCGCGCCATCGCGGCCAGCACCTTGCCGACATCGCGGGCCTCGCCTTCGATGGCGTCGCCGAGCACATGGGCCGCGACGCCGGCGCTGCGCGCCACCGCGGCTGCCGCGTCGAGCGCCATCTGCGGCGTGGCGATCATGCGGGTCTGCGCGCCGGCGATGCGCGCGTCGCCGGGCTTGACGGACTCGCCGCGTCCGCTGTCCAGCACGGCCATCACTTCGGCAGGCAGCTCGATGCCGTGGCGGCGAACGATGGCCCGGGCGTCGGCGCAGGTCGTGGGGTCGGGCACGGTGGGGCCCGAGGCGATGTCCATCGGGTCGTCGCCGGGGACGTCGGAGATGAGCAGCGTCAGCACCCGGGCCGGATGGCAGGCCGCGGCCAGGCGCCCGCCCTTGATGGCGGAGAGATGGCGCCGCACGCAGTTCATCTCGCTGATCGTCGCGCCCGATTTCAGCAGCGCGCGATTGACCGCCTGCTTGTGCTCTAGCGTGAGACCCGGCAGCGGCAAGGGCAGCAACGACGATCCGCCGCCGGAAATCAGGCACAACACGAGATCGTCGGCGCTCAGGCCCTGGACCATGTCCAGCATGCGGTCTGCCGCAGCCAAGCCGGCCTCGTCGGGCACCGGATGCGCCGCTTCGACGATCTCGATGCGCCGGCAAGGCACGCCGTAGCCGTAGCGCGTGACGACCAGGCCGCCGAGTTGCGACGGTGACCCCGTCCAATGGTCCTCGACGGCGCGCGCCATCGCCGCCGAGGCCTTGCCGGCGCCGATGACGATGAGCCGGCCGCGGCCCAGGCTCGACGGCTCGGGCAGATGCGCCGGGATGCAGCGCGACGGCTGCGCCGAGGCGATCGCCGTCGCGAACAGCCGCGACAGCAGTTCCCTGGGCTGGACCTGCTCAGGCTTTCGAGTGGGCGTCATGGCCGATTTCGAAGTTCGACAGTTTCTCCAGCGCCCGCACCATGCCGGAATGGTCCCAGGCGGCGCCGCCATGCGAGACACAGGCGCTGAACAGCTGCTGCGCGTTCGACGTCGCCGGCAAGGCCAGGCCGAGCGACTTGGCCGCGCCCAGCGCCAGGTTGAGATCCTTCTGATGCAGCGCGATGCGGAAGCCCGGATCGACATTGCGCTTGATCATGCGATCGCCGAGGATGTCCAGAATGCGCGACGTGGCTAGGCCGCCCATCAGCGCCGAGCGGACCTGGGCCGGATCGGCGCCGGCCCTGGCGGCGAACAGCAGTCCCTCGGCGACGGCGTTGATGGTCAGTGCGACGACGATCTGGTTGGCCACCTTGCAGGTCTGGCCGTCGCCGCTGCCGCCGACCAGCGTGATGTTCTTGCCCATGGCCTCGAAAACCGGCTTGACGCGCTCGAACACCTCGGGCTTGCCGCCGGCCATGATCGAGAGCGTCGCGTTCTTCGCGCCGACATCGCCGCCCGACACCGGGGCATCGAGATAGTCGCAGCCCAGCGCCTCGATCCTGCGCGCGAACTGCTTGGTCTCCACCGGCGAGATCGACGACATGTCGACGACGATCTTGCCCGCGCTCAGGCCCTGGGCCACGCCGGTCTCGCCGAACAGGGCCTCGGCGACGTCGGGCGTGTCCGGCACCATCGTGATGACGATGTCGGCGCGCTGCGCCACGCCCCTGGCGTCGAGGCATTGCGTGGCGCTGCTGGTCGCGATCGCCTCGGGCATCCTGCCGCGCGTGTAGACGAACAGCCGGTGGCCCGCCGCGATCAGGTGCCCCGCCATCGGGGCACCCATGATGCCCAGCCCGATGAAGCCGATCTTGAGGGGATTCGATGTCATGGCCTGTCCTTGAATGGAGTGGGAGTTGATTCGAATGTCGATCCGCCGGGCTCAGCGGACCAGCGCTGCGCGCCAGCCCAGGCCGGCCGCGGTCGTGGTCGCCGGCTTGTATTCGCAACCGATCCAGCCGTCGTAGCCGATGCGGTCCAGATGGGCGAACAGGAACGGGTAATGGATCTCGCCCGTGCCGGGCTCGTTGCGGCCCGGGTTGTCGGCCAGCTGGATATGGCCGATGCGCGGCAGGTATTTCGCCATCGTCGCCGCCAGTTCCCCTTCCATGCGCTGCGCGTGGTAGATGTCGTACTGGATGTAGGCGTTGTCGGCACCGACCTCGTCGAGCAGGCCGGCCGCCTGCGCGGTTCGGTTGAGATAGAAGCCCGGAATGTCGTGGGTATTGATCGGCTCGATCAGCAAGCGCAGCCCGGCCTGCTTCAGGCGCGCGGCTGCAAAGCGCAGGTTCTCGACGACCGTGCGGCGCAGCACGTCGGCGGCGACGTCCGCGGGCGCCTTGCCGACCAGGCAATTGAGCTGGCGCACGCCCAGCGCCTGTGCGTAGTCGATGGCCTTCTCGACGCCTGCGCGGAATTCGCCGACGCGGTCCGGATGGCAGGCGATGCCGCGCTCGCCGTCGTCCCAGTGGCCGGCCGGCAGGTTGTGGAGAATCAGCGTCAGGCCATGGGCGTCGAGGCGGTGCTTGATCTCGCCTGGATCGTAGGCGTAGGGAAAGAGGAACTCGACGGCGTCGAAACCGGCCTGGGCGGCCTGCTCGAAGCGATCCAGAAAGGGATGCTCGGTAAAGAGCATCGTCAGATTGGCGGCGAATTTAGGCATCGTGAACTCCGCTCAGTCGAGCATCGAAACGGCGGTGGGCACATCGGCCTTGCCGGCGGCCAGTTCCTCGAACTCGACGACGTTGTCGATCTCGGTGCCCATCGCGATATTGGTCACGCGCTCGAGGATGATCTCGATCACCACCGGCACCTGGAACTCGGCCATCCAGGCTTCGGCCTGCGTGATGGCGGGGGCGATCTCATCGGCCCGGTGCACGCGGATCGCCTTGCAACCCAGACCCTCGACGACCTTCACATGGTCCACGCCATAGCCCTGCGCCGTCACGTCGCCCGGATCCGAATTGATGTTCTCGAAGCCCAGCTGCACGCAATAGTCCATCGTGAAGCCGCGCTGGCTCTGTCGGATCAGGCCGAGGTAGCTGTTGTTGACGACGACGTGGATGTAGGGCAGCTTGAACTGCGCGCCGGCCGCCAGCTCTTCGATCATGAACTGGAAGTCGTAGTCACCCGACAGGGCGACGATCTTGCGGTTCGGATCCGCCGCCCGCACACCCAGCGCGGCCGGCACCGTCCAGCCCAGCGGGCCGGCCTGGCCGCAGTTGATCCAGTGGCGCGGGTGGTAGACATGCAGGAATTGCGCGCCGGCGATCTGGCTCAGGCCTATCGTCGAGACGTAGGTCACGTCCTTGCCGAAGGCGTTGTTCATGCATTGGTAGACGCGCTGCGGCTTCATCGGCACGCTGTCGAAATTCGTCTTGCGCAGGTATTCGAGCGAGCGCTTGCGGCCCTGACATTCGGCCACCCAGCCGCTCAGGTCGCGCAGCCTGCCGGCGGCCTTCCATTCACGGGCGACCTCGACGAAGAGCCGCAGCGCGGCCTTGGCGTCGGAGACGATGCCGTAGTCCGGCGCGAAGACGCGGCCGATCTGCGTCGGCTCGATGTCGACATGGATGAACTTGCGACCCTTGCAATACACCTCGGGGCTGCCGGTGTGGCGGTTGGCCCAGCGGTTGCCGATGCCCAGCACGAAATCGCTGGCCAGCATGTTGGCGTTGCCGTAGCGGTGGCTGGTCTGCAGGCCGCACATGCCGGCCATCAGCGCGTGGTCGTCGGGGATCGTGCCCCAGCCCATCAGCGTCGGGATCACGGGGATGCCGGTCAGCTCGGCGAATTCGACCAGCAGGTCCGAGGCATCG
Organism: Burkholderiales bacterium; assembly: GCA_028868825.1. GTDB lineage: Bacteria > Pseudomonadota > Gammaproteobacteria > Burkholderiales > Burkholderiaceae_C > Rubrivivax. The sequence goes on along the minus strand of JAGWTU010000035.1, from coordinate 36,260 downwards.
GCGTTGATGATGCCGCCGCCGGCGACGATCAGCGGCCGCTCGGCCGTGACCAGCATCTGCATCGCCTTCTCGATCTGATTGCGCGAGGCGGCCGGCTTGTACACCGCCATCGGCTCGTAGGTGTCGATGTCGAATTCGATCTCGGCCATCATGACGTCGAACGGCAGATCGATCAGCACCGGGCCCGGGCGGCCCGAGCGCATCAGGTGGAAGGCCTGCTGGAAGGCACGCGGCACCTGCGCGGGTTCGAGCACGGTGGTCGACCATTTCGTCACGGGCCTGGCGATGCTGGCGATGTCGACGGCCTGGAAATCCTCCTTGTGCAGCCGCGCCCGCGGTGCCTGGCCGGTGATGCACAGGATGGGGATGCTGTCGGCCTGGGCCGAGTACAGGCCGGTGATCATGTCGGTGCCGGCCGGGCCCGAGGTGCCGATGCACACGCCGATGTTGCCGGCCCTGGCCCGCGTGTAGCCCTCGGCCATGTGCGAGGCCCCTTCGACGTGGCGCGCCAGCACATGGGCGATGGTCTGGCGTTCGCGCAATTGCGCGTACAGCGGATTGATGGCCGCGCCGGGGACGCCGAAGGCCTGCGTGATGCCTTCCTTTTCCATCACCAGCACGGCCGCCATGGCGGCTTTCATCCTTGTCATGCGAGTCTCCTGGTTCGATGGCGGCAATGATCCTTGCCGGACCCCGTCTTGCGAATCCAAGAGCGCGCATAAGCAGTATTCCCAGGAAGTGCCGGGCATCGCACGCGATAGAGTGGGCGATGGACAAGGTCAATGCGATTCAGGTGTTCATTCGGGTCGTCGAGACCTGCAGTTTCAGCAAGGCAGCCAGCGAGCTCGGGATCACGCAGCCGACGGCCACCAAGGCCGTCGCGGCCACCGAAGAACGCCTGGGCGTGCGGCTGCTGCACCGTTCGACCCGCGGCGTCACGCCGACCGAGGTCGGCGCGCAGTATTACGAACGCTGCAAGGCCATCGAGCGCGCCATCGACGAGGCCGAGAACCAGGCCTCGCATGTTCATCGGGGCGCGGGCGGGCTGCTGCGCATCAGCACCTCGGTGGCATTCGGCCGCCGCGTCCTGGTGCCGCTGGCGCTGGCGTATATGCGGGCGAACCCCGGTGTGCATGTCGACATCGGCTTCGACGACCGCTATGTCGACCTCATCGAACAGGGCGTCGACATGGCGATACGCATGGGGCAGATGGCCGACTCGAGCCTGGGCGCGCGCTATCTGGGCTCGAACCCCTGGGTCATGGTGGCGTCACGGGCCTACCTGGACCGCCATGGCGAGCCCGGGGTGCCGGGAGACCTCGCGCGGCATGCCTGCATCGTCTACAGCAGCGTGCAGGGCGACGACCGCTGGCGGCTGAGCCCGCCGGCCGGCGCTGCGGTGTCGACGCCGGTCAGCGGGCCCTTCCGGTCGAACAACCTCTCTGCCGTGCTCGCCGCGGCCGGCGCCGGCCTGGGGCTGGCCATCCTGCCCTGGTACGTCGCACGCGAGTCGATCGCCGTGGGCGTGGTGCGGGTCGTGATGCCGGACCATGGCTTGCCGGCCCAGGAGATGCACGCCGTATTCCCGTCGCCGAAATTCGTCCCGCAGAAGGTCACCCGGTTCATCGACCATCTGCAGCAGGCGCTGGCGGGCGATTGGTGGTTGCGCACGCCTTGAGCCTTCCGCAAGGGGCGATGGCGATCGCCACGCACATCGCCACCCGCATCGCCGTCAATGCGCCTGCGCGACCTGCGGTGCGGCGAGCGCATCGCTCGCTTCACCCTTGGCGCCGTTGAAGAACAGGTTCAACGCCACCGCCGAGATCGAAGTAAGCAGGATGCCGGACTCCAGCAGCGGGTGCAGGCCATGCGCCATCTGCTGCATCCAGCGCGGGGCGACCAGCGGAATCAGCCCGAAGCCGATGGCGAGCGCGACGATGTACAGGTTGTAGCGGTTGTTTTTGTAGTCCACCGTCGACAGGATGCGGATGCCCGTCGCGGCCACCATGCCGAACATGACCAGGCCGGCGCCGCCGAGCACGAATTGCGGAATGGCTTCGATGAGGGCCGCCATCTTCGGCAGCAGGCCGAGCACGATCATGATGCCGCCGCCGACGATGCAGACCCAGCGGCTCTTCACGCCCGTCACGGCGACCAGCCCCACGTTCTGCGAGAAGCTGGTGTGCGGGAAGGTGTTGAGCACGCCGCCGATCACGGTGCCGAGGCCGTCGACACGCAGGCCCGCGGCCAGTTCGCGCTGCCCGATCTTCCGGCCCGTGATGTCCGACAGCGCCAGGAACATCCCGGTCGATTCGATCATCACGACGATCATCACGATCGTGAAGGTGAGCACCATCACGATGTCGAAGGTCGGCATGCCGAAGGCGAACGGCGTCACGACGTCGAACCAGGGCGCCTTGCCGACCTTGTCGAAGTTCATCTGGCCCATCGCGATGGACACGGCGCATCCCGCGACGATGCCCAGCAGCACCGAGATGTTGGCGAGGAAACCCTTGCCGTATTTCACGAGGAGCAGGATGAAGACCAGCACGGCGGCCGCCACGGCGAGGTGGTCCAGGGCGCCGTAGGCCGGGTTGTCGACCATCGGGATCGGGCCGGCGAGCTTGATGGCCGGCGCGGCGATGCCGGGGGCCGTGGCCGATGCGGCGGCCGCGGCCTGCACGGCCCTGGCGCTGTCGACCATCGCGACGAGCTTGGTCGTGTCGACGTTCTGCGCCAGGAACGCCGGGCCGCCGGTGGCCCAGCCCACGCCGACGCGCATCAGGCTGATGCCGATGATGGCGATGATGGTGCCGGTGACGACGGGCGGAAAGAAGCGCAGCAGGCGGCTCATCAGCGGTGCCATCAGGATCGCGAGGCAGCCGGCGCCGATGCCCGCCCCGAAGATCGCCCGCGCGCCATCGATGCCCGGCATGCCGGTGGCGATGGCCACCATCGGTCCGACGGCGGCGAAGGTCACGCCCATCATCACCGGCAACTTGATGCCGAACCAGCGGCCGGCGCCGAAGGACTGGATCAGCGTCACGATGCCGCAGGTGAACAGGTCGGCCGAGATCAGCATGGCGACCTGCTCGGGCGCCAGCTTCAAGGCGCGGCCGACGATCAGCGGCACGGCGATCGCGCCCGCGTACATCACCAGCACATGCTGCAGTCCGAGGGCCACCAGTCGGCCGTTCGGCAATCTCTCGTCCACGGGGTCAACGGCGGGGTGTGTCATGGTTGTCTCCTGACAGGGCGTTCAATCGGGGGGAGCGCATCGAGTCGACTCGATGTCTGATTTACTTCGGCGGGGCGCCTGCTTCGAACCAGCGCTTGATCAGGGCGCGTTCTTCATCGCTGATGTGCGTGGCGTTGTTCATCGGCATGTTCCTCAGCACCACGACCTGCTGGTAGATGGCCTGGGCGTGCTTGATGATTTCCTCGGGCGCGTCGAAGCGCAGGTTCTTGCTCTGCAGCGTCGGGCCATGGCAGAGCACGCAGCGCTGGGCGACGACGGCCTGGACGTCGATGAAGCGGACCGGTGCCGTCGCCACCGACGTCGGTTGCGGCGCCGGGCGGATGGCCCAGAGCGTGGCGATCAGCAGCACCGTCCCCAGGCCGGCGTAATGCCAGGGCACGGGCTGGCCGTAGGCCAGCGCCTTGTGGCGCAGCGCGAAGGACAGCCGTATCAGCGCACCGGCCGTCATGATCGCCACCAGCACCACCCAGTTGTGCTGGGCGCCATAGGTGAAGCCGTAATGGTTGCTCATCATCGCGAACAGCACCGGCAGCGTGAAGAAGGTGTTGTGGACGCTGCGCTGCTTGCCGCGCTGGCCATGCCGGGGGTCGACCGGCTGCCCGGCCTTGATCGCAGCCACGCATTTGCGCTGGCCGGGGATGATCCAGAAGAACACGTTGCCGCTCATCGTCGTGGCGACCATGGCGCCGACGAGCAGGAAGGCGGCGCGGCCGGCGAACAGATGGCAGGACAGCCACGAGGCGATGACGATCAGCACGAACACGCAGGCGCCGACCACCCGATCGCCTTTGGGGCCGCGACCCAGCGTGCGGCAGATCAGGTCGTAGAGCACCCAGAAGACGACGAAGAAGGCCAGCGCGGTCGCGATCGCGGCGGTGGGCGTCCAGTCGAACAGCGTCTTGTCGATGAGGAAGGTGCTCGCGTTGAACAGATAGAGCACCGTGAAGAGCGCGAAACCGGTGAGCCAGGTGGAATAGCTCTCCCACATCGACCAATGCAGCTGCTCGGGGACGTAGCCCGGCGAGACCGGATATTTCTGATGGTGGTAGAAGCCGCCGCCGTGCACGCCCCACTGTTCGCCGCCGACGCCCTTGTCGGCGTCCGATGGCGACTTCGGCGGCGTCAGGCTGTTGTCGAGCGAGACGAAATAGAACGAAGCGCCGATCCAGGCGATGCCGGTGATGATGTGCGCCCAGCGCAGCAGCATGTTCACCGAGTCGAGCAGGTATGCGTCCACGGAAATCTCCATAGGGTCGGGAAAGAGAACCGGATCGGGTTCACTTTCCTCTCACCACGGCGGGCTCTGTGAGAATCATCCGTCGCAAACCCGCTGTGGCCTGGTCCACGCACTGCGGAGCTCCGCGGCGACGTGTCGAAAGTGTATGCAATCCTGTATTCAAAACAACATCAGGATTAACCCTTTGCTGGAACTCAGGTCGGATCCTCGCATGGCAAGCGTCCCGCGGCGCTCGAGCGCGGATCAGGAACCCCGGTAGGTCGAATAGGCCCAGGGCGAGACCAGCAGCGGCACGTGGTAGCGCGCGCCGACATCGGCGATGCCGAAATCGATCGGCACGTCATCGATGAAGGCCGGCTCGGGCAGCTTCACGCCCAGGGCGCGGAAGTAGGGCGCCACCGAGAACAGGAGGCGGTAGCGGCCCGCCGCCATGGTTTGCGCATCGAGCAGGGCGCCAGCGTCGTTGCGGCCGTCGGCGTTCAAGACGAAGGTCTTGAGCGTCGTCGCCTGCGCGCCGTCCAGGCGCTGCAGTTGAACGTGCATGCCGGCCGCGGGGCAGCCGTTCATGGTGTCGAGTACATGCGTGCTGAGGTGTCCCATGGAATTCCTTCGGCGATGGTGTGGCACAGGGCGAGCGTCGTGACCCCGGCCGGACGCTGCGACGGGCCGTTGAAATCACTTGAACTCGGTCTGGAAGTGTATACACTATGGGGCCTGCCATCCACCCCGATCAGTCGAAAAATCGTGGCGACCCATCGAACATCACTCAAGGTTGTCCCAGCGGCCCCAGCCGGCCGTCCCGCGCCTGCTGGGGCGACCGAGCGCATCGTCGCATCGATCACCGAAGCCATCGTCGAGCGCCGCCTGATGCCGGGGACCAAACTGTCCGAGCAGAAGCTCGGCGACATCTTCGAGGTCTCGCGCACGATCGTGCGCCAGGCCCTGAACCAGCTCAGCCGCGATCGCCTCGTCACGCTCGAGCCCGCGCGCGGCGCCTTCGTCGCCATGCCCAGCGTCGAGGAGGCGCGGCAGGTGTTCGAGGTGCGCGGCATGCTCGAGGCGGCCCTCGTGCGTCAGCTCTGCGCCCGCATCACCGATCGTCAGATCGCCGAGCTGCGAGGCCATCTGCGCGAAGAAGCGGCCGCCGTCGGACGCACCGACGTGACGGGCAGGACCCGGCTGCTGGCCGACTTTCATGCGGTGCTGGCCCGCATGCTGGGCAACGAGGTGCTGGCGCAGCTGCTCGTCGATCTGCTCAGCCGGTCCTCGCTGATCGCGCTGATGTACCAGTCGTCGCATTCCGCCGAGCATTCGCTGGACGAGCATGTGGGGATCGTCGATGCGCTCGAGAAACGCGATCCGCGCCTGGCGGCCAGGCTGATGGAACACCATATCGCGGCGGTCGAGCAGAACCTGCGCCTCAACCCGCATACCGTCGATCTCTCGGCCGCCTTGCGGCCGCAAGGCTGATTCGAGATGAGCGAAGCATCCAACCCGAGCCCGCGCTATCCGCGCGACCTGCGCGGCTACGGCCGCAACCCGCCGGCGGCGGCCTGGCCCGGCAACGCCCGCGTGGCCCTGCAGTTCGTGCTGAACTACGAGGAAGGCGGCGAGAACTCGGTGCTGCACGGCGATGCCGGCAGCGAGCAGTTCCTCTCGGAGATGTCCAACCCGCCGGCCTACGCCGAGCGCCATCTGAGCATGGAGGGGATCTACGAATACGGCTCGCGCGTCGGTGTCTGGCGCATCCTGCGCGAATTCGAGCGTCGCGGCCTGCCGTTGACGGTCTTCGGCGTCGGCATGGCGCTGCAGCGTTGCCCTGAAGTGACCGCCGCCTTCCGGGAACTGGGCCACGAGATCGCCTGCCACGGCTGGCGCTGGATCAACTACCAGGCCGTCGACGAGGCGACCGAGCGACAGCACATGGCGCAGGCCATGCAATGCATGCAGGCGCTCACCGGCGAGCGCCCGCTGGGCTGGTACACCGGGCGCGACAGCCCGGCCACGCGTCGCCTGGTCGCCGATTTCGGCGGCTTCGAATACGACAGCGACTATTACGGCGACGATCTGCCGTTCTGGCTGCAGGTGCGCCGTAGCGACGGCGCGCTGGCGCCGCATCTGGTCGTGCCCTACACGCTGGACGCCAACGACATGCGCTTCGCGCTGCCGCAGGGCTATTCGCATGGCGACGAGTTCTACGCCTACCTGCGCGACGCCTTCGACGTCCATTACGCCGAAGGCGACGAGCGCCCTTCGATGATGAGCATCGGCATGCATTGCCGGCTGCTCGGCCGGCCCGGTCGGATGCGCGCGCTGCAGCGCTTCCTCGACCATGTGCAGGGCCACGACCGCGTGTGGGTGACGCGGCGCATCGACATCGCCCGGCATTGGAAATCGCGGTTCCCCTTCGATGCCGCCACCGCCTTCGTCTGGGAGTGAATCCGTGACCCTCGACCTCGAGCAGATCAACGCGGCCGATGCGGCGCGGTTCGTCGAATGGCTGGCCGGCACCTACGAGCATTCGCCGTGGATCGCCGAACGCGCGGCCCGGCTGCGGCCCTTTGCCAGCCTCGTGCAGCTGAAGCTGGCGCTGGCCCGCGTCGTGCGCGAGGCCGACCGCGAGGAGCAGCTGGGCCTCATCCGCGCCCACCCGGAACTGGCCGGCAAGGCGATGGCCGGCGGCACGCTGACGGCCGAATCGACGCATGAGCAGAGCCGCGCCGGGCTGACCGACTGCACGCCCGCCGAACTCGAAAAGATCCGCCGGCTCAATGCCGATTACGCGGCGCGCTTCGGCTTCCCGTTCATCCTCGCCGTGCGCGGCCCGCGCGGCCTGGGCCTGTCCAAGGCCGAGATCATCGCGACCTTCGAGCGGCGCCTGCACAACCACCCGGACTTCGAGCGGGCCGAATGCCTGCGCAACATCCATCGCATCGCCGAGATCCGTCTCGACGACAAGTTCGGCCATGTGCCGGCGCTCGGCAACCGGGTGTGGGACTGGGCCGAGCGGCTGTCGACGAACAGCGACCCCGGCTATGCCGAGCGCGGCGAGCTGACCGTCACCTACCTCACCGATGCGCACCGCGCCTGTGCCCAGCGCCTGGCGCACTGGATGAAGTCCGATTGCGGCTTCGACGAGGTCGAGATCGACGCCGTCGGCAACGTCGTCGGCGTCTACCATGGGCTCGATCGGTCCGCCAAACGCCTGTTGACCGGCAGCCATTACGACACCGTGCGCAACGGCGGCAAATACGACGGCCGCCTCGGCATCCTCGTGCCGATGGCCTGCGTGCGCGAATTGCATGCCCAGGGCCGCCGCCTGCCCTACGGCATCGAGGTCGTCGGTTTCGCCGAGGAGGAAGGGCAACGCTACGCGGCGGCCTTCCTGGGATCGGGCGCCCTGACGGGGCATTTCGACCCCGCCTGGCTCGACCAGACGGATGCGGACGGCATCTCGATGCGCGAGGCCATGGTGCATGCGGGACTGTGCATAGCCGACATCCCGAAGCTCGCTCGCGATGCCGCCCGCTACCTCGGCTTCGTCGAAGTGCATATCGAGCAGGGACCGGTGCTGGGCGAGATCGACCTGCCGCTGGGCATCGTGACCTCGATCAACGGCAGCGTGCGCTATCGCGGCGAGATCGTCGGCATGGCCAGCCACGCCGGCACGACGCCGATGGACCGGCGCCGCGACGCTGCGGCCGCGGCCGCCGAGCTGCTGCTCTTCGTCGAGCAGCGCGCCGCCGCGGTGCCGCATCTGGTCGGCACCGTGGGCATGCTCGAGGTGCCCAGCGGCTCGATCAACGTCGTGCCGGGTCGCTGCCTGTTCAGCCTCGACATCCGCGCCACCACCGACGCGGTGCGCGATGCCTGCGCCGCCGATGTGCGCGCCGAGCTCGAGCGCATCTGCGAGCGTCGCGGCCTGAGCCACAAGCTCGAAGAGACGGTACGCGCCGCCGCAGCCCCGTCGGCGGCGGCCTGGCAGGCGCGCTGGGAACGCGCCGTGGCGGCGCTCGGCCTGCCGCTGCACCGCATGCCCAGCGGTGCCGGACACGACGCGATGAAGCTGCATGAAATCATGCCGCAGGCGATGCTGTTCGTGCGCGGGCTGAATGCCGGCATCAGCCACAACCCGCTCGAAGCTATCACCAACGACGACGCCGAACTCTGCGTGCAGGCCTTTCAGAACCTGCTCGACCAACTCGCCATGGAACCCGCATGAAGAACAACGCCCGATACGCCGACCTGGATGCCTGGATCGACCGCCATTTCGACGAGGAAGTCCGCTTCCTGCAGGAACTGGTGCGCGTGCCCACCGACACGCCGCCGGGCAACAACCGCCCGCACGCCGAGCGCACGGCTGAACTGTTGCAGGCCTTCGGCTTCGCTGCCGAACGCCATGCGGTGCCGGAGGCCGCGGTGCGCGCCGCGGGACTGGAAACGATCACCAATCTCGTCGTGCGGCGGCCATACGGCGCCGGACGAACGATAGGCCTGAACGCCCACGGCGACGTGGTGGCGCCCGGCGAGGGCTGGTCGCACGATCCCTACGGCGGCGAAGTGGCGAACGGCAAGCTCTACGGCCGCGCCGCGGCGGTGAGCAAATGCGATTTCGCCACCTACACCTTCGCGACACGCGCGCTCGAATCGCTGCAGGCGCCGCTGGCGGGCAAGGTCGAGCTGTATTTCACCTACGACGAGGAATTCGGCGGCGAGCTCGGTCCGGGCTGGCTGCTGAGCCAGGGCCTGGTCCAGCCCGATCTGCTGATCGCCGCCGGCTTCAGCTACCAGGTCATCACCGGCCACAACGGCTGCCTGCAGCTCGAAGTCACCGTGCACGGCAAGATGGGCCATGCGGCGGTGCCCGAGACCGGCGTCGACGCGCTGCAGGCGGCGACGAAGATCCTGAATGCGCTGTACGACCAGAACCGGCTCTACAAGCAGATCAGCAGCCGCGTCCAGGGCATCACGCATCCGTACCTGAACGTCGGCCTCATCGAGGGCGGCACGAACACCAACGTCATCCCGGGCAAGGTCGTGCTGAAGCTCGATCGCCGCATGATTCCCGAGGAAAACCCCGCGGAAGTCGAAGCGACGCTGCGGCGCGTCATCGCCGAGGCCGTGGCGGCGTCGGCCGGCATCAGCGTCGACGTGAGGCGGATTCTGCTGGCCAACGCGCTCAAGCCCCTGCCCGGCAACCAGCCGCTGGTGCAGGCGCTGTGCGGGCATGCCAGCGCGGTGTTCGGCGAGCCCATCGAGGCCTCGGGCACGCCGCTGTACACCGATGCCCGTCTGTTCTGCGAGCGCGGCATCCCGGCCGTGCTCTATGGCTGCGGTCCGCGCACGGTGTCGGAGAGCAACGCCAAGCGCGCCGACGAGCACATCGATCTCGAGGACCTGAGGCGCGCCACCAAGGTCGTCGCGCGCACGCTGGCGGATCTGCTGGCTTGAGGCTGCCGGCGCGTCAGCGCCGCGGCGTTCTCAATGCGCGAGCAGCAATTGCAGGATCACGCCGGTCGCGATCGCCACCAGCACGTAATCACCGCCCGTCTGCACCCAGTGGTAGCCGCGCGGCGGTGCGCTGAGGTGATGGCCGCGCCAGTCGTCCACGACGTATTGGCGCTGGCGATACGCGGGCGGCAGGCGCCCGCCCTTGCGGAATGCGTGATCGGGCCCTGCGCCACGTCCTTGCTCGTTGCCGCGAGCGTCGCGTTCGCCGCGTCTTTGCTCGCCGCCGCGATCTTGGCGCTCGCTGCGCTGTGAATATTCGGGGCGGCCGCGGTCGCCGTCGTCGCGGCGGTCCTGGGCGATGGCCCAGCCGCCGTTCATCAGGGCCAGGGCCAGCGCGGCAGAGACGATCGTCTTGAGTTTCATGCAGTGCTCCGGTGGTGAGGGAAGCCGGACGGCCTGGCCCGCCATGAAGTCGGGTCCGGTCCGGGGATTCGAACCGGGACCAAGATAGGCCGATGCGGCGGCCGTTTCAGTGTGCTGGCGCACGGAATCGCGGCGCGTCGACGACGAGACTCGCTGGGCCATGCCACCCCATTCAGAGCCCGCCACCACCGAGCCGCCCGCGCTGCTGCACCTGCATCAACCTTTGCGCACGAGCAGCACCGCGCTGACCGTGCTCGCGGTCATCGCCAGCGTCTACACGCTGCATTGGGCGAGCGCGGTCTTCATCCCCTTGCTGCTGGGCCTGACCTTCAGCTACGCGCTCTCGCCCGCCGTCGACCGGCTGCAGCGCTGGCACGTGCCGCGCGCCATCGGCGCCGCGCTGCTGCTGCTGCTGGCGCTGGGCGGGCTCGGGCTGACGGCCTATGCGTCAATGGACGACGCGGCCGCGCTGGTCGAATCGCTGCCCGACGCGGCGCAGCGCCTGCGCGAGTCGATCCGCATCGACCATGGCGCGCCCGAGAACGCGATCGGCACGGTGCAGCGGGCGGCGGCCAAGCTCGAACTGGCGGCCGAGGAGAGCGGCTCGGCGACGCCGGCGGCCAGCCGCGGCGTGACGCGCGTGCAGATCGAGAAGCAGCACTTCAACATCAAGGACTACCTCTGGAGCGGCACGCTGGGGCTGGCCGGGTTCATCGGCCAGGCCTCGATCGTCTGCTTCATCGCCTATTTCCTGATGGCCACGGGCGACGGCTTCCGGCGCAAGGTCGTCAGGATCGCCGGTCCCACCTTCAGCCGGCGCAGGGTCACGGTCCAGGTGCTCGACGAGATCGACGGCCAGATCCAGCGCTACCTGCTGGTGCAGGCCCTGACCAGCGTGCTCGTCGGCGTGGCGACCTGGCTCGTCTTCCTGTGGCTGGGGCTGGACCGCGCCGCCGTCTGGGGCGTCGCCGCCGCCCTGCTCAACGGCGTGCCGTATTTCGGCTCGATCGTCGTCAGCGGCGGCGCGGCGCTGGTCGCTTTCCTGCAATTCGGCGCGATGGCGCCGGCGCTGCTCGTCGGTGCCGCCTCGCTGACCCTCCACACGCTCTCGGGCAATCTGCTGACGCCCTGGCTCACCAGCCGCGCCAGCCGCATCAATCCCTTCGTGATCTTCGTCGGCGTGCTGGCCTGGGGCTGGCTCTGGGGCGTCTGGGGCCTGCTGCTGGGCGCGCCGCTGCTGATGGCGCTGAAGGCCGTCTGCGACCGCGTCGACGGCCTCAAGGCCTTGGGCGAACTGCTCGGAGACTGAGCGGCCGGCCAATGGGCCTCAACGCCCCCGCCCCCCGAACAGCGACCCCAGCACGCCGCGGATGATCTCGCGCCCCACCGCCGAGCCGATGCCGCGCACGGCCGATGAGGCGGCCTTTTCCACCAGCCCCGGGTTGTGCCCGCCGCGCGGGCCGGTGCTGCCGAGCAGGCTGTCCTTCAACATGCCGGCGAGGCCGCCGTCGGCTTCGGCTGCCGGCTTGCCGGCAGGCGTACCGCCGCCGCTCGCCGCGCCCGCGTCGGCCGAAGCCACGGCGCGGCCCTTCAGTTTTTCGTAGGCCGATTCCCGGTCCACCGTCTTCTCGTACACGCCGGCCACCAGCGAGCCGGCGATGAGCGCGCGGCGCTGCTCCGGCGTGATGGGTCCGATGCGACTGCCCGGCGGCAGCACGAAGACGCGCTCGGTGACGCAAGGGCGGCCCTTGTCGTCGAGGAAGCTCACCAGCGCTTCGCCGACGGCCAGTTCGGTGATTGCGGCGGCCATGTCGCCGAGCTTGGGGTTCGGGCGCATCGTGTCGGCGGCGCTCTTGACGGCCTTCTGGTCGCGCGGCGTGAACGCGCGCAGCGCATGCTGGACGCGATTGCCCAGTTGCGCCAGCACGGTATCGGGCACGTCCAGCGGGTTCTGCGTCACGAAGTAGACGCCGACGCCCTTGCTGCGCACCAGTCGCACGACGAGTTCGATGCGCTCCACCAGCGCGCGGGGCGCCTCGTTGAACAGCAGGTGCGCTTCGTCGAAGAAGAACACCAGCTTGGGCTGGTCGAGGTCGCCGACTTCGGGCAGGGTCTCGAACAGCTCCGACAGCAGCCACAGCAGGAAGGTGGCGTACAACCGCGGCGCGTTCATCAGCTTGTCGGCGGCGAGGATGTTGACGACGCCGCGGCCGTCGACCGTCTGCATGAAGTCGGCGATGTTCAGCATCGGCTCGCCGAAGAAACGGTCGCCGCCTTGCTCCTCGATCTGCAACAGGCCACGCTGGATGGCGCCGACGCTGGCGGCGCTGATGTTGCCGTAGGCGGTCGTGAATTCGCTGCCGTGGTCACCGACGAACTGCAGCATGGCGCGCAGGTCCTTCATGTCCAGCAGCGCCAGACCGTTGTCGTCGGCGATCTTGAACACCAGGCTCAGCACGCCCTGCTGCGTCTCGTTGAGCGCGAGCATGCGCGCCAGCAGCAGCGGGCCCATGTCGCTGACTGTCGCGCGCACCGGGTGGCCCTGCTCGCCGTACACGTCCCACAGCATCGCGGGGCAGGCGACGCTCTCGGGGGCGGGCAGGCCACGCTCGTGCAGCAGGGCGGCGAGCTTGGGGCTCACGCTGCCGGGCTGGGTGATGCCGGTGAGGTCGCCCTTGACGTCGGCCATGAACACCGGCACGCCCAGCGCGCTGAAGCTCTCGGCGAGCTTCTGCAGCGTGATGGTCTTGCCGGTGCCGGTGGCGCCGGTGATCAGCCCGTGGCGGTTGGCCAGCGCGGGCAGCAGGTGGCAGGCGATGTCGCCGTGCTGGGCGACGAGGATGGGGTCGGGCATGGCGGTGCGGAGAGCGCGCCCCGAAAGGGCGGAAGCACCGATTGTGGCGTCGTCGCGGCGCGCCATCCGGGACCAAGGACTCCCGGCCGACGCGGATGCCGCCGGCCTTTCACTTGTCTATTTGAGCCGCGCCCCCGCCAGCTCGGCAATGGCGCCCAGCGTCGTCTGCGCGGCGTTCAGGCCGAGGCGTAAATCGGCGTCGGCATAGTTCGCATAAACGTCCGTCGCCTGGTGGTAGTTCGGGTTCCAGCCGGCGCCGATCTGCATGCCTCGCTCGTTCTCGCGCAGGCTGATCGCCGGCACCAGGTTCATGAACGGATCCGAATCGGTGTTCGTCATGTGGTTGCCGACCGCGGCGGGGTAATCGGTGGCGTATTTCTCGTTCGCATCGCGGAACAGGAAGGCGAGCTTCATCGACTGATCGGCGAATTTCGAGGTGCCGCGGAACTCGATGTTGACATCCGCCTCCGGCCGCTGCTTCGGGTCGAACGTGCCGTCGGCGCGGGGCATGCCGTGGTCCCACAGCAGCATGTCGTGCTGCACCATGCCGAGCCAGCGCGGTTCGGGATATTTCCCCGATCCGGGTGGCGACTCGCGGCCCTGCAGCGCCGCGCGCTGTTCGACATAGGCCTTCGCGCCGTTGAGTCCGGTCTCCTCGTTGTTCCAGAGCACGAAGCGTATCGAGCGCTCGGTCGTCACGTCGGGGCTGCTGAAGACGCGGGCCAGCTCCATCACCAGGGCGGCGCCCGAGCCGTCGTCGTCGGCCGCCTCGCCGTAACCGATGCCGTCCATGTGGCCGCCGACGATGTACATCTCGTCCGGGTGCGTCGTGCCGACCTTGGTGCAATAGACCTCCTCGCGCGGACCGTCGACGGGCTCCTGCGCATTGAGCTTGCGCAACGCCGCATCGGTCTGCTTCGCCGGGTCTTCGTTGACGGTGACCGGACCCGTGATGCCGCGCATGCGCGAATCGCCGACGTTCGTGCGCACCTCGCCGCTGGCGATCAGCGGCGGCCGCGTGTCGGGCCCGCGGTATTTGCGCGGCGCCTGCGCGTAGACATAGTGCAGGCGTTCGGTGGCGCAGCCGTAGCTGCGCAGACGCGCCTCGATCCAGTCGATCGCCGCGCGGTTGCGGTCCGTCCCCTGCTTGCGGTCGCCGAACCGGGTCAGGCCCTGGATGGTGGCCTTGTAGCCATCGAGATCCAGACGGCCGACGAGCGTCTTGACGGGGTCGGTCTGGGCCGGTGCCGCCATCGTGACCAGCGAGCAAGCGAGGGCGATGGCGAATCCGATTTTGCGCATCCCGTGATTCTGCCTCCGCGCCGGGCCGTTGCCGGGCCCCTTGGCCGACAATCGCGCCATGAGCCTGCCCACCCCCGAGCGCCTCGCGGCGCATCTGGCCGCACTCGAGTCCGGCCTGCTCGAACGCCAGACCGCGGCGCGCCTCGTGCTGCTGGCGGCGCTCGCCGGCGAGCATGTGCTGCTCGTCGGCCCGCCCGGCACGGCGAAGAGCGAACTCGCGCGCCGGCTGCACCGCGCCTTCGGTGGCGCGCGCTATTTCGAGCGCCTGCTGACGCGCTTCTCGACGCCCGAGGAGATCTTCGGCCCGCTGTCGCTGCGCGCGCTCGAGGACGACCGCTACGAGCGCCTCACCGACGGCTTCCTGCCGACGGCGACGATCGCCTTTCTCGACGAGGTGTTCAAGGCCAATTCGGCGATTCTCAATGCGCTGCTGACGCTGCTCAACGAGCGCGAGTTCGACAACGGCAGCGGTCGCCTGCGCACGCCGCTGGCCAGCGTCGTCGGCGCCAGCAACGAGCTGCCGGCCGACGAGGGGCTGCAGGCCTTCCACGACCGTTTCCTGCTGCGCGTGCCGGTGGCGCCGGTCAGCGACGCCGCCTTCGCGGCGCTGCTGCGGCTGGCGCCGCCGCAGCCGGGCGCGGCAGCGCCGATCGACGCCGCCGAGCGCGACGCCATCGCCGCCGCGGCGGCACGCGTCGAATTCGGCGACGAGGCATTGGCCGCGTGCGAGGCCTTGCGCCGCTTGCTCGCGGACGCCGCGGACGCTGCCAATGCCGCGGTTTCCGACCGCCGCTGGCGACGCTGGGTCGGCCTGATGCGCGTGGCCGCCGCCACCGAGGGCCGCGCCGCCGTCGACGCCATCGACCTCTGGCTCGCGCCCTATGTCGTCGCGCGCGATCCGGGCGATGTCGAGCGCTTGCAGCGCTGGTTCGAGGTCGAGCTGATGGGCGCCGCCGAAGAGCCCGCGCCCTGGCTCGAGCGGGCCGTGCAGGCCTTCGAGCAGCAGCTCGAGATCGAGACCAGCGCCGAGGACGATGCCGAAGGCGGCGGCGCGGCCGGCAAGATCGCGCTGGCGCGCGCCATCGGTGGCGCCGAGGCGGGGGCGATGCCGCGGCTGCAGTCGGCCGCGCTCGAAGCGCATGCGCGGCGCCGCTACAGCCCCGTGCATGTCGCGGCGCGGCTGGCCCAGCTCGACGAGATCGCCGCCGGCACGCGCGAACATGCGGCGCAGGCCGCCGCCGCGGCCGCGGCGCTGGCGGCGCGGCTGGTGGGCCGGCTGTGGATGCCGCCGGTGCTCGTGCAGCGGCTGATCGATGCGCGTCGCCGCCATGCCGACGCGCTGGCCGCGCTGCACGCGCGGCTGCAGGCCTGCCGCGCCGGCTTCGCCGCGCTGCCGCTCGACGAGGCCTTGCCGGCGACGCCGCCGGCGGCGCTCGAATGGGCCGCCTGAGGCAGAAGCAGAAGCTCGCGCCGTGCAAGCCTCGGCCGCCGACCGCCCCTACGAGCTGCTGCAGCACCTGCCGCGCACGCTGTGGCGCGGTGCGCTCGTCACCAGTGCCGGCGAGCGCGCCGCGCGGCTCGCCGACGCCGCGCGCTGGCTCGCCGCGCTGCTGGACGGTGCGCTGCCGCCGGCGGCTGCCGATTTCGGCGACGCCGCGGCCGCCGCGCCGCTGCGCGAGGCCGTCGGCGATCTCGGCCTGCCGGCGCTCGCGCGCGGCCTGCCGGCCGTCGCCGAGCAGGTGCTGCGCACGCTGTTCTTCCACCTCGACCGCATCGCCGGTCTGCAGCCGCAACTCACGCGGACGCAGGCCATCGCGCACGCGGCGGCCGATTTCCGCGCCGAATGGGTGCTCGAATCGGCCGGCCTCGAGGAGCGCCTGGCGCTGCTGCGCGGGCTCGGCGACCCCTCGTCGCTGAGCTGGGATCAGCTGCGCGGCGAACTCGGCGCGCGCGACTGGCAGGCGGCACAGCGCGCCAGCGAGTGGCTCGCCCGCCTGCCCGAGCTCGCCGAGCTGATCCGCCGCCTCGGCCGCGCCGAGCGTCCTGCCACGGCCGCGCCGCCGCGGCGACCCCAGGCGCAGGCCGCGGGCGCGCAGGCGCCGCAGCCGCTGCGCGCCGTCGAGACGGTGATCGCCGGCGCCCCGGGCGAGGTCACCGGTGTCTGCTTCTCGGGCCGCCCCGAGTCCATGCTCGGCAGCGAGGCGGTGATGCTGCGCCACCCGGTGCTGCGCAAGCTCTGGCGCGCGCGCCATGCCGAGGCGCGGCTGCTCAGCCACGAGACGCAGGCGCTGCTCGTCGACTGGCGCGCCGACCCCGCCGCGCGCCAGCGCGCGCCGGCCGCCGCGCCCGAGGCGCTCGAGCGCGGCCCCCTCATCGTCTGCCTCGACACCTCGGCTTCGATGCGCGGCGCGCCCGAGAACATCGCCAAGGCGGCCGTCATCGCCGCCGTGCGCGCGGCGCACGAAGCGCGGCGCGCCTGCCTGCTGTATGCCTTCGGCGGCGCCGACGAGATCGTCGAGCGCGAACTCGGCGCCGGCGCGCAGGGCCTGGCCGGCCTGCTGGCGACGATGGGCCAGGCCTTCGACGGCGGCACCGACATCCAGACGCCGATCGAGCGCGCGCTCGCGCGCGTGCACGAGGCGCGCTGGCGCAGCGCCGACCTGCTCGTCGTCAGCGACGGTGAATTCGGCTGCGTGCCGGCGACGCTCGAACGGCTCGATGCGGCCTGCACCGAGCTCGGCCTGCGCGTGCAGGGCATCCTCGTCGGCGATCGTGAGACGCTGGGCCTGCTCGAGGTCTGCGACGACATCCACTGGGTGCGCGACTGGCGTCGTTATGCCGATGCCGCCGCCGGCGGCGACGGCCGCGGCCATTCGCCCGTGCACAGCCGCAGCCTGACGGCGATCTATTTCCCGAATGCGCTGTCGGGGCGGGCGGCGCGGCATCGGAGAACGCCATGAGCTTCGCGAGCGACTACGTGGCCCAGCTCGAACGCCTCGCGTCGCGCGCGCGACTGCCGCGGCTGCGTGCGTTGCATCTGCCCCCGGAGCCCGAGACGGGCGCCGAGCGCGGCGAGTTCTGCGCCGTCGAGCTCGAAGACGGCTCGCTCGGCCTGACCTTCGTGCTGCTGGGCGACACGCTGGACGCGCTGCGCGGACTGCCGCCGCTCGCCGGCGGCGACGCGCTGGACCTGGCGCGCCGCTATGCCGGTGCGCCCGGCGTCGAACGCACCTTGGGCTTCGCGGTGGCGAACGCGATCACGCGCTGGCTCTTCGATCGCGCCGGCTTCGTGCCGCCGCCCGCGGCCGATTCGATCGGCCTGCTCGACCCGCAGCCGGGCGACGAGATCGGCATGATCGGCCTCTTCGGCCCGCTCGTGCCGCGACTCGTCGAGCGCGGCGCCCGCCTCACCGTCGTCGAGCTGCGCGCCGACCTCGTCGGCGAGCGCGAGGGCTGGCGCGTCACCACCGATGCGCGTGCGCTGCAGGCCTGCAGCAAGGTGCTGGCCACCGGGACCCTGCTGCTCAACGACACGCTGGACGCGATGCTCGGCCATTGCCGCGGCGCGCGCCGCCTCGCCCTCGTCGGCCCGAGCCTGGGCTGCCTGCCCGACGGCCTGTTTGCGCGCGGCGTCAGTTCGATCGGCGGCAGCTGGATCGTCGAGCCGGCCGCCTTCGTGCAGGCGCTGCGCGCCGGCGACGCCCGCGGCGCGGCGTCGCGCAAGTTCACGCTCGCCGCCGCCGACTACCCCGGCTTCGAGTCGTTGCTGGCGCGCCTGTAGCGCCGGGGCGGCGGATGGCGACCGCCACCCGGCTGGTCAGGCGGCCGGGCTGGGGGTATCTTCACGGGCCCGGCCGCCGCCCATCGATCTCATGACGCTCGCCCATCTCCTCCTGCGCCAGGCCCTGGTGGCCCCCGAGCGCACCGCGCTGCTCCATGGCACGCGCGTGAGCGCCACCTTCGGGCAATGGGCCGCGCGCAGCGCCGCCCTGGCCCGCCGCCTGCGCCAGGCGGGGCTGCATCCGGGCGAGCGTGTCGTCGTCTTCATGCGCAACCACCCGCGCTATCTCGAAATCCTCTGGGGCGCCTGGTGGGCCGGGCTGGTGGTCGTGCCGGTCAACGCCAAGCTGCACCCGGCCGAGGTCGAATGGATCATCGACGACGCCCAGGCGCGCTGGGCCTTCGTCACCGGCGATGTCGCGCCGCCCGCGCTGCGCGGGCTGCAGCAGCAGATCGACGTCGATTCGGCCGCGGCCGATGCCCTGCTCGCCGCGCCGGCCGGGCATGCGATGGGCGCCGAGGAGGGACCCGTCGACCGCGATCCGCAGGACCTCGCCTGGCTCTTCTACACCAGCGGCACGACCGGCCGGCCCAAGGGCGTGATGCTGACGCACCGCAACCTGATGACGATGGGGCTGACCTATTTCAACGACGTCGACGCCATCGGCGCCGACGACCTCATCGTCCACGCGGCGCCGATGTCGCATGGCTGCGGCCTCTATGCCATTCCGCATCTGATGGCCGGCGCGCGGCAGGTCGTGCCGGCGTCGGGCGGCGTCGATCCGGCCGAGCTTTTCGAGCTCGGGCGCGCGCTCGGTCCGCTGTCGACCTTCGCCGCGCCGACCATCGTCAAGCGTCTCGTCGACCATGCCGCAGCCGCGGGACTGACGCCGCAGGACGCGGCCGCATCGTTCAAGACCATCGTCTACGGCGGTGCGCCGATGTACCTCGCCGACATCGAGCGCGCGCTGCGCGTGATGGGGCCGCGCTTCGTGCAGATCTACGGCCAGGGCGAGACGCCGATGGTCGGCACCGCGCTCGCGCGCCACCACCTCGCCGACGCCGACCACCCGCGGCATCTCGAACGCCTGGGCTCGGTCGGCGTGGCGCAGACGCCGGTGCAGTTGCGCGTGGCCGATGAGCGGGGCCGCAGCCTGCCGCCGGGCGAGATCGGCGAAGTGCTGGTGCGCGGCGACACGGTGATGGCCGGCTACTGGCGCAATCCCGAGGCCAGCGCCGGCGCGCTGCGCGACGGCTGGTTATGGACCGGCGACGTCGGCTCGCTCGACGGCGACGGCTTCCTGACGCTGAAGGATCGCAGCAAGGACCTGCTGATCAGCGGCGGCTCCAACATCTATCCCCGCGAGGTCGAGGAGGTGCTGCTGACGGCACCCGGCGTGGCCGAGGTCGCCGTCGTCGGCGCGCCGGACGCGGAATGGGGCGAGGTCGTCGTCGCCTTCGTCGTCGCGCGAGCGGGCGCCGATCTCGACGCGGCGGCACTCGATGCGCATTGCCTCGATCGCATCGCCCGCTTCAAGCGCCCCAAGCAGTACCGCTTCGTCGACAGCCTGCCCAAGAACAATTACGGCAAGGTGCTGAAGACGGCGTTGCGCCAGCGCCTGCGCGAGGCCAGCTGATTCCCGCGGGAACCGCGACGCCGGTCAGGTGCCGGGCGGTGCTGCGGCGTCGGCCGCATGCCGCAGCGTGTACAGCCCGACATCGACCTTGCCGCAGAGGAACCCCGCCTCGCAATAGCTCAGGTAATACTCCCAGAGGCGGCGGAACGGCGCGTCGAATCCCAGCGCCTCGATCTCGGGCCAGGCGGCGATGAAACGCCGCCGCCATTCGGCCAGCGTCGCCGCGTAACTGGCGCCGAAAGGCAGCGCCTCGACCATTTCGAGTCCGCAGCGCCGCGCCTGGTCGCGAATGGCGCTCACGGTCGGCAGCATGCCGCCGGGAAAGACGTGGCGCTGGATGAAATCGGTGTGGCGCCGGTAATCGTCGAAATACGCCTCGCCGATGGTGATGACCTGGATCACCGCGATGCCGCCCGGCCGCAGGCAGCGACGCAGCGTCTCGAAATAGACCGGCCAATAGCGCTCGCCGACGGCTTCGAGCATTTCGATCGAGACGATGCGGTCGTAGCTGCCCCGCAGGTCGCGGTAGTCCTGCAGCCGCAGCTCGACGCGCGTCGGCATTGCCGATGCAGCGACGCGCTCGCGTGCATGGGCGAGCTGTTCCTGCGACAGGGTGATGCCGGTGACGCGGCAGGGCCGCCGGCGCGCCATCGCCAGCGCCAGCGCGCCCCAGCCGCAGCCGATCTCGAGAATCTCGCCGCCGGGCGGCAGCGAGTCGAGTTGCAGCCGCTCGATGATGCATTGCAGCTTCGCAGCCTGCGCCTGTTCGAGCGACTGCGTCGGATCGCCGTAGATCGCGCTGGAATAGATCAGCTCGGGGTCGAGCCAGCGGGCGTAGAAGGCATTGCCCAGGTCGTAATGGTCGGCGATGTTGCGCCGGCTGCCGCGGCGGGTGTTGGCTCGCGCCCAGTGCCAGGCGCGGCCCAGCCAGCGCGCCGGCCAGGCGGCGCGACTGCGATCGCCCCAGGACGCTTCGTTGAGGGCGCCGAAACGCAGCAGCGCCGGCAGGTCGGGCGTCGACCAGTCGCCGTCGCGCCAGGCCTCGGCCAGCCCGAGGTCGCCGCCCAGCGCCAGGCGCGCCAGGGCGCGCCAGCGCAGCAGCCGCATCGAGGCCCGCGGCCCGGGCTGCGCGCCGTGGGCCTCGATGACCTCGCCGTCGGGCAGCTCGACGCGCAGCGAGCCGTGGCTGACGGCGCGCAGCAGGCCTTGCAGCGGTCGCCGCAGCCAGCGGCCGGCCAGGCCGCTGGCCCCGCCGCGGGACAGGCCGCCGGCGTCGCCGCCGACCGATGTGTTCGGAAGAGTCATGTTCGGGGATTCCTGATGACGGTCACGGAGCGGGTCGGCGGCGGCGGCTTGCGGTGCACCTGCAGGCGCTTGAGCAGCAGCCGCGCCGCCTCCCAGTGGATGCCGGCGACGACCTTGAGCGTGAGCAGCGGATAGGCGCAGAAGGCGCGCAGCAGCGCACCGTCGCTGAGCAGGCCGCGCGTGGCGTCGAGCCGCGTGTTCAGCACCAGGCCCTGCGCGTCGTAGGCGGCCACGCCGACGCTCAGCGCGTCGCGCCCGGGTGCCGGCGGCTCGATGCCGAAGCGGTATTGCATCTCGCAGCCGAGGAAGGGCGAGACATGGAAATGCTTCGCGCAGCGCTGCACGATGCGGCCGTCGCGGGCCTGCCCGGCGTCGACCTCGATGAGGTAGCTGTGGCGTTCGCCGAAGGTGTTGTTGACCTCGTAGAGGATGGCCTGCAGCGCGCCGTCCGGGGCGTGGCAGAAATAGACGTTCAGCGGATTGAAGGCGTAGCCGAGCAGGCGCGGCATCGTCAGCAGGCGGATCGCGCCGCCGGCGGGCAGACCGGCGCGCTCGAGCTCGCGCTCGACATGCCGGCGCAGGCCGCGCGCATCGCCGCCGCCGTAATCGCGCTCGTGCAGGCTGAAGAGGTTGTAGCGGTTGAGCGAGAACAGCCGCAGCCGCCGCGCGAGCGCGGGCAGCTCGTCGAGGTCGACGAGCAGCGTGTAGACGCGATAGGCCAGCCGGTGGCGCGCCGGCCGCACGCGCTGGTGCATGACGCGGCCGCGATACAGCGCCGATGCGCTGGCGGGGGTCTCCATCGTCGGCGCGGTCTTCATGCGGTCTTCAAGCGGCCAGCGCGGCCGGTGCGGCCAACGCGGCAGCCCCGCCGAGCCGGATGCGCGCCGATTCGCCGGCCACCGACCAGGGCCGGCGCACGCCGCCCAGCGCCTCGGCCACGGCGAGTCCCGCCTGCAGCCCGTCCTCGTGGAAGCCGGCACCGAAATAGGCGCCGCAGAACCAGGTGTGGCGCCGGCCCTGCAGCGTCGGCCACAGCTGTTCCTGCGCGAGCATCGCCGCGGCGTCGAACAGCGGATGCTCGTAGACCTGCTCGTGGAGGATCTGCCCCGGCGCGGGCTCGCGGCGCGGGTTCAGCGTCAGGAAGATCGGGCGCGGGCCGGCCAGGCCCTGCAGGCGGTTCATCCAGTAGGTGACGCAGGGCGCGGAGGCGGCGTCGCGGTCGGCGCTGTAGTTCCAGCTCGACCAGACGGCGCGGCGCTGCGGCATCAGCGCCGCGTCGCCGTGCAGCACGGCGCGGTTGCGCGTGTAGCCGAAGGCGCCGAGCAGCCGGCGCTCGTCGGCCGAGGCCTGCGGCAGCAGGCGCAGCGCCTGGTCGGCATGGGTGGCGATGACGACCTCGTCGTGGCGCCGCGCCGCCTCGCCGCCGGTGGTCAGGATCTTCACGCCTTGCGTGTCGCGCAGCACCGCGACGGCGGCGCGGCCGGCCTGCACGCCCTCGCCCAGCGCCGCCGCCAGCCGCTGCACATAGGCGCGGCTGCCGCCGACGACGGTGCGCCAGGTCGAACGCCGACCGACCTTCAGCAGGTCGTGGTTCTCGCAGAAGCGCACGAAGGCCTGCGTCGGATAGCGGCCGATCTCGGCCGCCGGCGCCGACCAGATCGCCGCCGCCATCGGGTACAGGTGGTCGTCGCGGAAGGCGCGGCCGTAGCCGCGGCGGTCGAGGTAATCGTCGAGCGACATCAGGCCGACGTCCGGCGCCTCGAGCGGCGCCTGGCGGTAGAAGCGCAGCAGGTCGCGCAGCATCGACCAGAAGCGCGGGCTCAGCAGGTTGCCGCGCTGGGCGAAGAGGCCGGCCAGGTCGCTGCCCGAGTATTCGAGGCGGCCGCCGTCCAGGCTCACCGCGAACGACATGTCCGAAGCCCGCGTCGCGACGCCGAGATGGGCGAACAGCGCGGTGAGGTTCGGATAGGCCGGTTCGTTGTAGACGATGAAGCCGGTGTCGACGGCGAGCGCGCCGCCGTCCGCGGTCGGCACGTCGACCGTGTGGCTGTGGCCGCCGAGGCGCGCGTCGGCCTCGTACAGCGTCACGCGGTGGCGCTGCGCCAGCAGCCAGGCGGCCGCGAGCCCCGAGATGCCGCTGCCGATGACGGCGATGTCGAGCGGCGCGGGGGCGGGTGTCGTCGCGACGGTGTTGGGGGGCATCGGGCGATCTTTCTTCTTCTTCCGGTCGGCGCCGGCGTCGGTAGGTGGCAGTAGGCGTGCGGTAGGCGCGATGACCCTTGTACGCAGCGGGCGTCGGTTTGGATCACGCGCCCGGGCCGCCTGTGATCCAATCCGCCCCGCGAGACGTAGAAGGGGCATGGATGTCGCACGCGAACACCCCATGCCCCGGCCCCGCGGGCCGCGGCCGAGGCTCGCGTCCGCGCGGGCCCGGCTGTCGCTCGTCACGAGTCACCGGATGCCTGGATCGATGCCGACGAACGACGACTGGAATGGCCTGCTCGGGGCCGTGGCGAGCCATGGCGACCGCCAGGCCTTCGCCGCGCTGTTCAAGCATTTCGCGCCGCGGCTGAAGTCGTACCTGATGCGCGCCGGCTGCGCCGACGGCGTCGCCGAGGACCTGGCACAGGAGGCGATGCTCAAGGTCTGGCGCAAGGCGGCCTCGTTCGACCCGGTGCGCGCGCAGGCCTCGACCTGGATCTTCACGATCGCGCGCCATCTGCACATCGACGGCCACCGCCGCCAGGGCGGCGAGGCGCCGGCGCTGGAATCGGACGCCGAGACCGGCGCCGATGCGTACGACTTCGAAGCGGCCGCCGCCGACCCCGATGCCGGGCCCGAGCAGCGGCTCGACGGCGCCCGCCGCGAGACGCGCGTGCGCGCCGCGCTCGCCCACCTGTCCGACGAGCAGGCGCTGATCCTGCGCCGCTCGTATTTCGACGAACAACCGCATGCGCTGATCGCGCGCGATCTGGGTCTGCCGCTGGGCACCGTGAAGTCGCGCATCCGGCTGGCGCTGAACCATCTGCGCCGCCTGCTCGACGGCCTCGAACCATGACCATCCGCCACCATCCCGAAGACGAACTGCTGCTGCAACTCGCGGCCGGCCGCCTCGATGCGGCCGCGGCGATCGTGCTGGCGGTGCACGCCGAGCAGTGCCCGCGCTGCCGCGAACGCGTGCGCGACTTCGAGGCGCTGGGCGGCGTGCTGCTCGACGCGCTCGAACCCGAACTGCTGGCGCCCGCGGCGCTGGCCGAGACGCTGGCGCGCATCGACGGCGCCGCAACGCCGCGCCCGCAAGCGGCTGCGATGCCGGCCGTGCGTGCGCAACTGCCCGAAGGCCTGCCCTGGCCGCGCAGCCTGGCCGGCTGCGCAATCGGCCCCTGGCGCCTGCTCGGGCCCGGGCTGCGCTGGAGCCGCATCGGCGCGCCGCACGACGCGCAGGCCAATCTCTTCCTGCTGCGCGTCGACGGCGGCCGGCAGCTGCCGATGCACAGCCACCGCGGCCGCGAGATGACGCAGGTGCTGTACGGCGCCTTCGACGACGGCCGCGGGCAATTCGGCCCCGGCGATTTCGACACCGCCGACGACGCCGTGCACCACCAACCCGTCGTGCTGCCGGGCAGCACCTGCGTCTGCCTGGCGTCGGTCAGCGGCAAGGTGCTGTTCGACGGCTGGCTGGCGCGCATCGGCGGCGCGCTGGTCGGGATGTGAGGCGGCGCGCGCCGCGCGCCCCGATGTTGCCCGGTCAGGCGCGGCGGCGGGCCGCAGTCGCTCCGACCGCGGCGGCGATGGCCGTGGCGCACATGCCCCAGGCGAGATCGGCGAGCGTGACGGCCCAGGGCCAGTCGCGCAGCGTCGCCTGGTTCGTGAGGTCGTAGGTGGCGTAGGCGACGAGCCCGAGGAAGGCGCCGCGCGCCGCGGCATCGCGCCGCCGGCCGCCGCGCAGCGCCGGCGCGACGGCGAAGACGACGACGCCGGCGAGATACAGCGGATAGAAGGCCGCGGCGGCGATCCAGTCGGGTGCCGCGGCGAGCAAAGGGCCCAGCGCCGGCCGGTACAGGCGCGCGCTCATCGTCGACAGCCACAGCGCGTCGAGCGCGAGGAAGCTGCACACCGTCGCGGCGACGGCCGCGACCCAGCGCGGGCCGGTGTCGGCGCCGGGCCCCCGGGGCTGCCGTGGAGGCCAGGGCAGGAACGCCGAGGTGCGCGCGATGTAGTCGCGATAGGCCGGGCGGCTCGCGCCCAGGTCGGCTTCGAGCAGCCGCACGCCCGAGACCTGCAGCAGCAGCCAGGTCATCATCAGGGGCGAGACCAGCGTCCACGCGCCGGCGAATCCGGCGCGGCCGGCACAGAGCAGCCAGATGCCCCACCAGAAGCAGGCCTCGCCGAAATAGTTCGGGTGCCGCGTCCAGCGCCACAGCCCACGGTCCATCACCTGCCCGGCATGGGCCGGATCGGACTTGAAGCGCGCGAGCTGGGCATCGCCGATGGTCTCGAAGGCGAGGCCGACCAGCGCGATGGCGCAGCCGACGACGTCCGTCGCCGCCAGTGGCGCGTCGTTCGCGAGCCCGAGCAGCAGCGGCCAGCCGAGGATCCAGGCGACGACGGCCTGCAGCGCGAAGATCAGCACGAGGCTCTTGAGGGCGAAGTTCGGCTCGTGGCGCTCGCGGATGCGGCTGTAGCGGCGGTCCTCGCCGTGGCCCCAGTTGCGATGCGTGAGGTAGACGCCCAGCCGCAGCGCCCAGGCCAGCACCAGTACCAGCAGCCACGCCGACCGCGCGCCGCCGGCCGCCAGGCCATGGTGGTATTCGAGCGCGGCGCCGGCGATGAACACCGGCCACATGCGGTCCACCAGGCTGACATCGCGGCGCCAGACGCTGGCGATCCAGGTCAGCACGGCCAGCAATGCGATCAGCGCCAGGCCCTGCAGCGCCACGGCCGGCAGCGCGCCGGCGAACAGCGCGTTCAACGGCACCGCCTGCGGGTCGACTTCATGCGCGTTTCTCGAAAAGATAATGCGAGACCCACCATTGCTGGCCCCGGTCGTAGCCGAAGAGTTCGGACACCGATAGGAAGAACAGCCGCCAGCGCGTCCACCACAGCGCCGCGTCGGCGGTGCCATAGCAGCGCTCGAACACCGGCATCAGCTCGCGGCGGTGGAGGTCCATGTTCTCGAGCCAGGCCTCGGCCGTGCGCTGGTAATGCGTGCCGTCCCAGCGCCAGCGCTGCAGCAGCCGCAGGTCGTCCTGGCAATGCAGCGCGAGGTCGTCGCTGGGCATCATGCCGCCCGAGAAGAAATACCGGCTCATCCAGTCGCTGGCATCGCGCACCTCGAACGGATACGGCGCGCCGCGATGCGCGAACACATGCATGAAGAAGCGGCCGCCCGGCGCCAGCCAGCGCGCCACGCGCGCGAAGGCCAGCGGCCAGTTGCGCAGATGCTCGAACATCTCGATCGAGACGATGCGGTCGTAGCGTTCGCCGGTGTCGAAGGCGTTGATGTCCTGCGTGATCACCTGCAGGTTGCGCAATTGCCGCCGCCGCGCCTCGGCCTCGATGTGCAGCCGCTGCGACTGCGAATTCGACAGCGCCGTGATGCGGCTGGCGGGGAACTGCTCGGCCATCCACAGGCTCAGCGAACCCCAGCCGCAGCCCAGCTCGAGCACGCGCTGGCCGTCGGCCAGCCCGGCGCGCTGGCAGCTGATGCGCAGCGCCGCGGCCTCGGCGCGCTCGATGCTGTCCACCGGCGCCGTATTCAGCCCGGCGTCGTCGCCCCAGTAGCCGCAGCTGTACTTGCGGTGGCGGCCCAGCACCAGCGCGAAGAAATCGGCCGGCACCTCGTAATGCTGCTCGTTGGCCTTTTCGGGGACGAGGGCGAGCGGCGCGTCGCGCATCGCCTCGACGAAGGCCTGCGTCGCGGCGGCGGTCGCGGTCACATCGCCGTCGCGCAATTCGGCCAGGCGCGCTTTCAGCAGCCGGCGGATGCCGTGGCGGACGGCGCCGTCGGGCACCAGTCCCTGTTCGACCCAGTGGACGGCGGTGGCGGAGGCTATCGACATGGGCGGTCAAGGGGTTCGTTGCGCGGGTTGCGAGGGGAGGCCGCCGTTCGGCCGGCCCCGCAAGCTGATACGCAGCGCGGGCCGGCTTGGATCACCCGGCGCCGCACAATGGCGTCGGCACGGGTTCCCGTCCGGCGTCGAACGCCGGCCCACACCAGCACTTCGAGCGAGGCAGCCATGACATCAGCAAGCGCAGGTTCGGCCTGGTTCATCTGGGCGCTGCTGTCGGCCGTGTTCGCCGCACTGACGGCGATCTTCGCCAAGATCGGCCTGGCCGGGGTCAACAGCGACATGGCCACGCTGATCCGCACCGTGATCATCCTCGGCGTGCTCGGCGCCTTCGTCTACGCCACCGGCAAGTGGACCGACCCGCTGGCGCTGTCGGCCAAGACCTGGCTCTTCCTCGTGCTCTCGGGGCTGGCGACGGGCGCCTCGTGGACCTGCTACTTCCGCGCGCTGAAGATCGGCGACGCGTCCAAGGTCGCGCCGGTCGACAAGCTGAGCCTGCTGCTCGTCGTCGTCATCGCCTTCGTCTTCCTCGGCGAGCGGCCTTCGCTGCAGGAATGGGTCGGCATCCTGATGGTCGGCGCCGGCGTGATGGTGCTGGCGCTGAAGTGAGCCGCCCGCGCAGGCACCACCACCATGTCTACGTGGTGGAGCTGTCGGACCGGGTCTGGAACGAGCCGGCGTTCCGCAGGGCGAACCCCGACCACCAACTCGACAAGCCGCTGGTCTATGTCGGCATGACCGGTCTCGACCCCGATCTGCGCTTCGACCGCCACAAGGCCGGCATCCAGGCCAACCGCTATGTGTTCGAGTACGGCCTGCGCCTGCTGCCGCAGCTCTACGAGGTCTACAACCCGATGCCCTACGAGGCGGCGCGCGAGATGGAGGTCGAACTCGCCATCGGCCTGCGCGAGGCGGGCTACGGCGTCTGGCAGGCGTAAGCTCGCGATCGCCGCGCACCGCCTGCGCGAACCCCAGCGAGACCCGCCATGCACAAGAGAAACACCGGTCGCCAGGCCGCCACGGCCAGGAAGCTGGGCGAATTGGCCATCGCCGCGCCGCAGGTCGTCGCGCATCGCCTGACCCGCATGGCGCTGGCGGGGCCCGTCCCCAGCGCGCGGGACCGCAAGGAGATGAGCGACATGGTGCTCGAGAAGCAGCAGGCCTTCGTGAGCTCGTGGACCGGGATGTGGGGCGAAATGGCGCGCTCGCAGCAGGCTATGGCCCTGTCCTGGCTGGCGCCGTCGAACCTGCTCGCGCCCTGGTCGACGAAGGCCATGGGGCTGCATGCGTCGCAGCTGCAGGACGCCGCGCACCGCATCGCGGACAAGGGACTGGGACCCGTGCACAAGAAGGCCGTCTCCAACGCGAAGCGGCTGGCGCGGACGAAGCTGAAGTGAAGTGAAGCGCGGCCCGGACGCGGCGGCGCGCGGGCTACCTTCTTTCGCTCAACGTCATCAGGATGTCGGCGTACCAGGCGCAATTCAGGCCCAGCGATTCATCCAGCACCTTGTCGCGCCCGCTCATGTCCAGGCGCGCCGAATGCACGCCCAGCAGTTTCCACGGCAGCGCCGCACGCGCGGCCCGGCCATGGCGCTCGCGCAGGACGACCGGCGCGCCGCTGGTGCCGCGGTGCGTGCGCGCGTCGGTGAGGAAGTAGCCCTGGCCCTGGAAGCGCATGCCGTAGGCCGAGGCGAGCATCGCCTGGCGCGCCACCGGCAGGTGGTGCAGCGTGTCGTGGAAACCGAGCGGGAAGCCGATGACGAGCAGCGAACTGCCGACCTCGACATGGCCCGACGAGCCGAGCAGATGCGCCGGCGTGAAGGCATGGAGCCGGGCCGTGGCGGGCACCGTCCCGGGCTCGAGCTCGATCATCGCGACGTCAATCTCGCCGCCTTCGTCCAGGCCCTGCCGCCACAGGCTGCGCCCGTCGCGGTACAGCAGCAGCGAGATCGTCACCGAGCGGCCGAGGTCGGCGGCGTCGGTATGCACCTCGATCTCGATGCGGTTCGGGTTGTGGTTGCTCGGGCGATCGATGAGCACATGCCGGCTGGTGACGAGGAACAGGCGTTCGTCGCGCTCGAAGAAGAAGCCGGTGGCGTGCGTCAGCGGCCGCTCGAGATCGAAGGTCGAGATCCGCGCGACCGCGAGCAGCAGCGTATCGATGGCGGGCGCAACGGGCGACGTGGACCCGGGGCTGAGCTGGGCGATGGCAGGAACCTCGGGTGGATGGCTGGTGATGGAGCACCATAACACCGCTACGCGAGCGGCGGCGCCGCGCTTGGCCGGCCGTCATCGGCGGCCAGGGTGCCCTCGGTCAGCGCACGCATGAGTCGGGCATGGACCTCGGGATGTCCGAGCAGATCCATGTGGTTCATGCCGTAGCCGATCCACTGCCGCTGCGCGGCGAAATCCAGGCAGCGCGCCGGATCGCGATGGCGACCGAGCGCGCTGTCGACGGGCACGAGCCCGTCGCCGAGCAGCTCGCCGCGCAGCGCGCCGGCCTGCGTCGCGAGGCTGGCGGCGACCGCGAAACAGCGCACGTCGCTCGGCAGCGGCACCGGCTGGCGCCGGTCGACGCCACGCGCGTAGCGGTCGCGGCCGACCCAGTCCTCGTCGAGCAGATTGCCGTGACGCAGGTCGGTGATGCCGGCACTGCGGACCTTGCCCAGGCGGGCGAACGGCGCCGCATAGGGCGTGGCGCCGAGGACGATGTCGATCCAGTGGCCGGCGCGCTCGAGCGGTGCGCCGTGATGCGGCGTGCCCAGGAACACCAGGTCCGTGAGCAGCGACGGCCAGCGGTGGCCGGCCTGCCGCGCGCTGTGCAAGGCGCTGCGCGCCAGCAGCCCGCCCATGCTGTGGCCGACGACGGCGATGCGCGTCAGCGGCACGGGCCATTGCAGGCTCAGCTGCTCGAGCCGCTGCGCCAGCGCATGGCCGTTGATCGACACATGCAGCCCGCTGTTGTAATGCAGGAAAAGCGGCGTCAGGCCGAGCGCGCTGGCGAGCGCGAGGCCCTGGTTGTGGCCGTCGCGCGTCCATTGCAGGTCGTTCATGCACAGGCCGTGGATCAGCAAGAGCGCGCTGCCGCTGATGTCGGGCAGCACCGCTGCCAGCGCGGCGCGTTCCAGCGGCAAGGCGCGGCCGTCGCGGCGCAGGGTCATCGGTGTGGCCAGCGGGTTGGCCGTCGCGGCCAGGTAGTCGCCGAGCACGCCGTTGAGCGCGGCGACGAGGGCCTCGCGCTCGGCCGCCGGTGCTGCGTCGGATCCGAGGGCGGGCGTCAGCAGCCCGAGCAGCGCCTCGATGCTGCCGCCGACGACGCGCGTGACGCCGCGGATGGTCTTGTAGACCAGACCGGTGAGTCCGCTCGTGCGCCCGTCGATCGCCGGGCGCGGCAGGCCCGGCAGCCGTGCGATGCGCTCGTGCATCGCCTCGACGAGATCGGTGAGGCCGGCGGTGGCGTCGGTCGCCAGGCGCGCCACCGCGGGCAGGTCGGATGTGCGGATCGGCGCGCGCGTGGCCATGCGCTGCATTGTGCGCCGCGGCTTCCCGGGCCTGGCGCCGAGCGCAAGCCTCGAGCTCAGGCGGGCGTGCCGAATCGGCGCATGAAGCGGCGATCGATGCGGTCCTTCCAGCGCCAGACCCAGTGGCCGCTGCAGGACCAGCGGCCCCGCATCGCGATCGCGTGCCGGTCGCCGGTGTTGATGAGGTAGAGCGCCTCGGTCTGCGGTGTCCAGCGCTGCAGCGCTGCCTGCCCGAGGCAGAACGCGCGCAGGTTGGCGGCCAGCACCGGCCCCGCACGCACGGCGTAGACGCCGGACTTGGGGCGCGGATCGGCATAGGCGGCGACATCGCCGGCGGCGAACACGTTCGGATTCGAGACGCTTTGCAGCGTGGCCGCAACGCGGATGCAACCGCGCTCGTCGGTCGCCAATCCCGCTGCGGCCGGCCAGCGCGGCGCGGCGGCGCCGGTGGCGACGATGCAGGCGTCGAAGGGCAAGGACTCGGCGCCGGCGACATGCACGCGATCGGCGTCGATGCGCGTCGCACGGCAGCCGCCGCGCCAGGCGATGCCGCGTTCGGTCAGCAGGCGCCAGGCGCGGCGGCGGGCGGCATCGGGCGCGCCGGCCATCGGCCTTTCATCGGCGCCGGCAAGCGTGACGGCCAGCTGCGACCAGCCTTCGACACCGGCGCGGTGCCGGATCGCGAAGGCGAGTTCGACACCGGCCGCGCCGGCGCCGAGGACGAGCAGGTCGAAACGCCGGTTGGCGGCGCGGATGCGTTCGACGAGCGCCGGCCAGGCGGCGATGAAGGTCTCGATCGGCCGCACCGGCAGCGCCTGTTCGGCGGCGCCGGGCAGATCGTCGAGCGCCGGTGTCGGGCCGGTGTCGATCGACAGCGCGTCGTAGCCCAGCGTGCTGCCGTCGACGCAGCGGACGATGGCGGCGCCGGGGTCGACGCCCGCGCCTGCGGTCTCGTGGAAGCGCAC
Source organism: Burkholderiales bacterium (assembly GCA_028868825.1). Taxonomy (GTDB): domain Bacteria; phylum Pseudomonadota; class Gammaproteobacteria; order Burkholderiales; family Burkholderiaceae_C; genus Rubrivivax. Next base: position 4,455 of record JAGWTU010000035.1, on the reverse strand, counting down.
AGCCGCGCTCGCCGCGAGCCGGTCGATGGCGATCGCGCAGTCCTCGATGCGGTAGTCGCCGGCGATCCAGCCCGGCAGCATGCCGGAGTAGATCTGGCGCCGGTACGGCGAGACGAGATGGACCTCCCAGCCCGGCAGCGGCTGGCGCGCGAGATCGGCCAGCACCTGGACATGGGCGTGGCCGCCGCCGAGCAGCAGCAGGCGCTTCACGGCGCGTCCCCTGCCGTGCCGGCGGCCTGGGATACGGCGGTCGGCATCGCTGCCGAGCGGCTCCAGGCATGCCAGCGCTCGAGATCGGCGGGGAGGTCGAGGTCCCACAGCGTCTCGAGTTCGCGCCAGCGCAGTCCCGCGGCGAGCGCGCGCCGGCGCGTCTCGGCCATCACCGCTGGCGTGCTCCAGGGCATGTCGACGAACAGCGCGGGCTGCGGCCGGCGGAGACCGACGAGCACATAGCCGCCGTCCTCGGCGGGGATGAAGACGGCGTCGTCGCCGGCCAGCAGCGCCGCCGCGGCCTGGCGCAGATGGCGCGGCGTCAGCGGCGGGCAGTCGGTGCCGATCAGCAGCATCGGGGATTGCGTGCCACCGCGCTCGAAAGCCGCGTGCATGCGCGCGCCGAGGTCGCCCGCGGGCTGGTCCAGGCAGGCGACGCCGGTCGCCGCTTGCAGCGCCCTGAAGCAGCGGTGGCGGGCATCCGGCGCGCACCACAGCGTCACCGCGCCGAGCTTCGCGTCCAGCGCCTTGCGCAGCGCGTCGCGCGTCAGCCGCCGCTGCAACCGCGCCGCACCGGCCGCGCCGAGTGCCGGGATCAAACGCGTCTTCGCCAGCCCCGGCGTCGGCGCCTTGGCGAGCACCGCGACGGGCACCCGGCGCAGCTCGCCCGCGTCGTCGGCATCGTCGATCACGTCAACGCGGCCGGTAGCCATAACGAATCGCCAGCTCGCGCGGGTCGGCACCGAGCCGGTAGGCCGCGCGCAGCCGCCACATCAGCCCGATCGTGCGCCACACGCCATGCCGCTCCCAGCGCCGCGCCGAGGTCGTGACGCGCTCGCGCAGGCAGGCCGGGCGCCCATGGCGGGCGAGTCGGCGCGAAATCGCCAGGTCCTCCATCAGCGGCAGGTCGGGAAAGCCGCCGACCTGCGCGAACAACGCGGTGCGCACGAACAGCGCCTGGTCGCCGGTGACGACGCCGGTCCAGCGCGAGCGTGCATTCATCAGCGTCGCGACGACGCCGAGCAGGGGCCGCGGGCTGTCGATGCGCACGTCGAAGCGGCCCCAGGCCTGCGCGCCTTGCAGCGCGCGCAGCACGAGCCGGTCGGCGCCGTCGGGCAGGCGCGTGTCGGCGTGCAGGAAGAGCAGCGCCTCGGCAGCGCAGGCCGCCGCGCCAGCGTTCATCTGGCTGGCGCGGCCGCGCGGCGCCGTCAGCACGCGGTCGGCAAGCGGCCGCGCGAGCGCCAGCGTGTCGTCGGCGCTGCCGCCGTCGACGACGACGACGCAGGCGCCGCGTCGGCGCAAGTCCTGCAGCGATAGCAGCGCGGCGACGATCGTCGCGGCTTCGTCGAGCACCGGGATCACGATGCACAGGGCCGGCTTCATCGCTCGCTCGACTTCGCTGCGGGTGGGCGTTGCGCGGTGCCCGCGACGGCGCCGCGCGGCTTGTCGACGGTGGCGCCGCCGCGCCGCCAGCGGTGGTAGCGCCCGACCCAGGCCAGCAGCGCGCGCGGCGCATGGTCCTGGCGCCAGCGCCCGGCCGCGTTCTTGTTCGCCTCGGCCAGGGTCGGGTAGATGTGGATCGTGGCGAGGATCTTCTTCAGGCCGATGCCCTGCGTCATCGCCAGCACGTATTCGGCGATCAGGTCGCCGGCATGTTCGCCGACGATGGTCACGCCGAGGATGCGGTCGCGGCCCGGCTCGGTCAGCACCTTGACGAAACCGGGCGTGCGGCCGTCGGCGATCGCGCGGTCGAGATCGGCCAGCTCGTACACCGTGACCTCGTGCGGGACGTTCTTTTCGCGCGCCTCGATCTCGTTCAATCCCACCCGCGCGACCTCGGGTTCGACGAAGGTGGCCCAGGGCACGACGCGGTAGTCGACGCTGAATTTGCGCAGCGGATCGAACAGCGCGTTGACGGCCGCGTACCAGGCCTGGTGCGCGGCCATGTGGGTGAACTGGTAGGGACCGGCGACATCGCCGGCGGCGTAGATGTTCGGGAAATTCGTCTGCAGATAGCCGTTGACCTCGACGGTGCGGCCGGTGGTCACGCCGAGTTCCTCGAGCCCGTAGCCCTGCAGCTGGGCCGCGCGGCCGACGGCGACGAGGATGGCGTCGAAGGCGATCGCGCGCTCGCGGCCCTCGGCCTCGACGACGAGCCTCTTCTCCGGCCCGTCGATCTCGACGCGCAGCGCCTTGTGGCCGCTGAGGACGGTGATGCCCTCGGCACGGAAGCGCGCGGCGACGAGGTCCGAGACCTCCGCATCCTCGCGCGCCAGGATGCGCGGCAGCTGCTCGACCTGGGTCACGCGCGAGCCCAGGCGGGCGAAGGCCTGCGTCAGCTCGCAGCCGATCGGGCCGCCGCCGAGCACGACGAGCCGCTCGGGCCGCTGGCGCAGGTTCCAGACGTTGTCCGAGGTCAGCACCTCGACGCGGTCGAGTCCGGGGATCGGCGGCAGATAGGGCCGCGCGCCGGCGGCGATGACGATGGCGCGCGTCGTCAGCCGCTCGACGCGGCCGTCCGTCTTCGTGATCTCGACCTCCCAGGGCGAGACGATGTGCGCGCGGCCCAGCGCCACGTCGACGCCGAGTGCGGTGTAGCGGGCGGCCGAATCATGCGGTTCGACGGCGCGCACGACGCGCTGCACGCGTTCCATCACGGCGCCGAAATCGAATTCGGCATGCGCCGACGCGATGCCGAGCTCGCCGGCGCGCCCGATCTGCGCGAGGAATGCCGCCGAGCGGATCAGCGCTTTCGACGGCACGCAGCCGGTGTTCAGGCAGTCGCCGCCGAGCGCGTGCTGCTCGACCAGCGTCACCCGGGCCTTCAGCGCCGCGGCGATATAGGCCGTCACGAGGCCGGCCGAGCCGCCGCCGATGACGACGAGGTTGCGGTCGAAACGTGCCGGCCTGGCGTAGCGCGCGTAGATGCGGCGCGCGCGCAGCGCGGCCAGGGCCTTGCGTGCGACCAGCGGCAGCAGGCCGAGCAGCGCCAGCGATCCGAGCACCGCCGGCGAGACGATGCCCGACGGTGCTTCGATGCGCGCCAGCTGCGTGCCGGCATTGACGTACAGGACGGTGGCGGGGAGCATGCCGAGCTGGCTGACGCCGTAGAACGTCGCCGTGCGCAGCGACGTCAGCCCGGCCGCCAGGTTGATGACGAAGAACGGCAGCACCGGCACCAGGCGCAGCGTGAACAGGTAATAGCCGCCGTCCTTGGCGATGCCGGCGTCGACCGCGGCCAGGCGAGGACCGAAGCGTGTACGCACCCAGGTGCCGAGCAGCCAGCGCGCCGAGAGGAAGGCGAGCGTGGCGCCGATCGACGACGCGAACGAGACGATCAGCGTGCCCCAGCCGAGGCCGAAGAGCGAGCCCGCCGCCAGGGTCATCACCGTGGCGCCGGGCAGCGACAGTGCCGCCATCACGACATAGGCGGCGAAGAAGAGGGCCGCCGCCGCCAGCGGCTGCTGCGCGCGCCAGGCCTGCAGATCGGCGGCGTGGCGCTGCACCGCCGCCAGCGTCAGCTCGTGGCCGATGCCGGACGCGAGGTACAGGCCCGCCAGCGCGACGAGCAGCAGCAGCCAGACCCAGCGACGCCGCATCACGTGGCCTCGACGCTGCCCACGGGCCGGTTGCTCAGGACCTGCATGGGCTGGCCGCCGCCGCGCCCTCGGCCAGCGCGCCGCCGCAGCTCGATCCCTGGCCTGCCGTGCAGCCGTAGCAATGGTCGGCAACGCGGATGGCGCGCTGCGCCAGTTCGCGCGCGCCGGCGTCGGCGATGTGCAGCCGACGCCCGTCGGCCGTTGGCAGCGCCAGGCCGAGCTGCTGGTTGAAGTCGCAGTCGTAGAGAAAGCCCTGCCAGTCGACGCTGACCAGGCTGCGGCACATCACGGCGTCGAGGTTGGCCTCGCGGTGCGCGCCGCGCAGCAAGTTCATGTAGTCGTCGAACCGGCCCTTGGAGACGAGCATCGAGCCGAAGCGCTGGATCGGCATGTTCGCCAGCGTAAAGAGATGATCGAAGACGATGCCGTATTGCGCCGCGAGATGCTGCTTGTAGTCGCGCTCGAGCGCCTCCTGCGGCGGCGGCAGGCTCGCGCCCTGCGGGTTGTAGACGAGGTTCAGCGCCAGGCCGCTGCCGGGGCGGCCGTAGCCGAGCCCGTTGAGCCGCTGCAGCATGCGGATGCTGCGCTCGAACGTGCCCTGGCCGCGCTGGCGGTCGACGTTGTCCTCGAGGTAGCAGGGCATCGA
>JAGWTU010000007.1 GCA_028868825.1 Burkholderiales bacterium | reverse complement strand
GCGGCCCTGAAGGGCGCCGAAATCACTGCAAAATAGGTCTGTCCAAAGGGTGCTTCGAGACGCCCCACGGCGCCCGTCCGAGTGGCCTGAATATGCCGACTCCGGGTGGCCGATTTATGCCGACTACTGACACGGGCCGACCAGACCGTGAAGACATTGTCGGCGGCGTCGGTGATCTTGCCGCTACCAGCGACGTCGAGCTTGCCGGGCGCCTGCGACTCGTCGCGGCCCTTGCGGGGGTGCGCGATCAGGTGCATGTGCGCGCCATGGCGCTTGGCGAAGTCGGTGATTTTCTGGACCGCGGCCTTCTGCGCCGTCATCGATCCCGGGCCGTCCTCGGGTACGTCGGTCATCATCAGGCTATCGATGACGAAGTGCCGGATGCCGTAGCGTCGCGAGGCGTAGGCGAAGACCTCGAGCAGGCGGTCGACGGTGGCGCTGCCGCTCACGTTGAAGAGCCACATGCGATCGCGGATCCAGTCGCCGACGGCGTCGATGTAGCCCGGCGTTGGACGGTCCAGGCCGGTCGCCTGCTTGACCAGGCGTTTGCCCTGCTGCGCCGGCTGCATCTCGCCGGAGAAGACGCACACGCGCTCGCCCTGCGCCATCAACCCGAGCAGGATCTGACCATTCATCAAGCTCTTGCCGTGGCCGTTGTAGCCGGTCCATACCGTGAGCTCGCCGGGTCGGAACTCGAACCAGTCGAAGGCTGTCATGCCGATCGTCAGCCGCGGCGCCAGGATCGCGTCCTCGGCCGGATAGAACATCGACTTCACGGCGCCCATGACGTCAGCCATGCTCATGAGTTCGACCGGGTCCAGCGGCTTCGCATCGTGGATCGCGCCGTGGAAGTCCTCGCCACCGGCGCCGTCCGTCAGCCACTGATTGGCGTCCTTCGCGCCGAACCTAACCATCCGGCAGCGCTCGGACCCGAGGCGCTGCGCGACCTCGGCGGCGCCCTTGCGCCCGGCCTCGTCGTCGTCGAAGCAGATCAGGATCTCGCTGAAACGCTCGAGGCGGTCCCAGTCGGATTCGATCCACTGGTGGTTCCCGGCGCCGGCATTGACGCTGACCGCCGGAATTCCGGCTTGGTGCAGCGTCATGGCATCTATCTCGCCCTCGGTGATCGCAATCGTTCTGGCTCGCGGGTCGATGAGGTGCCAGCCGAAGAGGCAGGGCTCGGCGCCGCCCTCCTGGCGCATGTCGCGCTTCTCGTCCGGGTTGCGGTACTTCGCATTCACCAGCTCGCCGTCGCGCAGGTAGGGGAAAACGGCGTAGGCCTTGCCGTCGCGCAGTTGCTCGCCGATGCGGAACGCCTCGATCGTCTCGTCGGTGAGACCGCGCGACATCAGCCAGTCGCGCACGCGGGCCTTCGGCGCCTTGCAGGTTGGCCTTTCGGGGCGTCGAAACGCCTTGCGCTCGCGAGCTGGCATCGCGTCACGGACGCCGAGGTAGGCCTTCGCCTCCGCCATCGCCTGGCCGACCGACATCGCGCGGCACTGCGCCCAGAGGTCGAGCAGATCGCCGCCGGCATCGACCGCGAAGTCGCGCCACATGCCCTTCTTGGCGCCGCTGATTCGCACCGAGAGAGACTGCCCTTCCTCGCCCGACGTGCTGCCAGCCTTCCACTCGCCGCCGACCTTCTTGCCCTTCGGCAGCAGATACTCGGCTATCGCCGCGGCGTTCTCGGCGAGGCGCGCGCTGAGCTCGGCGGCGTTCATGCGGACACCTCGACGCGCCGGCCGGCCCGGAACTGGTTGGCGTTGCGTTCCTTGCAACCGGCGTTCTCGGCTTCGAAGCGGTTGGCGAATCCGGCCTTCAACGCCCAACCCGGTTTGCTGTCGTCGATCGCGGGGCCGGCATCGCCGCCACTGGATCGGACCTTCGCCCAGTCGTCGCGAATCGCGCCCATGAAGGCTTCATCCCAGTCGACGTAGGTGTATGCCTTCGCACGCGCCTTGCCGATGAATGATTCGAGATGGGCCTCCAGCCGATCGAAGCCTTTGCCAGCCGCCCAATCGCGCACGCGATCGCTGATCGCGAAGTCCTCGGGGATTGGCAACTTCCGAGTTGACCGTCGAGTGGGCGAGCGGCGAGCCTTCGGCGAGTCCGCTACCTCCACTCCACTCGACTCCACTCCACTCGACTCCACTCCGGGGGGTGGCGCTCGACGAGCATTCGACGAGTCATCGACGAGCGCTCCGCGATTGCTCCCCGAAATTCGATCAGGAGGAGCCGGGTATTTGAAGGACGGCCGGTCGATTTTCTGGTGCTTGGCCCAGCCGGTGACGTGCCAGAACTCGACGCCGTCATAGGTGAACTCGGCCACCAGACCGACTCTGACCAGCTCGTCGACCCAACCCGCCACGTCGCTCGCCGAGAAGTCGTCCATCGGGAAGAGCTCGGCTTTGAGCGTCTTCGGCTTCGCCGGGTGGACGCCGTGGTCGTCGCAGAACGCCCACATGCCGATGAACAGTAGGCGAGCATTCGTCGAGCACTCGGCGATTTGCTCCGAGACCCAGAACTCGGGCTTGATAGATCGGATGCGAGCCATCAGCGGCCCCCTTCGTCGTGAGTGCGGCTCTCGAAGCAGCGAGTCGCGGCCAGGCACACGCAGAGCGCGGCCTCCCGCAGGAACTGGCGTCGCTCTCCGGCCGCTGCCCGTTTCCACTCGAGCCAATAGGCGAGCACCCAGCGGCGCCGGGATAGCCAGGCGCGGAAATTCGCAGGACAGGTCATGGCCTAGACCTCCAGGCAAATGACACTGCGACCAAGGCGTCGCGCCCACTCGGCCAGAAATTCGTCGCGTGCGGCGCGATAGCGATCGGCGGCGCGGCTGAATTCGCGCTTCGTGGGCATGCGCGGCGTCCACTCGCAGTCGAGTCTGTCGTCTACAAGGCGAAACCGCACACTGAAACCGGCGCCAACACGGTACAGGTCGCTCGTGAGGTTGCCGGCAGTCATGGGCGACCCCGCAAGCGCGCCAGCCATGCACGCACTGCCGGCATGTCGGCCAGCGTCTTTCCCAGGCCCCAGCGCGAGGCCATCCACGATCTGTCGGCCAGTTGCGCGAGCTCGACGCCGACAAGGGCTGCTTCGGCGATCAGCGTTGTCGCCGCCTTCTCTGCCTGAAACTTGCGCTGCGCCGCGTTCACGGCACAATCACGGCTGTCTTCTGTTCCCTGCCTCTTGAAGCCCGCTTGCCCGCGGGCTTCGTCACTTTCGGGCGTGACTGGCCCCGGCGCTGTGGCGCCGCTCTCGAAGTGGCTGCTCATGACTCACGCCTGCGCCGCCGGAGCGAACGAGCGACGCAGTGCGCCGACATTCCAGCCGGTCGTGTTGGGGCCCAGCTTTATGGGCGCTGGCAGTCGGCCGGCCTTTACCCAGCGCCAGGCAGTGGGAGCGCTGATTGCATACAGGGCGCACACGATGGGTAGTCGCACATGCGCGGCGTCGGGAAGGGTGTCGAATTGCACCAGTGCATGTGCATCGGTCGCCGGAACCGAGGCGGCGTGAGTCTTCAGGGGCATGATGGCCTTCCGCATTCAAAAAGGGAAAAGACACGGCCTTGTCGGCCGGAATCCCGTTTTGCTGCTGGTGGGCAACCCACGGCGGGTCGGATCGCTACCGCGACCCATACACAGACTCGGCGCACCGTCCCCGGTGCATCTCACATTTGCATGTGGTGCGTCATTGTGCATCACATCGAACCGGGCTAGCAAGCTCAAGCAAGGTCAAGCGAACTCACCGCGGCGCAGGCTATTGCATGGCCGGCAACCTCTGCGCGACGCCGCGCTTCGCTGCGGGATCGGAAGACGCGCCAGGCCTCAGCTTGCCCTCCTGGCCCGCCTCGCCAGCGCTATTGCGGGCCTGCATGGCGCGCAGGATCCACTGCTCACGATTGCTCAGCTCCTGCGGCTGCCCGAGCGTCTGCGCCACCTTCGAAAAGGCCGGCGAGAAGGCCATGCGCTTGACAGCAGTCGCCTCGCCCGGCGTGCCGGCGTTGCGCGCGAGGTTCACGAACTCCGGCGAGGTCAGCAGCTCATCAATCGCCTTCAGGGCTGTCGTCTTGCCCTTGCTGGTGGCGGACATGATGGCGGTCAGAATCCCGGCGCCATGGCCGCCGACAGCGTCGACCGCGAGGCCCTTGCCGGCATGCTTGGCCAAGTCATAGAGCTTGGCCGCCAGCGTGTCCGGCGCCTGGATCGCCTCCTGAACCACGGTGTTCAGGCGACCGGTCGCGATCCGGGCCTTCAGCGAGTCGCCGATGCCCTTGCTCACCAGATAGAGGTCGTTGATCTGCTGGCGCGCCGAGGCCGGGATGTTGGCCATGACGGCGTTGAACGCCTGGCTGTTGCCCTTGAGCTGGCCGTACCAGTTCGCGAAGTTCGTGAAGTCCATCCGGCCTTCTTGCTGCGCGGTCTTGAGGACCGTTTGCAGGCCCGAAGTGACCAGCTCCTGTCGCATCGATTCGGGCGTCGCCTGCAGCAGCTTGACCAGATTCGAGGCGTCGCCCTTGGCTGAGTCGGACATCGCTTTGCCGAGGCCCGGAACGAGGCTCTTGTCGAGCGCCTTGCCGAACAGCGTCTGGAGGTTGTTCTCCATGCCGATGCGCGTCGTCGTGGCGGCCTTGGCGGCATTCCACAGACCGCCGGCCCCATACGCTTGCGCCGCCGCGCCCTGGTCCTGCGTCAGCAGGCCGTACAGCTGCTTGTTCAGGCCGATCCCCTGATCGCTGAAGGCTTGATCGGGGATCTTGCGACCCACGGCCTTCCTGATGTCGTCGATCAGCGCATAGGTCGGCTGCGATCCGGCGTCGGCACCTTGCGCGATTGCCTGGGCGCGCGCCTGCGGCGCCAGCCCCTCGAGCGTCGCCGAATCGGCGCCGGGCGTCGGCGTCAGCTTCTGAAGGATCGTCTTCTCGACGGTGGTCAGGTTGTCGGCGCCGCCAAGGGCCTTCGCACGCTGGGCGATGAAGTCAAGCGTGTTGGTCGCCGGGGCATCTGCGGTTGCCGGGATCTGGCTGCGCAGCTTCGAATAGAGCGCGTCCTCGCGCGCGCCGAGCTCGGCATGCGTGGCCTGCATCCGCGACTTCGCGGTCGAGTCGAGCGCGCTGAGGTCGGAAGTTCCGCCGATCTCGTCGATCAGTCCGCTTGCCCGGCGCGCCACGTTCGCGAGGCCTTCGCGCTCGCTCAGCGACAGGTCCGACACCGGGCTCATGCTCTTGAGGATGGCGGCGGTCTGGCGGAAGCCCTCGTTCGCCGTCATGTGGTCGGCCTGCACGAAGTTGCCGACGCCCAGCCGCTCAGCAGCCGCCAGGGTCTCAGGATTGGGCGCCGCCATGCTCGCAAGGGTCTGGGTCGCCGACTTCGAGCCTCCGGCGGCCTTGGCGGCCGTCTGGGCGACCGATTGGATGGTGTCTGCGCCTGGGGTAGCCGCCGCAGTCGCCGCGGGCGCTGCAGGCGCGCCAGCCGCAGCTCGCGCGGCCGCCGCTTGAGCATCTGCGCCGGCGCCGCCCGGGGGCACCGCGGCATTGCCGGCGGCGTCGACGGTGATCGGGCCTCGAGGCTGCGGGGATGCTCCGGAAGCGCCGGCGGTCGGCGTCTCGACGGGCCTGGCCATCGGCGCTGCGCCAGCGGCTGCATCGGTCACTCCGGCGGCGCCGGGCGCAGCGGAATCGGCGGTTCCGAGCACGCGGGCCGCTGCGTTCTTCACCGCTCCGGCCGCAGCGCTCAGGACGCGCGACACGACGGGAGCAGCGCCGCCCAGCGCCGCCGCGCCGGCGACGTCACCCAGGCTGAAATCGCCGCCAGTTGCGTACTTGGCGCCTTCGATTGCCGCCTGCGTGCCGCCGGCGGCGAGCGCCCCGCCCGCAACGCTCGTCGCGCGGCCCGCCGGCGTGAACGCCGCGATCGCACCCAGCGCGCGCGGGATGTCCCCGGGCTGGAACCCAGGCTTGATAGCGTACGTCTGGCCGTCCTCGGCCGAGCGAAGCAGGTAGTTGCCTTTCTCGTCCTGACTGACCTGCACGCCGGGGAAGTTGGCCTGAATGACCTTCGCCGTCTGGTCGGGGCTGCTGAACATCGTCCCGAGTGCAGACTTCAGCGCGGCCATGCTGACGTGCCCGAATTCGGGCATGTGGTCGTAGTCCGGCAGGGCATCCGTCGTCGGCGTCGCGCGCTGCGCACCGGTGATCGCTTCCCTGATGGCGCCCGGTACCGCGGCGATGCGCTCGAGCACGCCTTTCGGCGCCTCGGGCGCTCCGAAGAGCGCGTCGGCGTCCATGCCCTGTGGAAGCTGCATCGCACCCGAGCGCACGTCCTGTTCGAACTGCGTCATCTCGTGCGGCGTCATCTGGCCGTTCGCGAAGGCCTGCATGACGCCCGCCGGGACTTGCGCCGCCGAGGGCGCCGATGTCGCGCCGCCGGCGCCGGGCGCGCTGGCGCTGCTCAGCGATGCGCCCTGCGGCAGCATCATCTTTCCACTGCGCACGTCGGCCTCGAACTGCGCGGCCTCGTCGGGCGCCATCTGGCCGGACTGGTAGGCCTGATAAATGGATGCGATCTGCGACGGCGCCTGCGCCTGCTTCGCGGCCTGCATCTGCGCGCTGACGCGGTCGAAGGTGCTGGGGCCGGCCGGAGCGGCGCCGGCGGCCGCGGCGTTCGGGTCGAACCCGGCCGGAGCGCCAGCGGCGCCAGCCGGAGCCTGGGCGGCAGACAGCGGCGCCATGACGCGCTGCACATAGGCCTTGGTGATCGGGCCCCAGTTCTGCGGGTTCGTGCCGCCGTGGTACTCGCTGACGGCGATGGCCGGGTCGTTGCCGTTGCGCTTCAGCGAGTCGGCGAGCAGGTTTCCGGCGACCTCGCTGGCGTTCTGCGGGCTCAGGTAGGGGTCGATCCCGTAGGACTTGATCGCCGCGGCGCGCGTGGCCGGCGTGATCTGCCACGGAGTTTTCGCGCCGGCGCTGCTGACCTGGTCCGCATTCGACTTCTCGCCATTCACCCGAATGCTGGACAGCAACCCGCTCGGCAGACCCAGCTTCTGCTCCGTCGCCTGATCCAGGCTTGCATACAGGGGGTCTTTGTAGGAGACCGGGAAATTCGATGTGTCGGCCATGTCAATGCTCCCTGGCGGCGCCGCCGGTATGCTGCTGCGACTCGATCTGGTCGGTGCGGATGCCGGCGCCGACGCAGTGAACAATCCGCCAATGTGCGGAATCTGATTGCCGGGTTGTTCCGGAGCACTGCTGCATCACGATCTCCCTTTCGGGGTCAGGTGAGCTGCTGGCGGCTCGACGGACTCAGCGCGCAAGCGCGCAATGCGCTTGTGGATTCGGCGAATTGTAGGGGCGCCGACCCCGAGCTATTCGGCAATCGGGGTGGGCGGCGTGGCTTCACGCCTGGTCGGCATCCCCTTCGGTAATCAGCCGATCTGCAATCTCGGAGCACTCGTGCGCAATATCGCAGCAGCGGGACAGATACGCCGCTTGCTGCTCCTCGTGCATACCGGAGAACCACTCCCAGGCGTCAGCGGTCGTCATCATCAACATCGCCTTGAGGGCCGCCATCCCCTTTTTGAAGTCGTGAACGTTGTCTTCCCGCGTATTCGCGAGGGTTACAGTTTCGGTAGCCATGATGTGCGCTTCCTTTCAGGGGTTGCACGTTGTGGTTAGGGGTCGGTCGCTGTGTCCGCAGCTTCCGGCCCCGCTTTGCCGGCGTCCTGCCGGCGCGGGTCGCGGGTCAAGCCCGCTTGCTCTGCATGTCGATGACGTTGCCCTTCACCTCGGGCCGGCCCAGGAACTGAGCCCAATCGGCCATCATCAACCGGCGCTTCTCGAACAGGTCGCCTCGGCGGTACGCTGCTTCGACCTTGTCGCCGATGGCGTGCGCCAGGGCCATCTCGGCTACGTCGCGCGGGTACGCGGTGCGCTCCGCGGCCCAGTCCCGGAAGGTCGACCGGAATCCGTGCGGCACCGCCGGCACTTCCATCCGGCGCAGGACGGCGGCCAGCGTCATGTCGCTGAGCATTCCGCCACGCGGCGCCGGGAAGACGAGTTCGGAGCCGGCCATGCGAGGGAGCGACTTCAGCAGCGCCAGCGCCTCGGCCGACAGCGGCACACGATGTTCCTTGCCAGCCTTCATGCGCTCGCCGGGAACGGTCCAGAGCTTGGCCTCGAGGTCAATCTCTGCCCAGGTCGCGCCGCGGGCCTCGCCGCTACGGGCCGCGGTGAGAATCGTGAATTCCAGTGCCCGGGCGCCCATGCCCTCGGCGGCCCGAAGCCGGACCATGAACGCCCCAACGTCGCCGATCGGCAGTGCCGCGTGATGCTCGGCCTTGTTCACCTTCGAGGGCTTGGGCAGCAGCTTGTCGAGGTGACCACGCCACCGAGCCGGGTTCAGTCCGTCTCGCAGGCCCCGAGCCGCGGCCCAGTCGAGCACGAGCTCAATGCGGCCGCGCAGGCGTACTGCGGTTTCGTTCGTCGTGGTCCAGATCGGCTCGAGCACGGCCAGCACCTGAACCAATTTCACGTCGCGCACCAGCAGTTCGCCGATGATGGGGAATGCGTGCTGCTTGAGGGTGTTCTCCCACTGCTGGGCGTGCTTGGCGTTCTTCCAGCCTGCCCGGTGCGCCTTCATGTAGGCCGTGGCGCACTCCTTGAAGGTCAACGCCTCTGCCATCGCCGCGCGTAGCGCGCTCTGCGCCGCCTGCTGGCGCTGGATCGGGTCGACGCCTTGCCGGATCAGCTCCCGCGCTTCCCGGGCCTTGTCGCGCGCCGCCGCGAGCGTGACCTCCGGGTAGCCGCCCAGGCCCATGTCGCGCCGCTTGCCGGCGATCACCACGCGCAGCGTCCAGCTGCGGGCGCCGGTCGCTGTGACCTGCAGCGCCAGGCCGGGAACGACACCGACGAAATGCAGCCCTGGCTCGGTGAGCTTGCTGACCGCCAGGGCCCCGAGTTCCTTCGCAAGCTTCGGCATCTCCGGCTCCAGTCATCCAACCCATCTTCATGGGCAAGATTGGATGATACGCCGTGACGCGGCAATCCACCAGATGTTGCCGTTCTACCTATGAGATGCGCCGATCAGTGATCCGGGGTGATACGGGCAGAAGTTCGACGGATGGGGACACCGCTTCCGCCATGCAGCCGGCCGGCGAGCGGCCCGCCGCGTCGGCAGCGGCCGACGAATACCCGGATAAATATTCTGGCAAATGTTCCGGCGATCATTTGAATAGTATTCGGACGAATATTCGTTCCCCCATTTAGACACATACTTCGGCGACTCCAAGCGCGGACCGCGGCGGCGCGCCGATCTCCGTCGGCGACGGCTTGTACGGTCTGCTCGAATAACGCATCCATCGGTGCCTGGTCGATTGCGAACGACGGCTATCGATGCCCGCCATGGGCGAACTCCTAATGCGCGCTCGGTGTCGGTCGGTGAAACCGAATCCCGCTGTGCAGAACTAGAATGACATTAGAGGGACCGGGCAGCACGGGTATGGAATTGGAGCCGTACCGGGCTGCTTTTTGCTGCATTCGAATCGCCTTCGATCCGAAGAATCAGCCGCGTGCGAATTGAGCTCCGACAATCGATCGGAGTTCGATGCATCACCGGCAAATGCGGCGAGAAATCGACAAGAGGGATTTAATGTTTACGCAAATGTGGTTTGGACGCCAGGGCTGGGTGCGTATCGCCGCCGCTTGCGCGATCACGATAGGCATGCCCGAGGTCGCGCAGGCCGTCGACGTGCAGATTCCCAGCCTCGTCGCCAATCCCGACCCGGCGATACGCGGCGGCACGTTCACGCTGACGGCAACGCTGCAGAACAACGACAGCGATACGGCACACAACGTCGTGCTCAGTTACGCGCTGCCGGCGAATACGCAGTTCGTATCGGCCGTCGACACCACGATACCCGGCGCCTGCACGTTCGACGGCGGCTCGCCGGGCAACGTGACCTGCAGTTATGCGACGCTGCTCGGGACGCAGGCGGCACCGGCAGGACCGATACAGACCGTCAACGTCACGGTGCGCACCACCGGCGCCACGGTGGCCACCGTGAGCAGCACCTTCAGTGCGACGACGAGCGACTTGGATGTCAATCCGGCGAACAACGCGCTGACCGTGACGACGACGATCAACGCCGGCGCCGACCTCGGCGCGACGATGGTCGGCGCCCCCGATCCGGCGACCTCCGGCGGCGTCGTCAACTGGACCGTCAGCGGCTCCAACGGCGGGCCCAATACCTCGGGCCCGGCGACCTACACGACGACCCTGCCCGGCACGCTGGCCTTCGTCGCCGCCAATTCGGGCGGCCCGGGCTGGGCCTGCAGCGCAGCCGGCCAGGTCGTCACCTGCAACGCCGGCGCGCTGGGCGTCGGCGCCTATCCGAGCTTCGTCATCGCGACCCGGGTGCTCGGCGTCGGCAGCGGCACGGTGACCCTCAACGGCAGCCTCACATCCAGTGTCGGCGACCCCGATCTGTCGAACAACACGACGGTCGCCAGCGTGTCGGTGAATCCCGGCGCCGACCTCGCGATCTCCCAGGCGGTGCCGTCGCCGAGCCCGGCGGTCTCGGGCAGCAACGTGACCTTCACGCTGCAACCGAGCAACCTCGGTCCCTCGGCCGCAGGCACGGGCGCCACCGTGAGCCTGCCGCTGCCGGCGGGCTTCGGCGTCGTCAGCAACACCGGCACCGCGGGCTGGAACTGCAGCAACGCCGGCAACCCGGTCGTCGTCACCTGCAGTTTCGCCGGCAGCTACACCGCCGGCGCCGGCGGCACGCTGACGATCACCGCCGTCGCCCCGGTCGTCGCCACACCGACCGCGTACAACAACATCACGGCAACGATCGCCGCCAATGCCGGCGGGCCGGCCGACCCGGTGGCCTCGAACAACGCCGCGGCGGTCAATCTGAACGTGCTGCCCGACGGCGTCGATCTCTCGATCACCAAGACCAAGACGCCGGCCATCGTCGCGCTCGGCGCCGACATGACGAGCACCTTGCAGGTCTCCAACGCCGGTCCGCTGGTCGCGGCCGCCGGCACGGTGACGCTGGTCGACACGCTGGACCCCGGCCACGAACAGTATGTCGGCTACAGCGGCAGCAACTGGAGCTGCAGTTCGGCGCCGCCGCTCGTCAATTGCAGCTACAGCGCCGCGATCGGCGTCGGCGGCACCAGCAGCCCCTTGTCGATCTCTACGAAGTCGCTGGCCACGGGCGCGGCGACGAACAGCGCGACCGTCAGCTACAGCGGCAACCCCGGCGACTACAACCTGGCGAACAACACGGCCGGCGCCACCTCGTCGATCACCGCGACGGCGAATTCACCGGACCTCAGCGTCGCCATCGGCGCGACCACCGCGGGCGGCGTCGCGACGACGCTGGAATTCAACGAGACGGCGATCAACTACACGGCGACGCTGCTCAACAAGAACATCGGCACCGGCGCCAACGCGCAGGACGTGGCCGTCACGCTGACGATCCCCGGACGGCTGGCCGCCACGACGGTGACGATGACCGCCGTCACGCTGACGAACACCAGCGGCAACTCGACGGCCGCCTTCACCTGCGCCGGCACCGGCAGCGGCAGCACGGGCAACGTCGTCTGCACGCAGACGGCCGGCACGCTGCTGGCACCGGGCGACAGCGTCGCCTTCACCTACAGCTCGAGCCGGCCGCTGCAGGACGGCAGCTACAACGCCACCGTCAGCGCCACTTCGGCGACCCAGGGCGACCCCACGCCCGCCGACAACAGCGCCGGCGCCGCGGTGCAGATCGACCCGATCGCCGACATCGAACTCGTCTCCAAGGTCCTGGCCGGCAACCCGGTGCAGGCCGGCACCAATGCCACCTACACGATCACCGTGCGCAACGACGGCCCGTCCGCGGCGGCCAACGTCGCGCTCGCCGACGTCTTCACGGTGGCCGCCGGCGACGCCGGCTTCACCTTCATCTCGGCCACCGCGTCTGATGGCGGCGCCTGCGCCGGCCTCGTCGCCAACCAGAGCTACGGCCCCGGTTCGCCGACGTTGAACTGCAGCTGGCCGGCTTCGGTCGCGGCCGGCACCTCGCTGACCGTGACCCTCGTCGTACGCCCGAACTGGCAGAGCGGCGCGGCAGCGCGCACGCTGTCCAACGTCGCCACCGCCAGCACGTCGACACCCGAGGACAGCAGCGGCGGCCAGGGCACGGCGCCGAACAGCAAGCCGGCGACGCTGAACATCTCGCCCGCCTCGGTCGACATGCTGATCAGCAACATCGACACGCCCGACCCACTCGGCTACGACGCCATCAACCTCTCCAACGACGACGTCACCTACGCCGTCAACGAACTCAACAACGGCGGGCCCTCGCTGGCCACGGGTGTCGGCTTCACGTTCACGATGAGCCCGCCCGCCGGCAAGACGATCACGTTCCGCGGCGACAGCCTGCAGTCGAATGCCGCGTCCACCTTCCCGGCCGGCAACATCCCGGGAGGCGTCTGCGACCAGACCGGCACCTCGGTGACCGGCCCGGCCACGCTGACCATCACCTGCATGGTCCCGGCGCCAGGGCAGATGGCGCCCAACGCGAACCTCACGCGCTACCTCGTGTTCCGCATCGTCTCGGCGCCCGGCGCCGGCGGCGACACCTACAACTCGCTGGCGACGGTGATCGTCAACGAGACCGACACGCTGCCGGGCAACAACAACGCGGCGCAGACGACGACGATCCGCGTGCGCTCCGACCTCGCGGTCACGAAGGCGGCGCCGGTCAACCCGGTGAATGTGCGCCAGCCGTTCAACTGGAATCTCACGGTCACCAACAACGGGCCCGGCGACAGCCAGTCGACGGTCCTCACCGACACGCTGCCCCCCGGCATGGCCTTCGGCAGCGGCGCGCCGAGCTGGGCCATCGCCGGTGGCGCGAACGGCAATTGCACGACCGCGGGCCAGCAGCTGACCTGCATGCTCGGGCTGCTGGCCGTGAACAAGGTGGCCACGATCACCGTGCCGGCCGTGATGACCGCCTACCCGGGCGGCGGCACGGCGCAGAACTGCGCCAGCGCCACGACGAGCGAGGTCGATCCGAACGCGGCCAACAGCACGAACGTCTGTGCATCGGTGTCGGTGCAGCAGTCGTCGATCGCCGGCACGGTGTTCGAGGACCGCAACCGCGTCGGCGCCAACGGCGGCACGCCGCAGGCGGCGGGCACCGAGCCGCGCATCGCCGGCGTCACGGTGGCGCTCAGCGGCACCGACGCCTACGGCAACGCCGTGGCCCGCTCGACGACCACCGACGCGAACGGCAATTACCAGTTCACCGGCCTCGCGCCGGCCGACGCCGCCGGCTACACGATCACCGAGACGCGGCCTGCCGGCTACGTCAACGGACCCGTCGCGCCGCCGGCGCCGGTCAGCGGCAGCTACGCCAGCGCCAATGAAACGGCCAATCCGGTCTACTCCGGCATTGCGCTCGGAGCCAACACCGCGGCCGCCAACTACAACTTTCCCGAGGTCCGGCAGCCGTCGCTGTCGGGCTATGTCTACGTCGACAGCAATCTCAACGGCGTCAAGAACGCCGGCGATGTCGTCGTGCCCGGCGCCACCGTGCGGCTGCTCGACGCCGGCACGCAGGCCGTGGTCGCCACGACGACGACCGATGGCGCCGGCGCCTACGCGTTCACCGGTCTCGACCCGCTCATCGTCTACACGCTCGAGGTGCCGCTGCCGGCCGCCCCCGCGGGTCTCGGCGGCGGGCCGATCAACCCCGGCCTGATCGGCGGCGCCGCCTGCGCCAGCGGCTGCACGGCGCAGGCGAACACGCCCGTCGCCGGCAGCGGACGCATCGCGACGATCGATCTCGGCGCCGGCACCGACGGCACGGTCTTCAATTTCGGCGAGCAGCAGCACACGGCCATCAGCGGCCTCGTCTGGCTCGACGCCAACCGCGACGGCGTGCTGCAGGCCGGCGAGGCGACGCGCATCGCCGGCGTCACGCTGCGCCTGGTCCAGGGCGCCGATTGCGGCACCGGCACGCTGATCCAGACGACGAGCAGCGCGGCCGACGGCACCTACTCGTTCAGCGCCGCCGTCGCCGGCCAGAGCTATCTCGTCTGCGAGACCGTGCCTGCGGGTTACGGCACGGGCAGCGCGAACGGCACCATCGGCAGCACGACGATCACGATCGCCAACCTGCCGCTGGCGGGTTCGCAGAACAACAACTTCGGCCCCACCCTGTCGACGCTGTCGGGGTCGGTCTACCAGGACAACGGCGCCGCCAACCTGTACAACAACGGCGCCCGCGATGCGGGCGAGCTGGGCATCGCCAACGTGCCGGTGAGCTTGACCGGCACGAGCGCGGCTGGAGCCCCCGTCGGCCTGTCGACGACGACCGACGCCAACGGCAACTACCAGTTCACGAACCTGCCGCAGCCCGGCGCCGGCGGCTACCAGGTCAGCAAGGGCCCGATCCCGGCGGCTTCGGGCGCCTTCGTCGACGGTCGCCTGACGCCGGGCACGGCCGGCGGCGCGCCGGTCGCGGCCACGGTGATCGGCACGATCGCGCTGCCCGCCGGCACCACGGCCACCGGCTACCTCTTCGGCGAACTGCCCGAAGCACCGATCAGCGGCACCGTCTACATCGACCTGAACCGCGACAGCGCGATGCAGGCCGCGCCGACCGACGGGCGGCTTGCCGGCGTCACGCTCCATCTCGTCGCCGGCGGCGATTGCAGCGGCACCGTCGTCGCCAGCCAGGTCACCGACGCGAGTGGTGCGTACAGCTTCAGCGGCGCCGCAATCGGCCTGACCTACACGGTCTGCGAGGCGACGCCGGCCGGCTACCTCAACGGCGCGGCGAATGCTGGCGGCGGTGCCAGCAGCGCGACGCCGACGGCGATCACGATCGCCGGACTCGGCGCCGCCGGGTCCGCGGGCAACAACTTCGGCTTGCGCGTCGGCTCGATCAGCGGTTCCGTCTACCTCGACGCCAACAACGACGGCCAGCGGCAGCCCGGCGAGAACGGCCTGCCCGGCGTCGTCGTCACGCTCACCGGCGTCGACGCCGCCGGCACCGCCGTCAACCGAAGCGCGACCACCGATGCGTCGGGCAATTACCGCTTCGACGGCGTCGTCGCGGCCGGCGCCGCGGGCTACACGCTGACCGAACAGGCCGCGCAACCGCTGTCGGGCACGACGAAGACGCTCAACGGACGTACGACCCCCGGCACGACGCATGGCGTCGCCACGGCCGTCTCGGTGCTGCCGAGTGCGATCACCGGCATCGGCCTCGCTGCGGGTGCCGATTCGGCGAACAACGTCTTCGGCGAGATCCTGCCGGTGGCAATCAGCGGCACGGTGTTCAAGGACGACAACCACAACGGCGTGCAGGATCTGCCCGGCGACGCGGGCATCGCCGGCGTGACGATCACGATCACCGGCACCGACGACACCGGCGCTGCGGTCAGCCGCACGGTGACGACCGACGCCGGAGGTCGCTATGCGGTCCCCGACCTGCGCCCCGGCAACTACACCGTCACCGAACCCGACCAACCCGCGGGAACGACCAACGGCCTGACGCTGGCCGGCAGCGCGGGCGGCAGCGCGACGACGCCCGCCACGCGGCCCAGCGCGGTCAGCGGCATCGTGCTGACGACGCCCGGCACGTCGGCGACGGGCAACAACTTCGCCGAACTGCCCAACAACGGCTCGATCGCCGGGGTGGTCTGGCAGGACAACAACAACAACGGCCTCGTCGACGCCGGCGAAGCCGGCATACCCGGCGTCACGGTGACGCTGACCGGCACCGACGCGAGCGGCGCCGCGGTGTCGCGCACCACCTCCACCGACGCGAGCGGCGCCTACGTCTTCGCCACCCTCGCGCCGGGCAGCTACACCGTGACCGAGCCGGCGCAGCCGGCGGGCACGCTCAACGGCATCACCGTGCCCGGCTCGCTCGGCGGCCAGGCGACGCCGGTGTCGGTGACGCCGTCGGCAATCAGCACCATCACGCTGCCCGCGGGCGGCCAGGGCGTCGGCTACAACTTCGGCGAGTTCGGCAACCTGCCCCGCCTGTGGGTCAGCAAGGACCATGCGCCGGCCGCCTTCACCGTCGGCCTGCCCGGTGCCTATCGCATCCACGTGCGCAATGCCGGCGCCGCGCCCACCACGGGCAGCTACACGATCACCGATCAACTGCCCGCCGGACTGACGCTGGCCGCGACGCCCGCCGGCAGCGGCTGGACCTGCAGCGGCGCCGCCGGGGCGTCGAGCTTCAGCTGCAGCAGCACGGCCGTGATCGCCGCCGGTGCCCTGGCGCCCGAGATCGCTGCCACGGTGAATGTCGCGGCGGCAGCGGCGGCGGCCTCGCCGCTGGCGAACGTCGTCTGGGCCACCGGCGGCGGCGAGCCGAACGGGCCCACGCCCGAGCAGCTCGCCAACGTCGGCGGCAATCCGGGCGCGCTGCCGCCCTGCGACGCGGCGATCTCGAACCCGATCTGCCGCGACAGCACGGTCGTGCAACTCGCCGCGACGCTGTCGGGCACCGTCTGGTACGACATCGGCAACAGCCCCGGCGTGCTCGATGGCGGCGACCAGCGCCTGCCCGGCTGGCGCGTGCAGATCATCGATCCGGCCACCAACACCGTCGTCGCGCAGACGACCAGCGGCGCCGACGGCACCTACAAGTTCGTCGACCTGCAGCCCGGCGTGACCTACGACGTGCGCTTCGTCGACCCGCAGTCGGGCGTCGCCTTCGGCCTGCCCGTCAACGGCGAGCAGTCGCCCGGCTCGTCCGGCGTGGGCTGCAACCGCGGCCCAGGCGCGGCCGGCGGCGGCGCGAGTTCCTGCGTCAGCCCGGGCCCGGTCCCGCAGCTTGTCGTCGTGCTGGCGCCGGGGCAGAACCTGACGCAGCAGAGCCTGCCGGTCGATCCCAGCGGCGTGGTCTACGACGCCACGACGCGCCAGCCCGTCCCGGGCGCGACGGTCACCCTGAGCCCCGCGGGCGGTTGCGCGGGCTGGAATCCGGCCAGCGCCATCGCCGGCGCGACGGCCGGCGGCTACCAGATCAGCGGCAACTCGATCTCGATGACCGTCGGGTCGATGGGCTTCTACCAGTTCCTCTTCGGCAGCAATGCGCCGGCGGCCTGCACGTTCACGATTGCGGTCACGCCGCCCAGCGGCTACGGCTTCGCTTCGAAGGCGATCCCGCCGCAGGCCGGGGCGCTGAGCCCGGGCGGTGGCGCCGGCGCCGTCGTCGCCGTCCAGCCCCAGGCATCGCCGCCCGCCGGCGGCGCCAGCACGACCTACTACCTGCAGCTCACCGTGGGCTCGGCGACCGCGTCGGTCGTCAACAACCACATCCCGCTGGACGAAGCGCTGCCGGGCGGACTGACGCTGACGAAGACCGGCGACAAGGCGGTGGCCGAGGTCGGCGATACGGTGCGCTACAGCGTCACCGTCCATGTCACCTCGGGCGGCCTGCCGCGCCAACTCACCGTCGTCGACCAGCTGCCGCCGGGCTTCACCTACGTCGCGGGCACTGCGTTCGTCAACGGCGCGGCCATTGCCGACCCGGCCGGCGCGCCGGGACCGCAGCTGCGCTTCAACCTCGGCGCGATGCCCGCATCGGGCACGACGCTGCTGCAATACCGCGTGCGCGTCGGCGTCGGCGCGACGGCGGGCGACGGCATCAACCGCGCCCAGGGCTATGCCTGCGTCGCCGGTGCCGGCTGTGTCGGCGCCGGCGGTGCGCCGCTGCCCGGCAGCGTCGCGAGCAACCGGGCGCAATACGCCGTGCGCATCGCCGGCGGCGTGTTCACCGACCAGGCCTGCGTCGTCGGCAAGATCTTCGTCGACTGCAACGGCAACCAGATCCAGGACGCCGAGGAACTCGGCATCCCCGGCGTGCGACTCGTGTTCCACGACGGCACGACGCTGGTCTCCGACAGCGAGGGCAAGTACAGCCATTGCGGCCTGCCGCCGCGCAGCGCGGTGATGCGCGTCGACACCTCGACGCTGCCGCGCGGATCGCGGCTGGTGACCTCGAGCAATCGCAACCTGGGCGATGCCGGCAGCCTCTGGCTCGACCTGAAGAACGGCGAACTGCATCGCGCCGACTTCATCGAGGGCAGCTGCTCGAATGCGGTGCTCTCGCAGGTCAAGGCGCGCCGCCTGCAGGGCGAGGTGCGGGCCCCGGAAACAGAACAAGGCCCTGCGCTGCGCTTCGACAGCAAGGCGCATGGCCTGAGCGATCTCACCTCGCCGCGCGAAGGCACCGACAGCGCGACGCAGGCGGCGCCGCGACCACGGGCCGGCGAGGCGCCGCCGGCCCCGCCGTCGACGACCCACGACGATGCCGCTGCTGCAGCCACCGGAGGTTCCCATGCGCCGCGCTGAATGCCGCTCACGCCTGCGCCCGCTGTGGCTGGCGCTCGGAATCGGCGCCACGATCGGCGCGACGACCGGGGCCTCGGCGCAGACGACACCGCCCGCGGCGATCGAGCTGCCCTCGGTGCTGCGCTTCGGCGACTACGCGGTCAATGCCGCGGTCGCGCGCATCGTCGTCGAGGTCGATCGCGACGGCGTCCCGGCCGATGGCCAGACGCCGGTCGGCGTGCGCGTGCGCCTGTACGACCGCAACGGCCTGCCGCTGGCGACGCCGGCGCTGATCACCGTCGAGCACAGCGGCGGCCGGCTGCTGCTGAGCGGCGCGCGCACCGACGAATGGGGTCCCGGCCGGCGCGACGCCGACCGTGCCACGCCCGGCGTGCAGATCAAGGTCGAGCATGGCGTGGCCGAGTTCAAGCTGCTCGCGCCGGCGCAGGCCCAGGACGTGAACTTGCGCGTCACGGCCGGCGCGCAGGAGGTCGCGGGCTTGATCCACTACCGGCCCGAACGGCGGTCGCTGATCGCGGCCGGCCTCGTCGAGGGCGTGATCGATTTCCGCCGCGGCCCGGCACCGGCCACGAGCGACGGCTTCGATCAGGCCATCACGGCCTGGCAGCGCCAGTTCGGCGGCGGCAAGTCCGACATCGGCGCGCGCACGGCCTTCTACGTCAAGGGGCCGGTGGCCGACGATCTGCTGCTCACGGCGGCCTTCGATTCCGACAAGCCCGGACCGACGCAACTGCTGCGCGACATGCCACCCGACGCCTTCTATCCGGTGCTGGGCGACGCTTCGCTGCGCAGCTTCGACGCCCAGTCGGCCTCGCGCCTGTACCTGCGCCTGGACGCCGGTCGCGACTACCTGATGTTCGGCGACTTCACGACCGGCACCGTGCCGTCCGCGCCGCCGGGCCCCGGTCTGCTGGCAACGCTCAAGCCCAGCGTGCTGGGCAACTACACGCGCACGGCGACGGGCCTGCGGGCCCATGCCGAGAGCGAGCGCTACAGCGCCAGCGCCTTCGCGTTCGAGGACACGCTGCACCGCGTCGTCGACGAATTCGCGAGCCAGGGCTCCGGGCCCTACGGCCTGAGCAACAGCGCTGCGGTGTTCGGCGGCGAGACGGTCGAGGTCATCGTGCGCGACCGCGCACAGCCGTCGCGCGTCATCGCCACGCGCACGCTGCAGCGGCTCGTCGACTACAGCTTCGAGCCCTTCTCGGGCCGCATCCTGCTCGCCAGCTTTCTGCCCGCGGTCGACGAGAACCTGAACCCGGTCTCGCTGCGCGTGAGCTACGAGGTCGACCAGGGCGGTGCGAAGTTCTGGGTCGGTGGCGTCGACGGGCAATGGCGCGTCGCGCCCTTCCTCGCCGTCGGCGGCTCGGCCATCACCGACCGCGACCCGCTGGCACCCTACGACCTCGACAGCGTCAACGCGACGCTGCACCTGGGCCCGGGCACGGCGCTGGTGGCCGAATACGCGCGCAGCCGCAGCACCGTCAACACCGGCGTCATCGACGCCGCGGCGACGCCGGCGCTGGCCGGCCTGGCGGGCGACATCCGCGGCCAGGCCTGGCGCGTCGAGGCCGTGCACCAGCAGGAGCGGGTCCAGGTGCAGGTCTACGCCGGCCACGCCGACGCGACCTTCGTCAATCCGGCGGCCGCCCTGGCCAGCGGCCACGACGAGGCGCGTGCAAAGTTCGACTTCAAGATCGCCCCGGACCTCACGGCCTACGGCCTATACATCGGCAGCGACGACGGCGCCAACGGCGGCGGCCGGCGCGAGGGCGCGGCGGCCGGCCTGCGCTGGCAGGCGACCGAGCGGCTCTCGCTCGACGCCGGCCTGCGCGCCGATCGCGAGACCGTCGGCACCACCGGCACCGGCCTGCTGACGACGCCCTTCGGCGCGACCGCCGGGCTGACGAGCGGCATCGGCAGCGGCAGCGGCGGCGGCGCGCTGGGTTTCGGCAACCAGCCCGTCGACCCGGTCACCGGCCTGCCGGTGATCAGCGCCGGCCACTCGCTGGCCAACGCCATCACCGGCCTGCCCGCGGGCACGCGGCTGGCCAGCGACAGCGCCCACCTGGGTGCCGGCTACCGCATCACGCAGCGCTTCACGCTCGGCGCCGAGATCGACCAGGACATCAGCGGCGACGCGCGCCAGCGCGCCTCGCTGGGCGGCGACTACCAGCTCACCGAGCGTTCGCGCCTGTACGGCCGCTACGAGCACCAGTCGGGCTGGGTCGACCTGCAGGGCGCGACGGCCAGCGGCACCTCGGCGAATGCCTTCGTCTTCGGCGTCAACTCGACCTTCCTGCGCGACACCCAGGCCTACAGCGAATACCGGCTGCGCGACGCGATCTCGCAGCGCGACCTGCAGCTGGCCTCGGGCATCAGGAACAGCTGGAACCTCGCCGAGGGCCTGCGCCTGGCCACCGGCCTCGAGCATGTCCAGGTCGTCTCGGGTTTGACGCCGACCGCCGATGCCGCCACCGCCGGGCTCGACTACACGGCCGACCCGCTGTGGAAGGCAAGCACGAAGCTCGAGTTCCGGCGATCCGGGACGACGCCGGGCGCGGCCACCGACGACGCCTTCGACACGACGCTGCTGCAGCTGATGGTGGCGCGCAAGCTCGCACGCGACTGGACCCTGCTCGCCCGCGACTACCGGCTGGCGACGCACTATGCGACGCGCGGCGGCGTGCTGCAGGACCGCGCGCAGCTCGGCATCGCCTACCGCGACACCGACACCAATCGCCTCGACGCCCTGCTGCGCATCGAGCACAAGCTCGAAAGCGATGCCAGCAACCCGGCCGTCGGCACGCTGCGCACCGATGCCTGGATCGCCTCGACCCATGCCGACGTCCACCCCTCGAGGCCCTGGTGGTTCACCGGCCGGCTGGCGGCCAAGAGCGAACGCGACCAGTTCGAGGGCGGTGCCCGCAGCGCCTTCCGGGCCGTGCTGGCGGCCGGCCGCGGCGTCTACGACCTGAGCGAGAACTGGGATGTCGGCGCCCTCGTGGCGAGCCAGTTCGGCCAGCAGGGCGCGCGGCAGACGGCCGTCGGCGCCGAGGTCGGCTATCTGCTGGCGCAGAACCTGTGGCTGTCGGTCGGCGTCAACGTCAGCGGCTTCCACGGCGATGCCGACCTGAGCGGCTACGAGTACACGCAGCGCGGCGCCTATGTCCGGCTGCGCTTCAAGTTCGACGAGCACCTGCTGCGCGGCCGCGACCCGGCCGTGAACCGCACGCTCGACCGTTGAAATCCAACTGCGGAAAACACCAGATGAACCACCGCCTCCCCTTGCACAGCCTCGCCCTGCTCTGCGTCCCGCTCATGCTCGCCGCCGGCGCGTCGGCGCAGACCGCCGCCGCACTCACGGCACCGGCGCAGCGCATCAGCGACGAAAGCGTCCAGCACGACCTCGAGGCCTTCGAGGCCATGGAACACCGCATCGAGGCGCTCGACACGGGCGGCCGACGCCTCGCCGATTACCCGCTGGCCAAGGCGCAATGCTGGCTCGACGTCGCCTTCCACGAATACTCGCGCAACGACCGCAGCGATTTCCCGGCCGCCGCCTACGGCGAGGCCGGCAAGCTGGTGACGGCGATGGAGCAAGGCGCCGCGCCGCCGGCCGACGAGACGCCGCTGGTCAACGACGCCGCCCGGCTGCGGCCGGACCTCTGGAATGCGCTGGCCGAACTCAAGCGCGGCAGCGGCTATCGCTGCGCGCAGCGCAAGATCGCCTGCGCGGAGGTCGAACTGGTGCATGCCGGCAACGAGTATCGCCAGCAGCAATGGCGTCACGCGAACCCCTACGTGCAGATCGCCGAGGACCTCGTCGGCGAGGCCGCGGGTCTGGCCGCGCAATGCACGGCCGCCGCGGCGGCGCTCCCCGCTTCCGCACAGGTGGCCGTCGTCGCGCCGCCTGCGCCGGCAGCGCATCCGGTGCGCCCGGCGGCGACGACGGCATTCGTCGGCGTCGTGCTGTTCAACTTCGACGGCGACCGCGCCAGCGACATCGAAGCGGGCGGTCAGGCCCTGATCGAGACCCTCGCGTCGCAGATCAGGCAGCCCGGCGTGACCTTGAAGTCGATCCGCTTGACCGGCCATGCCGATCGCCTGAACGGCACCGGTGACGCCGACTACAACCTCCAGCTGTCGCGCCGCCGCGTGCAGACGGTGCAGGATCTGCTCGTCGCGCAGGGCATCGATCGCACCCTCGTGCAGGGCGAGGGCCGCGGCGATCGCGAGCCGCTCAGCGCCTGCCCCGACTCGGCGCGCGACCCGCTGCGGCTGCGCAACTGCCTCGTCAACGATCGACGCGTGCGCATCGAGATCACCACCGAGCGCGCCCTGGCTCCTTGACGTCGGCGCCGCGACGGCGTCAGGCGATCGCCTTGCCGACCTGCTCGCGGCGGGCCCGCCATTCGAGGAACTCCGCCGGCCAGTCGCCGACCGCGGCGCGCTGCGCCAGCGTCGGCTGGTTGTGCCGCAGCGGCACGATCTCGCCGCGCGAGTCCAGGGCCAGCGCCTGGCCGTCGAGCGTCGCGCAGCTCAAGAGGAACTCGGGCGTGGTCAGCGCACCGTCGCGGCTGCAACGCCAGGCGCCATGACGTGCCGAGATGCGCTGCGCCGGCGTCGCCGAAATCAGGATGACGTTGACGGCCGGTAGAGCGAGGCGGAATCGGTCGTGCATCTTGGCGCTCCTGGTGACGGCCCGAAGAGAAATCAGTAACGCGAAGTTAACGGCAGCACGCGGTTTGGGCAGCCCCCAACCTTTGCAGGGTAGCTGGGATGGGATATGCAAACCTCGACATAGCCGAGGGTGTCGGGACGCCAGAGCATCGGGCCGGCCGATCGGTCGTACTGGGGTGACGCCTGCTTGAGATGTATCAAGAAACGACCCGAGCCTCCCAAGAACTTGGGGTTGTGCATCCTGGCGTCGTAGAAAAGCATCCCCGACTTGGTTACGACTTGCAAACAGCGTCGCACGACGCCGGAGACTCCATGCTGCGATTGAAGGTCTACGAGGCCAGCGCCGAGGGCACCGAAATCGCATTGCTGGATGCCGAAGGTCGATGCCACATCGCTCGCACGTTAGGACATGCGCCGGCGGTCGGCACGATGGTCCTGGGTCGGTCCATGCATCTCGGGCGCATCATCGTCGTCAGCGAACCCGGCAGGCGCCGCTACCGGCTCGACGTCGTCGAGGTCGATTGCGATCGCCAGCACGCGATCGAGCGACTGCATCCGTTCGTGACGATCCTCTGATCCGCCGCGCGCGGCCGTCGGGCCGCTCAGGTCGCGCCGCCGCCGGCGGCCGTGGAGCCCGAGCCGACGAGCCAGGAGATGAACGCCGGCTAGCCGGCGCCGCCGAAGAAGTAATGCTTGAGCCCGGCCAGGATCATCTCGACCGCCATCGCCGAGAGCACGAGCCCCATCAGTTTCTCGATCGCCGCGACGACCGAATCGCCGACCCAGCGGCGGATCACGTCGGCGCCCAGCAGCACGAGGCAGGAGACCGCCATCGCCAGCGACAGCGCGCCCATCCAGCGCAGCATGTGCTCGGGCTCGCGCGATGCCAGCAGCAGCACGGTCGCCATCGCCGAAGGGCCGGCCAGCAGCGGCACGGCGAGCGGGAAGATCAACGGTTCGGCGCGCGTCGGGCCGTGGCCCGGCTTGCCGCCGGGGTCGCCGAAGATCATGCGGATCGCGATGATCAGCAGGATCACGCCGCCGGCCACCTCCAGCGAACGCTCCGACAGATGCATCAGCGCCAGGAAGGCCTGACCGGAGAACATGAAACCGAGCAGGATCGCATAGGCGATCGCGCTCTCGCGCAGCGCCACGCGCAGCCGCCGCGCCGGCGCCACGCCCTGCATCACGGGGATGAAGATCGGCAGCGCGCCGAGCGGGTCGAGCACGAGCAGGAGCAGGACGAGCGCGGAGACGAAGGTGTGGTTCATGGCCCTCGCAGTCTCGCACGGGCCGCCGGCGGGCGATGAACGTCGGGGTCGGTGCCGCGGGAAGGCCGCGCCGGCGGCAGCCCCGCGCTCAGCCCGCGCCGGCGTCCGCCAGCACCTGACCCTCGGCCACCAGCAGCGCCAGCGCCGCGCTCGAGAGACGGAACTGGTCCGACTCGAGGCTGAACCGGCGCAGCAGGCGCCGGCCGTCGAGCGTCAGCGCGAACTCGACCTCGGCCGCGGTCAACTTGACGTAACCCTCGGCATCGGCGCGCGCTGCGATGGCGCTGAGGGTCTTGGGTAGATTGGGCATGGGCCGCAGCGTAGCAACGGTGGCGGCGCCGGCGCATCGCCTCGAAGGGGGATGGCCAACGGCGCCCGCTGCGCGGGACAGAGAATCTGCCATTTCAATCGCTGAACTGCCAGACTGCCACGACTGGCAGTCCGAATCGACGCCCGCGGCCGCCGCGCCGCGACGGGCCACCCCGTGCGGGCAAGCGCCGGGGCGAGGCTGGCAGGCGTCTTGCAATGCCATCGGCAACACCCGCCACGAGCGGTCCCGAGCCGCATCGGCTCCCGCAAGCCTCGCCCGCCGCCAACCATGAATACTCGATCGAACGACCCGCCCCTTGCCGACGTGGCGAGGGCCGAACCCGGCGAACAGATCGTCTCGCTCTACCAGGCGCAAGCGAAGATCTACCCGCGATCGGTCAGCGGCCGCTTCGTCGCCTGGCGCTGGGTCTTCGTCTGGCTGACCCAGCTCGTCTTCTATGGCGTGCCGTGGCTGGTCTGGAACGGACGCCAGGCGGTGCTGTTCGACCTCGGCGCGCGGCGCTTCTACATCTTCGGCCTCGTGCTCTATCCGCAGGACTTCATCTACCTGACGGCACTGCTGATCATCTCGGCCTACTCGCTCTTCCTCTTCACGACCGTGGCCGGGCGGCTGTGGTGCGGCTATGCCTGCCCGCAGACCGTCTACACGGAGTTGTTCATGTGGGTCGAGCGCAAGATCGAGGGCGACCGCGGCGCGCGCATGAAGCGCGACGCCGGACCCTGGAGCGCGGACAAGGCCTGGCGCAAGATCGCCAAGCATGGCGCGTGGATCGTGATGGGGCTGTGGACCGGCTTCACCTTCGTCGGCTATTTCACGCCGGTGCGCAGCCTGGGCGCGTCGGCGTTGAGCCTCGGTCTCGGGCCCTGGGAGACGTTCTGGGTCGGCTTCTACGGCTTCGCGACCTACGGCAATGCCGGCTACATGCGCGAGCAGATCTGCAAGTACGTCTGCCCCTACGCCCGCTTCCAGAGCGCGATGCTCGACAAGGACACGCTGATCATCACCTACGACGCGGCACGCGGCGAGCCACGCGGCTCGCGCTCGAAGAAGGCCGACCCCGCCCAGCTCGGCCTCGGCGCCTGCGTCGACTGCAACCTGTGCGTGCAGGTCTGCCCCACCGGCATCGACATCCGCAAGGGCCTGCAATACGAGTGCATCGGCTGCGCCGCCTGCATCGATGTCTGCGACGACGTGATGAAGAAGATGAACTACGCCACCGGGCTGGTGCGCTACGACACGCAGAACGGCCTCGCCCAGGGCTACGGCCGCGGCGAGCGGCTACGCCGCGTGCTGCGCCCGCGCGTGCTCGTCTACACGGCCATCCTGTTCGTCATCTGCGGCGCGCTCGCCGCCAGCATCGCGACGCGCTCGCCGTTCAAGGTCGACATCGTGCGCGACCGCGGCACGCTGGCGCGCCAGGTCGATGACGGCTGGGTCGAGAACGTCTACCGGCTGCAGATCATGAATGCCACCGAGCAGCCACAGCACTATGTCGTGGCCGCCGACGGGCTGGCGGGGATGCGGCTGCGCGAGCCGATGGCCGTCGACGTCGCGCCGACCGAGGCGCGCTGGCTCTCGGTGTCGCTGCAGGTGCCGCCGCAGACGGCAGCGCAGGCGCAGCCGGGCGTGCACGCGATCGAGTTCACGGTCAGCGAGGGCGCGGCCGGCAAGGTCGACCGCATCGTGCGCGAGAAGTCGACCTTCATCGTGCCTCGTTGAGGATCCCGTACGGCCATCGACACAAACCAGGAGCTTTGCCATGAGCGAATCGACCCCGACCGTGCATTTGACCCAGGTGCAGGATTACCAGTTCGACCTCGACTTCGGCGGCGCCACGCCGCATCTGCTCGCCGACGAGCCGCCGCCGCTGGGCACCGGACTCGGACCGTCGCCGGTGCAGTTGCTGGCATCGGCCGTGGGCAACTGCCTGAGCGCGTCGCTGCTGTTCGCGCTGCGCAAGTTCAAGCAGCAGCCCGAGCCGATAGCCTGCAAGGTGACGGCCGATGTCGGTCGCAACGCCGAGGGCCGCGTGCGCGTGCTCGCGCTGCACGCGCGCCTGACGCTGGGCGTGCCGGCGGCGCGACTCGAACACCTGGACCGCGTGCTCGGCGGCTTCGAGGCCTATTGCACCGTGACCCAGAGCGTGCGCGCCGCGCTACCCGTCGACATCGAAGTCTTCGACGCGCTCGGCGCAAGACTGGCCTGAAGCGCGGCGGCGGCGCTCAGGCCAAGCCCAGCGCCTTCAGGCGCCGGTACAGCGTGCGTTCGCTGAGCCCGAGCCGGCGCGCCATCTCCAGCCGCGTCCAGCCGCCCGCCTCGACCAGGCGCAGCAATTCGGCCTGCTCGTCCGGCAGCGCCGGCAGGCGCGGCGCCGTGCCCGAGCGTGGTCGGTCCGGCGTCGATGCCGCCAGTCCGAGACCCGCGGGCAGATGGGCGGCGCGCACGACGCCGTCGTCGGCGAACAGCCGCGCGCGCTCGAGCACGTTGCGCAGTTCGCGGATGTTGCCGGGCCAGTCGTGCGCCTGCAGCCGCGCCATCGCCGCGGGCTCGATCGAGTAACGGCGCCGCGCCGCGCCGCCGCGCCGCAGCATCGAATCGGTGAGCATCGGGATGTCGGCCGCGCGTTCGCGCAGCGGCGGCAGGGCGATCGGAAACGGGCTGATGCGGTAATACAGGTCCTGGCGGAAACGGCCGTCGGCCACCATCTCGACCAGCGGCTTGTGCGTGGCGGCGACGAGCCTGAAATCGGCCTGCTGCGTCTCGATGCCGCCGACGCGCCTGAACGCGCCGGTCTCGATCAGGCGCAACAGCTTGACCTGCATCGACAGCGGCACGTCGCCGATCTCGTCGAGGAACAGCGTGCCGCCGTCGGCCGTCTCGACGAGGCCCTTCTTGCGCGCGTTCGCGCCGGTGAAGGCGCCCTTCTCGTAGCCGAACAGTTCGCTCTCGAACAGCGTCTCGGTCAGGCCCGAGCAGTCGACGACGACGAAGGGGCCCTGGGCGCGCTCGCTCGCCTCGTGCACGGCGCGCGCGAACAACTCCTTGCCGGTGCCCGATTCGCCCAGCAGCAGCACCGGCAGCGTCGACGGCGCCACGCGCTGCACGGCCGCGAGCGCGCCGACAAAGGCCGGCGCGCGGCCGACGAGGCCATCGGCGCTGGCCTGGGCCGAGGCCTGGCGCACCGTCGCGAGCCGCTCGACGTAGGCCACGACCTCGCCGCCGGCGTCGAGCAGCGGCCGCAACTCGACGTCGACATGCTCGGGACCGCGCGGCGTGTGATGGATGTGCAGCACGCGGTCCGGGCCCTTGAGCTCGAAGGCCCGCTTCATCGGGCAATGCTCGCCGGCCTGGTCGCAGGGCACGTCGTAATGGTGCGAGATCGCGTAGCAGGTGTGACCGACATAGGGTCGGTCGACGGCGCCGAACTGGCGCTGGTAGGCCGTGTTCGCCGCCAGGATGCGGTACTGCGGGTCGAGCACGATCATCGGCCAGGGCTCGTGCTCGAGGTACGAGACCAGCGCCTGGACCTCGAGCGCGCCGACGCGGCCGGCGCCGGCGGCGGCGCGTGCGGGTGCCGCTGGCTCGGCAGGTGCCGCACGGCGCGCGCGGTGATTGATGTCTGGCATGGCGGTGGGCCCTCGGTGGGCTCGATTGTGCGCGCGTCGGCCAAGACTGCCAGCGCGCGGCAGACTTCTGCCAGATGGGCTGCCAATGCAGGCCACGGCGCGGCGTCCCGGCGCGGTCCGCGCACCGGGGTGCAGACGCCTGCGTCCTCGCACGGCGCAGGTCCGGCCGACCCCGGCGCCGCCACGGCGCGCGATGGCACGACTCTTGAAAGGCAAGTCCGGTAGGGCGGGAGAACAAGATGCCGAGTCGCAGCCGCATGCAGATCGAACCCTGGTGGACCGAGAGCACCGGGGCCATCGGCTATCTCGTCCTCGACCGGGTCACGCGCACCTGCGCGCTCATCGACTGCGCCAGGGAGGTGTCGACGACACCGGCAGCGCAGGAGCTGGCCGCACGCATCGTCGCGCGCGTTCGCCAGCTCGGCGCCGAACTCGCCTGGCTGCTTCAGACCCGCATGCGGGCCGATCAGCTCGCGGCGGCCGCCGAGCTGCTGCGGCAGCTGGGCGGCCGGCTGGGTGCGGGTGCAGCGGACGCGACCGCCGTGCAGACCTGGGGCGACGCCGACGGCGGCACGGCTGTCGGCGCCGGCTGCGGTGCATGCCACCACTACGCCGATGGCGAGGTCTTCGGCCTCGGCGGCCTCGAAGTGCGGGTCCTGCACACGCCCGGCCACGCGAGCGACGGCGTCACCTATGTCGTCAGCGACGGGCCGGGTGGTGGCGCCGACATGGCGGCTTTCGTCGGCGACCTGCTTTGCATGCCCGACCGCGGCACGGCCTGCTGCGACCCTGCAGGGGGCGATCCGCGCCGGCTCTTCCGGTCCATCAACCGCGTGCTGAGCCTGCCGCCGGCGACGCGGATCTACGTGTCACACGACTGCCCGCCGGCGACGCGCGATTTCGAGTTCGTCAGCACCGTCGCCGAGCAGCGAAGGTCCAACATCCACGTGCGCGACGGCATCGGTGAAGCCGCATTCGTGACTTTGCGCTGCCGCCTCGACACCCGCGTTCATTGAGAGGCGCGGCCGGAGCGCACGACGCCTCCGGCGCATGCGCGCACATACGCTTCAGCCCATCAGCGCTTCGCGGCCCGCGCCCGGGCCTCGTCTTCATGCATGTGCTTGATGAAGTAGCGCACGAAGAACACGCCCATGCCGAGCATGAAGGCGATGCCCACGACGGTCATGAGGCCGACGTCCGACGTGAAGAGATCGTTCAGTGCATGCATCTTTGGCTCCCCAAAAAAGGCGACATCTGCATTGAGCGCGCGCAGCAGCCGCTTGTCGTTGATCTGCGTTAAGGCAGCGCCGACCAGCGCCGGGCGCACCTCGGCCGTGGCACACCGACGCCTGCCAGAGATGGCAGTTCGGGCAGCCGGCGGACCTGCCATCGCGCACCGGGTCGAGCGCAAGTCCTTGATTCCCATCATCTTGACCACCAGCACCGATGCTGGCACGCGTCTTGATACAGGAAGGCCATGACCCGTCACGCCCACCCTCTCGCACGCCACCTCGCGCTCATCGTCACGATCAAGCTGGCCTTGCTCGCGGCGCTGTGGCTGGTCTTCGTCCGCGCCGATGGCGTCGACGTCGATGCCGACCTCGCGGCGGCCCATCTCCTCGCGCAGCCCGCGCCCGCCGCGGCGACGGGAGTGCGCCCGTGATGGCGCCGTCGCTCGTCGATCTCTCGCGGCTGCAGTTCGCCACCACCGCGCTGTACCACTTCCTGTTCGTGCCCCTGACGCTGGGCATGGTCTGGCTGCTCGTGATCATGGAGAGCGTCTACGTGATGACCGGGCAGGTCGTCTGGAAGGACATGACGCGCTACTGGGGCAAGCTCTTCGGCATCAATTTCGCCCTCGGCGTGACGACCGGCATCACGCTCGAATTCCAGTTCGGCACCAATTGGGCCTATTACTCGCATTACGTCGGCGACATCTTCGGCGCGCCGCTGGCGATCGAGGGGCTGATGGCCTTTTTCCTCGAGAGCACCTTCATCGGCCTGTTCTTCTTCGGCTGGGACCGCCTCTCGCGCCCCAGGCACCTGCTGGTGACGCTGCTGATGGCGGTGGGCACCAACCTGTCGGCGCTGTGGATCCTGATCGCCAACGGCTGGATGCAGAACCCGGTCGGGGCCGCGTTCAACGAGCAGACGATGCGCATGGAGCTGACCGACTTCTGGGCCGTCGTCTTCAACCCCGATGCCCAGGCCAAGTTCGTCCACACCGTCTCGGCCGGCTATGTCACCGGCGCGATGTTCATGCTCGCGATCTCGAGCGGGTATCTGCTGCGCGGGCGCAACGTCGAATTCGCCCGCCGCAGCTTTCGCGTCGCGGCGGCCTTCGGCCTGGCCTCGGCGCTCAGCGTGATCGTGCTCGGCGACGAATCGGGCTACACCGTGGGCGAGGCACAGCAGACCAAGATGGCCGCGCTCGAGGCGATGTGGCACACCGAGCCGGCACCGGCCTCGCTCAAGCTCATCGCCGGCATCGACTCGGCACACCAGCGCAACGACTGGGAGGTCAGCGTGCCCTGGCTGATGGGGCTGATCGGCACGCGCTCGCTGACGCGGCAGATCCCCGGCATCGTCGAGATCGAGGCCCGCAACCGCGAGCGCATCGTGCGCGGCATCGGCGCCGTCACCGCGCTGCAGGCGCTGCGCCGCGACCGCGGCGACGCGCAGGCGCGCGCCGAATTCGAGCGCAGCAAGGACGACCTCGGCTTCGGCCTGCTGCTCGAGAAATACGTCGCCGACGTGCGCCAGGCGACGCCCGCGATGATCGACCGCGCCGCCGCCGACACGATCCCGCGCGTCGCGCCGATGTTCTGGAGCTTCCGCATCATGGTCGCGCTGGGCTTCGCGATGCTGGCGCTGTTCGCGCTCGCGTTCTGGTCCACGCTGCGCGGCCGCTGCGGGCGCCAGCGCTGGCTGCTGCGCTGGGCGCTGTGGATGCTGCCGGCTCCCTGGATTGCCGCCGAACTCGGCTGGGTCGTGGCCGAGTACGGCCGCCAGCCCTGGACCATCTACGGCGTGCTGCCGACGAATCTGAGCGTGTCGACGCTGGCGACGTCCAATCTGTACGGCTCGCTCGCCGGCTTCGTCGGCTTCTACACGCTGCTGCTCGTCGTCGAGATGTTCCTGATGATCAAGTTCGCGCGCCAGGGGCCCGGCAGCCTGGGCACCGGGCGCTACGACCAGGAGGCCGCGCATGGCGCCGCCTCGACGCCGGCCTGAGGACGCACGATGCTCGACTATTCGACCCTCAAGCTGATCTGGTGGCTGCTCGTCGGCGTGCTGCTGGTGGGATTCGCCGTCATGGACGGCCACGACATGGGCGTGGGCACGCTGCTGCCCTTCGTCGGCCGCGGCGACGACGAGCGCCGCGTCGTCATCAACACCGTCGGCCCGCATTGGGACGGCAACCAGGTCTGGTTCATCACCGGCGGCGGCGCGATCTTCGCCGCCTGGCCGCTCGTCTACGCCACCGCCTTCAGCGGCTTCTACTGGGCCATGCTGGCCGTGCTCTGGGCGCTGTTCTTCAGGCCCGTGGGTTTCGACTACCGCAGCAAGATCCACCACCCCGCCTGGCGCAGCACCTGGGACTGGGGCCTGTTCATCGGCGGCGCCGTGCCGCCGCTGATCTTCGGCGTCGCCTTCGGCAACCTGCTGCAGGGCGTGCCCTTCGGTTTCGACGATCGCCTGGTGTCGACCTACACCGGCAGCTTCTGGCAACTGCTGAACCCGTTCGGCCTGCTCGCCGGCGTCGTCAGCAGCGCGATGATCACGATGCACGGCGGAACCTACCTCGCGCACCGCACCGAGGGACAGATCCAGCAGCGCGCCATGCGCGGCGCGGTCGGCGCCGCGCTGGTGATGGCGGTGGCCTTCGTCGCCGCCGGCATCTGGCTGCGGCTGGGATCGATCCAGGGCTACGCGATCACCTCGGCGATGGACCCCGGCGCCGCCGCCGATCCGCTCGCCAAGACCGTCGTGCGCAGCGCCGACGCCT
Source organism: Burkholderiales bacterium (assembly GCA_028868825.1). Lineage (GTDB taxonomy): Bacteria > Pseudomonadota > Gammaproteobacteria > Burkholderiales > Burkholderiaceae_C > Rubrivivax. The sequence goes on along the minus strand of JAGWTU010000007.1, from coordinate 116,394 downwards.
GGTTCGCCAACTACGGCCGCGCGCCGCTGCTGTGGCTGCTGCCGGCGCTCGGCGTCGGCGGCGCGCTGGCGGCGGCGGCACTGGTGGCGCGGCGCCACACGCTGACCGCTTTCGTCGCCTCGGCGCTGGCCATCACCGGCGTCATCGGCACCGCCGGCGCTTCGATGTTCCCGTTCGTGATGCCGTCGTCGAGCATGCCCGACGCCAGCCTCACCGTCTGGGACAGCGTCTCGAGCCACCTGACACTGGCGCTGATGTTCTGGGCCACGCTGATCTTCATGCCCCTGATCGTCTTCTACACGTCGTGGGCCTACCGCGTGATGCGCGGCAAGGTCACGCTGGCGCAGATCCGCGCCAACGAACACACCGCCTACTGATGTGCGGGCCACCGACTTCGCACCCCACCCCCCGGCAATGCGATCATGGACCGGATCCTGCCTCACCCTGCATGCCGGCATCGATGAATCTCGAGATCCCGCCGCACCGCTACGCGAGCGACACGCGCATCATCGTCGGCGACGACAAGCACACCTGAAGGAGAATTGCGCATGTGGTATTTCGCCTGGGTCCTGGGCGTCGGCTTCGCCGTCCTGCTGGCGATCCTGAACGCGATGTGGGGCGAGAACGAGGCCGGCCGCAGCCAGGCCGCGGGCGACGACGGGGGGCCAGCGTGAGCGCCCCGTCCGGGAGCGCGCGCATCTGCGTGCTCGGTGCCGGATTCGCCGCGCTGTCGACGATCCGCGAACTGCGCCGGCGCGACGCCCGGGCCGAGATCACGCTGGTCGCACCGCGCGCCGAACTGCATTACCTGCCCGGCATCATCTGGATCCCGAGCGGGCTGCGCACGCGCGAGGACCTGATCGTGCCGCTGCAGAACTTCCTGCGCCGCCAGCGCGTGCGTTTCGTCGCCGCCGAGGTCACCGGACTGAGCGACGACGACCGCGTCGTGCACACGAGCGGAGCCGACGTCGTCAACGACGCGCTCGTCATCGCCACCGGCGGGCGCTTCATCAAGAAGCTGCCCGGCATCGAACACGCGATCACGCCCTGCGAGGGCATCGCGGCGGCCGAGCGCATCCGCGAGCGCCTGCGCGAGATGCAGGGCGGCACCATCGCCGTCGGCTTCGCCGGCAACCCGAACGAGCCGACGGCGGTGCGCGGCGGGCCGATGTTCGAGTTCCTGTTCGGCATCGACGCGCAGCTGCGCCGCGAAGGGCGGCGCGAGCGCTTCGAGCTCTGTTTCTTCAACCCCTCGGCCGAGCCCGGCAACCGCCTCGGGCCCCAGGCGGTGCAGCACCTGCTGGCCGAGATGGCGCGGCGCGGCGTGCGCACGCATCTGGGCCACAAGATCGAGCGCTTCGAAGCCGGCAAGGTGGTGACCGCGGGCGGCGAATTCGCCGCCGACCTGATCCTGTTCATGCCCGGCATGACGGGCAACGCCTGGTTCGATGCGACGAGCCTGCCGCGATCGCCGGGCGGCCTGCTGCAGGCCGACGCGCATGGCCGCGTGCCGGGGCGCCAACGCGTCTACGTCGTCGGCGACGCGGGGAGTTTTCCGGGCCCCGACTGGATGCCCAAGCAGGCCCACATGGCCGATCTGCAGGCGGTGGCCGCCGCGGCCAATGCGCTCGGCGACCTCGCCGGCAGGCCTGCGCAGGCGACGTTCAAGATCGAGCTGGTGTGCATCGTCGACGCGCTCGACCGCGGCACGCTGATCTGGCGCACGCCGCGGCACAACGGGCTGCTGCCGGCGTCGCGGCTGCTGCACTGGGCCAAGCGCGGATTCGAGTGGAACTACCTGCGCCGGTATCGCTAGCATCCGCGCCCATCCCGACTGCCGAGGCCACGCCGACATGAACCACCCGACCTTCCCCGACGCCGCCGCCACCTGGAACCGGCGCTTCGACACCGAGGGCTACATCTTCGGCCGCGAACCCAACGAGTACCTGCGCGCGCAGGCCGCGTTGCTCGCGCCGGGCGGCCGCGTGTTGTGCGTGGCCGATGGCGAGGGGCGCAACAGCGTCTGGCTGGCGCGCCAGGGGCTCCAGGTGGAAGCCTTCGACATCGCCGACATCGGCGTCGCCAAGGCGCGGACTCTCGCCGCGCAGGCCGGGGTTGCGGTCGCCTACAGCGTGGCCGATTGCGACAGCTGGCCATGGCCCGACGAGACCTACGACGCGGTGATTGCCATCTTCGTGCAATTCGCCGATCCGCCGCTGCGCGAACGTCTCTTCGCGCACATCGTCGGCTCGCTCAAGCCGGGCGGATTGATCGTCCTGCAGGGCTACACGCCCAGGCAACTGGAGTTCAAGACCGGTGGCCCTCCGATCCTCTCGCACCTGTACACCGCCGAGATGCTGCGCAGCGCGTTTGAGACTCTCGACATCATCGAGCTGCGCGAATACGAGGCCGAGCTGACCGAGGGCTCGCAGCACCACGGCCGCTCGGCGCTCATCGGCCTCGTCGCGCGCAAGCAGTCTTGAAAGGAGCCCTCCATGAACGACCCGACCGCAGCCGATCCCTCGGTGATCGCCTGCCCGCATTGCCACAAGAAAAACCGCACCGCGGGCGGCGATCCCGCCCAGGCGCACTGCGGCTCCTGCGGCAAGCCGCTGTTCGACGGTCATCCCGTGGCCCTGACGGCGGAGACGATCGATAGGCACCTGGCGAATGCCGGGATTCCCCTGGTGGTGGACTTCTGGGCACCCTGGTGCGGTCCCTGCCGCACGATGGCCCCGGTGTACGAGCGCGTGGCGAAGGAGCTCGAGCCGCGCTGGCGGTTCGCGAAGGTGAATACCGACGAGGAGCCCGACCTGGCCAGACGTCACGGCATCCGGGGCATTCCGACGATCGCGATCTTCAAGCAAGGCGTGGAGGTCGCCCGCACCTCGGGCGCGATGGACGCGGCCCGCTTCGCGGCCTGGGTGCGCGCCCATTCCTGACGGCGCGCCGCGAGCCGGCGGGCGCTGCCGTTGCCCGCCGCGCGCGAGCGCCGTCGCATCACCTCAGGAAGCCGGCGAAGAACGCTGCCAGTTCGTCGAAGCCGTGCAGCGGCAGGACATGCGCGATGTACTGGTCCGGGCGCACGACCACCATGCATCCGCTGTCGCGGTCGATGCCGCGCATCTCGAAGATGTCGCCGGCGCCCTTGTGATCGACGCAGAACACCTTTTCGTAGTCCTGCAAGCCCAGCTTGCCCGTCTTGGGCTTGAGCAGTGACGGCAGGTTCTCGAAAGCGAGCTGATCGAAGGTCTGCTGAAACACGGCGCGGAAGTCGATCACCGCATCGATGTCCTCGTCCTTGCGCCGGTGCCTGACGACCGGGGAGCGGGCATCGGTCTCCAGCCAGTCGGCCAGCCGGTGGATCGCCGAACCTGGGTTCGAGCCGTCCGCCCTCCCGGCAAAGGCGTAGATGCGCCAGCGCGCGTCGGCCTCGGCGGCATGACCGAGCTGCATCGGCCTGGCGTCGGCCAGGCGCACGACCGGCGCCGAATGGAATCGGCGTCCGATCTCCAGCCCCTGCGCGAGCGCCTGGTGCGTGGCGGCGGCGACGAGCAGCGACGGATCGTATTTCACCGCCGTGCCGCCCGTGAATTCCAGGTTCTGCTTGAACTGGCGAATGATGCGCGGCTCCTCGGTGCCGTCCCGTTCGGCCTGGGTCGTTGGCGCCGACATGATCCGCGCCCATGCATGGTCGGTCTCGACCAGCCGCCTCGCTTCGGTCAGCCGCTCCCGGGAATAGCTGCGCAACAGGCCGGCGTCGGCCCGACCTTGGAGCACATGGACGAGCTTCCAGCCGAGATTGAACGTGTCCTGCATCGAGACGTTCATCCCCTGCCCCGCCTTCGGCGAATGGGTGTGGCAGGCATCACCGGCGGTGAAGACGCGGGGATGGCGGCTCGAGCCCTCGGGCACGTCGTCGAACTTGTCGGTGATGCTGTGCCCGATGTCGTAGATCGACCACCAGACGACCTCCTTCACATCGAGCGTGTAAGGCCGGATGATGCGGTTCGCCGCCGCGATCATGTCCTCCTGCGTGAACTTGCGGCTCGCCGCCTTCTCGTCGGGCCTGAGCTTGTCGAGCTCCACGTACATGCGGAACACGTAGCCGCCCTCGCGCGGCAGGATCAGCACATTGCCTTCGCTGGCCGACGAGATGAGGCATTTCTGCCGCACATCCGGGAAATCGGTGTTGGCGAGGATGTCCATCACGCCCCAGGCCTGGTGCGCGGCGTCGCCGTGCAGCACGCCGCCGATGGCCTTGCGCACGGCCGAATGCGCGCCGTCGCAGCCGACGACGTAATTCGCCCGCACCGTCCGCGTGGCCCACCAGTTCACGCCGCTGGCGTCCTTGAGAGTCACCGTCACCGGGTGGTCGTCGGTCGTGGAGTCGACCGTCAAGCCCACGACCTCCCAGTTGTAGTCGGGCTCGAGGCGCGAAGCCGAGTTCTTCATCACCTCGAGGAAGAGCTCGTGCAGCCGCGCCTGGTTGATCAGGATGTGCGGCATTTCCGAGCTGTCGTCGGCCACGTCCTGCACGCGACCGACGCGCTGGATGTGTCCGGGGTTGACGGGGTCGGGCATCCAGAAGGCGGTCTGGTTCACCCAGTAGGTCTCGCGCTTGACCTTGTCGGCGAAGCCGAAGGCCTGGAACATCTCCATCGTGCGCGTGTTGATGCCGTCGGCCTTGCCCTTGATGATGTTGCACGGCATGCGCTCGACGATCATCGTCTCGATCTCGGGGAACTGCGCCAGCTGCGCCGCCAGGCACAGGCCGGCCGGCCCGGTGCCGGCGATCAGCACGTCGACCTGCTCGGGCAGCGGTTCGTTGACGCCGCGGTTGCGGCGATTGGGCGCGGCCTCGCGGACATCCGGGTTGCCGCCCCTGAAGCCATTCTTGTAGAACTGCATCGCCGGTCTCCTTGCTTGGATGGGCGCCATGAGCGGGTTGCCGGGGCGCGGGCGAATGATATCTACACTTACCATCTGGCGTCAACTCGATATGTATACTTATCAATTAAACCCGCTGCCGGCGCACCCGGCGCGGACTCGACCCTTCGAACGGAGCGCAGGCATGGACCTACTCGAGATGGCGGGGCACCTGATACGCCGCATGCACCAGCAGTCGACCCTGGTCTTCGCCCAGCGCACCCAGGCGGCGGGTTTCGACGTCACGCCGGTGCAGTTCGCGGCGCTGGACGTCATCCAGGCCCACCGGGCCACCGATCAGGCCGGCGTCGCGGAAATGATCGCCTATGACCGGGCGACCATCGGCGGCGTCATCGAGCGGCTGGAGCACAAGGGTTGGATAAAGAGAGTCGTCAGCGAACGCGATCGCCGGGCGCGCGAACTGTCGTTGACGCCGCAGGGCAAGCGGGTGCATGCCGCCTTGCTGCCGATCGTGCGAGACCTGCAGGACGAGATACTGCAGCCGCTGGGCGGCGCGGACCGTGCGCGCTTTCTCGAACTCGCCCGCCAGGTCGCGCAACGGTAGGCGGCGCCAGCGTATCGGCCGGGGCACGCGGCACCGGCTGGCGACACGGCACGCGGCGCGAGGACGCGCGACCGCCCGGACGCCCACTCAGGACTGCGGATCGAACTGGAAGACGCGCAGCTCCTGATCGCAACGGCAGGCCTTCGCGATGCGAGCCGCCCATGCAAGCGCCTCGTCGCGAGAGGACAGCTCGAGCACCGCGAAGCCGCCATCGAGCCGCGGCGCCCAGGGATAACCGCCTTCGGCGACTGCACCGTCCGCTGAAACAAGCACGGGAGGAACCCCTTCGTCGATGCCGCCGGCGAATACGTAGACACCCGCAGCCTTCGCGAGGTCGATCACGGCGTGCGCGTCGCGGCCGACGTCCGCCCACTGGCCCTCGGGCACGACCATCGCCGCACTGGGGAAAGAGATCAGGTACTTGGACATGACGGGCTCCGCGTCCAGCGCACGCCGAACGGCGGCATTGTGCCGGGCGCGGCGGCCCGTCTGTCGGCGACGCATGGCGCGCTCGGTCTCAAGGCCCCTTGCGCGATGGCATGTCAGGCCCGCGCGCGCTCGTCGGGGCCCCGCTTCGCGCGGCGGACAACCCAGGCCGCCCTGGCCCGGGAGACCAGCCGGGTCTTGCGCTGCCCGGCGTGAAGACTCCAGCGCGGCCCGCGAAGTCCGCCGGCCCGCCCGCGCTCGGCAACTGGCGCCGCAACGTGTCGACGGCATTGCGGCCGTTGCGCACGCTGCCGCGCCAGTCGCTGCCCTAGTCGCCGATCCAGTCCAACAACGCGCGGCGCAACAGGTTCGGGCGCGGCGCACCGGGGGCCTGGTGGTCGCGCTGCCAGCGCCGCGTCCAGTGCCTTGAGCCGGCTGCTGCGCTTGGACCGCGCCCCGCCCTCGGTCAGCTGCATCCCCTCGGCGTGGCTCGCGATCCCCAACATGGACTGTCGGAGTCTCGTACAGGGCAGGTGGCGTTCAAATGGGCTAACGCCCACGCGGCGCCTGCAGGTGACCGGCACCGAGAATTCGGGCATGCAGCCTGGCCTGCCCCGATTTTCTCGGACATTGATCTGAAAGTTTGCAGGGACTCCGGCAGTCTGCTCGAGCATGCGATCACCATTGGGAAATTCGAAGGCCTATCTGTCGCAATTGCCTTTGATTCCCTGTGACGTTCATTGTCAATTTCCGGCCATAACCCCCTGAATAGGTGCTGCCCATACTTCACGAACGGCATTAGCCTAACTTCCATTAGACGTGCCCGAATTTGCGCGATCGCCCTTATCGACATACCTCAATCGTTCGTGTCATAGCCAAGGAGTAAAGGAGAAATGGAGATGATGTCAAATTCACTTCGCAGGGCCTGGGTTCGCTTGGCGTTGTTCGCCGCAGGCGGCATGGTCGCGATGTCGGCGCAGGCGGGCGTCTTGACCGGCACGTTCTCGGCCCTGCTGGCCTCGCCGGGTGGCATCACCTCCGATGGCGGCGCAACCGTCAATGACACGCCGCTCCTGGTCAGTGACTCCAACCTCGCCATCGGTGACGGCATCCACGCCAACGACGGTCCAGGCGGATTCGTGGACACCCAGATCGGCGCCTACATGCTGGCCGGCGAATACATTACCTTCGGCGGAGCCGATGCCCGCATCCAGTTGCACGTGTCTGCAGGCTCGCAGGACGACCGCGGCACCAGCGATCCGATGGATGACATCCTGATGACCGGCTACCTGAGTTCAGGAGCCGACCGCGCACGTTACGTGCTGTCGGGCCTGAACATCGTGGGCGAATTGATCACCGGCTTCACCGTCACCGGCAGCGGCTTCGACGATCCCACCAATTTGGCGGACCTCATCGCGTTCGACGCCAGCACGCCGGACACCATCACGATCTTCCTCGACACGATGAAACTCACACCGAGCGCTCGCGGCGCCTTTTATGCCGGTGGCGATTTGAACATCAGCTTTCAGACCTGCATACAGTCTTCCCCCGGTTGCGGATTGCCGGTGGTGAATCCCATGCCGGAGCCGGGATCGCTGGCCCTGGTGGCAATCGCGCTCGCCGGTGCGCCGCTGTGGCGGCGGCGGCAGGCTGCGCGCCTCACCGCGCCCTGAGGGCACGCGAATCCATTCCGCACGACCGGTCGCCAGCCGCGATGGACATCCTTCGCGGTTGACGGGGCGGCGAGGTCGATGCGGGCCCGATGCGCGCGCCACCAGGCCGGTCGCGGCCGAATCAAGACCACGAGGCAGGCATTGATCCGTCGTGCCGCGGGCTCCTCGAGCGCTGTCGACGGATGATGCGCCGATGAGCCCGGCACGTTGCCCGCCGAAAGTTCCCGGCAGGAGACCCCAGGAGCGCCAGGCGGAGCGGTGATGCCATCGACGCAACCCGATGGTCATTCGATCGCGCCGGCGGCACATGCCGATTCGACACTCTCGAAGCCCTCGGGCCACCATCGCCGGCATCACGTCCGTCCTGGACTCGATGAATACGGCCTGGCGCCAAGCGAACTTCGCGGCGGCAAACCGGCCATTCCTCGATGATGCCCAGATAACCTTCAACGGCTACCGCAGATCCGGTGCTGCAGCCAAGGCCGACGAGACGGAGAGTGAATTCTCCGGCCGGTACGTGGTGGCGTACGCGCCTCGATTCGACATCCTCACCCGCGCTCTCGCGGTGACCACCTGGGACTACGACTTCGCGCGTATCGCCTTGGACCACACCCGAGGGCCGATGCAGGTGGCCTACATCACGATCGTCTGGAAACGCACCTCCGACGGATGGCATTTCCTGGCCCACCACGAATCGACGCGGCCGAAGGCGCTCGACGCCCCGTTTCAGGCCCTCGCCCCGTACACCGGGCCTGTATCGCGGCGCGGCCGGGCCCGACCTCCGTTTCACCATCGCGGGCGGGAATCTCAATGTCCGTCTTGGCGGAGCGCCGCCGGTGGCCCTGGCGGCTTTCACCGATCCCGATTTCGGCATGGACGATACCCGGATGACGTTCGTCAGCAACCGTGATGGAACGGTCCGGGGCGTGCTCGTCGCTTTCCCCGATGGTTCCTCTCGGTGTGCCTGGCGAATCGAAGAAGGCGGTGGGCATTGATGCAATGACGACTGCCTTCGCCAGGACGCGCTTTTCATGGATCGGGATCCGCCGCAGGCAAGCAGGCGGGCTGTTGCGCTTGCATCGTCGCGCTCGCCCATGGCCGCCCGCTTCGCCTCTGACGACGGCAATGGCCGCGCCCGCCATCCGCTCCGGGGCCCCTGGCGCGGCATTGCCAGGGTGCGCCGTCGCTCGCGTGGCGTGGCCGAAGACGACAGCAGGCAGTTCCACCGACCTACTGGCGTCGCCGCGGCGCCAAACGGCAGCGTCTGCGTTGTCAGCCACGGATACCGCTCTACACGCATCGTGAAGCCCTTGCCCACGACGAGGACCGCAGCCACTGGCGCGTGCAGGGCATCCGATCGGCCTGAATGATGATTCGCGGCCGCCCGGCGCTGCGCATGGAGCGTTGTGCTGACCCGGAGCGTCGGCCGGCGAAGTATCTGGGTTAAATTGCCGCCGAAGCGCGAGCGTCAGGCCGGCGTCCATCGCGCGGCCGGCCGGCGAAACCCGTTCGATCGGCTGCACATCAGGGGGAGTCATGGACCAGCTGTTCAAGAGTCTGCCCGACGTCATCAAGGCGGCAGCGCAGAGCCAGCTCGGCATTCTGGCGCTGCTCGTGGTGGCACTGTCGATCCTGGCGTATCTGTTCTTTGCCAAGGCGAAGGTCAATGTCCGCGTCGGCATCTTTGTGTTGCTCTTTGCGGGCGTCATTGGCTTCGGCGTCGCGATGTTTCGTGCGTCGGATGCCAAGACGACATCGGCATCGAGTGACGGCATCACCCAGCCAGGGCTGTCGAAGGAGGCGCGCACGTTGCTCGCCGCCGTCGCGTCCGATCCGGGCGGCACCGTCCTTTACGAGAAGTTCGGCGCCGGTGTCGACCTGCACGCCAATGGCGTGAGCCTGTTGACCGACAAGTCCGATCACCGCGCGGTGGCCAGCTGGGAGTCGGCGCTGCAGGAACTCGTCGACCGCGGCCTGCTCGCTGCGCGCGGCGATCGTGGCGAGGTCTACGAGATCACACGCAAGGGCTACGAAGCCGCGGCGTCACAGCCGCGAAACGGCCCATCGCCCTCATAGGGACCCTGCTCGGCGCGATGGCCGCGGGCCGCGGTCCGGCGCCGACCGGGATGGCGCGCACGCCCAGCGGCGGCTCGCCTTGTCTCACGGCGTACCCGCCTTAGCGCCGATGACGCGCATTGATTGCCCACTGCGGGATGAGCGGCGCCTGTCGACCGGCGCTCAGACTGCGCCCCTGCAACGAGTGCGGCAATCTCTTGCTTCAACTCCGTCACTACCCCCTGCCCTGCGCTTGCCAGGGCTGATCCACGGGTGATCGGCTGGATCAGCGCTGAGGACGGCAATTCCGCTGGCCAGAGCGCCGCACCCGAGAGCGGAGAGGAACAAAGGACGAGGAATTCAGCGGCGCCAAGTCGTTGATTTTCCAACAAAAAGCCCCCGGTTCCACGAGAAACCGGGGGCTGCTGTTGGTAGGCGCGAATGGACTCGAACCATCGACCCCCACCATGTCAAGGTGGTGCTCTAACCAGCTGAGCTACGCGCCTGGGGTAGCCCACGAGTATATACGAGTTGCGAGGGCGGTCTACTTGCGGCGCGCGTGACGAACTCCCGCGACGCGGCCGATCTGCGTCAGGGCCGGCGCCAGCCGGGCCGCATCGGTGACCTCGACGGTGAAGGTCATCCACACCGTGCGGCCGTCCTTCGCGGGCTGCGTGCGCACGTCGGTGACGTTCATCTTGTCCTTCGAGAAGGCCTCGGAGATGTCGCGCAGCAGCCCCGGGCGATCGTCGGCCTCGACGACGACATCGAGCGGATAGACGGCGGGCCTGGCCGCATCGGCCGGGCGCCCCCAGGCGACCTCGATGACGCGGCCCGGCGCGCTCGCGGCCATGTGGCGCAGATTGCTGCAGTCGCTGCGGTGCACGGCCACGCCGCGGCCGCGCGTGACATAGCCGCTGATCGCGTCCGGCGGCGCCGGGCGGCAGCAGCGGGCCAGCGTCGTCATCAGCGAATCGATGCCGACGACGAGCACGCCGCCGCGCCCGCCGCCGGGTTCGGCGCGCGAACGGTGCAGGTGGATCTGGTCCGCGTCGGGCTCGGGCTCGGCCGGACGCAGCACGATCTCGATGTTGCGCAGCGAGAACTCGTCCTTGCCGACGACCTCGTACAGCGCGGCCGCGTTCCTGAAGCCGAGCTGCTCGGCCAGCGCGTCGCGCTCCAGCGCCGTGCGACCTTCGCGCTGCAGCAGCTTCTCGACCGCCTCGCGGCCGCGGGCCACCGTCTGCGCCTGCTGCTCGGCATTGAACCAGGCGCGCACCTTGGCCTTGGCGCGCGGGCTGGCGATGTAGTGCAGTTCCGGGTTGAGCCAGTCAAGCGACGGGCCGCCCTCCTTCGCGGCGCTGATCTCGACCGTCTGCCCTGATTGCAGCGGCGTCGACAGCGGCACGACGCGACCGTCGACGCGCGCGCCGCGGCAGCGGTGGCCGAGGTCGGTGTGCAGGCTGTAGGCGAAATCCACCGGCGTGCCGCCGGCCGGCAGGTCGATGATCGTCGCCTGCGGCGTGAAGACGTAGATGCGGTCGTCGAAACTGGCGGTGCCGGCGAAGTCGCGCTCCCAGGCCAGCAGTTCGCGCAGCACGGCCTTGCGCGCCTGCGCCAGCCGCTCCTCGAACTCGCCGCTGGCGCTGACGCCGGCATAGCCGCGCGCGCCCGCCTCCTTGTACAGCCAATGTGCGGCCACGCCATGCTCGGCATGCTCGTGCATCTCGTGCGTGCGGATCTGCACCTCGAGCGGGCCGCCGTCGTCGGCCAGCACCACGGTGTGCAGGCTCTGGTAGCCGTTGAGCTTGGGGCGCGCGATGTAGTCGACGAACTCGCCGGCCACCGCCGGCCAGGCCTCGTGGACGCGGGCCAGCGCCGCGTAGCAGGCCGGCACGTCGGCCACGAGCACGCGCAGCGCACGGGCGTCGAACACACGCTCGAACGCGAGATCCTTGCCCCGCATCTTCTTCCAGATGCTGTAGAGATGCTTGGGCCGGCCCTCGACATCGGCCGCCAGCCCGGCCGCCGTCAGGCGCTGCAGCAGCTGTTCGCGCACGCGGCGCACCGCCGCTTCACGCTCAATGCGCTTGGCGTCGACGAGGCGCGCCATGCGCTGGTATTCCTGCGGCTGCAGGAAGCGGAACGAGAGGTCCTCGATCTCCCACTTGATCTGCCAGATGCCGAGCCGGTTCGCCAGCGGCGCGAACACCTGCTGCGATTCGGTCGCGATGGCCTCCGGGCAGGGATTGCGGCTGGCGGCGAACCAGCGCAGCGTCTGCAGCCGCGACGCCAGGCGCAGCAGCACGACGCGCAGGTCGCGCGAGAACGCGAGCAGCATCTTGCGCACGCGCTCGAGTTGCAGCGCCGGCTCGCCCTGCGAGCCGCGCGGGGCACCGGTGCCGCCGATGCCCGACTGCGCCGCGCGCTGGATCTGCATCAGCTTGCGCGTCAGCGTCACCAGGCTCGCGTACGAGGGGCCGAAGGCCTTGGCGACGACCTCCTCGGGCCGCTGCAGGTAGTCGCCGGTGTAGACGAGGTAGGCAGCGGCGCACAGCGCCGGCCCGGCGCCGATCGCGCGCAGCACGGCGGCCGTGCCGTCGGCGTGCGCCAGCGCGGGCTCGCCGCTGTCGAGCAAATGGTCGGCCAGCAGCGGCTCGGCGAAGGCCCGCGCGCGCCGCACCGGATCGGCCTCGGCCAGCGCCGGTGCACTCGCCAGCTGGACGATGGCCGCCGCGCCGGTGGCCGGCAGCGGCGCCTCGGAGGTCTTCATGGTCGCATCAGCCGCACATCACGCACGCATCAGGAGCGCAGCAGGAATTCACGCACGACCGCCCGCTGCTCGGGCTGGATCAGCGTCGGCGCATGGCCGACGCCGGCGAACTCGTGCAGCTGCGCCTTGGGGCCGCGCTGGGCCATCGCCTGCGCCGTCGCGCTCGACAGCAGATCGGAATCGCCGCCGCGCAGCAGCAGCGTCGGGCAGCTCAGGTGGTCGTAGACCTGCCAGAGGTAGGCCTCGCCGGCGGCGGCGGCCTCGGGCGTGATGGCGCGCACGGCCACGGCGATCGCCGGGTCGTAGTGCGGCTTGTAGCCGTCGCCGTCGGGCTTCAGCTGCGGCCGCGTCAGTTCGATCCACTGCTCGCGCGTATGCGGCCCGAAGCTCGTCGAGATCGACCACAGCGCGTCGGCGGCCTCGTCGACGCTGGCCCAATGCGCCGGCTGGCCGAGGTAGGCGCCGATGCGCGCCAGCGCCGGCGCCTGGATCGAAGGGCCGACATCGTTGAGCACGAGCCGGCGCACCGGCGATCCGGCCAGCGCTGCCAGGCCCAGGCCGATGAGCCCGCCCATCGAGGTGCCGACCCAGTCGACCTGCTCGACACCCAGCCGCGCCACCAGCGTGACGATGTCAGCGACGTAGTTCGGTATCGCATAGCCGGCCGGATCGGCGATCCAGTCCGAACGCCCGCGGCCGACGATGTCTGGGCAGATGACGCGGCAGTCGGCCGCGAGGTCGCGTGCCAGCGTGTCGAAATCGCGCCCCTGGCGCGAAAGCCCGTGGACGCAGACGAGCACGCGCGGGTTGTCCCGCGCGCCCCATTCCCAGTACGCCATGCGGTGCAGGCCGCGGCTGTCGAGGCAGCGGACGAAGTGCAGTTCGGGCTCGGTCATTTTGGATTCAGCCGCTTGTCGATAATCGAGGCCATCGTATCAACGGAAACGCTCAAATGCTCGCAGGCAAAACCGCCCTCGTCACCGGATCGACCAGCGGCATCGGGCTGGGCATCGCGCTGCGGCTGGCGCAGCTCGGCGCGCGGCTGATGATCAACGGCTTCGGCGACGCCGAAGGCGCACTCGCCCAGGTCCGCGCCCATGACCCGAAGGCCGTCTACCACGGCGCCGACATGAGCCGGCCGGACCAGATCGCCGAGATGGTGCGCAGCTGCGAGTCGCAGCTCGGCAGCTGCGACATCCTCGTCAACAACGCCGGCATCCAGCATGTGGCCAACGTCGAGAACTTCCCCGTCGAGCGCTGGGACGCGATCATCGCCATCAACCTCAGCTCGGCCTTCCATACGATGCATGCCGCGCTGCCGGGGATGAAGTCGCGCAATTGGGGCCGCATCGTCAATGTCGCCTCGGTGCACGGCCTCGTCGCCTCGGCCGGCAAGAGCGCCTATGTCGCGGCCAAGCATGGCGTCATCGGCCTGACGAAAGCGGCGGCGCTCGAGAACGCGACGACCGGCATCACCGTCAACGCGATCTGCCCGGGCTGGGTGCTGACGCCGCTGGTGCAGAAGCAGGTCGATGCGCGCGCCGCCGCCGACGGCGTCGACGATGCCGAGGCCAAGCGCCGCCTGCTCGCCGAGAAGCAGCCCTCGCTGCAGTTCACGACGCCCGAGGAGCTCGCCGAGCTCGTCGTCTTCCTGTGCTCACCCGCGGCGCAGAACGTGCGCGGCGTGGCCTGGAACGTCGACGGCGGCTGGACCGCGCAATAGACCGCAACGGACAGGCGGGCGGCGCCGGCGCGCCGCGGTGCCTGCCTATTTCAGCTGCACGCTGCCGCTGACATTGACGGTGACGGTGGCCTTGCCGGCCTCGGTCGGCAGCGCCTCGGGTTGCGCGCCGGCGGTGACCGACATCGCGCGCGCCAGCATCGGCACCGGCTGCGGCATCGGGATGTCGGAATTCACCGTCACCTCGCGCAGCGTGTAGCCGGCGAAGCCGAACTGGCGCGCCACCGCCTCGGCGCGGGCGCGGTAGCGCTCGATCGCCTGTGCCGTGACCTCGCCCTCGACCTTCTCGCGCGCCTCGCGCGACAGCGTGTAACCCACGCGCGCGATCGACAGCGTCTGGATCCTGCCGACGAGCTGCGAGATCGCCGCCACGTCGCGGCCCTGGACGATGAGCTCGACGCTGCCGGTCCAGCCGGCGATCGCCGGTACGCCCGACGAGAACTTGCCGCTGGCGTAGCGCGGGTAGATCGAGAAGCCGCCGGTCTGCACCTCGAGCTGGCCCGGCCTTGCCGCCTTGCGCGCCTCGGCCAGCGCGGTGTCCAGCGCCGTGCGCAACGCCGCCTGCACCTGGTTGGCGTCGCTGCCGTCGCGGTTGGTCGAGAAGGTCACCGTCAGCCAATCGCGGTTGACCTCGACCGTGGCGCTGGCGGCCAGCGTGACGACGTTCTGCGGCGGTGTGGCCGGCTGGGCGGCCGCTGCGGCGGCCGCCGCGGCCAGGGTGGCGCAGGCCAGTCCGCGCCTCAGGATAGCCGTGGGATGTCGCATACCTCTCCTTGTCGATGACGGACGGATCGAGCGACGAGTATCGCGCGCGGCGCTGCGCGCGGCTGCCGCGCCGCGGGCGGACACGCCGCCCGAAAGACTTGTAACAGATGGTCTTTTCGGCCCGAAAACGGCTTGCCGAGCGCCTCACAATGCGCCTGTTACAAATTCGGAGCCTGCCATGAGCACCGCCCCCAACGCCCGCGCCGACCGGATCTGCGTCGTCGACGACGACGCCCGCATCCGCGACCTCCTGCGCCGCTATCTCGCCCAGGAAGGCTTCGACGTGCTGCTGGCCGAGGACGCGAAGGCGCTGAACCGCGTCATGACGCGCGAGAGCGTCGACCTCATCGTGCTCGACCTGATGCTGCCGGGCGAGGACGGGCTGTCGATCTGCCGCCGCCTGCGCGCCGCCAACGACCACACGCCGATCATCATGCTCACGGCCAAGGTCGAGGACGTCGACCGCATCGTCGGCCTCGAGGTCGGCGCCGACGACTACCTGCCCAAGCCCTTCAACCCGCGCGAGCTGCTTGCGCGCATCCACGCCGTGCTGCGCCGCCGCCCGGCACCCGAGGCCCCGGGTGCGCCGTCCAAGGAGGCCCAGGTCGTCAACTTCGGCCCCTTCGAGTTCGACCTTTCGCTGCGCCGCCTGTCCAAGGACGGCGAGCAGATCGCACTGACGACGGGCGAGTTCTCGATGCTGAAGGCGCTGGTGCGCCATCCGCGCCAGCCGCTGTCGCGCGACAAGCTCGCGCAACTGGCACGCGGGCGCGAGTTCGAACCCTTCGACCGCAGCCTGGACGTGCAGATCTCGCGCCTGCGCAAGATGCTCGAGCCCGATCCGGCGCAACCGCGCTATATCCAGACCGTGTGGGGCGTCGGCTACGTGTTCGTCCCCGATGGCACGAGCTGATCCTGACATACGATAGCCGCCAATGACGGCTATACAAGACAGTCTCCGTTGGCGCGCCGTTCCACTCTCGGCCTGAGCCTCTTCTGGCGCACGTTCTTCCTGCTGGCGATCCTGCTCGTAGGCGGCGTCTTCGCGTGGCTGCAGACCCTGCGCGCGCTGGAACTCGAGCCGCGCGCGATCCTGCAGGCGCAGCAGACGGCGGCCCTCGTGAACCTGGCGCGCGCCGCGCTCAAGCAGGCCGACGGCATCAACCGCGTGACGCTGCTCAAGAGCCTGCGCTCGCCCGACGCGACCCATGTCGTGCCGCGCGAGCCGGCCGACCAGTGGGAGCCCTACGAGATCGACCATTTCACGCGCCTCGTCGCGCAACAGCTGCGCACCACGCTCGGCGCCGACGCGGTCGTCGCGCGCAGCGTCAACGGCACGGCCGGCATGTGGGTCGGCTTCTCGATCGACACCGACCGCTATTGGCTGCAGGTCGACATCGACGGGGCGGCGCCGGTTGCCAGCCGCACCTGGATCGTGTGGATGGGCATGGTGCTGCTGGCGACGCTGCTCGGCTCGGTGGCGGTGGCGCGACTGATCAACCGGCCGCTGAAGGAGCTCTCGTTCGCCGCCAGCCGCATCCGCGAGGGGGACCTCGATTCGCGGCTCGACGAGAACACGCTGACGAGCGAGATACGCGAGGTCAACATGGGCTTCAACCGCATGGCGCGCGAACTCGCCCGCGTCGAGGAGGACCGCGCGGTGATGCTCGCCGGCATCAGCCACGACCTGCGCACGCCGCTGGCGCGGCTGCGGCTCGAGACCGAGATGAGCGTCTACGACGAGGAAGCCAAGCGCAACATGGCGATGGACATCGACCAGCTCGACGGCATCATCGACAAGTTCATGGACTATGCGCGGCCCGGCGAGACGCAGTTGAGCCCGGTGCTGGTCTCGCAGCTGATCGACCGCGAGGCCGCAGTCTTCCGCGACCCGGCGCAGATCCGCATCACCTCGCGCGTGGCGATCGACCTCGTCGTGATGGCCGACGAGACCGAGCTCGGTCGCGTCTTCCTCAACCTGTTCGAGAATGCGCGCCGCTATGGCCGCGGCACCTACACCGGCATCGCCGAGGTCGCCGTCTCTTACCAGAAGACGGGGCCCTGGGCCATCATCAGCGTGCGCGACCAGGGGCCGGGCGTCGCGCCCGACAAGTTGCCGCAGCTGATCACGCCGTTCTTCCGCGGCGACGCGGCGCGCACCGCGGCCACCGGCGCCGGGCTCGGCCTGGCGATCGTCGACAAGGCAATGCAGCGCATGGGCGGCACGCTGGAATTGGCCAACGCACCCGGCGGCGGCCTGGTGGCGCACCTGCGGCTCAAGCGCGCGCCGGCAACGGCGCTGACGCCGGCGCCCGGCAAGCAGGCGGCAGCCTAGCTAGCTGCCTGCGGCGCGCCAGAGCAGGCAGACGGCGCGCGCCTCGATCGCGCGGCCCTCGCCCACCGGTCCCATGCGCTCGGCCGTCTTGGCCTTGACGTTGACGGCGTCGGCCGCCAGCCCCAGCGCGCCGGCGATGCGCTCGCGCATCAACGGGATGTGCGGCGCCATCTTCGGCGCCTGCGCGACGATCGTGCTGTCGATGTTGACGATCTCGCAGCCGGTGGCACGCACGCGGCGCGCCGCCTCGGCCAGCAGGGTCAGCGAATCGGCGCCCGCGAATGCGGGATCGGTGTCCGGGAAGTGGCGGCCGATGTCGCCCAAGGCGGCGGCGCCGAGCAGCGCGTCGGTGATCGCGTGCAGCAACGCGTCGGCGTCGGAATGGCCGAGCAGGCCGCGCTCGTACGGGATCGTCACGCCGCCGAGCACGAGCGCACGGCCGGCGACGAGCTCGTGCGTGTCCCAGCCCTCGCCGATGCGCAGATTGAGCAGGTTCATCGCGTCTCCAGCAGGCGCGCGGCGAGCGCGAAATCGGCGGGCCAGGTGAGCTTCAGATTTTCTACTTCGCCTGGGACCAGCCGCGGCGCCAGTCCCAGCGCCTCGACGGCGCTGGCCTCGTCGGTGGCGCCCGGGCCGGCGGCGGCGAGCGCGCGCTGCAGCAGCCCGATGCGGAACATCTGCGGCGTCTGCGCCGCCCATTTGCCGGCGCGGTCGACGGTGGCCGCGACGCGGCCATCCTGCGCCTGCTTGATCGTGTCGGCCAGCGGCACCGCGAGCAGGCCGCCGACCTCGTCGCCCTCGCATTCGGCGATCAGCCGCTCGACCCAGGCCGGCCGCAGCAGGCAGCGCGCGGCATCGTGGACCAGCACCCAATCGCCTTCCGATGCGCCACGTTCGCGCAGCACCGCGAGGCCGCCGGCGACGCTGGCGGCGCGCGTCGCGCCGCCGCAGCGCGCGACCCAGGCCTGCGTGCCCGGGACCTGGCGCTCGAAGGCGTCGTCGTCGGGCGCGAGCACGACCAGCGTCGCCGTCAGCCGCGGCACGGCGGCCAATGCCGCCAGCGTGTGCGCGACGACGGCGCGTCCGGCAAGTGCCGCATATTGCTTGGGCCCGCCGGCAGCGGCGCGCAGACCGACGCCGGCACAGGGGACGAGCGCATAACAGTTCGGCTTCGAGCTCGTCTGATCAGGCATGGGTCGATTCTAGAATCGAGCCTTCGACGCTCCGATGCCTGCGCACCGGGGCTCTTCCCTTTCCAACCCCCCGATGCAACTCCCCTCCATCGCGCCCGGCAAGCGCTACGCCTTGCCGCGCCCCACGGGATCGGCCGATGCGCTGCTGCTCGCCCGCCTCGCGCGCAGCCACGCGCAGGACCACCGCGTGCTCGCGATCTTCAGCGCCGAGCCCTCGGACACGCAGCGCCTGGCCGACGAGCTGCTGTTTTTCGAGCCGGGGCTGCGCGTGCGCGTCTTCCCCGACTGGGAGACCCTGCCCTACGACACCTTCAGCCCGCACCAGGACCTGATCAGCGAGCGGCTGGCAACGCTGTGGGCGATCCACAGCGGCGAGGTCGATGTCGTGCTGCTGCCGGCGACGACCGCGCTCACGAGGCTGGCGCCGCCGTCGTTCCTCGCCGGCACGACCTTCCAGTTCAAGCAGAAGTCGCGACTCGATGAGGCGCGGCTGAAGGCGCAGTTGACGCTGGCCGGTTACCAGCATGTGAGCCAGGTCGTCTCGCCGGGCGAATACGCCGTGCGCGGCGGGCTCATCGACCTGTTCCCGATGGGCTCGCCGGTGCCGTATCGGGTCGACCTGTTCGGCGACGAGGTCGACTCGATCCGCACCTTCGACCCGGACAGCCAGCGCAGCCTCTACCCGGTGCCCGAGGTGCGCTTGCTGCCCGGGCGCGAGTTCCCGCTCGACGAGGCCGCACGCACGGCGTTCCGCGCCCGCTGGCGCGAGCGCATCGAGGGCGACCCGACGCGCTGCCGCATCTACAAGGACATGGCGCAGGGCCTGGCCGGCGGCGGCATCGAGTACTACCTGCCGCTGTTCTTCGAAGAGACCGGCACGATCTTCGACTACCTCGGCGAGCGCGCGGCGCTGGTGCTGCACGGCAAGGTCGACGAGGCGCTCGAGCAGTTCTGGATCGACACGCGCGAGCGCCACCGCTTTCTCCAGCACGACCCCGAGCGGCCCATCCTGCCGCCGCCGGCGGTGTTCATGCCGGCCGAGGAGTTCTACGGCCGCACCCAGGCCCATGCGACGCTGTCGCTGCGCGAGACCGGCGCCTGCGAATGGGCGCGCCCGCTGCCCGATCTGAGCATCGACCGCAGCGCCACCGAGCCGCTGGGCACGCTGCAGCGACACATCGATGCGACGCCGGCGCGCGTGCTGCTTCTGGCCGAGAGCGACGGCCGGCGCGAGAGCCTGCTCGAGCTGCTGCGCGACCATGGCATCGCGGTGCCGTCGGTGGCCTCGCTCGAGGAATTCCTCACCGGGCCCGAGAAGGTCGCGATCGCGACGACGCCGCTGGCCGAGGGCTTCCACTGGATCGAGAACGAGCAGCAGATCTCCGTCCAGTTCGTCACCGAGACCGAGCTCTTCGCGACGACGCCGCAGGCGCGGCGGCGGCGCAAGCAGGAGCAGGTCAGCAGCGTCGATGCGCTGATCAAGGACCTCTCGGAGCTCGAGGTCGGCGACCCGGTCGTGCACCTGAATCACGGCATCGGGCGCTACCAGGGGCTCGTCAACATCGACATCGGCGAGGGGCCGAGCGAGTTCCTGCACCTCGAGTACGCCGACAAGGCCACGCTCTACGTCCCGGTCTCGCAGCTGCACCTGATCAGCCGCTACACCGGCGTCAGCGCCGACGAGGCGCCGCTGCACCGCCTCGGTTCGCAGCAATGGGAGAAGGCGCGGCGCAAGGCCGCCGAGCAGGTGCGCGACACCGCCGCCGAGCTGCTCAACCTCTACGCCCGCCGCGCCGCGCGCGAGGGCTACGCGCACCGCTTCAGTCCGCACGACTACGAGGCCTTCGCGACCAGCTTCGGCTTCGAGGAGACGGCCGACCAGCGCGCCGCCATCCACGCCGTGATCCAGGACCTCGTCAGCTCGCGGCCGATGGACCGCCTCGTCTGCGGCGACGTCGGCTTCGGCAAGACCGAGGTCGCGCTGCGCGCCGCCTTCGTCGCCGTCCACGGCGGCAAGCAGGTGGCGATCCTGGCGCCGACGACGCTGCTCGCCGAACAGCATTACCAGACCCTGGTCGACCGCTTCGGCCCCTGGCCGGTGAAGATCGCCGAGCTGTCGCGATTCCGCAGCGCCAAGGAGGTCAAGACGGCGCTCGAGGGCATCGCCGCGGGAACGATCGACATCGTCGTCGGCACGCACAAGCTGCTGTCGAGCGATTGCAAGTTCGCCCGCCTGGGCCTGCTCGTCATCGACGAGGAGCACCGCTTCGGCGTGCGCCACAAGGAGGCGATGAAGGCGCTGCGCGCCGAGGTCGACGTGCTGACGCTGACGGCGACGCCGATCCCGCGCACGCTGGGCATGGCGCTCGAGGGCCTGCGCGACCTCAGCGTCATCGCCACCGCGCCGCAGCGCCGGCTCGCCATCAAGACCTTCGTGCGCAGCGAGGGCAACAGCGTCATCCGCGAGGCCGTGCTGCGCGAATTGAAGCGCGGCGGCCAGATCTACTTCCTGCACAACGAGGTCGAGACGATCGAGAACCGGCGCCAGAAGCTCGCCGAGCTGCTGCCCGAGGCGCGCATCGCCGTGGCCCATGGCCAGATGCCCGAGCGCGAGCTCGAACGCGTGATGCGCGACTTCGTCGCCCAGCGCCACAACCTGCTGCTGTGCTCGACCATCATCGAGACCGGCATCGACGTGCCGAGCGCGAACACCATCGTCATCAGCCGCGCCGACAAGTTCGGCCTCGCCCAGCTGCACCAGCTGCGCGGCCGCGTCGGGCGCAGCCACCACCAGGCCTATGCCTACCTGCTCGTGCCCGACGTGCAGGGGCTGACGAAGCAGGCGGCGCAGCGCCTCGATGCCATCCAGGCGATGGAGGAGCTGGGCTCGGGCTTCTACCTGGCGATGCACGACCTCGAGATCCGCGGCGCCGGCGAGGTGCTGGGCGAGAACCAGAGCGGCAACATGATGGAGGTCGGCTTCCAGCTCTACAACGACATGCTCTCCGAGGCGGTGCGCGCGCTCAAGGCCGGGCGCGAGCCCGATCTGCTGAGCCCCCTGGCGGCGACGACCGAGATCAACCTGCACGCGCCGGCGCTGCTGCCCGACGCCTATTGCGGCGACGTCCACACGCGGCTCTCACTCTACAAGCGGCTGGCCTCGGCCGAGAAACCCGAGCAGATCGACGCCCTGCTCGAGGAGATCACCGACCGCTTCGGCCGCCTGCCGGCGCAGGGCCAGACGCTGTTCGACACCCACCGGCTGCGCGTGCTCGCCAAACCCTACGGCGTGCTGAAGATCGACGCCGGCCCGAAGCTGATGAACGTGACCTTCCGCGCGAATGCGCCGATCGACGCGCGCCGCATCGTCGAGCTGGTGCAGAAGAACCGCGCCATCAAGCTCGCCGGCAACGACAAGCTGCGCATCGACCGCGCGATAGACGGCGCCGCCGACCGCGCGCATTTCCTGCGCGACCTGCTGCGCTCGCTCGGCCAGCCGGTGGCGCAGCCCGGATAGGAGTGAAGATGACCCTGGCGGACGACCTCGCCGCACGACGGCTCGACAACGGCAGCGCGGCAGCGGGGGCCGAACCTTGAGCGACGCGCGCCAGATCCAGCCCGGGCTGTGGGTGCGCGGCTTCGAGCCGCCGCTGCGCCTGGCCGACTACCGACTCGTCGCCTTCGACATGGACTCGACGCTGATCAACATCGAATGCGTCGACGAGATCGCGCAGGCCGCCGGCCGCAAGGCCGAGGTTGCGGCGATCACCGAGGCGGCGATGCGCGGCGAGATCAGCGACTACGCCGAAAGCCTGCGCCGCCGGCTCGCGCTGCTGCGCGGCGTGCCGCTGACGGCGCTCGAGGAAGTCTGGGCGAACCACCTGCAGCTCAACCCCGGTGTCGAGGCCTTCGTCGCCGCCTGCCGCGACGCCGGCCTGAAGACGCTGCTGGTCTCGGGCGGCTTCACGTTCTTCAGCGAACGCATCCGCACGCGGCTCGGGCTGGATTACGCGCGGGCCAACATGCTCGAGGTCGAGGACGGCTGCCTCACCGGCCGCCTCGTGCCGCGGCCCTGGGGCGAGGTCGTCGACGGCGCCGAGAAGCGCCGCGTGCTGCTCGAGGTCGCCGAGCTGATGGGCATCGCGCCCGAGCGGACGATCGCCGTCGGCGACGGCGCCAACGACCTGCCGATGATGGCCGTGGCCGGCCTGTCGATCGCCTACCACCCGAAGCCGGCGGTGCTGGCGCAGGCGATGCTGTCGATCACCGAGGGCGGAATGGACCGCGCGCTGACGCTGCTGCAGCGCTGAACGACCGCACGTCACGCGGGATTGAAGACGAGCGTCACGCGGTGCTCGCGCACGACCGGCTGCGGCTCGTAGCGCCACTGGACCAGCGCCTCGACGATATAGCGCTGCAAGCCGCGCGGCGGTGCGGGATCGATGCGCACATCGGCGACGCTGCCGTCGCTCAGGATCTTCATGGTCACCGTGAACTCGCGCCTGGCGTCGATCTCGGCGAGCAGGCGCGGCGGGATTGCCGGTTCGACCATGCGGATCAGCTTGGGCGGCGTCAGCACCGCGACCCAGCGCGGATCGGGGCCGGCGGGCAGCAGCGGCTGCAGCGGCAGTTGCTGGCGCGGCGCGTCGAACGACGACGGGCTCAAGGCGCCGGCCGCGGCCGCCGGCCGCGCGATCGCGGCGAGCGTGCGCAGCGGGGGTTCGGGCGGCGGCCGCGGCGCCTCGACAACGGACTCGGCGGCGGCCTTGCGCTTGAACTTCGAGGCTTCGAGGATGGCCTTGAACGGGCTGTCGGCGGCGCGGCGCGCGCGTTCCATCGCCGCCTCGTCCTCGGCCGCGGACGCCGCACCCTCGGCCCGCGCGAGGCCGATGGCCATGACCCCCAACCACACCGCAACGACGGCTGAATTCGGCTTCGGCAACGAAGTCTCCTGGTACCGCCGGAACCTCGGATGGTTCTCGCCCGGCAGGCCGGTTGCGGCAGCCGCGATTCTAGGGACCGCCGGCCGAGCGTCGACCTATCCCCGACCCGCGATTCGGCGGTATGGCATTCACGATTCGATCTGCGCCCAGGCCTTGTCCAGCCGCTTCACGCTCACCGGCTGTGGCGTGCGCAGTTCCTGCGCGAACAGGCTGACGCGCAACTCCTCGATCAGCCAGCGGTACTCGTCGAGCCTGGCATGCGGCGCGCCCTTGAGCTCGACGACGCGGCGCAGCCAACGCTGCTCCAGCGGCCGCAGCTCGGCCAGCCGCGACGCATCGCGCGCCGGGTCGCCGCGCAACTTGTCCAGCCGCATCACGATGGCCTTCAGGTAGCGCGGCAGATGCTGCAGCACGGCCCAGGGCGTGGCGGCGAGAAAACGCTTTCCGACGAGGCGCTGGAGCTGCGCCTGGATGTCGTCGACGACCTCGCGCGGCGGCCGCGCGTCCTTGAGCTTGCGCAGCGCGGCGCCGTATTCGGCGAGCACGACGCCGGCCTGGCGCGCGACCTCCTGCGCGATCAGGTTCAGCCGCGAGCGGCCTTCGTCGAGACGGCGCTTGAAAGACGCGGCATCGGTCGGCAGCGGATCACCGAGGAAGGCGCGATCGAGCGCGACGTCGATGATCTGCGCGCGCAATTCCTCCAGCGTGCCCAGCGGCAGGTAGAAGGCCGCCATCTGCTGCAGCCCGGGGATGTTCTTCTCGAGGAAGCGCAGCGGCTCGCGCAACTGCAGCGCGACGAGGCAACGCAGGCCGGCGCGGTGGCGCGCGGCGGCGAGTTCGGGTTCGTCGAAAACCTCGATCTCGACATGCGTGCCGCGGTCGAGCAAGGCCGGGAAGCCGACCAGCACCTGGGGCCCGCGGCGCACCTCCATCAGTTCGGGCAGTTCGCCGAAGCTCCATTCCGTGTAGCGCGCCGCTTCGGCCGGTGCGGCCGGCGGCGGCGGCGCGACGATCTCGGCACGGACGCCGCGCGTGGCATCGGACTTCGTCGGCGCGCTCGGCGGCACCGGTGCCGCGACCGCCTCGGTCTTCAGCGCCGCCAGCGCCTGGAAGGCGCTGCGCGCCTGCGTCCCCAGCGCCGCCTTCAGCCCGGCGAGGTCCCGGCCCTGCCCGAGCTGCCGGCCATGCTCGTCGACGACGCGGAAATTCATGAACAGGTGCGGGCTCAGCTGCTCGAGCTTGAAGTCGTTGCGCTGGATCGCGAGCTGGGTGCGCTCGCGCACGGCCTTGAGCAGCGCGTCGACGAGTCCGCCCTCGCCGTAGGGCGTGAGCTCGCAGAACTCTGCCGCGAATTCGGGCAGCGGCACGAGCCGCGAACGCGGGCGCTGGTGCAGCGTCTTCACGAGCGCCAGCACCTTGGCCTGCAGCATGCCGGGGACGAGCCATTCGCAACGCGCGTCGCTGACCTGGTTCAGCGCATAGATCGGCACCGTCACGGTGACGCCGTCGCGCTCGTCGCCGGGCTCGTGCAGATAGGTCGCGGGGCAGTCGATGCCGCCCAGGCGCAGCTGGCGCGGGTAGGCGTCGGTCGTGATGCCGGCGGCCTCGTGCCGCATCAGCTCCTCGCGCGTGAGCTGCAGCAGCCGCGGCTGGCGCTTGACCTCGTCGCGGAACCAGCGTTCGAGCGTCGCGCCGCTGCAGACGTCGCGCGGCAGCTGCTGGTCGTAGAAGGCGTGGATCAGTTCGTCGTCGACGAGCACGTCCTGGCGCCGCGCCTTGTGTTCGAGCTCCTGCACCTGGCGGATGAGCTTGCGGTTGTGGGCGAGGAACGGCAGCTTCGTTTCCCATTCGTCGCCGACGAGCGCCTCGCGGATGAAGATCTCGCGCGCGCTTGCCGCATCGACGTTGCCGAAGTTCACGCGCCGGTTGTTGTAGATGACGATGCCGTAGAGCGTCGCGCGTTCGAGCGCGATGACCTCGGCGGCCTTTTTCTCCCAATGCGGCTCGAGCAGCTGGGTCTTGAGCAGCGAGCCGGCCAGCGGCGGGATCCATTGCGGCTCGATCGCCGCCAGCCCGCGGCCGAAGAGCCGCGTCGTCTCGACGAGTTCGGCGGCGACGATCCAGCGCCCCGGCTTCTTGCTCAGGTTGGCGCCCGGATGGCGCCAGAACTTGATGCCGCGGGCGCCCAGATACCAGTCCTCGTCGTCGCTCTTGCAGCCGATGTTGCCGAGCAGGCCGGCGAGCAGCGACAGATGCAGCTGCTCGTAGGTCGCCGGTGACTGGTTCAGCCGCCAGCCATGCTCGGCGACGACGGTGTGGAGCTGGCTGTGGATGTCGCGCCACTCGCGCACGCGGCGCGGGCTGATGAAATGGTCGCGCAGGCGCTGTTCCTGCTGGCGGTTCGTCAGCTTGTGCGGATGCGCTTCGCTGTCGCCATGGCCGCGCCCGACCTCGATCCAGTTCCACAGCTTGAGCATGCCGACGAATTCGCTGCGTTCATCGTCGAAGGGCTTGTGCTTCTCGTCGGCCGCCTGCGCCTTGTCGAGCGGGCGGTCGCGCACGTCCTGGCCGCTGAGCGCGGCGGCGACGATCAGCACCTCGGACAGCGCCTGGTGGTCGCGCGCGGCCAGGATCATGCGGCCGACGCGCGGGTCCAGCGGCAGCTTCGAGAGCTCGGTGCCTATGGCGGTCAGCTCGTTGGCCTCGTCGACGGCCCCGAGTTCGGCGAGCAGCGCATAGCCGTCGGCGATGGCCTTGCGCGGCGGCGCCTCGACGAAGGGGAAGTCGTCGACATTGCCCAGGTGCAGCGCCTTCATGCGCAGGATCACGCCGGCGAGCGAGCTGCGCAGGATCTCGGGGTCAGTGAAGCGCGGCCGGCTGTTGTAGTCGTCCTCGCCGTACAGCCGGATGCAGATGCCGTTGGCGACGCGGCCGCAGCGGCCCGCGCGCTGCTGCGCTGCGGCCTGGCTGATGGGCTCGATCTGCAGTTGCTCGACCTTGTTGCGCCAGCTGTAGCGCTTGACGCGCGCGACGCCGGCGTCGATGACGTAGCGGATGCCCGGCACCGTGAGCGAGGTCTCGGCGACGTTGGTCGCCAGCACGATGCGGCGCCCGTTGCCCGGCTCGAAGACGCGGTCCTGCTCGGCCTGGCTCAGGCGCGCGAACAGCGGCAGGATCTCGGGCTGCGGGCCGCCGCGCGCGGCCTGCGCGAGGTGGCGGCGCAGATGGTCGGCGGTCTCGCGGATCTCGCGCTCGCCGGGCAGGAAGACGAGGATGTCGCCGGCGGCACCGCGCCAGAGCTCGTCGACGGCGTCGGCGATGGCGTTGTCCAGGCCATAGTCGCGGCTGTCCTCGTACGGGCGCCAGCGCTGCTCGACCGGGAACAGCCGACCCGAGACCATGATCACAGGCGCCGGTCCGCGCGCCGATTCGAAGTGCTTGGCGAAGCGCTCGGCATCGATGGTCGCCGAGGTGACGACGATCTTCAGGTCGGGCCGGCGCGGCAGCAGCTGGCGCAGGTAGCCGAGCAGGAAATCGATGTTCAGGCTGCGCTCGTGCGCCTCGTCGATGACGATGGTGTCGTAGGCGCGCAGCAGCGGGTCGCGCTCGGTCTCGGCGAGCAGGATGCCGTCGGTCATCAGCTTGACCGAGGCACCGGGCTGCAGCCGGTCCTGGAAGCGCACCTTGTAGCCGACGACCTCGCCCAGCGGCGAGTTCAGCTCCTGCGCGATGCGCCTGGCGACGCTGCTGGCGGCGATGCGCCGCGGCTGCGTATGACCGATCAGCCCGCGGCCGCCGGCGCCCAGGCCACGGCCGAGTTCGAGCAGGATCTTGGGCAGCTGGGTCGTCTTGCCCGAGCCGGTCTCGCCGCAGACGATGACGACCGGGTGCTCGCGAATGGCGCGCGCGATCTCGTCGCGCCGGGCCGAGACCGGCAGCGATTCGGGATAGCGGATGGGCGGGACGGGATGCGCCGGGGCGGCGCTGCGCGGGGTTCTCTGCACGGGGCGCGGATTATCTCCGGCCCCGGGCGCTGGGGCTCAAGCCGGCATCGCGTAGGCGATGATGCTCAGCACCGCGCCCTGCGGATCCTGCATCACGGCCATGCGGCCGACACCGGGGATGTCCATAGCCGGCACCAGCGTCTTGCCGCCGAGCTCGGCGCAGCGCGCCAGCACCGGCTCGACCTGGGCCACGGTGACGTAGCTGCCCCAGTGCGGCGGCATCGGCGGCGCCCCGGGCGGGAAGGCGGTGATGCCGCCGACGGCGCCCTGGCCGTCGGGCGAACCGCCGATCGCGACGACGCGGTAGCCGCCCATCTCGGCGCCCATCTCGCTGATCTTCCAGCCGAACACCTCGCCGTAGAAGGCGGCGGCGGCCTTCGGGTCGCTGGTCGAGAGTTCGCACCAGCTGAAAGCACCGGGGGTCTTGAACGGATCCATCGCCGACTCCTGAGTGAATTGAGGGGGTCTTCAGTGTAGAGGGTGCGGCACAATCGCGCGCAGCATGAATCTCGTCTTCCCGCATACCTTCGTGCCCTGGTTTCGCGCCGTGGCACCGTATATCCACGCCTACCGCGGCAAGACCTTCGTCGTCGCGCTCGCGGGCGAGGCGATCGCAGCCGGCAAGCTCAACACCTTCGCGCAGGACCTGTCGATCCTGCATGCGATGGGCATCAAGCTGGTGATGGTCCACGGCTTTCGGCCGCAGGTCACCGAACAGCTCGCCGCCAAGGGCCATGTCTCGCGCTATTCGCGCGGCATCCGCATCACCGACGATCTCGCGCTCGACGCGGCGCAGGAGGCCGCGGGCCAGCTGCGCTTCGAGATCGAGGCCGCGTTCTCGCAGGGCCTGCCGAACACGCCGATGGCCAACGCCACGGTGCGCGTCGTCTCGGGCAACTTCCTCACGGCGCGCCCGGTCGGCATCGTCGACGGCGTCGATTTCATGCACAGCGGCCTCGTGCGTCGCGTCGACAGCGCGGCGATGCACCGCGCGATCGAGTCGGGCGCGCTCGTGCTGCTGAGCCCGTTCGGCTTCTCGCCCACCGGCGAGGCCTTCAACCTGACGATGGAGGACGTGGCGACCTCGACCGCGATCGCCCTGCAGGCCGACAAGCTCGTCTTCATGACCGAGATCCCGGGCATCCGCGAGCAGATGGACGATGCCGACAGCGCCATCGACACCGAACTCGACCTCGCCGCGGCCAAGCGCCTGCTCGCGACGCTGCCGCCTCCGGCGCTGCCCACCGACCCGGCGTTCTACCTGCAGCAATGCGTCAAGGCCTGCGAGGGCGGGGTCGAGCGCTCGCACATCCTGCCCTTCGCCACCGACGGCGCGCTGCTGCTCGAGGTCTTCACCCACGACGGCGTCGGCACGATGGTCATCGACGAGAAGCTCGAGAGCCTGCGCGAGGCCGGCAGCGACGATGTCGGCGGCGTGCTGCAGCTGATCGAGCCCTTCGAGCGCGACGGCACGCTGGTGCGGCGCGAGCGCACCGAGATCGAGCGCGACATCGCCAACTACAGCGTCGTCGAGCACGACGGCATCATCTTCGGCTGCGCCGCGCTCTACCCCTACCCCGAGGCGCGCACCGGCGAGATGGCTGCGCTCACCGTCTCGCCCCTGTCGCAGGGCCAGGGCGACGGCGAGCGGCTGCTCAAGCGCGTCGAGCACCGCGCCAAGGCGATGGGGCTGACGAGCATCTTCGTGCTGACGACGCGCACGATGCACTGGTTCCTCAAGCGCGGCTTCGTCCATGTCGACCCCGACTGGCTGCCCGAGGCGCGCAAACGGAAATACAACTGGGACCGGCGCTCGCAGGTGCTGGTCAAGAAACTGAACTGAAGCTGGAGAAAATCATGGCTCGCATGGTGCAATGCATTTACCTGAAGAAGGAAGCCGAGGGCCTGGGTTTCGCGCCGTATCCGGGCGAACTCGGCAAGCGGATCTACGACCAAGTCAGCAAGGAAGCGTTCGAGCTCTGGAAGAAGCACCAGACGATGCTCGTCAACGAGAACCGGCTGAACCTTGCGGACGCCCGGGCGCGGCAGTATCTGGCGCGCCAGATGGAGCAGTTCTTCTTCGGCGGCGAGACCGACCAGCCGGCCGGCTACGTGCCGCCGGCCCCCTGAAGCACGGGGGCCGCGCCACGCGATTTCGGGTATATCCGCGACGTCACCGCCGCCGCCCACGACTAATATAGGTGCCACCCGGACCGCCCGCCGAAAGCCCGCATGTCATCCCAGTCCCTCACCGAACTGCTCGCCCAGAAGGCGGCGATCGAAAGGCAGATCGCCGAGACGCAGCGCGGGCAGCGGGCCGACGCCATCGCCAAGGTGAAGGCGCTGATGGCCGAATACGGGCTCACGCTGGCCGATATCTCGGCAAGGCCCGCCGCCGTGGCGCGCAAGCCGGCCGCCGCCAAGGTGGCCGCGAAGTATCACGACAAGGCCACCGGCCAGACCTGGTCCGGGCGCGGTCTCAAGCCCAAATGGCTGACGGCGGCGCTGGCCGCGGGCCGTTCGCTGTCGGAGTTCGAGGTCTGAAGACGATGCCGCGCCTGGCCCCGGCATCCGCGCCGGGGGCGGTGCGTTGATCGGACCGCTGCTCGAACGCGCCGGCCTGACCAAGGGCTGGCGCTTCACCGCCGAATCGTCGCTGCGCGCTGCGGCGATCGCGGTGGCCGCACTGGTGCTGGCCTACGCGGGCGCCCTGGCCGCGCCCTATCCGCCTTGGACCGCGCTGGCCTTGCCGGCCGGTCTGGCACTGGCCGGCACGTGGCGCTGGGGCCGCAACGCGCTCGCCGGCGCCGCCGTCGGGCTCTACGGGGCATTGGTCGGACTCGGGCATTCCTGGATCTCGTCGGGCGGCGCCGTGCTGGCCGTCGTCGGCGCCGTGCTGATGATCCAGACGGCCCTGCTGCAGCTGCATTTCGATTCGCGGCTGCAGCGCGCCGTCGACGTCCTGCGCCTGGTGCTGGCCGTCGCCTGCGCCGGCGCGCTACCGGTGGCCGGCGTGGTGGCGCTGGGCCGGTCCCTGGCCGGCCGCAGCGGCGTCGACGTGTTCGGCGACTTCGCCGCCGGCTGGGTCGTGCTCATGCTGGGCATGCTGGCCTGCACGGTGGCGATCTGCGCCGTCGACCCGAACAGTCTCGCCCCCGAGCGCCGCATCGCCAGCCGGCGCCGCACGTACGCCGGCGCCGCGGCGCTGCTGGGCCTGCTGTGGCTGATGTGGATCGCCCCCGGCACGCGCTGGGCCGTGCTGGTGCTGTTCGTGCCGCACCTGGTCGTGCTGACGCTGGCGCTGCGCGGCCAGCTCGCGCTGGCCGCCGGCGGCCTGCTGCTGGTGGCGCTGCTGGGCTGCGCCCAGGCCTCGCACGGCGCCGCGCTGTGGACCACCGGCGGCGGCGCGGCGCCGCTGCTGCTGCTCGGGTGGCTCGGATCGGCGCTGCTGGCGATGCTGCTCGGGCACGCGGCGACGGCCGAATGGCGCGGGCGCTCACAGCGCTGGGAATGGGCGCTCGACGGCTCGCGGCTCGGCGTCGCCGACTGGCACCTGGACCGCAGCGAGAGCTTCGCCTCGTCGGCCTGGCGATCGATCACGGGCCAGGGCGGCCCGGGCTGGTCGCCCGCCCATTGGCAGGCCCAGGCGCATCCCGACGACCAGCCGCTGCTCGCCGAAGCCATTGCCGCGCTGACCGGCGGCGGCAGCGGGCGGCGCCGGCTGGAGTTGCGCCTGCCGCATGGCAGCGGCTGGCGCTGGACCGAGGCGACGCTGCTCGTGATCGAGCGCGAGGCCGGCGGCCGTCCGGTGCGGCTGCTCGCGACGCTGGCCGATGTCCAGGACCGCCACGACGCGCAGGAGCGCCAGCTGATGTCGGTGAGCCTGTTCCAGCATCTGCACGAGGGGCTGCTGATCACCGACCCCGACCTGCGCGCGCTCGACGTCAACGCCGCCTACAGCCAGATCCTGGGCGTGCCGCGCGACGAGGTGCTGGGCACCGTGCCATCGCTGCTGCGCCCGGCGCCGGCCGACCCCATCGCGCGCCAGCAGCGCGCGGCGATGTGGGCCAGCCTGCGCGACCAGGGCAGCTGGCGCGGCGAGCTGCTCGAGCGCCGCCGCAACGGCGAGCTGTGCACGCTGCAGGCGACGATCTCCACCGTGCGCGGCCCCGAGCAGGACCTGCGCTACCACGTGCTCGTGATCTCCGACATCACCGAGCAGCAGGCGCAGCGCGAGCAGCTCGAGCGCCAGGCGCATTACGACGAGCTCACGCGGCTGCCCAACCGCGCCCACCTCTCGCAGCTGCTCGACGAGGCGATCCGCGCCGTCGACCGCGACAGCGGCCTGCTCGTCGTCTGCTACCTCGACCTCGACCGCTTCAAGCCCGTCAACGACCGCTACGGCCACGCCGCCGGCGACCGCCTGCTGACCGAGCTCGCCGGCCGTCTGCGCAGCGCGCTGCGCAGCCGCGAGCTCGGCACCGATTCGGCGGCGCGGCTGGGCGGCGACGAGTTCGTGCTGCTGCTGCGCGCCGGCACGCTCGACGAGGCGCGGCTGGCCGTCAACCGCGTGCTGCGCGTCGTCTCCGAGCCCTATGTGATCGACCCGGCACAGGACAGCGTGCAGATCACCGCCAGCATGGGCGTGACGGCCTACCCGATCGACCGCAGCGACGCCGACACGCTGCTGCGCCACGCCGACCAGGCGATGTACAGCGCCAAGCAGGCCGGCCGCAACGGCTATGCCTTCTTCGACACCGAGGGCCGCCGCCGCGACGAACAGCAGCGGCTCGAACTCGGTCGCATCCAGGAGGGCCTGGACCGCCACGAGTTCGTCCTCTACTACCAGCCCAAGGTCGACATGCGGAACTCGCGCGTGCTCGGCTTCGAGGCACTGCTGCGCTGGGAGCATCCGAAATACGGCCTCGTCGCGCCGGGGCAGTTCCTGCACAAGATCGAGAACACCGGGCTGTCGGCACGCATCGGGGACTGGGTGCTGGCGCAGGCGCTGGACCACCTCTCGCAATGGCGCAGCGACGGCCTCGACATCTCGGTCAGCGTCAACATCTCGGCGCGCCACCTGCAGGAGCCCGATTTCGCGCAGCGCCTGTCGGAGCTGCTGGCGCGGCACAGCGAACCGCTGGCGCGCAGCCTCGAGCTCGAGATGCTCGAGACGGCAGCGCACGAGGATGTCGACGCCACCTCGGCGCTGGTCTCGCGCTGCCAGGGCCTGGGCGTGCGCTTCGCGCTCGACGATTTCGGCACCGGCTATTCGACGCTGACCTACCTGAAGAAGCTGCCCGTCGACGTGCTGAAGATCGACCAGAGCTTCGTGCACTCGATGCTCGACGACAGCCAGGACCGCGCCATCGTCGAGGGCGTGATCGGGCTGGCGCGCACCTTCGGCTGCACCGTCGTCGCCGAGGGCGTCGAATCGCCGGCGCAGGCGCGCACGCTGCTCGAACTCGGCTGCGACATCGGCCAGGGCACCGGCATCGCGGCGCCGATGCCGTCGAGCGCGGTGATGCACTGGGTGCGCGACTACCGCGGCATGTTCGCGCTGGCCAGTGCCGCGAACGGCGAAGGCGACGCAGGCGGCGACGCTAAACTGGCCGGGTGATCCCCGCCGGTTTTCTGCAGGAACTGCTCTCGCGCGTCGACATCGTCGATGTCGTCGGCCGGCATGTCGAGCTCAAGCGCGGCGGCGCGAATTTCATGGGCCTGTGCCCGTTCCATGCAGAGAAGTCGCCGAGCTTCTCGGTCAGCCCGTCCAAGCAGTTCTATTACTGCTTCGGCTGCGGCGCCAGCGGCGACGCGATCCGCTTCCTGACTGAGCAGACCGGACTCAGCTTCGTCGAGGCGGTGCGCGACCTCGCCCAGGGCGTCGGCATGACGGTGCCCGAGGAGGACGTCAGCCCGCAGGAGCGCGAGCGCCGCGAGACGCTGCGCGCGCGGCGCACGACGCTCGGCGGTCTGCTCGACCGTGCGGCCGAGTTCTACCGCGCCCAGCTCAAGGCGGCACCGCGCGCGATCGACTACCTGAAGCGGCGCGGGCTCGACGGCGCCATCGCCGCGCGCTTCGGCCTGGGCTACGCGCCACCGGGCTGGCGCACGCTGGCCGGCGTGTTCGCGCGCTATGACGACCCGCTGCTCGAGGAGGCCGGCCTCGTGCGCCTGCGCGACGGCGACGAGGCCCGGGAAGGCAGCGAGCACGCCGAGCGCTACGACTGGTTCCGCGACCGCGTGATGTTCCCGATCCGCTCGGTCGACGGCAAGGTGATCGGCTTCGGCGGCCGCGTCCTCGACGACAGCAAGCCCAAGTACATCAACTCGCCCGAGACGCCGCTGTTCAGCAAGGGGCGCGAACTCTACGGCCTGTACGAGGCGCGCCAGGCGCTGCGCGACCGCGGCTACGCCCTCGTTGTCGAGGGCTACATGGACGTCGTCGCGCTGGCCCAGTCGGGTTTCGGCAATGCCGTTGCGACGCTCGGCACGGCCTGCACGGCCGACCATGTGCAAAAGCTGTTCCGCCACACCGATGCGGTCGTCTTCGCCTTCGACGGCGACGCCGCCGGGCGCCGCGCCGCGGCGCGCGCGCTCGAGGCCGCGCTGCCGCACGCCACCGACCTGCGCCAGGTGCGCTTCCTCTTCCTGCCCACCGAGCACGATCCCGACAGCTATGTGCGCGAACTCGGCGCCGCGGCCTTCGAGCAGCAGGTCGCGCAGGCCGTGCCGCTGTCGCGCCAGCTCGTCGCCCAGGCCGCCGACGAGACCGACCTCGCGACGGCCGAGGGCCGCTCGCGCATGCTTGCGCATGCGCGGCCGCTGTGGTCGGCACTGCCCGACGGCGCGCTCAAACGCCAGCTGCTGCCCGAGCTCGCGCGCCAGGGCGGGCTCGAGGCGGCCGACCTGACGGCGCTGTGGGGTGGCGCGGCGGCGCCGACACCGGTGCGCCCGCTGGCGACGGCCGCAGCGGTCGTGCAGCCCGCGCGTCGCCACGGCCGCCGTGCGCCGGCGGCGCCGGCCGACCTCGCGCTGCGCCTGCTGCTGCGCCACAGCGATTGGTGGGAACGTTTGGGCGCAGAAGACCACGAACTGCTGCACGGACTGGGCGGTGACCACGGTGCCGTCACCGCCTGGCTCGAACGCCAGCTCGTCGAGCATGGGCCGCAGACCTGGGCGGCGCTCGAGCAGTCGCTGGCCGACGAGCCGTTCCACGGCGCCGCCCTCGCCTGGGTGAACGCGGCGGCACCCGACGAGGAGCAGACGCTCGACGACCTGCGCCGCGTGATGCATCAGCTGTGGATACACGAACTCAAGGAACAGTCGGGCGAGGCCGCCGCCGCCGCGGTGGCGCGCGAGGACTTCGATCGCCTGCGTTCGCTCAACGACCAGATCAAGTCGCACCTGCACGCACTCGTCGCCCTGGCCGGTTGACGCGCCGCTTGAATCGGCCGGCGCGGCCCCCAACTCCGATGGGCGGCGGATATAATCCACCGTTTGTCGAAACGGCAAGAGTGACGGCAGCACCTCCGGACCCCGACCGCCCGCGACACGGGTCATTCAGGTCAACCCCCTTCCGCAAGGGCTGCAATCGATGAGTTCACGCGAACTTGCCCGTCCGACACGCATGGATGCCCTCTGCCGCTCCCGGTTCGTCCCGGGCGTGGGCCGAGGTGTGTCGACCCCATCGGTGCCGGCCTGCGACGCCGGCCATGGTCGACGACCCTCTGCGTGTCACCCGTCGCCCCGCTTTAGCCAAGGATCCGCATGACCGCCAAGAAGCCTGCCGCCACGACCGCCCCGAAGTCTCACGCCAAGGAAGCCAGCAAGGAGGCCCCGGCAGCCAAGGCCGCGGCCAAAGCCGCTCCCAAGGCCGCCGAGGCGAAGGCGGCGAAGCCGCCGGCCAAGGCCAAGCCTGCAGAAGCCAAGCCGGCCGCCAAGCCGCAGGCCAAGGCCGCGGCCAAGCCCGAACCCAAGGGCGCCAAGGGCGCGAAGAAGGCCGCCGAGGCGAAGAAGCCGGTGGCCGAGGACGTCGACCTCGCCGACATCGAGGCCGAATTCGAGGCCGATGTCGAAGTCGAGGCCGAGGTCGTCGTCGAAGCCGAGGGCGAGAAGGCCGTCAAGGCCAAGCCGCTGCGCATGAAGGTCAGCCGCGCCAAGGAGCGCGCACTGATGCGCGAGTTCGGGCTCGACGAGACCGCGCTCACCGAAGAGGAAGCCGCCAAGCGCCGCCAGGAGCTGAAGACGCTCATCAAGATGGGCAAGACGCGCGGCTTCCTGACGCACCAGGAAATCAACGACCACCTGCCCGAGAAGCTCGTCAACGAGGAAATCCTCGAGGCAATCATCTCGATGCTCAACGACATGGGCATCGCCGTCTACGAGCAGGCGCCCGACGCGGCGACGCTGCTCATCGCCGGCGGCGGCAGCGCCACGGCGACCGAGGAAGAGGCCGAGGAAGCGGCCGAGGCGGCACTCTCCACCGTCGACAGCGAATTCGGCCGCACGACCGACCCGGTGCGCATGTACATGCGCGAGATGGGCACGGTCGAGCTGCTGACGCGCGAGGGCGAGATCGAGATCGCCAAGCGCATCGAGGGCGGGCTGCAGGCGATGATGCTGGCGATCAGCGCGTCGCCGACGACGATCGCCGAGATCCTCGCGATGGCCGACCGCATCGCCGCCGGCGAGATGCAGATCAGCGAGGCCGTCGACGGCTTCGTCAGCGACGACGAGGCCGACGACTACGTCGCCGAGGAAGACTTCGACGAGTTCGACGAGGACGACGACGACGACGGCCAGGGCGGCAGCAAGGCGCTGACGAAGAAGCTCGAGGAGCTGAAGAAGCAGGCGCTGGAGAAATTCGAGGCGCTGCGCACGCATTTCGACCGCATGCGCAAGTCCTACGAGAAGGACGGCTACAAGTCGCCGGCCTACAACAAGTCGCAGCACCAGATCAGCGTCGACCTGATGACGATCCGCTTCACGGTCAAGACGATCGAGAAGCTCTGCCACATCCTGCGCAGCCAGGTCGACGACGTGCGCCGCTACGAGCGCGAGATCCGCAAGATCGTGGTCGACAAGTGCGGCATGCCGCAGGACCATTTCATCCGCAATTTCCCGCCCAACTCGATGAACCTGAAGTGGGCCGAGAAGGAGATCGCCGCCGGCAAGAACTACAGCCATATCCTGGCGCGCAACCTGCCGGCGGTGCAGGAACTGCAGCAGAAACTGACCGACCTGCAGGCGCGCGCGGTGGTGCCGATCGACGACCTCAAGGAAATCAACAAGAAGATGAACGAGGGCGAAAAGGCCAGCCGCGACGCGAAGAAGGAGATGATCGAGGCCAACCTGCGCCTCGTGATCTCGATCGCGAAGAAGTACACCAACCGCGGCCTGCAGTTTCTCGACCTGATCCAGGAAGGCAATATCGGCCTGATGAAGGCGGTCGACAAGTTCGAATACCGTCGCGGCTACAAATTCTCGACCTATGCGACCTGGTGGATCCGCCAGGCGATCACGCGCTCGATCGCCGACCAGGCGCGCACCATCCGCATCCCGGTGCACATGATCGAGACGATCAACAAGATGAACCGCATCTCGCGCCAGCATCTGCAGGAGTTCGGCTACGAGCCCGACGCGCCGACGCTGGCCGAGAAGATGGAGATCCCCGAGGACAAGATCCGCAAGATCATGAAGATCGCCAAGGAGCCGATCTCGATGGAGACGCCGATCGGCGACGACGACGACTCGCATCTGGGCGATTTCATCGAGGACACGAACAACGTCGCGCCGGTCGATGCGGCGATGCAGGCCGGCCTGCGCGATGTCGTCAAGGACATCCTCGATTCGCTGACGCCGCGCGAGGCCAAGGTGCTGCGCATGCGCTTCGGCATCGAGATGAGCACCGACCACACGCTCGAGGAAGTCGGCAAGCAGTTCGACGTCACGCGCGAGCGCATCCGCCAGATCGAGGCCAAGGCGATCCGCAAGCTCAAGCACCCGAGCCGGTCGGACAAGCTGCGGACCTACCTCGACAACCTGTAAGTCGAGCCGCCGGGGCTCCGGAATTACCCGGAGCCCCAGGTAAAATCGGCCGACATGACTCGCATTTCCGACCGCACGGTCCTGTTCGCCGATCTGCGGGGCAGCACCTCCCTGTTCGAGACCCTGGGCAACGCCGAGGCGACCTCGGTCGTCACGCATTGCGTGAATGCGCTCGGCGGCCCCGTCGCGGCGCACCAGGGCCAGGTCGTGAAGACGCTGGGCGACGGGCTGATGGCGGTGTTCGACGATGCGCCGCCGGCCGTGCTGGCGTCGATCGAGATGCACGATCTGCTCGAGGGCATGGTCTCGCGCGGCAGCGAGCGCGGCGCCTCCTCGGGGTTGCGGGCGCTGCGGCTGCAGGTCGGCATCGCGCGCGGCGAGGTCGTCGAGATGGCGGGCGACTGCTTCGGCGACGCCGTCAACGTCGCCGCGCGGCTGCTCGATCATGCCGGCGACAACGAGACCCTGGTGACGGTCGACGTGCTGACCGAACTCGCGCCCGAGGGCCGGCTGCGTTTTCGCAGCCTCGACCGGCTCGCGCTGCGCGGCCGCGCCGAACCGGTCGAGGTGCATGTGATGGGCGGCCGCCGCGCCACCGCCAGCGACCAGGCGGTGACGCAGTTCGGCGATGTCGCCGCGGTCAACGAGCCCGACGGCCTGCGCCTGATGTGGGGCGGCCACCACCTCGTCTTCGCCAGCGAGCAGATGCCGGTCGTGCTCGGGCGCAGCCCGCAGGCGGCGTTCTGTGTCGACGACACGCGCGTCTCGCGCTCGCATGCGCGGCTGGACTGGCACAGCGGCAGCTTCCAGCTCACCGACCTGAGCTACAACGGCACCTACGTGCGCTTCAACGACGGCGAGATCGTCAGCCTGCGCCGCGGCGCCTGCACGCTGCACGGCAGCGGCAGCATCGGCCTGGGCGGCTCGCCCGCCGACCCGGCCTCGGCCTGCGTCAGCTTCGACGTGCTGCGCTTCGCCGACACCCAGCCGCAGCCGCTGCTCCCGCTGCGATGAAGGTCCTCTACGTCGACGACGACCGCATCAACACGCTGCTCTTCACCGAGACCTGCCGCATGGCCGGCCGCATCGAGGTGCGCACCGCCGACAGCGGCGCCGAGGCGCTCGAGCGCGTGCGCGACTGGGCGCCCGAGCTCGCCGTGATCGACCTCCACCTGCCCGACACGCTGGGCTACGCATTGCTGCCGGCACTGCGCGCCGCGCTTGCCGCGCCCGCGCTGCGCGCCTTCCTGTGCACCGCGGACGACGGCGCCGAGGTCGGTGAAGCCGCGCGGGCCGCCGGCTTCGCCGGTTGCTGGACCAAGCCGGTGGATCTCGCGACCGTCGTCGCCGAGCTCTCGCGCCGGCCGGGCGACGAGGGCGCGCGATGACCCCGCGCGCCGAACCACCCTACCGCCATGGCAGCGGGCCGCGCACGGCGCTGCTGCTCGTCAACCTCGGCACGCCCGACGCGCCGACGCCGGCGGCGCTGCGCCGCTACCTCGGCGAATTCCTCTGGGACCCACGCGTCGTCGAGATCCCGCGCCTGCCCTGGTGGCTGATCCTGCACGGCATCATCCTGCGCACGCGGCCGGCGAAGTCGGCGGCCAAGTACGCCAGCATCTGGCTGCCCGAGGGATCGCCGCTGGCGGTCTGGACGCAGCGCCAGACGGCGGCCGTCGAGCAGGTGCTGGCGCAGCGCGGCCACGGCCTGCTGGTGCGCCACGCGATGCGCTACGGCAAGCCGTCGATCGCGGCGACGCTCGACGCCCTGCGCGCCGAGGGCGTCACCCGCCTGCTCGTGCTGCCGCTGTACCCGCAGTACGCGGCCGCGACCACGGCCAGCGTCAACGACGGCGTGATGGTCTGGGCCCAGTCGGCACGCCGCACGCCCGAGATCCGCTTCATCGCCGAATATCCCGACGACCCCGGCTACATCGCCGCGCTGGCGGCGCAGCTGCGCGCGCATTGGGCGCGCGACGGCCGGGCCGCGAAGACGGTGCTGAGCTTTCACGGCCTGCCCGAGCGCTCGCTGGCGCTAGGCGATCCCTATCACTGCCAATGCCTGAAGACGGCGCGGCTGCTGGGCGAGGCGCTGGGCCTGGCCGAGGGCGAGCTGCTCGTGACCTTCCAGAGCCGCTTCGGCCGCGCCCGCTGGCTGCAACCCTACACCGAGCCGACGCTGCGCGAACTCGCCGCCGCCGGCGTCGAGTCGGTCGACGTGATGTGCCCCGGCTTCGTCGCCGACTGCCTGGAGACGCTCGAGGAGATCGCGATCGAATGCCGCGACGCGTTCATCCAGTCCGGCGGCAAGCGCTTCCGCTACCTGCCCTGCCTCAACGACGACCCGGCCTGGATCGCCGCGCTGGCCGACCTCGCCGAGCGCCACCTCCAGGGCTGGGACACGCGCAGCGCTTCCGACCCGGCCGGGCTCGCGCTTCAGCGCCGCTCGGCGCTGGCCTTGGGCGCCAAGGACTGATGACCGCGACGTTCGCCGAGACCCGTGTGCGCCTGGACAAATGGCTCTGGGCGGCCCGCTTCTACAAGACGCGGGGCCTGGCGGCCGAGGAAATCGGCCGCGGCCGCGTCAGCGTCAACGGCCAGGCGGCGAAATCGTCGCGCGAACTCAGGCCCGGCGACCTCGTCGCCATGCGCCAGGGACCGCTGACGCGGACGGTGCGCGTCGCCGCACTCAGCGTCGTGCGCGGCCCGGCGCCGCAGGCCCAGGCGCTGTACGAGGAAACCCCCGAGAGCCTGGCGGCGCGCCAGCGCGCAGCCGAGTCGGCGCGGCTCGGTGCCGAGCCAGCCGGAGCGATCGAGCAGGGACGGCCGACCAAGCGCGACCGGCGCAAGCTCGCCGACTGGCAGCGCTGGAGCGCCAGCGTCGACGACCTCGATCGCGGCCCTTGAAATTCCGGACCCGGTCCCCATGTCCCGGGCAGCCGTTTCCACGCAAGCCATGAACACGACCAACGAACAAGCTCCCACGCCCGATCCCGCAACCCCGAACCCCGCTGATGCCGCCGCGCCGCAAGCGCCGGCGGTGGAGTCGCTGGTCGCCGAGTTGCAGGCCAAGTTCACCGAGGCCAACGACGCCTTCCTGCGCGCCAAGGCCGAGGCCGAGAACACGCGCCGGCGTGCCGAGGAGGAAGTCGCCAAGGCGCGCAAGTTCGCCATCGAATCGTTCGCCGAGAGCCTGCTGCCGGTGCGCGACAGCCTCGAGGCCGCGATCGCGATCCAGAACGCAACCCCCGAGCAGCTGCTCGAAGGCACCCACGCGACGCTGCGCCAGCTGACCCAGGCGCTCGAGCGCAACAAGGTGGTGGCGATCGCCCCGCCCGCGGGCACCAAGTTCGACCCGCACCAGCACCAGGCGATCAGCGTCGTGCCCGCCGACCAGGAGCCCAACACGGTCGTCGCCGTGCTGCAAAAGGGCTACCTGATCGCCGATCGCGTGCTGCGCCCGGCCCTGGTCACCGTCAGCGCCGCCAAATAGCACGATCCGGCGCCCGGCGCCCTTGAAAGCCGGCGACTTATCCACAACTCCAGAACAACCGAATCCACTCCACAGGAGCCAGAAAAATGGGCAAGATCATCGGCATCGACCTCGGCACCACGAACTCGTGCGTCTCCG
Source organism: Burkholderiales bacterium (assembly GCA_028868825.1). GTDB lineage: Bacteria > Pseudomonadota > Gammaproteobacteria > Burkholderiales > Burkholderiaceae_C > Rubrivivax. The sequence goes on along the minus strand of JAGWTU010000007.1, from coordinate 75,311 downwards.
TCATGGAAGGCAACACGACCAAGGTGATCGAGAACAGCGAAGGCGCGCGCACGACGCCTTCGATCATCGCCTACCAGGAAGACGGCGAGATCCTCGTCGGTGCCTCGGCCAAGCGCCAGGCGGTGACGAACCCGCGCAACACGCTGTATGCCGTCAAGCGCCTGATCGGCCGCAAGTTCACCGAGAAGGAAGTGCAGAAGGACATCGACCTGATGCCCTACAAGATCGTCGCCGCCGACAACGGTGACGCCTGGGTCGAGGTGCGCGGCAAGAAGCTCGCGCCGCCCCAGGTCAGCGCCGAAGTGCTGCGCAAGATGAAGAAGACCGCCGAGGACTACCTCGGCGAAGAGGTCACCGAGGCCGTGATCACGGTGCCGGCCTACTTCAACGACAGCCAGCGCCAGGCGACCAAGGACGCTGGCCGCATTGCCGGCCTCGACGTCAAGCGCATCATCAACGAGCCCACGGCCGCGGCGCTCGCCTTCGGCCTCGACAAGCATGGCAAGGGCGACCGCAAGATCGCCGTGTTCGACCTCGGAGGCGGCACCTTCGACATCTCGATCATCGAGATCGCCGATGTCGACGGCGAGAAGCAGTTCGAAGTGCTGTCGACCAACGGCGACACCTTCCTCGGCGGCGAGGACTTCGACCAGCGCATCATCGATTACATCGTCACCGAGTTCAAGAAGGAACAGGGCGTCGACCTGACGAAGGACGTGCTCGCGCTGCAGCGCCTGAAGGAAGCGGCCGAGAAGGCCAAGATCGAGCTCTCCAACAGCACCCAGACCGACATCAACCTGCCCTACGTGACGGCCGATGCCTCGGGTCCGAAGCACCTCAACATCAAGCTCACGCGTGCCAAGCTCGAGAGCCTGGTCGAGGACCTGATCGCGCGCACGATCGACCCCTGCAAGATCGCCGTCAAGGACGCCGGCGTCAAGCTCGGCGACATCGACGACGTGATCCTCGTCGGCGGCATGTCGCGCATGCCCAAGGTGCAGGACAAGGTCAAGGAGTTCTTCGGCAAGGAGCCGCGCAAGGACGTCAACCCCGACGAGGCGGTGGCCGTCGGCGCCGCGATCCAGGGCCAGGTCCTGGGCGGCGAGCGCAAGGACGTGCTGCTGCTCGACGTGACGCCGCTGTCGCTGGGCATCGAGACCCTGGGCGGCGTGATGACGAAGATGATCAAGAAGAACACGACCATCCCGACCAAGTTCGCCCAGACCTTCAGCACCGCCGACGACAACCAGCCCGCGGTGACGATCAAGGTCTACCAGGGCGAGCGCGAGCTCGCGGTGCACAACAAGAGCCTGGGCGAGTTCAACCTCGAGGGCATCCCGCCGGCGCCGCGCGGGCTGCCGCAGATCGAGGTCACCTTCGACATCGACGCCAACGGCATCCTGCACGTCAACGCCAAGGACAAGGGCACGGGCAAGGAGAACAAGATCACGATCAAGGCCAACTCGGGTCTGTCCGAGGCCGAGATCGAGAAAATGGTCAAGGACGCCGAGCTCAATGCCGCCGAAGATGCGAAGAAGGTCGAGCTCGTGCAGGCGCGCAACCAGGCCGACGCCACCGTGCACTCGGTGCGCAAGAGCCTCGCCGAGCATGGCGACAAGCTCGAGGCCGGCGAGAAGGAGAAGGTCGAATCGGCGCTCAAGGATGTCGAGGAAGCGATGAAGGGCGATGACAAGGCCACCATCGAGTCCAAGACCGAAGCGCTGATGGCCGCGAGCCAGAAGCTGGGCGAGAAGATCTACGCCGACGCCCAGGCGGCGCAGGCGGCCGCGGGTGCGGCCGGCGGCGCCGAACATGCCGGCGCCGAGGCGCCCCAGGCCAAGCCGGCCGCCGACGACAACGTCGTCGACGCCGACTTCAAGGAAGTGAAGAAAGGATAAGCCGTCGGGCCTTGCGGCCTGACGCCCTATCTCGCCGCGTTGGAGGTTACGGGCTGCGCCCGAACCTCCACGCGGCGGTTTCGTTAGACAGCCACCGAGATTTTCATGGCCAAGCGCGACTTTTACGACATCCTGGGCGTGCCCAAGAACGCCTCGGAAGAGGACATCAAGAAGGCCTACCGCAAGCTGGCGATGAAGCACCACCCGGACCGCAACCAGGGTGACACGGCGAAGAAGTCCGAGGAGAAGTTCAAGGAGGCCAAGGAGGCCTACGAGATGCTCTCCGACCCGCAGAAGCGGGCCGCCTACGACCAGTACGGCCACGCCGGCGTCGACCCGAACATGGCCGGCCGCGGCGGTGCCGGTCCGGAAGGGTTCGGCGGCTTCGCCGAGGCCTTCGGCGACATCTTCGGCGACATCTTCGGCGGCGGCGGCGGCGCCGGCGGCGGGCGCCGCGGCGGCCAGCAGGTCTACCGCGGCAGCGACCTCAGCTACGCGATGGAGATCTCGCTCGAGGAAGCCGCCTTCGGCAAGGAGACCCAGATCCGCGTGCCGAGTTGGGAGGGTTGCGACACCTGCCACGGCAGCGGCGCCAAACCCGGCACCAGCGCCAAGACCTGCACCAGTTGCAACGGCGCCGGCACGGTGCATCTGCGCCAAGGCTTCTTCAGCATCCAGCAGACCTGCCCGCAGTGCCACGGCAGCGGCAAGGTCATACCCGATCCCTGCCCCGCCTGCCACGGCGCGGGCAAGATCAAGAAGCAGAAGACGCTCGAGGTCAAGATCCCCGCGGGCATCAACGAGGGCATGCGCATCCGCTCGACCGGCAACGGCGAGCCGGGCACGAATGGCGGCCCGCCGGGCGACCTCTACATCGAGATCCGCGTCAAACAGCACGAGATCTTCGAGCGCGACGGCGACGACCTGCATTGCACCGTCCCCGTCGGGCTGACGACGGCGGCGCTGGGCGGCACGATCGACGTCCCCACGCTGGGCAACCGGGCCGAGATCGAGCTGCCCGAGGGCACCCAGCATGGCAAGACGTTCAGGCTGCGCGGCAAGGGCATCAAGGGCCTGCGTTCGAGCTATCCGGGCGATCTGTACTGCCATGTCGCCGTCGAGACGCCGGTCAAGCTGACCGAACACCAGCGCAAGCTGCTCAAGGAACTCGACGAATCGTTCCGCAAGAGCGGCGACCGCCACTCGCCGAACACCAAGACCTGGACCGATCGCGTCAAGGACCTGTTCAAGTAGCGACGCTCCGCGGCCGATAGGGAGGGCATGCGCGAGGCCATCCCGACGACGAATCTTCCTGCCCGGACGGTGGTGGTGCGGCGCGCCAGCAAGGGACGCGGATGATCGACCGCGACATCCACCGCGCCCGCGCGCTGCTCGTCGACGGCAATCCGATGATGCGCAGCGTCGCGCTCGGCCAGCTGCGCGACGCCGGCGTCGGCCACATCGACACCGCGGCGCGGGTGCGCGACGCGCGCATGATGCTCGAGCGCGACCGCTACGACATCGTGCTGTGCAACCGCGAATTCGAGGGCAGCGAGCACGCGGGCCAGGATCTGCTCGACGAGCTGCGGCGCGAGAACCTGCTGCCGCACCGCACGGTGTTCCTGATGATCGCCAACCGGGCCAGCTACCACCAGGTGGTCGAAGCGGCGGAATCGGCGCTGGACGGCATGCTGCTGCGTCCCTACACCGGCGCGCTGCTGATGCAGCGGCTGACGGAGGCCCGCCGGCGCAAGCGCGAGCTCGCCGACATCATGCTGGCGCTGGACACCGGCAACCATCAGACGGCCTTCGCCCGCGCCTACAAGCGCTTCATCGAACGCCAGCCCTACGCCGTCTATTGCGGCCGCGTCGCCGCCGAACTGCTGCTGGACATGCGGCGCTTCGTCGAGGCGCAGCGCGTGTTCGAGAAGCTGACCGAGGCGACCAAGGCGATCTGGGCGCGGCTGGGCATCGCGCGCGCGCAGATGGGCGCCGGCAACAGCGCCGGTGCACGCGAGACCGTGCACGCGGTGCTCGTCGAGGAACCCGAATCGGCCGATGCCCACGACCTCGTCGGCCGCCTGCTCATCGACCAGGGCGACTTCGAGGCGGCGCTGGACTCGTACCGCAAGGCCGCCGAACTCACGCCGGGCTGCCTGCTGCGCACCCAGCATGCCGGGGCACTGGCCTTCTACCAGGGCCGCACGCGCGAGGCGCGCCAGCTTTTCGAGCATTGCCTCGGCCTGGGCGTGCAGTCCAAGCTGTTCGATGCGCTGACGCTGCTGCTGCTGGCGCTGGTGCGTCACGACGAGGGTGACCGCCCGGGTGCCGCGGCAATGCACGAACAGCTGCGCGAGTTCCAGCGCCGCTTCCCGGATTCGCGCCGCCTGGCGCGGCTGACACGCTGCGCCGAAGTGCTGGCGCGACTGGCCGACGATCAGGGCGCGGCCGCGCTCGATAGCCTGCGCGAGATCGGCAGCCAGGCCGGCGACGACGATTTCGACCTCGAATCGGCGAACATGCTGCTGGCGCTGTGGTCGCGGCTGCCGGCCGAACTGTGCCCGAACGACGAATACGAGCAGCTGGCCGAGCGCATCGGCATGCGCTTCTGCATCTCACGCGCGATCACCGAATCGCTGGTCGGCGCCGCCCGCGGCACCGAACCGGCGCTGGGCATGATCCGGCGCTGCCAGGCGCGCATCTCGGCGCTCGCCGAGCAGGCGATGGCGCGCGCGATGCAGGGTGAGGCCGGTGCCGCCGCCGAACATCTGCTGGCGATCGGCCAGCGCACGCTCAACGGCCGGCTGCTCGAGATGGCCGGCCTGATCGCGAGCCGCCACCGCGAGCATGTCGTCGACGCCGAAAAACTGGTCGCCAGGGCGGCGACACAGATCCAGCGCTCGTGCAGAATCGACGGGCATATCGCCGGCATCCAGCGCACCGGCCGCTCGCCGGGCGGGTTGCTGATGCGCAGCCGCCAAGTCCAGGAAACGCTCAATGCAACAGCTTGATCGCGAAGTCATCAAGGCTTCGGCGCTGGTGATCGACGGCAACGCCACTTCACGCAGCGTGGCACTGCAGCATCTGCGCGATTTCGGCTTCGGTCATGTCAAGGCGGCGGGTCGGGTCATAGACGCCCGCGATCTGCTCGAACACCGCCGCTATGACCTCGTGCTGTGCGAATACGACTTCGAGGGCGGCAAGGAATCGGGCCAGGACCTGCTCGAGGAGTTGCGGCGCGAGCGCATGCTGCCGCATTCGACCGTGTTCATCATGATCACCGGCGACGCCACCTACCAGCGCGTCACCGAGGCCGCCGAGGCGGCGCTGGACAGCTATCTCATCAAGCCCTATTCGGCCAACACGCTGTTCGAGCGCGTGAAGGAAGCGCGCCAGCGCAAACGGGTGCTGAAGACGATCTTCGATGCCATCGAGGCCGGCGACATGGAGCGCGCAGCGACGCTGTGCCAGGAGCGCTTCGAGCAGCGAGAGCTCTACTGGCTGTACGCCGCCCGCATCGGCGCCGAGGTGCTGCTCGACCTCAGGCGTCACGACGAGGCCAAGAAGCTCTTCGACGCCGTCGTCGCCGCCAAGGCCGTGCCCTGGGCACGTCTGGGCGTGGCGCGCAGCCAGCTCGCCGACGGCGAGGTGATGCAGGCGCGGCGCACCCTCGAATCGCTGATCGGCGACCAGCCCCAGTACGCCGATTCGTACGACGTCATGGGCAAGGTGCAGATGGAGCAGGGCAACCTCGAGGAGGCCCGCGCCACCTACCGCATCGCCGCCTCGATCACCCCGGGCTGCATCCTGCGCATGCAGCATTGCGGCACGCTGAGCTTCTATGCCGGCGATGCGCCGGTTGCCACCCAGATGCTCGAACGCACCTGGGCGATGGGCAACAAGTCGCGGCTGTTCGACGTGCTGTCGATGATGCTGCTGGCCTTCCTGCGCTTCGACGCCCAGGACACCAAGGGCCTGGGTCTGGCGCAGGACGTGCTGCAGCGCTTCGCCGACACCTACAACCAGTCGACGCGGCTGCGTCGCATGGCCGAGATCGGCCAGGTGCTGATGACGCTGGGCGAAGGCCAGGCCGCCGCCGGCGTGCTGCGCGCGCGCGAGTTCACCGAGGAGATCGCGCAGCCCGATTTCGACATGGAGGCCGGCGCCAACATCCTCTCGCTGTGGTCGCGGCTCGATCGCTACGGCGTCCTCGACGACGAACTCGAGGCCATCGTGCGCCGCGTCGCGCACCGCTTCGCCGTCAACAAGGCGTCGTCGGAGGTGCTGGCGGCGGCCGTGCGCAACCATCCGCATGCCCAGGAATGGATCCGCTCCTCGTACGCCGAGGTGATGCAGATCGCCGAGGACGCGATGAACAACGCGCTGCGCGGCCAGGCCAAGGCGGCGGTGGAGAAGCTGCTCAACCATGGCCGCGAGACCGGCAACGCCAAGCTGATCGAGATGGCCTCGCTGGTCGGGCAGCGTCACCGCGAGCGCATCGAAGGCATCGAGGAACTGCTCAAGGCCGCCGGGACGCTGGCGCACCGCTATTGCCGGCCCGCCAGCCACATCGCCGGCGTGCGGCGCAGCAACCGCTCGGCGGGCGGGCTGGTGCTGCGGCGCTGAGGTCCCGGCTGCGCGCGCTGCCGCTTCAGAACAGGCTGGCCTGCGCCGGATCGGCGGGCGGCGGGCGGAACGCGGACACGTCCATCGGCACATGCTCGGCAGCGAGACCGCAGCGCGCCGCCGCGATGCGGAAACGCTGTTCGATCAGCCGCGCATGGATGCCGCTGCCGCGCATGCGCTGCTCGAAATCGGGATCGTAGTCGCGGCCCTGCCGCATCTGCCGCACGAGGCTCATCACATGCGCCGCGCGCAGCGGGTAATGGTGCTCGAGCCATTCGACGAACAGGTCGCGCACCTCGAGCGGCAGGCGCAGGATCACGAAGCTGGCGTCGCTGGCGCCGGCCGCCGCGGCGGCCTCGAGCACCCGTTCGAGATCGACATCGTTGATGGCCGGGATCAGCGGCGAGGCGAAGACGCCCACCGGTATCCCCGCCGCGGCGAGCTCGCGCATCGCCTCGATGCGCCGCGCCGGCGTTGGGGCGCGCGGCTCCATCCTGCGCGCGAGTTCGCGGTCGAGCGTGCCCACCGAGATGTGGACGCGCACGAGTCCGCGTTCGGCCATGCCCGCGAGCAGGTCGATGTCGCGCGTGACGAGCGCCGACTTCGTCGTGATCGACACCGGCAGACGGCATTCGCTGAGCAGTTCGAGCACCGAACGCGTGATGCCCAGCCGCCTCTCGGCCGGCTGGTAGGGATCGGTGTTGGAGCCGAGCGCGATCAGCGCCGGCGCGTACCCGGGTCGCCGCAACTCCGCGCGCAGCAGTTCGGCGGCATTCGTCTTGGCGAAGATGCGGGTCTCGAAATCGAGTCCCGGCGACAGGCCGAGATAGGCATGGGTCGGCCGCGCATAGCAGTAGACGCAGCCATGCTCGCAGCCCTGGTAGGGGTTGATCGACTGGTCGAAAGGGATGTCGGGCGAATCGTTGCGGGCGATGATCGAGCGCGCGCTCTGGCCCGTCACCGTCGTCGCCGGGCGCGCCGCGCCGATTTCCTCCTCGTCATCGTCAGCGCCGGGCGCCCGGTGATCCTGGTCGGCCTCGCGGCGCCAGACCTCGAATCGCGACGGCGCATTCGATCCGGTGCCGCGGCCCTTGTGGAAGCGGACCGGCTGGGATGGCCGGGACGGCGGATCGGGCTCGCGCATGGCGTCGGCGCAGAACTGTATGGATATCCAGATCTTAGCGCCAACGCGGCGCCCTTGCCGGCTCAGCGCTTGCCGGCCCAGCGCCGGCCGGCTCAGCGGTTGGCGGCGATGCGCGTCAGCGCGGTGTCGAGGTGCGCCACCGTGCGCTCGACGTTGAGCAGCTTGTCGAGCCCGAACAGACCGATGCGGAAGGTCTTGAAGTCGGCCGGCTCGTCGCACTGCAGCGGCACGCCGGCGGCGGTCTGCAGGCCGACGGCGGCGAAGGCCTTGCTGCTGTGGATGCCGTCGTCGTCGGTGTAGCTGACGACGACGCCTGGCGCCTGGAAGCCCGCCGCCGCGACGCTGGGAAAGCCGCGCGCGACGAGCAGCGCGCGCACCCTTGCGCCGAGATCGGTCTGCGCCGCGCGCAGCCGCTCGAAGCCGAGTTCGCGCGTCTGCACCATCGCCGCGCGCGAGCGCAGCAGCGCGTCGGTCGGCAGCGTCGCGTGGTAGGCATGGCCGCCACCCTCGTAGGCCTCCATGATCTGCAGCCACTTCTTGAGGTCGGCGGCGTAGCTGCTGCTCGTCGTCGCGTCGATCGCCGCGCGCGCACGTTCACCGAGCATCACGAAGGCGCAGCAGGGCGAACCGCTCCAGCCCTTTTGCGGCGCGCTGACGAGGATGTCGACGCCGCAGGCCGCCATGTCGACCCAGATAGCCCCCGAGGCGATGCAGTCGAGCACGAGCATCCCGCCGACCTCGTGCACCGCGTCGGCGACGGCGCGCAGGTAGTCGTCGGGCAGCAGCATGCCGCTGGCGGTCTCGACATGCGGCGCGAACACCAGCGCCGGGCGCTGCGCGCGGATCGCGGCGACGACCTCGGCAATCGGCGCCGGTGCAAATGGTGAGCGAGGCGCATCGGCCGTGCGCCGCGCCTTCAGCACGCTGTGCCCGGCCGGGATGCGGCCCATCTCGAGGATCTGCGTCCAGCGGAAGCTGAACCAGCCGTTGCGGATCACCAGCACCTGCGCGCCGCCGGCGAACTGGCGCGCGATGGCTTCCATGCCGAAGGTGCCGCTGCCGGGGACGACGACGGCCGCGCGCGCGCCATAGGCCTGCTTGAGCACGTCCGAGATGTCGCGCATCGCCGACTGGAACTTCGCCGACATGTGGTTGAGCGCGCGGTCGGTGTAGACGACCGAGTATTCGAGCAGGCCATCGGGATCGATGTCGGGCAGCAGTCCGGGCATGGGGAAACCTCGTGGTTCGGAGCGGCCAGCTTAGCACCGGTGGCGCGTCAGGCCGGTGACCCGCCTTCGATCAGCGCGGCGACGTGTTCGCGCAGCCCTTCGGGCGTCACCCGCTCGGCCGCCAGCGGCGCGCCGGCCGCCAGCGTGACGCGGTTGAGCCAGCCGCGCCGGAACGGCCGCACCATCGCCGCGCCGCCCTCGATGCGCGAGAAATACGAGCCCCACAGATGGCTCAGCGCCAGCGGCACGACCGGCACCGGATGGCGCTGCAGGATCTTCATCACGCCGCCCTTGAATTCGCCGAGGTGGCCGTCGCGCGTGATGCCGCCCTCGGGAAACAGGGCCAGCAGTTCGCCCTCGGCGAGCACCGCGCCGGCGGCCTCGAAGGCCCGCTCGTAGGCGGCCGGATCCTCGCCGCGGGGCGCGATCGGGATCGCCTTGCCGAGCCTGAACATCCAGCCCAGCACCGGCGTGGCGAAGATGCGGTGGTCCATCAGGAAGCGGATCGGCCGCGGGCTGGCGGCCATCAGCACGACGGCGTCGACATAGCTCACGTGGTTGCAGACGAGGATCGCCGCGCCCGCGCCCGGGATGTGCTCGTCGCCGACCACGCGCAGCCGGTAGACGCAGCGCGTGAGCATGAAGGCGATGAAGCGCAGCAGGTACTCGGGGACGATGAGGAAAATGTAGCCGGCGACGACGGCGTTCAGCGCGGCGACGCAGAGGAAGACCTCCGGGATCGTCAGACCGTGACTGAGCAGCGCGCCGACGCCGATGGCGCTGACGATCATGAACAGCGCGTTGAGGATGTTGTTGGCGGCCATGATGCGGGCGCGGTGGCTGGGCTGGCTGCGCAGCTGGATCAGCGCGTACATCGGCACGCTGTAGATGCCGGTGAACAGCGAGAGCAGCGTCAGGTCGGCCATCACGCGCCAATGCGGCGCGCCGGCGACGAAGGCGGCCAGGCCCATCTCTCCCGACGGCGGCAGGCCGCGCGAGGCGAAATAGAGGTCGAACGCGAACACGCTCATGCCGATCGCGCCGAGCGGCACGAGGCCGATCTCGACATGGCGCCGGCTCAGCACCTCGCACAGCAGCGAGCCGATGCCGATGCCGACCGAGAACAGCACGAGCAGCAGCGAGGCGACGCGCTCGTTGCCATGCAGCACGTCGCGCGCGTAGGCCGGGAACATCGAGAGGAAGACGGCGCCGAAGAACCACATCCACGAGATGCCGAGCAGCGAACGGAACACCGCCAGGCTCTGGTGCGCGAGCACGAGGTTGCGCCAGGTCTCGGTGACCGGGTTCCAGTTGATGCGCAGCGCCGGATCGGTCGCCGGCGACAGCGGCACGGCCTGCGCGGCGAGGCGCCCGAGCAGCGCCACCGCCAAGCAGGTCAGCGCCACGTATTCGGGGCCCGGTCCGGGAATCGAGACCAGCAGCCCGCCGGCGACCTGGCCGAGCAGGATGGCGACGAAGGTCCCCATCTCGACCATGCCGTTGCCGCCGGTGAGCTCCGATTCGCGCAGATGCTGCGGCAGGTAGGCGAACTTGACGGGGCCGAACAGTGTCGAGTGCAGCCCCATGCCGAAGACGCAGGTCAGCAGCACGACCGGATCGCGGTGGATGAAGCCCCAGCCAGCGAGCAGCATGATGGCGATCTCGAAAGACTTGACGAAGCGGATCAGCGTGCGCTTCTCGTACTTGTCGGCAAGCTGGCCGCTGGTGGCCGAGAACAGCAGGTACGGCAGGATGAAGAGCGCGCCGATCGCCAGCCCGGCGAGCGTCGCCGGCAGCCAGCTGACCTGGATCTGGTACGTCACCATCACGGTGAACGCGAACTTGAACAGGTTGTCGTTGCCGGCGCCGAGGAACTGGACCCAGAAGAAGGGCGCGAAGCGGCGCTGGCGCAGCAGCGCGAACTGGTCTGGTCGGTCGGCGGAGGCTTCGGACAAGGGCGACCTCGCTGGACGATGGGGTTCGATCGGACAGGCCGGACTGTAGCGGCGCCGGCGCAGTCTAGACTGCGGCCATGGACCCGCTCCCCTGCCCTTGCGGCCTGGGCCCGCGCTACGCCGACTGCTGCGGCCGCTGGCACGCCGGCGCGCGCCATCTGCAGGCCGACAGCGCGGCGGCGCTGATGCGATCGCGCTACAGCGCCTACGCGCTGGGGCTCGAGGACTATCTGCTCGACACCTGGCACGCGAGCACGCGCCCGGCGGCGCCGTTGGCGCTCGATCCCGCGTTGCGCTGGCTCGGCCTGGAACTGCGGCGCGAGGTCGCGCAAGACGCCGATCGCGCCACGGTCGAGTTCGTCGCCCGCTGCAAGCTCGGCGGCCGCGCGAGCCGCCTGCACGAGACGAGCCGCTTCGTGCGCGAAGGCGGACGCTGGTTTTACGTCGATGGAGATCAGGAATGACGGTACTGACGACAGCGCGGCTGCGCCTGGAGCCGATGGCGGACGACCATTTCGAGGGCCTGCGCGCGATGAACGCGGATCCCGAGGTGATGCACTACATCCTCGGCCGGCCCGAGACGCCCGAGGAGACGCGGCGCATGATCGAACGCGTGCAGGCGCGCTGGGCCGCCTGCGGCTATTCCTGGTGGACCTTCATCGAAGCCGAGACCGGCGAGGTCGTCGGTGCCGGCTGCCTGCAGAACCTGCGCCGCCAGCCGGCGCCCGAGCCCGACCCGAACTGCCCGATCGAGATCGGCTGGCGGCTGCGCCGCGACCGCTGGGGCCGCGGCCTCGCGACCGAGGCCGCGCGCGCGATGACCGCCTACGCCTTCGACGTGCTGAAGACCGATCCGCTGCTCGCCTGCTGCGAGCCGGCGAACACCGCGTCGAGCCATGTCATGACCAAGCTCGGCATGCACTGCCGCGGCATCGAGACCTGGTACGGCCGCGAACTCGCGACCTACGAGGTCAGCGCCGCGACCTGGCGCGCCGTCGCTCAGCCGAAGCGCACGGCGTAGACCGGCGGCAGGTGCTGGGAGACGGTCTCCCAGCTCTCGCCCGCATCGTCGCTGGCCCAGAGGTTGCCGGTGGTGCTGGCCATCAGCATCGACACCCCGTCGTCGCCGACCGCCAGGCCGTGGCGGTAGATGAGGTCGTAGCAATCCTTCTGCGGCAGGCCGGCGCGCAGCGTCTCGAAGCTGCGACCGCCGTCGCGGGTGCGGTTGACGAGCAGCGCGCCGTCGACCGGCACGCGCCGTTCGTCCTTGACCGCGGGCGCGAACCAGGCCGTCTCGGGGTCGCGCGGATGCACGGCAACGGCGAAGCCGAAGCTCGTCAAAGGCGCCTTGACTTCGCTCCAGTGCTCGCCGTTGTCGGTCGAGCGCCAGATGCCGCAATGGTGCTGCGTCCACAGCGTGTCGGGATGCGCGTTGCAGCGCACGATGCGGTGCGGGTCCTGCGTGTTCTGGTTCCCGGCACTCTCCGGCGGCATGAAGTCGGCACGCATGCCGCTGGCGCGCAGCTCCCAGCTCGCGGCGTCGTCGCGCGTCAGCCAGGCGCCGCCGCAGCTGATGCCCAGCAGCAGCTCGCCGGCGCGCTGCGGATGCGGGCAGATCGAATGGATGCCCGGCGCGTCGTAGCCGCCGCCGAACCATTCGAGCCGCTCGCTGCGGCCCCAGAGCGATTCGACAAGCGTCCAGTGGGCGCCGAAGTCGTCGCTGCGGAACAGACCTCCGGGTATCGTGCCTGCCCAGACGACGCCGGCCGCCGCCTCCAGCGCCCAGATCTGCACCATCTTCCACGGCACGCCGGTGGCCTCGGGCGGTTGTGGCGGATAACTCGGCGCGGCGACCTCGCTCCAGGTCCTGCCGGCGTCGGCCGAGGCATGCACCTTGACGCCGAAATGGCCGAGGTTCAGCGCCGCCAGCATGCGCCCGTCGGCGTCGGGCGGCAGCACCATCGTCACCGGCTCGGCGAGGAAGCTGACGCGCTCGATGCGCCAGGGCCCGGCCTCGCGCCGCAGCTCGAACAGTCCCTTGCGCGTGGCGACCCAGGCGCGGTGCGATGGCTCCATGGCAGTCACTCCCTCTCAACCCCCGGACAGGGCTTGCAGTACGTGGACCTCGCTGTCCGGTCGCAAGGTCTCGCTGAGTTCGACGCGGTCACTGCTGCGCCGGCCGTCGATGAAGACGACGACGTTGGCTCGGAGATGCCCCTGGTCGTCGAGCACATAGCCGCGCAGCCGCGGGTTGCCGGCGAAGGCGTCGTCGAGCGCGGCGCGCAGCGTCGCCGCCGACGTGCGGACCTCGGGCGCGTCGATGAAGCGGCGCAGCTGGGGCGTGAACAAGAGCCTGGGCATGGCGGCGATGATGCAGCGGGCACGGGACCCGCATCATGCCGAATTACCCGCGCCAGCGCAGCGTCTGCTGGCGCACGACCTCGGGCAGCAGGTGCTCGTGTTCCTGCAGGCCGCGGATCCACGCGGCGTCGTTGCCCACGCCCTCGATCTCGGCGCGCAGATAGGCCAGCGCCTCGTCGGCACGCAACTCGATCGCGTGCGGCTCCAGGCGCGCCAGCGTCGCGAGCAGGTCGTCGCGCAGCACGCGGTGCTCGCCGCTCGTCGGGTCGACGTAGGTCGCCTCGAGCCCGAAGCGGCAGGCCTGGAAGCGGTTGAAGGTATAGGGCAGGTAGTCGTCCTCGGCGAGCGGGAACGGCCGCTCGATGTCGAGCCAGCGCGCCAGGCACTGGATGAGCGCCGCGAGCGCCGCGGCCTTCTCGACCGTCAGCGGTGTGTCGAGCACGCGCACCTCGATCGTGCCGAATTCGGGCTTGGGCCGGATGTCCCAGTAGAAGTCCTTCATGCTCTTGACGACGCCGGTGCGCGTCATCTTCGCGAAATAGCCCTCGAACTCGTCCCAGCGCAGCACGAAGGGCGCGCGGCCCGAGAGCGGGAACGCGAAGACCGAATTCAGCCGCGCCGAATCGAAGCCGGTGTCGGTGCCCTGCACGAAGGGCGACGATGCGGCGAGCGCGATCAGGTGCGGGATGAAGCGCCCCAACCCGTGCAGCAGCACCAGCGCCTGATCCGGCCCGGTGCAGCCGACATGCACATGCTGGCCGAAGATCGTGAACTGCTTCGAGAGGTAGCCGTAGAGCGTCGAGATCTCGTGGAAGCGCGGCGTGTCGTAGATGCGACGCCGACTCCAGTCCTGGAACGGATGCGTGCCGCCGCCGCACAGTCCGACGTCGAGCCGCCGCGCGCAGGCCACCAACTGGTCGCGGATCTCGCGCAGCTCGGTCAGGACCTGCTGGTGGCCGATGCAGATGCCGGTGGCCATCTCGATCATGCCGGTCGTGATCTCGGGCTTGACGTCGCCGGGGATGCGCCGGCCCTTCATCAGCCGCATCAGGTCGCCGGCCGCCGGGGTCAGGTCGTAGTCGTGCGTGCCGACGATCTGCAGTTCCAGCTCGACGCCCAGCGTCAGTGCCTTCGAGGTGGCGAAGGTCTCGAGGCTCATCGGGCGCCCTCGCCGCTCGTGCGCAGCAGCGGCTGCTGAGCGGCCGGCTTGCGACGGTGCGGCGCCGGCGCGAGGTCACCGCCCAGGCGCAGCGCCGCCTGCACGGCGATCGGGCCCAGCAGTTCGAGCATCGCCACCGCGGTGAGGACGATGGGCGCGACATCGGTCGCCATCTCGGGGCGCAGGCGCAACAGTTCACTGAGCATCACCAGCACCGTCGCCGAGAGCGGCGTCAGCGTGATCGCCAGCGCCAGGCCCTGGCGCAGGCTCGCGCCGGCAGGGCGGCACAGCAACAGCACGACGGCGCCCTTGGCGGCGCTGCGCGCGACCACCAGCACGAGCGCGGCGAGCCCGCCCGCAGCCAGCACGGCCGGCGACCAGGAGGCGCCGACGATGACGAACATCATCAGCACGACGACCCCGCCGGCGGTGCCGAAGTGGCGCGGCCAGACCCAGGGCCGCTCGGTCACGTTGCCCAGCAGCAGTCCTGCGAGCAGCGGCACCAGCAGCGTCGACAGGCCGGCCGCGCGGGCGCCGCCGAGGGCCAGCACGACGAGGCCCAGCACGAGCAGCACCGAACTCTCGTTGCGCAGGTCGAGCCTGCGCGCAACCATGGCGACGACGCCGGCGAGCAGCGCCGCCAGCAGCAGCGAGCCGAAGAACGAACGCGCCAGCAGCCCCAGCGACTGCGTCACGTCGGCGGCATGACCGGCGTTCCACCAGCCCTCGAGCAGCGTCAGCGCAAGCACGGCGTAGAGCGTGTTCAGCGCCGTCAGCAGGATCATGCGGTCGGTGACCTGGCCCTGCGCGCCGAGCTCGAGTGCGACGCGCCCGGCCACCGCCGCCGACGCCGGCATCGCGAGCACGGCGCAGGCGGCGGCGACCGTGGGTTCAAGGTCGATCCAGCGCAGCGCGAAGTAGACCGCACCGGCACCGAGCAGCGATTCGGCCAGGCTCGTCAACAGCAACGCCGGGTTGTGGCGCAGCCAGCGCAGCCGCACGCGGCTGCCGATCTCGAACAGCAGCAGCGCGAGCGCGACGTCGACGACGAGCCGCGCCGGTCCCGCCAGCGGCATCCCCGGCCCCAGGCCGATCAGCGCGGCGATGCAGCCTGCCGCCGTGTAGCCGACGACCCGCGGCAGTCGTGACCAGCGTGCGATCAACTCACCGGCCAGCGCCCCCGCGACGAGCAGCAATGCGGCCCAGAAGGCGTAATCGGGGATCTGGAATTCGCCGAGCCCGAAATCGGCCAGCCAGGTTTGAAGTTGGATCAAGCGCCTTCCTCCTGTGACGATGGCCCCTCGGCGCAGTCGTCGCTTTACATTCAGAAATATACAGACTCGGAGGATGGGCGATTGGTTCCGCGATCTCCATTCAGCCGTCAATGGCGATGCAGGCAGATGTAGAGGCCATCGAGGGTTGTGCCACCCTCATCGCGCAACGCACCAATGCGGTGCATCAACAGACCGAAGCCGGCCTCGCCCGCCAGCTGCGTCAGGTACGGCAGGCCATGACGGTAGCGCAGCGTCGGCTGCAGTTCGCAGGTCTCGGCGTCGGAGGCCGCCTCGGCCGAGAACGCGAACAGCCCGCCGGGGCGCAAAGCGGCGGCCGCGGCGTCGATCAGCGGTCCCGGCAGTCCGAGGTACGGCAACAGGTCGCAGGCGACGATGAGGTCGAAGGCGCCCGCGCTGCGGTGGTGCCGCTGCAGGACGTCGACGGCATCGCCGACCTCGAGCTCGTCGTAGAGGCCGCGCGCGCGCGCCGCGTCGATCATGCGTGGCGCGAGGTCGGCGCCGGCGAGCCGGATTGCCCTGGGGCGCAGCAGCGGCGCCGCGAGGCCGGTGCCGCAGCCGAGGTCGAGCGCCGATTCGAAGATCGGCCTGCCCTGCCCGGCGACGAGGTCGACGACGGCGCGGTGGCCGCGGTAATGCAACGTCTCGACGAGCGCGGCGTCGAAGCGCGGCGCGTAATCGTCGAACAGCTCGCGCAGATACTCCGCGGGCGGCGCCATGGCCATCGCGCCGCAGCCGCAGGCACTGCGGAAGAAGCCGTTGGCGATGACGTCGTCGCCGGCATCGATCGCGCGCCCGTAGGCCGCGGCCGCTTCAGCCAGACGTCCCGCTGCGCGCAGCAGATGGCCGCAGCGCGACCAGGCCGGGCCGAGCGCCGGGTCGATCGCCAGCGCCCGCTGATAGGCGTGCCAGGCCTCGGCGTCGCGACCCAGTTGCTGCAGCGTCTGGCCCTGCAGCAGTGCCAGCGCCGCATCGGCGGAACGTCGTCCGGCCAGTTGTGCCAGCGCGGCCAGTGCCTGTTCGTGCCGCGCGAGCCGGTTCAGCGTCAACGCGCGCTCCAGCAGCAGCCCCGGCTCGTCGGCGCCCAGTGCCCGAGCACGGTCGAAATCGGCCAGCGCCGCCTCGTCGTGCCCCAGCAGCACATGCGCCGCGGCGCGGTGGCCATGGGCGTCGGCGCGATCGGGTGCGGCGGCGATCGCAGCGTCCAGTGCGGCCAGCGCCGCCGCGGCGTCGCCGAGCTGGATCAATGCCGCCCCGAGGTTGCTCAGCGTCGACGCGCGACCCGGCCAGGCGGCGAGCGAGCGCCGGTACGCGGCGACCGCCGGCGCGTGGCGACCGGCCTGATGGTGCGCAAGACCACTCTCGAACTCGCGCCGCGCCGCGGCCTCGTCGTTCATCGAGGCACCCGCGCGCGCCGGCTCAGGGCACTTCGTGGCCGATGCTCGCCTGCCAGACCGCGTACCAGTCCTCGGCGCTGAGCCGGATGGACAGCGCGGCGACCGCCTCGCGCAGCGCCTCGATGCGGCCGGAGCCGGTGATCGGCAGTGGCCGCGACGGATGGCGCAGCACCCAGGCCAGCGCCATCGTCGCGACGCTGGCGCCGTGGATCGCGCCCAGCCGCTCGAGCTGCGCGCGCACGCGCTGCGCCTGCTCGTCGCTGCCGGCGAGGATGCGGCCGCCGGCCAGCGGCGACCAGATCATCGGCCGCAGCCCGAGGTCCAGGCATTGCTCGAGCGTGCCGTCGGCCAGCGCGCGCATCTGCAGCGCCGAGAACTCGATCTGGTTCGTCACCAGCGGATGGCGCTTGCGCAGCAGCGCGAGCTGGCCCGGTGTGTGGTTCGAGACGCCGAAATGCAGCACCTTGCCGGCCGCCAGCAGCTGGCGGAAGGTGTCGGCGAGTTCCTCGGGGTCCATCAGCAGATCGGGCCGGTGGATCAGCAGCAGCTCGATGCGGTCGGTGCGCAGCGCGCGCAGCGAGGCGTCGACCGAGGCCAGCACATGGGCGCGCGAGCTGTCGTACGACTTGACCGCATGGCCGGGGCGCTGCGCCGAGATCGGCTTGATGCCGCATTTGGTGACGATCTGGATGCGCTCGCGCAGCGCCGATGTCAGCGCGGCGCCAAAGCGCGCCTCGACGCCGTAGTCGCCGTAGATGTCGGCGTGATCGAAGCTCGTGACGCCGAGCTCGACCGCCTGCTCGATCCAGCGCCGCAGTCCGGCGTCATCCAGTCCCCAGTCGCCGAGTCGCCACATCCCGGCGACGATGGGTGAAAGGGCGATCGTCTCGGTGCGGGCGCTGGTCATGGTCGTCGGCTCGGCTGCGGCGAAGGAAGCCGACGATAGCGCGGCCGGCGCCGCCGCCTACTTCAGGTCGCCCGCCAGGCTCGCCAGCGTCTCGGCCGGCAGCGCGAGATGGATCGGGTAGTTGCGGTGGTCGCAGCCCAGCGTCGCCACGGCGCCGGCGCGCAGCGCCTGGCGTTGCGCCGGCGTGAACTCGAAGCGCACGAAATGCACGGCCGAGGTCTTCTCCTCGTTCTCGCGGTCGAGGTCCTCGTCGGCGATCGCATAGACGCGGCCGCCGCCCTCGATCTCGACGTAGAGCCGGTCCTCGACGCCGATCAGCCGCGCCAGCTCGCGCTTGCGCTCGTGCGGATCGGGGTACTCGATGAGCATCGTCGCCTTCCAGTTCCCTCCGTCGGGGATCAGCGGCGCGTAGGCCTCGATCTCGCCGCGGATGCCGTCCTCGTCGAAGATCTTCTCGATGTGCAGCATCTCCTGGATCTGGCGCCGCACGGTCAGTTCGTCCTCGAACTGCAGCGTCATGTGCTCGCCCAAGGCGACGCTGCGCAGCCGCCGGTGCGCGATGGCCGCGGGCTGGCTGCTCTTGCGGATCTTCGAATAGGCCTCCAGCGTCAGCAGGCTGTCGGGGGTGATCGTCGTCATGTCCTCTACTCCAATCCGTAGGCCCTGCGCACCAGCGTCAGCGGGTGCTGCACGGCCTTGGCCGGCGTGCCGGCCTCTTCCATGCCCTGGGCGATATGGTGCCCGGCCATCGGGCAATCGCTGGCGATGGCGTCGGGCTCGTCCTTGGCCATCAGCTTGAACACCGGCTTGCCGATCTTCATCGCCACCGGATGCGTCGCCGTCTTCACGCCGTAGATGCCGGCGTGTCCCGAGCAGCGCTCGACGGTGTTGAGCTGCACCTCGACCGTCTGGCCGATGAGCTTGAACATCTCCTCGGTCTTGCGGCCGATCTTCTGCACCCGGCCATGGCAGGGGATGTGATAGCTGATGCGGCCCAGCGCCTGCTTGAAATCGAGCTTGAGCAGCCCGTCCTTGTGGCGCGCGACGAGGTATTCGAAGGGGTCGAACATCGCCTCGGCGACGAGCTTGGTGTCGGCATCCTCGGGGAACAGCAGCGGCAGTTCCTGCTTGAACATCAGCGTGCAGCTGGGCACGCCGGCGATGATCGCGTAGCCCTCGCGGGCGTAGCGCGCCAGCACCGGGACGTTGGCGCGCCAGGCCGCCTCGACGCCCTCGAGGTCGCCGAGCTCGAGCTTGGGCATGCCGCAGCATTTTTCCTTGTCGACGATGACGTAGGGAATCTCGTTGTGCTCGAGCACCTTGAGCAGGTCCTCGGGGATGCCGGGCTCGTTGTAGTTCAGGTAGCAGGTCGCGAACAGCGCGACCTTGCCCGGCGTGCGCTCGCCGGCGACGACCGGGGCGTGGTAGTTCATCGAGCGGCCCCAGCGGAAGCGCTGCGGCGCCAGCGACGGCATCCAGGCGTCGGGATGCACGTCGAGTTCCTTGTCCATCAGCTTGCGCATCGTCTTCGTGCCGTTCACGGCATTCACCGCGTCGACGACGATAGGGATGCCGGCGAACTGGCCGTGGACATCGGTGCTGGCGAGGAAGCGGTTCGCGGCCGAGACCTGGCCCTGGCGGAACTTGATCGCCTTGGCGCGCAGCATCAGGTGCGGGAAGTCGAGGTTCCACGGATGCGGCGGTGTGTACGGGCACTTCGTCATGTAGCACAGGTCGCACAGATAGCACTGGTCGACGACGCTCCAGTAGGCCTCCTTCTGGACCTCGTGCACCTCGCCGTCGGCGGTGGCGTCGACGAGGTCGAACAGGGTCGGGAAGCTCTGGCACAGGCTGACGCAGCGGCGGCAGCCATGGCAGATGTCGAACACGCGCTCCATCTCGGCCTGCGCCTGGGCCAGGTCGTAGAACGCGGGGTTCTTCCAGTCGACGGGGTGGCGGGTCGGGGCTTCGAGGTTGCCTTCGCGCATGGGGTGGCTCGATTCTGGGGTTGGCAAAAGAACAAGGGGCACGCAGCCCCTTGTTCAGGCGGGCGGCGCGACGGGTCAGTCGACCAGCGCGTCCAGCGCCTTCTGGTAGCGGTTGGCGTGCGAGCGCTCGGCCTTGGCCAGCGTCTCGAACCAGTCGGCGATCTCGTCGAAACCCTCGGCGCGGGCC
Source organism: Burkholderiales bacterium (assembly GCA_028868825.1). Lineage (GTDB taxonomy): Bacteria > Pseudomonadota > Gammaproteobacteria > Burkholderiales > Burkholderiaceae_C > Rubrivivax. The sequence goes on along the minus strand of JAGWTU010000007.1, from coordinate 55,168 downwards.
GTCTTGGCCATGCCCGGGTACATGTCGGTGTACTCGTGGGTCTCGCCGGCGACGGCGGCGGCCAGGTTCTGGCGGCTGTTGCCGATCGGCAGCCCGGTGGCCGGGTCGCCGGTGGCCTCGAGGAACTCGAGGTGGCCGTGCGCATGTCCGGTCTCGCCTTCGGCGGTGGAACGGAACAGCGCGGCGACGTCGTTCTGACCCTCGACGTCGGCCTTGTTTGCGAAATACAGATACCGGCGATTGGCCTGCGATTCGCCCGCGAAGGCGTCCTTCAGGTTTTGCTCGGTCTTCGAACCTTTCAAGCTCATGGCTGGCTCCTGGTTGTCATGTCGGCAGTCGGGCGCCCGCCCGGGGCGGACGCGACCGATTGCAACGGTAACCCATCACGGGTACCAGGGCCAATACAAAGCTTCAATCCCGCTCATAGCCCGAGCAGCTTCAGCGCCAGTCCATGCAGCCGGCCGTCCGGGTCGGCGAGGTCGGTGACGATGCTGAAATGGTCGGCGCCGGGCAGCTCCTCGCACACCGGCACCGCGGTCGGCCCCCAGACATCGCGGATCAGCCGGTTCTGGCGCACGAATTCGTCGCTCTCGTCGGCGCCGACGACGGCGTACAGCTTGGCCGCTTTCGGGCGCGGGAAGAAGGCCGGACTGAGCCTGGCGACCGCTGCCGGTGTCAGCCGCAGATCACCCTGGATGAACGGCGCATGGCGCAGCGGCTCGAGGTCGTAGAGCCCCGAGATCGCGAGCGCGCCGGCCAGCGGCTGCGCCGGCAAGGCCTCGTCGAACTGCCGCCAGCGACAGCTCAGCAGCATCGCCGCCAGATGCGCGCCGGCCGAGTGCCCGACGACGGCGATGCGCGCCGGGTCGCCGCCGTAGCGTTCGGCATGTCGCCAGACCCAGGCGACGGCGGCGGCGAGCTGCAGCGTGATCTGCTCGATGGTCACCGCCGGGCACAGCGCGTAGTTGGGCACGACGACCAGCGCTCCGGCGGCCGTGAACGACGGCGCCAGGAACGAGAAATCGGACTTGTCGAGCGAGCGCCAGTAGCCGCCATGGATGGCGATCAGCACCGGCGCCTTCGGCGTCGTGGTGGTGAACAGATCGAGCGTCGCGCCGGGATCGTCGGCGTAGCGCAGGTCCAGATGCGACAAGCTGTGTTCGCGCGCCCACGCCGAGGCGCGACGCCAGCGTTCGAAGGTGACCGCATGGCCCGGCACGCGGGCGCGGTTGTCGTACTGCGATTCGAGCCAGACCGTGTCGTGGCGGGGCTTCATCGGATTCTCCTGCGGGCGTCGGCCGTGTTCGGGGCGCGGCGATGTTAATCGCGGCTCGATGAAGGCCGCGAGGCGCCTGCCCATCCTTGATCGTTCCGCCCAGTCTCAAGTCAAGTCGTCTTCGTCCGATATGTAGTCACAAATGTGTCGACGCGGGTCGGCGACGACGAGGTCTGATCATGCATGTCTCCCACTTGCGACTGGGTACGCGTCTGGCGCTGGGCTTCGGCTCGGTCCTCACTCTGGGTTCGATCATCGCGGCTTTCGGCTGGTCGCATCTGGCGACGACACACGAAGGCACGCTGGCGTCGACGCAGGCGCTGCAGCGCGCCGCCCTCGCGCTCGAATGGACCGACCTCACGCGGCTCAACGTCAACCGCGCGATCGCGCTGGCCAAGGGCGATGGCGTGGCCGCACTGGCGGCCCATTTCGAGCCGCTGATGGCCGCCACCTCCGCCGACATCACGCGACTGCAGAAGGCCCTGGAGGCCGGCGTCGAGCAGGACCCCGAGGCGCGCGACATGCTGGAGCGCATCGGCTCCCAGCGCACCGCCTACCTGAAGATGCGCAAGGAGATCCTGGCCGGGCTGCGTGCGCACGCGAGCGACGCGCCGGCGCAGATCGACGCCCGGCTGCTGCCGGCGGCCGACGCCTACGTGCACGCGATCGAGGCGCTGCGCGAGCAGCAGCGGGCGCGCGCCGCCAGCGTGATCGCCGCGTCGGACACCCAGGTTGCGCATTCGCAGCGCTGGCTGCTGGCGCTGGCCGCGGGCGCCCTGGCGATCGGCGCGCTCGGCGCCTGGGTGCTGACGCGCAGCGTGACGGTACCGCTGCGCCGCGTCGCCGGCCATGCCGAGCGCATTGCCGGCGGCGACCTCTCGGGGGTGATCGAGGTCGACGCCCGCGACGAGGTCGGCGACGTGCTGCGCGGCCTGGCGCGGATGCAGGAGGCGCTGCGCGGCCTCGTCGGCGAGATGCGCACATCGGCCGACTCGATACGGCTGGCCACCGGCGAGGTCGCCGAGGGCAGCCGCGACCTGTCGCGGCGCACCGAGGAGCAGGCGAGCAACCTGCAGCAGACCGCCGCATCGATGGAGCAGCTCGCCGCCGCGGTGCGCGAAGGCGCCGAGACGGCGCGCCGCGCCAACGCCGTCGCCGTCGACGCCGCCGGCGCGGCGGCCGAGGGCGGCACGGTGGTCGGCCGGGTCGTCGGCACGATGGAGGCGATCAGCGCCTCGTCGCGACGCATCGCCGACATCATCGGCGTCATCGACGGCATCGCCTTCCAGACCAACATCCTGGCGCTGAACGCCGCAGTCGAAGCGGCGCGCGCCGGCGAACAAGGCCGCGGCTTCGCCGTCGTCGCCTCCGAGGTGCGCAGCCTGGCGCAGCGCAGCGCCGGCGCGGCGCGCGAGATCAAGACCCTGATCGGCACCAGCGTCGAGATGGTCGAGACCGGCTCGAAGCAGGTCCACGATGCCGGCCGCTCGGTGGGCGAGATCGTCGAGCAGGTGCGGCGGGTGAGTGAGCTGATCGCCTCGATCAGCAACGTCGGCACCGCGCAGGACCGCGACATCGCCCAGGTCGGCGCCGCCGTGCGGCAGCTCGACGAGGTGACGCAGCGCAACGCCGCGATGGTCGAGGAGTCGGCCAACGCCACGTCGAGCCTGGACGAGCAGGCGGGGCGCCTGGCCGGCCTCGTCGGCCGCTTCCGCATCGACGCCTGATCAGTCGCCGCCGACGGCGGGCGCCGCCGGCACTTCGAGCGTGAAGCAGGCGCCCTGCCCGGGTGTCGAGAACACCGTCAGCGTGCCGTGCATCAGCTCGGCCAGGCCGCGCGACAGCGCCAGACCGAGCCCGGTGCCGCCATGCTCGTAGCTCACATGTGCGTCGCCCTGGCGGAACTTCTCGAAGATCTTGGCCTGCGCCTCGGGGGCGATGCCGGGACCGGTGTCGCGCACCTGGATGCGCACGCGCTGGGCCGAGGTATCGACGTCGAGATCGACGCGGCCCTGGTGGGTGAACTTGATCGCGTTCGACAGCAGGTTGTTGACGATCTGCCGCAGCCGCAGCGCGTCGCCGGTGAAGCGCTGCGGCACCGCATCGGCCACCTGCACATGCAACGCCAGGCCCTTGTTCTCGGCCGCGAGCGCGAAGAATTCGGTCGCCTCGGCGACCAGCGGCCGGATCTCGACCGGGCCCAGCGACAGCACCATCGCGCCGGCCTCGGTCTTGGCGAGGTCGAGGATCTCGTTGAGCAGCTTGTTCAGGTGCTCGGCGCCCTTGCGGATGAGGCCGGCCAGCTCGCGGAACTTCGGCTGCTCCAGCCGGTGTTCCATCAGCTCGGCGAAGCCGCGGATGCTCGTCAGCGGCGTGCGCAGCTCGTGCGATATCGCCGCCAGGAACTCGCTCTTGGCCTGGTTCGCGGCCTGCGCCTGGGCCTCGCTGATGCGCAGCGCGGCGTTGGTGCTTTCGAGCCGGCGCAGGCCCAGCACCAGCCCCGCCGCCGACGCGGCGACCGCCGCGCCCAGCAGCGCCGTGAGCACGAGCGTCACGTTGCGCTCGCTGCGCCAGCTCGCCAGCGCCTCGTCGGCGCCGGTCAGCACGAGCACGTACAGCGGGTACTTGTCGACCTGGCGCCAGGCGATGATGCGCTCGACGCCGTCGACCGAGCTCGGCGCCCTGGCGCTGCCTTCGGCGGCGAAACCGGCCGTGACGATCGGGCTCGACAGGCCGAGCGCCGTCGCCATGCCGGCGCTGCGCCCGCCGATGACGCGGGCGCGGATCATCCGATCCTTGCCCACGAGGGTGACGCCGCCCTGGGGACCGGTGGCGACGCGGCGGTAGACGTCGTCGAAATAGCCCGGGTCGAGCGATGCGACGACGACGCCGAGCACCGTGCCATCGTTGCCCACGAGCTTGCGCGAGATCTGGATCGTCCAGCGGTTCGACACCTTGCCGAGCACCGGCTTGCCGATGAACAGGCCGTCGGGACTCAGCGGCGTGTCGACGGCCGGCTGCGACTGCGGCCACAGGTGCACCCGCACATGCTCGCGCGTCGAGAGGTCGACATGGTTCGTCTTCGTGCCGTCGGGGTCGAGGTTGCTGGCGATGAACCGCCCATGGGCATCGATGAGCGAGAGCTGGACGAGGATCTGCGGCGCCAGCCCGGTCTCGCTGGCGATGTGGACGAGGTCGGGGATCGCCTCGGGCTGCGCCGCCATCGCGTCGCGCAGGCGCAGCGTCGCCTGGTCGGTCGTCGAGAGCACGCGCAGCGTCTGCTCCTCGAGCACGCGCGCGAGGTTGATGTTCTGCCGCGTCTCGGCCGCCAGCGCCGCGCTGCGCTGGACATAGAGCACGCCGCCGACAGCGATCCACGACACCAACAGGATCGCGACCACGAACAGCGTCGCCAGCAGGCTCAGGCGCATGCCGCCGACGAGCCGGCGCGGTGGTGCCGAACCGCCGGGTTCGGGTGGTCGCGACAGGAAGAGGAGGCTGCTCATGGTTCTGGGTGGCGATCAGGGGCCAGGCGGACGCTGCACGCGGTCGCGCGCCCTGCGCTTGCATGCCGCCAGTCTAGTCATCGGCCGATCGCGACCCGACTGAAGCAACCGATCGAACCCAGCGTGCCGGCAACATTTCACACCCCTCGAATTGTGCGTGAAACATAGACTTACTTTTCAAAAGCTCTTGAACTAGACTGTGGTTGGGTCGTTGCGTGAGTGGTGACCCATCAAGAGGGCAAACCTGCCGAAAGGCAGGGACGCAAAGCCACCGGCCTACAGCGCGCGAGCGCCAAGGTAGCGGGGTTGCCGATGAGCCGCCGGGCCCGTGCCCGGGATCGCTGAGAACAGCCGGCCGTCGTCATGGCGTGGCCCTCGTGCGATGCGTTCGAACCGAGGCCACGACGATGAAGACCCCCCGCCCCCCCATTTCAAGCCGCAGCCTGCTCGGCGCCGTCTGCGCCGCTGCGCTGCTTGCCGCCTGCGGCGGCGGCGCGCCGTCGGCGCCGGCCGACAGCGCCGCGCCGGCGGCCGTTGCCACCGCAGCGACGACGCTCGACTTCGCGAGTCCGGCGTCGCTGCAGCCCACCTTCCACGCCGCGCCACTGCTGCTCGACGAGCCGGACGCCGCCGACCCCGCCGATCCGATGGCCTCGGCACGGAATGCCCCGCACGTGCAGGGCATTCCGAGTGAATTTCAGGCCCTGGCCACGCGCGGGCTGACGCTGCAGGCGCTGCAGCAGGCACGCCGCATGAACGCCCTCTCGGTCAACACCGGGCCCCAGGCCGTCACGCCCAAGGTCGCGACCACCTACACGCCGGCGCAGATCCGCGCCGCCTACGGTCTGCCGGCGCTGCCGGCCGCCGGCGCGACGCTGACGGCGGCGCAGGCGGCGCAGTTCGGCGCCGGGCAGACGATCTACATCGTCGACGCGATGAACGACCCCAACGTGGCCGCCGAGCTCGCGGCGTTCAACACCCGCTTCGCCCTGCCCGCGTGCACGACGCAGGCCATTCCCGCGAGCACGGCGCTGCCGCTGGCGGCGGCGTCGAAGACCGGCTGCACCTTCTCGGTCGTCTACGCCACGGCGGCCGGCAAGATGACCGCGACGCCGCCCGCCAACGACGCCGGCTGGGCGACCGAGATCGCGCTCGACGTGCAATGGGCGCACGCGACGGCGCCGTTGGCGCGCATCGTCCTCATCGAGGCGCCCGACGCCGGCCAGGGCCTGCTGGGCGCGATCGCGCTGGCCAACGCGATGGGCCCCGGCGCGGTTTCGATGAGCTTCGGCGGCCCCGAGAGCAGCGGCTTCACCGCAGCGGTCGACTCGGCCTTCACGGCCGCCGGCATGAGCTACCTCGCGGCCACCGGCGACTCGGGCGCCGGCGTCTCCTGGCCGGCAGTCTCCAGCCATGTGCTGGCGGTCAGCGGCACGAGCCTGAACTTCAGCGGCAGCGGCACGCGCAGCGAGACCGTCTGGTCGGGCAGCGGCGGCGGCATCAGCCAGTACACGGCGACGCCGGCCTACCAGAACAGCAGCGTGCCCGGCATGGGCACGCCGGCGCACCGCGCCGTCGCCGATGTCGCCTTCAACGGCGACCCGGGCACCGGCCAGTATGTCGCCGTGATCCCGGTCGGCAGCAGCAGCGCGGGCTGGCTCAGCGTCGGCGGCACCAGCCTGTCGACACCGCAATGGGCGGGCCTGGTGGCGATCGCGAACGCGATGCGTGCACTGTCGTCGAAAGCGGTTCTGGGCGCGCCGCATGCTGCCCTCTACGGCCAGATCGGCGCCGTGCCCGGCACCTACGCCGCAGCCTTCGCCGACATCACCGCCGGCAGCGACGGCGGCTGCTCGAGCTGCAGCGCCAAGACCGGCTACGACACCGCCTCGGGCCTGGGCACGCCGAACGCGGCCGCGCTGCTGAGCACGCTCGGCGGCGCCACGCTGACCGCCGCGGCGCCGGTCGTCACGCCGGCCGCGATCAGCGGCCAGGTCGGCACGGCGCTGTCGTTCACGGTCGCGGTGAATGCGCCCAATGCCGTCACCTACAAGCTGACCGGCGCACCCACGGGGACGACGATCGCCACCAGCGGCGCGGTGAGCTGGCCGAAGCCGATGGCGGGCAATTACAGCGTCACCGTCACCGCCACCGACACCAAGACCGCACTCAGCGGCCAGGGCGTCTACACGATCACCATCGCGGCGCCGACGGCACCGGTGGTGACCGGCGCCAGCGTCGCCGGCAAGGTCGGCACCGCGCTGTCATACCAGGTCAAGGCGACGGCGCCGAATGCGCTGAGCTACAGCCTGAGCGGCGCGCCCGCGGGCATGACGATCAGCACCGCCGGCCTCGTCGCCTGGCCGAAGCCGGTGCTGGGCAGCTTCAGCGTCACCGTCACCGCCAAGGACGCCATGACCGGCCTCAGTGGCCAGGCCCTGCTTGCCGTCCAGATCGCCGCGGCCGGCAGCACCGCCAGCACCGGCCCGACGATCAGCGCGCCGCCCATCAGCGGCGTCGCCGGCAAGCCGCTGTCGGGCTCGATCACGTTCTCGGACCCCGGCGTCGCCGGCTTCTCGGTCTCTATTAAGGGCGCACCGCTGGGGCTGATGATCACGCCCAACGGCATGACGCTGGCCTTGACCTGGGCCAGCCCGGTGACGGGCAGCTACACGCTGCAGATCCAGCTCCTCGACAGCGCCGGGCGCAGCGCCAGCGCGACGCTGCCGATCACGGTAAACGCGAAGTAAACGCGGGGCGCCGCCGCCGCGGCGGCGCCAGAACCCGGCACTACAATGGGGGCATGTTCGTCACAGCGAGGTCCCGCAGTGGACTGTGCCCCTAGGCCATCCTGGATTCGTGAGGTCGGAATGACCTCGGGCAAGGCCGACTAGCGCACTCGCGATGCGCTCGCGGGCCGCTGGCCCGGGAGCCGTTCCAGGCGCCGGCCGTTGCGGCCGCCGCCGACTTCCTACCCTTCCTGATCGACCTTCCCGCCGGCTTTCTCCGGCGGCCGGAGCACGGTCCCGCGCGGCCCCGCCGTGACCCGTCCATTGGAGCAGCGGGTGCCCGCCAGGGCACCCCGGGGGAAGTCGCATGGCCGTGTCGATCATGAAGAACCTGTACGTCCGTTTCCTGCACGGACATGGCATGGCGCGGCATTTCCGCAGCCTCGCGATCTGGGACGCGTTCCGCGGCGAGGACGCGTCGCGCCAGATGCCCAGCGACATCTCGCAGCGCCTCGTGAAGGCGGCGCACGCACCCATCGACCCGCTGCTGGCGTCGCTCGGCACGACGACCGCCGGCCTCAGCGCCGAGCGCGCGGCGCTGATCCGCCGCGACGTCGGCACCAACGAGGTCAGCCACGACCAGCCGCTGCCCTGGTGGCATCACCTGTGGCTGTGCTACAGCAACCCGTTCAACCTGCTGCTGACGCTGCTCGCCGCGATCTCGTACTACACCGGCGACATGAAGGCGACGACGGTCATCACGTCGATGGTCGCACTTTCGACCGTGCTGCGGTTCGTCCAGGAAACGCGCTCGAACAGGGCGGCCGACGCACTCAAGGCCCTGGTCAGCAACAAGGCGATGGTGATGCGCCGCGACCTCGCCGACGAGGCCGCCGACGAGGCGCGCCAGTTCTTCGAGATCTCGCTCAAGCGCCGGCCGCCGCACCAGGAGGACATCCCGCTGCGCGACGTCGTTCCGGGCGACATCGTCGTGCTCTCGGCCGGCGACATGATCCCGGCCGACCTGCGCCTGCTCAGCGCCAAGGACCTGTTCGTGAGCCAGGCGGCAATGACCGGCGAATCGCTGCCGGTGGAGAAGTTCGTCGAGCCGCGCAGCGCCGGCGCGAACCCGCTGGAGCTCGAGAACCTGCTCTTCATGGGCACCAACGTCGTCAGCGGCGCCGGCACCGCGGTCGTGCTCGAGACCGGCTCGCGCACCTATTTCGGCGCCCTCGCCCACCAGGTCACGGCGACCGACCGCGCGCCCACCGCCTTCCAGTCCGGCGTCAACCGCGTCAGCTGGCTGCTGATCCGCTTCATGGCGGTGATGGTGCCGCTGGTGCTGCTGCTCAACGGCTACACCAAGGGCGACTGGCTCGAGGCCTTCCTGTTCGCGCTGTCGATCGCCGTCGGCCTGACGCCCGAGATGCTGCCGATGATCGTCACCTCGACGCTGGCCAAGGGCGCCGTCGCGCTGTCGCGCCAGAAGGTCATCGTCAAGCGCCTGGACGCGATCCAGAACTTCGGCGCGATGAACGTGCTGTGCACCGACAAGACCGGCACGCTGACGCAGGACAAGATCTTCCTCGAGCGCCACAGCGACATCGCCGGCGAGGAGAACGAGGAGGTGCTGCGGCTGGCCTACCTCAACAGCCATTACCAGACCGGGCTGAAGAACCTGCTCGACGTCGCCGTGCTCGAGCATGTCGAGGTCCATCGCGAGCTCGGCATCGGCACCAACTACCGCAAGGTCGACGAGATCCCGTTCGACTTCCAGCGCCGCCGCATGTCGGTCGTCGTCGCCGAGCGCGAGGACCACCACGAGCTGATCTGCAAGGGCGCCGTCGAGGAGGTGCTGCAGGTCTGCACCTCGGTGCGCGAGGGCGAGCGCACGGTGCCGCTGACGCCGGAAAAGCTCGCCGAGCTGCGCGAGGCCACGGCCGAGCTGAACGCGCAGGGCCTGCGCGTCGTCGCCGTGGCGATGAAGGAGGAGCCGCCCAAGCGCGAGGTCTACGGCGTCGCCGACGAGCGCGAGCTCACGCTGATGGGCTACATCGCCTTCCTCGACCCGCCCAAGGAATCGACGGCGCCGGCGCTGCAGGCGCTCAAGGCCAACGGCATCGAGGTCAAGATCCTCACCGGCGACAACGAGCTCGTGACGGCGAAGATCTGCCGCGAGGTCGGGCTCGAGCAGCGCGGCATCGTGCTCGGCAGCCAGATCGAGGCGATGAGCGACGCCGAACTCGCCAAGGCCGCTGCCGAGGCCAACGTCTTCGCCAAGCTCAGCCCGGCGCAGAAGGAGCGCATCGTGCGCACGTTGAAGTCCTCGGGCAACGTCGTCGGCTTCATGGGCGACGGCATCAACGACGCGCCGGCGCTGCGCACGGCCGACATCGGCATCTCGGTCGATTCGGCCGTCGACATCGCCAAGGAGGCGGCCGACATCATCCTGCTCGAGAAGAGCCTGATGGTGCTCGAGGAAGGCGTGATCGAGGGCCGGCGCACCTTCGCCAACATGCTCAAGTACATCAAGATGACGGCCAGCTCGAATTTCGGCAACGTCTTCTCGGTGCTCGTCGCCAGCGCCTTCCTGCCCTTCCTGCCGATGCTGCCGATGCAGCTGCTGGTGCAGAACCTGCTCTACGACATCTCGCAGATCGCGATCCCGTTCGACCATGTCGACGCCGAATTGCTCGGCAAGCCGCAGCGCTGGAATCCCGACGACATCGGCCGCTTCATGATCTGGTTCGGCCCCGTCAGCTCGGTCTTCGACATCACGACCTTCTGGCTGATGTGGCATGTCTTCGGCGCCAACAGCGGCGCGCAGCAAAGCCTGTTCCAGTCGGGCTGGTTCGTCGAGGGGCTGCTGAGCCAGACGCTGATCGTGCACATGATCCGCACGCGCAAGATCCCGTTCATCCAGAGCACGGCGGCCTGGCCGGTGCTGGGCATGACGGCGGCGGTGATGGCTGCGGGCATCTACTTCGCGCAAGGACCCTGGTCGTACTACTTCAAGATGACGCCGCTGCCGGCGACGTACTTCGCCTACCTGGCGGCGATCCTCGTCGCCTATGTCGTGCTGACGCAGGCGATGAAGACGTTCTACACGCGGCGCTACGGCTGGCAGTGAGGCCGCGCCAGCGCCGAACCGCGGGCGATCCGGCCCCCCCCCCACCCTGATAGGGGTGCGGCGAACCGCCGCGCGCATGAGAATGCCCCCGTTGCGCCCATGGGCGCGCCACCCCCACGGGAGTCATCATGACCGACCGTCACTTCATCCCCGGCAGCGATCGTCAACCCCTGCCCGGTGCCCGCGCCATGCAGGCGATCCATCCGGACGAGCGCATCGAGGTCACGCTGCGCCTGCGCGCCAAGCTGGGCGCAGCGGCGCTGGCCAGCGGCGGCGTCCACGCCGACCAGCTGCCGAAGTCGCGCAGCTACCTCAGCCGCGAGGATTACGCGGCCCGCCATGGCGCCCAGGCCGACGACATCGCCGCGGTGACGGCGTTCGCGGCCGCGAACCAGCTCAGCGTCGTCGCCAGCGACGCGGCGCGGCGCAGCGTCGTGCTCTCGGGCACGGCGGCGGCGATGGGCGCCGCGTTCGGCGTCACGCTGCAGCAATACGAGCATGACGGCGGCAGCTACCGCGGCCGCACCGGTGCGATCAGCGTGCCGGCCAACCTCGCCGGCATCGTCGAGGGCGTGTTCGGCCTCGACAACCGGCCGCAGGCCGACGCCCATTTCAAGCGCCGCGAAGACGAGACCGGGCACCAGGCCCGCGCGGCCGGCGCCTCGTTCACGCCGCCGCAGCTGGCGTCGCTGTACCAGTTCCCGACCGGCCTCAATGGCGCCGGCCAATGCATAGCGCTGATCGAGCTCGGCGGCGGCTTCAAGCCGGCCGACATCAAGACCTACTTCAAGTCACTCGGCCTGGCGGTGCCCAAGGTCGTCGCCGTCTCCGTCGACGGCGGCAAGAACCATCCGACCAACGCGCAGAGCGCCGACGGCGAGGTGATGCTCGACATCGAGGTCGCCGCGGCGGTGGCGCCGGCGGCGACGATCGCCGTCTATTTCGCCCCGAACACCGACCAGGGCTTCCTCGACGCGATCACGACCGCGATCCACGACACGACGCACAAGCCCTCGGTGATCTCGATCAGCTGGGGCGCGGCCGAATCCGCCTGGACGCCGCAGGCGATGCAGCAGTTCGACGCCGCCTTCCAAGCCGCCGCGGCGATGGGCGTGACGGTCTGCGTCGCCGCCGGCGACAGCGGCTCGGCCGACAGCAGCAGCGACGGCCAACCCCATGTCGACTTCCCGGCCTCGAGCCCCTATGCGCTGGGCTGCGGCGGCACGAAGCTGGTCGCGGCGGGCGGCAAGATCGCCTCCGAGGTCGTCTGGGACGAGGACCCGACGAGCAGCGCCACCGGCGGCGGCGTCAGCACGGTGTTCCCGCTGCCGGCCTGGCAGGCCAGGGCCGGCGTGCCGCCCTATGCCGGCAGCGCCGGCGGCAGCGGCCGCGGCGTCCCCGATGTCGCCGGCGATGCCGACCCCAACAGCGGCTACCAGGTGCGCGTCGACGGCAAGAACATGGTCATCGGCGGCACCAGCGCCGTCGCGCCGCTGTGGGCAGGCCTGGTCGCGCTGATGAATCAGAGCCTGGGCAAGCCGGTGGGCTACCTCAACCCGCTGCTCTACGGCTCGCTCGCCGGCAACGGCCTGTTCAACGACGTCGTGCTCGGCAGCAACGGCAGCTACCACGCCGGCCCGGGCTGGGACGCGTGCACGGGCTGGGGATCACCGATAGGAACGAAGCTGCTGCAGGCGCTGCACGGCTGAGCGCCGGCGCGGCGCTCAGGGCGCCGGCACCGTGAGCCCGCGGGCAACCGCGGGCCGCTCGACGAAGGCCTGCAGCGCCGCGCCGACGCGCGCGAAGTCGGCGATGCCGACGAGATCCCCCGCGCCGTAGAAGCCGACTAGGTTACGCACCCAGGGAAAGACGGCGATGTCGACGATCGAATAGCCGCCGTCGAGGATCCACTCGCGGCCCTGCAGCCGAGCCTCGAGCACGCCGAGCAGGCGCCGCGACTCGGCCGCGTAGCGGTCGCGCGGACGCTTGTCCTCGAACTCGCGGCCGGCGAACTTGTGGAAGAAACCAACCTGGCCGAACATCGGCCCGACGCCGGCCATCTGCCACATCAGCCATTGCAGCGCCTCGTAGCGCTGCGCCGCTTCGGCGGGCAGCAGGCGGCCGGTCTTCTCGGCCAGGTACCAGAGGATGGCGCCCGACTCGAACAGCGCCAGCGGCGCGCCGCCGGGGCCGTCGGGGTCGATGATGGCCGGGATCTTGTTGTTCGGGTTCAGCGCCAGGAACTCGGGCGTCAGCTGCTCGTTGCGGTCGAAGGCGACGCGGTGCGCCTCGTACGGCAGGCCGAGTTCCTCGAGCGCGATCGAGACCTTGACGCCGTTGGGCGTGGGCAGCGAGTAGAGCTGGATGCGGTCGGGCTGGGCGGCGGGCCAGCGGCGCGCGATCGGGTGGTCTGCAAGGGAGTTCATGGCTGTCGCTGTCAGTCGATCAAGGCGCCCGCGGCGTGGAAGGGATGCGGACCGTCGAACTCTCCGACGGGCACGACATGGCTGACGATGCCCGGGACATACGACCAGGCATGGACCATGAACCCGGGCGGCTCGAGCGCCCAGGCCGAAGGGCCTTCGTCGCGCAGGTCGAAGCAGACCTGGTGCGCGGTCGACGGCGAGGTCAGCGCCAGCGTGCCGGCCCAGCGGCGCTGGATGCTGCGGTGCAGGTGGCCGCAGACGATGGCCTCGACCTGCGGCCTGCGCCGGATCAGATCGGCCAGCGCATCGGCGCCCTGCAACAGCCCGATCGCGTCCATGTGGCGGATGCCGGTGGCGAACGGCGGGTGGTGCATCGCGACGATCGTCGGCGTCGACGCGTCGGCGTCGAGCCTTGCCGCCAGCGCCGCGAGCCTGCCGGCGCAGAGCTCGCCATGGGATTGCCCCGGCACGATGGTGTCGGCGACGACCAGTCGCAGCCCGCCGAGGTCGACGGCGTAATCGAACCAGCCGGCCTCGTCGCCGGGCCGCTGCAGATAGGCGTGATCGGCGAAGGCGCGGCGCAGTTCGCGTCGATCGTCGTGGTTGCCCGGCAGCAGATGGACCGGGCAGGCCAGCGGCGCCAGCAATGAACGCAGATGGGCGTACTCGTCGGCGCGGCCGAAATCGCAGAGGTCGCCGCTGACGACGACGGCCGTCGGCGCCGGATCCAGCCGCATCACCGCGGCGACGGCGCGCGCGAGGTAGGCGGCGGTGTCGACGCGGCCGTAGGCGAGGCTGCCCGGGGCCTTGATATGCGGATCTGAAAGCTGGACCAGGGTCTTCATGATCATCAGGGTGTCGGCGTTGCGCCGGCCGGCAGCAGCCGCTGCGGGTCGACATCGAGTGGCAGGCGGTCCCCGGGCCGCGCCGCGCAATCGGCACCGGCCTCGCAGAGGAGCTCATTCTGATCCTCGGTGCGCAGATGGACCTGCACCCGCTCGCCGAGGAAGACGCGGCGCAGCACTTCGGCGTCACCGGCACCGGCGCCGAGGCGGATGTCCTCGGGGCGCAGCAGCAGCTCGCGCTCGCCGGCGAGCGCCGGCGGGCAGTCGTAGCGGCGGCCGGCAATGCGCACGATGCCTTGCGCGCGATCCTCGTCGCTGCGCCGCAGCCGGTTGACGCGGCCGAGGAACTCGGCGACGAAGGGATGGCCGGGGCGGCGGTACAGCGACTCGGGGTCACCGACCTGGACGATGGCGCCGGCGCGCATCACCGCCAGCCGGTCGGCGATCGCCATCGCTTCCTGCTGGTCGTGCGTGACATGGACGGCGGTGATGTGCAGCCGCCGCAGCAGCTCGGCGAGCTCGTCGCGCAACGCCACCTTGAGCTGGGCGTCGAGAGCGGTCAGCGGCTCGTCGAGCAGCAGCACGCGCGGCCGCACCGCGACGGCGCGAGCGAGCGCGACGCGCTGGCGCTGGCCGCCCGAGAGCTCGGCCGGGCGCCGCCGCTCGAGCCCCTGCAGCCGCACCAGCTCGACCAGCTCGCCGACGCGCTCGCGCACCTCGCGCGCCGGCACGCCGCGCACGCGCAGGCCGTAGCCGATGTTGGCCTCGACGTTCATCTGCGGGAACAGCGCGTAATGCTGGAACACCATGCCGACGCCGCGCGTCTCGATCGGCCGCGCCGTCACGTCGTCGCCGTTGAAGCGCACCGCGCCGCCGGCATCGGGCGCAACGAGCCCGGCGATGACGCGCAGCAGCGTCGTCTTGCCGCAGCCCGAGGGGCCGAGCAGCGCCAGCACCTCGCCCGGCTCGACCGTCAGGTTCGTGCGCTGCAGCGCCACCGCCGCGCCGTAGGCCTTGGCGCAATCGGCGAGTTCGACGCGCGTGCGTTCCGGTTCAGGCGAGCGTGCCATGGCGTTTCTCGATGGTGCGCGCAAGCGCCTGCATGGCCCACAGCACGGGCAGGATGACGGCGAAGAAGACGAGCGTGTAGGCCGACCCGACCTCGATGCGCATCGACGCGTAGCTGTCGGCCAGCCCGACCGGCAGCGTGCGCGTGAGCGGCGTGTGCAGCATCCAGGTGAGGTTGAATTCGCCCACCGAGAGCGTGAACACCATCAGGCAGCCGGCGACGATGGCCGGCCCCACGGCCGGCACGAGCACGCCGATGAAGCGGCGCACGAAGCCTGCGCCGAGCGAACGTGCGGCTTCGTCGAGCGTGCGCAGCTCGTCGCGCGCGAACGCCGCCGCGACGGTGCGGACCATGAACGGCAGCGTGAACAGCAGATGGCCGACCCAGATGAAGGCGTAGCTCTGGCGGAAGCCGCTGAACGTGCCGTAGGCGAGGATCAGCGCCAACGCCGTCGCCAGCCCCGGCACGGCCACCGGCAGCGTGATCAGCTCCTCGAAGATGCGCGCACCGCGGCTGCGGCTTTGCGCCAGCGCCCAGGCGCAGGGCACGCCGGCGAGCAGCGTGCCGGCGACGCAGGCCAGTGCCAGCACGACCGAATGCCAGGCCGTGTCACCATAGCCGTCCCAGACCTCGGCGAGCCAGCGCAGCGTGAGGCCGCTGGCCAACCCCTGGGCGTAATTGCCGACGAGCCCGGCGCCGATCGAGAAGACCATCGGCGCGATCGTGAACAGCGCCACCGCGAGCGTCAGCGCGAACAGCAGCGGGCTGTCGATGCGGCCGCGGCTCTTCAAGCGCCGGCCCCCGCGACCTCGGGGCCGAAATGGCGCGCCGCGAACAGCAGCGCCCAGGTCATCAGCCCGAGCGCGATCGACAGCGAGGCCGCGAGCGCGAAATTGGCGTAATTGGTGAACTCGTTGTAGATCGTGATCGGCAGCACCTCGTAGCGGCTCGCGAGCGTGAACGCGGTGCCGAAGGCGCCCATCGCGGTGGCGAAGAGGATCGCCCCCGCGGCCGTCGCCGTCGGCGCCAGCGCCGGCCCCCAGACATCGCGCGCCAGCGCCCAGCGGCCGGCGCCGAGTGATCGCGCCGCCTCCTCGAGCGCCGGGTCGAGCGCCTCGGCCGCCGCGGTGAAGGCGGCGATGGCGCGCGGCAGCGAGAAATACAGGTAGGCGATGAAGAGCCCGGCGAGGCCGTAGGCGAAGGTCGCGCGCTCGCCGGTGAGCGCTTCGGCGAGCTCGGCATAGGGCCCCTGGCGGCCGCCGACGAGGATGACGAAGAAGCCGACGATGACGCCCGGGAACGACAGCGGCAGCGTCAGCAGCGACAGCAGCAGGCGCCGCCCGGCGAAGCGCGAGCGGCCGAGCTGCAGCCCGACGGCGGCGGCCAGCCCCAGCGCCGCCGCCGTCACGGTCAGCGACAGCGCCACCGTCTGCAGCAGGCTCACGAGGTAGCGATGCTCGGTGAGCACGACGAAATAGGTGCGCCAGCCCAGCGCCGCCGGCAGCAGCGCCAAGCGCGCCATCGGCAACAGCCAGAAGGCGGCGAACAGTGCCGCCGCGGGCGCGGCGCAGACGGCGAGCAGCGCCGAAGCGGGCGCGGCGCAGACGGCGAGCAGCGCCGAAGCGGGCGCGGCGGACGCCGCGCCGTGCGGCGTCACTGCACCTCGCGCAGATAGCGTTCCGAGAAGGCCTTCTGCACCGCCGCCATACGGCCGTAGTCGATCGTACCGGCCCGCGCATAGTCGGCGGCGGGCAGGAAATGCGCCGCCGCGTCCTTCGAGATCGCCGAGGCGCGCACCGGGCGCAGGAAGGCATTCGCCCAGATCGCCTGCCCTTCGTCGGAAAGCACGAAGTCCAGCGCCTTCTTCGCCGCCGCCGCATGCGGCGCGCCCGCCGTCAGGCTCATCACGTAGGGCACGACGAGCGTGCCCTCGGCCGGGATGACGAATTCGACATGGGCCTTGTCCTTGTACTTCGCGCGATAGGCGTTGAAGTCGTAGTCGAGCAGGATCGCGATCTCGCCCGAGAGCACGCGCGCATACGAGGTCTGCTTGGGCACGATGGGCTGGTTCTTCTGCAGCGCCTTGAAGTAGGCGATGGCGGGGCCGAAATCGTCGAGCGAGCCGCCGCGCGCCGCGTTCACCGCCACCGCGCCGACATAGCCGACGAACGCCGATGCCGGGTCGAGGTAGCCGACGAGGCCCTTGTATTCGGGCTTGAGCAGGTCGGCCCAGGAGCGCGGCACCGGCTTGCCCTTGAGCGCGTCGACGTTGACCATGAAGCCCAGCGTGCCCGAATGGATCGTGAACCAATAGCCCTCGGGATCCTTCAGGCCGTCGGGGATGTCGGCCCAGTGCGCCGGTTTGTAGGCGGCCGTGACGCCCTCCTTCTTGGCCTGGATGCCGAAGGTCACGCCGACGTAGGTGAAGTCGGCGACCGGGCTCGCCTTCTCGGCGACGAGCTGGGCCAGCGACTGGCCCGAGTTCTTGTTGTCGGGCGGCACCGTGACGCCGGTGCGCTCCTTGATTGCGCGCAGCTCGGTGCCCCAGTCGGCCCATTCGGGCGGGCAGTTGTAGCAGATCGCGGTCTGTGCCCGGGCCATCTGGCCGGCGCCGGCAACGACCATCAGGCAGGCGGCGAGGTAGCGGGTGATGCTCATCGAGGACTCCATGGGGCGAGGCCGGCCATTCTGACCGGCCTCGGCGCCGAAACCAAGCGCGCGGCGGTCCGCCGCGCCCGCGCAAAAAGAATGCCGGTCGACGCCCCTGGGGCGGCGCACACCGGCATGAAGGAGACAAACGTGCGTGCCCATCGCGCGGGCCCGCGGCTGCATTCTGCGCGGCGCCGATGACAGCGCCGTGAATCAGCTCACCAGGACTGGTAGACGATGTGGTGGCAGGCGAGCATGGCGCCGAACTGCGCCGAAGGCAGTTCGCAGCGGCGCTCGTGCGACGGTTCGGGTCCGCTCAGCTCGACCGCGCCGGGGCCTTCCAGCGCTTCGTAGTAACCGGGAGCCAGCGGCACCATGCCGGTGTCCCGGGTGTCCGGCAGCAGCGGCGCGTTCACGCGCACGCGTCGGCTCGTCGATCGGTTCTGGCTCATGTCATGCCTCGTGGGGGGAACGCGTTGCGTCTATCCGGGAGTCTGGGCTGCCGGTAGGTCGAAGTATGCTCGTTGTGCAGCGACCGCCCTCGCGATCATCGGAGACGCCCATGTCCAACCTGCTCCACCGCCAGTCCCTGGCCGACCTGCTGCGCCGCACGGCGGCGCGTTACCCGAATCGAGCGGCGATCCGCTGCGGCGCGCTGCAGTGGTCGTGGCGGGATTTCGACCGCATCGTCGGCAGCCTGGCCGCCGGCCTCGCCGCCGAAGGCGTGGGCCACGGCGACCGGTTCGCGATCCTGGCGCGCAACTCGCACGCCTACGCCGCGATGCGTTTCGCGCTCGCGCGGCTCGGTGCCGTGCTGGTGCCGGTGAACTTCATGCTCAACCCCGACGAGGCGGCCTACATCCTGCGCCACAGCGGCGCGACGCGGCTGGCGGTGGACAGCGGCACGGCCGAGCTCGGACGCGCCGCGGCGGCACGCGACACGCGCGTCGAGGGCCTCGTCTGGCTGCCGTCGGAAGCGCCGACGTCACCGCTCGCCGGCGCCCTCGCCTTCGACGAGCTCGCGCGCTGCGACGCCGCGCCGCCCGAGGTCGAGATCGCCCGCGACCACGCGCTGCAGATCGTCTACACCAGCGGCACCGAATCGCTGCCCAAGGGCGCGCTGCTGACCCATGGCGCGGTCATCGACCAGTACCTGAGCTGCGTCGTCGACGGCGAGATGAACGAGTCCGACACCGTGCTGCACGCGCTGCCGCTGTACCACTGCGCCCAGCTCGACTGCTTCCTCGGCCCCTGCGTGATGCTCGGCAGCTCGAGCGTGATCACGGCGACGCCGACGCCGCAGAACCTGCTGCCGCTGCTCGCCGAGCACCGCATCAGCAGCTTCTTCGCGCCGCCGACGGTGTGGATCTCGCTGTTGCGCTCATCCCTGTTCGACGAGGTCGACCTGAGCGCGCTGCGCAAGGGCTACTACGGCGCGTCGATCATGCCGGTGGCGGTGATGCGCGAGCTCAGCCAGCGCCTGCCGCAGATCCGGCTGTGGAACTTCTACGGCCAGACCGAGATCGCGCCGCTGGCCACCGTGCTCAAGCCCGAGGACCAGCTGCGCAAGCCGGGATCGGCGGGGCGGCCGGCGCTGAATGTCGAGACGCGCATCGTCGACGACGCGATGAACGATGTCGCGCCGGGCCAGGTCGGCGAGATCGTCCACCGCTCGCCGCAGTTGCTGCAGGGCTACTACAACGACCCCGAGCGCAGCGCCGCGGCCTTCGCCGGCGGCTGGTTCCATTCGGGCGACCTCGCCGTCGCCGACGACGAGGGCTACATCACCGTCGTCGACCGCAAGAAGGACATGATCAAGAGCGGCGGCGAGAACGTCGCCAGCCGCGAGGTCGAGGAGGCGCTGTACCGCCTCGAAGGCGTCAGCGAGGTCGCCGTGGTCGGCCTGCCGCACCCGCGCTGGATCGAGGCCGTGACCGCCGTCGTCGTCGTCAAGCCCGGCCACAGCCTGAGCGAGTCCGATGTGCTCGCGCACGCGGCGCAGCAGCTGGCCGGCTTCAAATGCCCGAAGGCCGTCGTCTTCGTCGATGCGCTGCCCAAGAACCCGAGCGGCAAGCTGCTCAAGCGCGAACTGCGGCAGCGGCTGCAGGCGCATTTCGGCGCCGCTTGAAACCGGCACAGCGACTGCCGGCGCGTGACGGCGTCAGGCGCTGCGCGCGAGTTCCTCGATCGCCGCCAGCAACCGCTCGGCCTGCGCCGCCGGCGTCAGCCTGGCCTCGCCGGCCATGCGCTGCAGGCGCTGCCAGGCGGCGGCGCGGGTCAGCGAATGGCGGTGCATCAGCGCGCCGACCGCGAGCGCGAGCGCATCGGTGGGCTCGGCCGCAGCAGGCGCGGGCACTTCGGCCGCGGCCGCCGTGGCGCCGCCACGCAGCCGCGCGAACGCGGCGTCGACGGCGGGCACGATCTGCCCCACGTCGAGCGGCTTGATGAGGTAGTCGAGCGCACCCAGCGCATCGACCTGCCGGCGCGTCGCCGCATCGGCGAAGGCCGACAGGAAGATGAAGGGGATCGCGTAGGCGTCGCGCAGCGTCTGGGCGACGTCGAACCCGCTCTTGCCCTCCATGCGGATGTCGAGCAGCGCCAGCTGCGGCCGGTGCTCGCGCGCGAGCAGGATCGCGTCGTCGCCGTTGTCGGCGTCGATGACCTCGTAGCCGGCCTGCGCCAGGCCATGGGTCACGGTGGCGAGCACGAGCCGGTCGTCGTCGACGACCAGGATCCGGCCCTTGCTGGCTTGCACCGCGTTCATGGCCCGGATTGTGTCGCAAGGTCCGCCGCCGGCAAGCGCACCCCGGGCGGATGCACTTCGACCTCGGCGACGACATGCTCGCCGTCCTGGCTCAGAGTCAGCGACGCGCTGCGCCGCGGCAGCAGCGCGCGCACGAGGCCGAGGCCCGAGACGCCGCCGCGCAGCCGCGCGAGGTCGAAGCCCGGCGGCAGCGCGCCGAGGTTGGCGATGCGGATCGCGACGCCGTCGCCGCGCACCGCCAGGCTGCAGGCGACGTCGCCGCCGGCGCTGTGCTTGATCGCGTTCGTCAGCAGTTCGTTGAGCGTCAGCGCGACCGGAATCGCCTCGGCCTCGGGCAGCAGGTGCGGCACCTCGCCGTCGACGGCGATGGCGCGGCCGAAGGTGCGCTGCACCGAGGCCGCGATGGCGCGCAACAGGCTGGCCACACCCAGCGGCCCGCTGGCGCCGACCTGCAGGCCGTAGACCTGGGCGATGGCCTGCACCTGGCCGACCGCCTCGCCCAGCACCTGGGCCAGTTCGGGGTGGCGCGCGGCGTTCTGCTGCAGCAGCCCGGCCACGCCCTGGAGGTTGTTCTTGATGCGGTGGTGGACCTCGCGCACGAGCACCTCGCGCTGCGCGATGGCCGCCTGCAGCCGCGCCGCCTCGGCCGCGCGCTGCTCGGTGACGTCGCTGGCGACGAGCAGCAGCAGCGCCTGGTCGTCGTCGTCGAGCGAGGCGATGCGGCAGTCCCACACGCGCGCCGCGGCGTCGCCTGCGTCGTGCCATTCGTGGCTCACCGCGTCGTGCGAGCGCGCCGCCTCGGCCAGCCAGCCGCGCAGCGCCGCCGCCTGCGCCGGCGCGGCGACTTCTTCGAGGCCGCGGCCGACGACGTCGGCCACCGGGCGGCCGAGGAACAGCGCCGCCGTCTGGTTGATCTGCTGCACCTGCAGCGTCGCGGCATCGAACAGCGCGATCGCCAGCGGCGCCGTCTCGATGACGCGCTGCAACGAGGCCTGGGCCTGGGCGATGCGGATCTCGGCGCGGCGCCGGCGGTCGATGTCGAGCAGCGCGAAGGTCAGCTCGCGGCCCAGCGCATGGCCGGTGACGACGGCATTGCCGACGACCCAGAACTCGCGCCCGTCGCGACCGCGCAGCCGGCATTCGAAATTCTCGGCCTGGCCTTCCTGCAGGCGTTCGAGCAGGTCGGTGCGGCGCAGCGGGTGGTCGGGCTCGGGGGTGGCGACGATGCTCATCGGCTCGCCGACGAAATCGGCGAGTTCGCCGGCGAACATGCGCCGCGCCGAGCGGTTCATCCACTCGATGCCCTGCGGCGAGACGGTGACGATGCCCACCAGCACCGAGTTCAGGATCGCCCGCGTCTGCTCGACCTGCTGCGCCTGCGCCTCGCGCGAGCGGTGGCGCTCGTCGACGTCGACGAAGGAGCAGATGAGGCCGGCGTCGCGATCGTCGGCATCGACGGCGCGCACCGCCACCTGGACCCAGATCAGGCTGCCGTCGCGCCGCCGCAGCAGCCGCTCGCCGGCGTAGCGGTGGTGGTCGCGCAGGCCCTGGGCGATGGCGGCCTCGAATTCGACGCAGGCGCGCGCCGACTCGTAGAGTTCGGCGGCGTCGATGCGGCTGAGCTCGGGTCCGGCCCAGCCGGTCAGCGTGGCCATCGCCTGGTTCGCGCGCTCGATGCGCGAGCCGCGCTGGTAGACGATGCCGACGTCGGAGAGGTCGAACATCAGCTCGCGGTCGCGCAGCGCGCGCTCGAGCTCGGCCTGCTGGTTCTTCAGCCGCGTGATGTCGGTGAGCACCGCCACGGCCTCGTCGTGCGCGCCCTCGGGCTGCGCGCGCCGCACCGAGACCGAGAACCATTGCGGCGCGCCGCCGTCGCGCGCCAGCGGCAGCTCGGCCTCGAAGTCCTGGCCCTGGGCGAGCGCGGCGACGGCATCGGCGGCGCCGAGCTCCGAGCCCGGCGCGCCGCCGATGCCGCGGCCGAAGATCTCGGCCAGCGTCGCGCCTTCGGCGGCGCCCGCCGCGTAGCCGAGCATGCGCTCGAAGCGCTGGTTGCACCGCACCAGCACCGAGCCGCGCAGATAGGCGATGCCGGCGGTGCTGCTGTC
Source organism: Burkholderiales bacterium (assembly GCA_028868825.1). Lineage (GTDB taxonomy): Bacteria > Pseudomonadota > Gammaproteobacteria > Burkholderiales > Burkholderiaceae_C > Rubrivivax. The sequence continues at coordinate 32,669 of JAGWTU010000007.1, read as the reverse complement.
GAGGATGGTCGTGAGCTCGCGCAGCAGCTGGGCGTTGCGGCGCTGCGCGCGTTCCTGGTCGGTGACGTCGAGCGTGACGACCGAGGTCGTCTGGCGCCCGCCGGCGAGCGCGCCGGGTTCGACCCGCGTCAGCAGCCAGCGCAGCCCGAGCTCGGGGTGGCGCACGGCGTAGCGCACCTCCGTGCGCTCGCCGCCGCGCAGCGCGCGCTGCAGACGCTCGTATTCGGGCAGCGAGGCCGGCTCGACGAGCTCGCGGTTGATGCCCTGCAGCACGCCCGCGGCGGGCGGCGCGGACGCACGAAGCGCCGACGGCGGCGCGGACGCACGAAGCGCCGACGGCGGCGCCTGGGGCGCGAGCCAGCCGCGCGTCGGGTCGTAGGTCGCGACGCCGACGCTGGCGGTGTCCATCAGCATGCCCATCTCGAGCTGGGCGAGGTCGCGCTCGTCCTCGGCGCTGCGGTCCTGCACGACGGCCATCACGCGGCGCTCGGTGCCCTCTCCCGCGGGCACGGCGTGACAGGCCAGCCGCGCGCTCAGGCGGCGGCGGCGGCCGTGCGCGGTCGGCACGACGGCCTGGATCTCGATCGCCGGCGCGCCCGGCACCAGCACCGGCAGCATCGCGCCCTGCTGCCAGCCCAGCAGCGTCTGCAGCTCGGGATCGGCCTCGCCGAGCTCGACCGGCACCGTCTCGACGAGCGCCTCGAAGGCCGCGTTGCAGCGCACGATCATGCCCTGGCGGTCGTAGACGAGCATGCCGGTGCCGCTGAGCTCGAACCATTGCGCCAGCTCGTCCTGGGCGCGGCGTTCCTGTTCGCGCAGATGGACCTCGGCCGTCGTCTCGTGCCACAGCGTCAGCCAGGGCGCGCCGCCGGTGCCGCCCAGCCCCATCGTCACGGTCGAGAACCAGCGCTCGGCGCCGGCCGCGTCGACGAGCCGGCGCGGCTGCGCCGTCGGCGCCTCGCCGCGCGCCGCCGCGGCGGCGAGTTCGCGGCGCTGCGCGCGCGAGGCCTCGCGTTCCTCGGGCGGCAGCAGGTCGGCCGGATCGCGCCCGACGAGCGCCGCGCGCGTGCGGCCGACGAGCGCGGCATAGGCCGCGTTGGCGTCGACGAGTCGGAAGTCGATGCCCTGGACGGTGACCGGTATCGGCAGCGCCAGCAGGCCGCGCAGCCGCGTCCCGGTGTCGGGCGCGGACGGCGCGCTCAACCGTCGAGCTGCCGTGCCGAACGCAGCGCGGCCAGCAGGGCGCGGTTGATGTTGCCGGCACCGAGCATCAGAGCCTCGGCCTGGCTGCGGATGTCGTAGACCGATTCCTGCTCGATCGCCTGCACGAGTTCGAGATAGGGGCCGTAGGGCCCGCCGTCGCCACGCAGCGCGGCCTGCACCCGCTCGGGCACCGGGACGCTGCGCAGCAGCTCGGAGAAAGGCTGCTGCAGCAGGCGGTCGAGCAGCGAGAAGACGCCGCAGATGAACATCTCGCCGCGCACCTCGGGGTCGTCCTGCTCGCGCCCGAGCTCCTCCATCAGCAAGCCGCGGCGCACGGCGCCGAAGACCAGTGGCTTGCTGTAGGCGCCCTTGGCCGACGAGGCCAGCAGCAACGCCAGCCAGCGCTTGAGGCGCTGATAGCCGAGCAGCATCAGCGCATGGCTGAAGGAATTGATCTCGACCGAGAGCCCGAAGGCGGGCGAGTTCAAGTAGCGCATGAGGCGGAAGGCCAGCGTCGGGTCGCGCCGCAGCACGGCTTCGAGCTTGGCCACCGGTTCCTCGCGCTCGACGCCGTTGATCAGCTCGAGCACCGTCGTCACGTCGCTGGGTACCTGGCCGCGGCCGCTGCCCTTGGGCAATGCGTCGTCCAGCGGCCAGCCGAGCGCGGCAACGGCGCCGCGCGTGAAGGCGGCCTCCATGTCGGCGCTGGAGCGCGCGCCGGCCTGCACCGTCGTCACCTGGCGCGTCATCTGCGGCGGCGGTGCGCCGGTGCGGCGGTCGTCGGCCATCTCGACGATCGAATGGCTGAACCAGGCCAGGATCTCGGGCGTCAGCGGCGTCAGCGGGCGGCCCTTGATGAGCAGCGTCGTGCCGGCCGCGTGCAGCCGCTGCAGCGCGCCCTGGTGCGCCGGATCGCTGGCCATGAAGGCCGGCACCTCGATCATCAACTGCGGCCCCGGATCGGCGTTCAGCACCGCGGCCAGCAGCCCCTCGCCGGCGAGGTTCAGCGACACCAGCGGCGCCACCTGCTGCTTGACGCGCGCCGGGTCGAGCGGCCGCGGGTCGAGCTTGAGCGGCTTGCCGTCGGCCTCGGCGGGCCAGACGGCCTCGATCGCACGCAGCAGTTCAGCGCCGTCGGGCGCGCTGCCGGGGTTGTCGGGGAATATCGTCAACCGTGTCGCGACGACTTCGCGCTGGCGGTCGATCATCGGGCTGTAGCCCAGGGCCAGATGGCCCAGCACGGTATGTTCTTGCATGCACAGCGCCGGGTCGAGCCGGCGTCCTCCAGATGCGTCAGGAACTCGACGGACTAATGTAATTGAACAGCGAGAGCTGCTGGATCATCGAATAGGTCTTCAGCGCCGCCTGGTAGCCGGTCTGCTGCGTCGAGAAGTTCGAGATCGCCGCCGTCATGTCCAGATCCTGGGCGTTGGACTGCTGCGTCTGCGATGCGAGCATGCCGGCGCTGAGCTGGTTGGTGACGTTGGTGACGGCATTCTCGGCCGAGCCGACGGCAGCGCGCGCCGACGAGAGCAGGTTGGCTCCCGCGTCCAGGCTCGCCAGCCCTTGCTTGACGGTGGCGGCGATCTGCGCCGCCGACTGGCCCGGCGTGTTCAGCGCGGTGATCGTGTTCTGCAGCGACTGGAAGACCGAGATCGTGCTGCCCGGGTTGCCGGGGTCGGCGGCGTTCATCCAGACGTTGCCGTCGACGGTCAGCGGCAGCGCCTGCGAACTCGCCGCCGTCTGCTGGCCGGCGATGCCGACGTAGCTGACGGCGCCGTTGGCGCCCTGCACGAACGGCGCCGTATCGCTGCCCTGGCCGCCGAACAGGTAGCGGCCGTTGCCGTTGCTGGTGTTGGCGATCGAGAAGAGGTCGGTCTGCAGGCCCTGGAGCTGGGTCGCGATATTGGCGCGGTCGCTGTCGGTGTAGCTGCCGTTGCCGGCGCTGACGATCAGGTTGCGCGCCTGCAGGATCAGGTTGGCGGCGTTGCCGAGCGCGCTGTCGGTCTGCTGCATCTCGGTCTGGCTGGCGTTGGCGGCCGTCGTCTGCGCCGTGATGCGGCTCTGCGCCGCGGCCGCGCGCACGACCTGGGCCGCGGCCACCGGATCGTCGCTGGCGACCTGCACGCGCAGCCCGCTCGTCATCTGGTTCTGGATCGTCGACAGGTCCTGCTGGCGCGCCTGCAGGTTGGCGAGCGTCGATTGGTAGGCGGTGAAGCTGGCGATGCGCATGGAAACTCCGATCAGGCGCTGCTGGCGCTGGCGGTCTGCAGCAGGGTGTCGAACACCGACTGCGCGACCTGCAGGATCTTGGCCGCCGCCTGGTAGCTCTGCTGGAACTGGATCAGGTTGGCGGCCTCCTCGTCCATGTTGACGCCCGAGACCGAGGTCTGCGCCGACGTCGCCTGGCCCGCCGCGGCGGTCGACATCGTCGATGCCGCGGTCGCGCCCTGCACCGTGACGCCGATCGTCGAGACCGCGCTGGCCCAGGCGTTGGTCGCCGTCAGGCCGCCGACCATGCTGGCGTTCTGCAGCGCCAGCAGCGCGGTCGCGTTGCCATTGTTGGTGGCGATGGCGCCGGCGGCGATCGGCGCCACCGAGATCTGGTCGCCGTCGGCGGGCACGCCGGCCAGCGTCAGGCTGAAGCCGTTCGCGCCGGCCACCGCGAGCCCCGGGTTCCACGGCGTGGCCGTGCCGCTGATCGACGAGGTGACGGTGTAGTTGTAGCTCGTGGTGACGCCGTTCACGGTCTGCGTGATCGGCGGACTGACGGTGTTGAAGGTCAGCGTCTCGGTCGTCGACGGGAAGGTCGGCGCCGCGCCGCCGCCGGGGAAGGCCGCCGGCGTCGTCGTCATCGTCAGGCCGGTGACGCTCGCCGTGCCGGTGTTCGTCGACACGGTGCTGGCCACGAGCGGCGCCGCGGCGGCGATGTCGCCGGGGTTCGTGATCTGGGCCGTGATCGTGTCGGCGGCCGTGGCCAGCGGCTGGATCAGGTAGCTGTCGCCGGGCTGCGCGTTGCTGACGACCAGGCTCATGCCGGGGATCGCCGCCGCGCCGGTGGCGGTGACGGTGACGTTGCCGGCGCCGTCGACGCTGACCGGCGTCACCGCGCCCGCGGGCTGCGAGGTCAGCGTCCAGTTGCCGCCGCCGTCCTGCTTGAGCGTGTAGTCGCTGGCCGGCACGGCCGCGGCATCGGTGATCGTCGCCGCGGCACTGCCCGGCGGCGCGCCGGCGGCGTTGTTGGCATTCGGCACGACGCGGGGCGTGCCGATGCTGAACATCGCGCCGCCGGCCACGCCGGCCAGCGTCAGGCCCTGCTGCTGCGCGATGTTCATCGCGCCGGCGATGCCGGTGGCCATCTGGCCGATGAGGTTGCGGCCGGCCACGAGGTCGGTGTTCTGGAAGTTCAGCAGCCCGGCGATCGTGCCGCCGCCCAGCGACTTCGCGTCCAGCGTGCGCGCCTGGCTGCCGGTGCCGACGGCGAGCGCCTGGCGGCTCGGGTCGTTGGGGTCGTTGATGGCCGAGATCGTCGTCGCGTTGCTGCCCAGCACCAGCGTCTGGCCGCCGGCGATGAACAGCGACGCCGTGCCGTCGGCGTTGTCGACGCGCGAGACCTGGATGTCGGACGAGATCTGGCTGATGAGCTGGTCGCGCTGGTCGAGCAGCTGGTTCGGCGGCTGGCCGATCGCCTTCGCCTTGGCGATCTGGGTGTTCAGCGCCGCGACCTGCTGCGCCAGCGTGTTGACCTGGGCGACCGTCGTCGTCAGCTGCGAGTTGATGCTCGTCTGCATCTGGTCGAGCGCGCCGCCGATGGTGTTGAAGGTCGCCGCCAGGTTCTGCGCCGCGCCGACGACGACCTGGCGCGTCGGCGCGTCGCTCGGGTTGTTGACGAGACCCGAGAGCGCGCTGAAGAGCTGGTTCGTCGACGCGCCGATGCCGTTGGTCGTGAGCTGGAACTGCTGCTCGAGCGTCTTCAGCTGGGCCAGCCGCGTGCTGTCGGCCGACGCCACCGAGCCCGCGGTGGCCGCGGCGTTCGTCAGGAAGCTGCTGTAGACGCGCGAGATGCTCGTGATGTCGACGCCCTCGCCCATGAAACCGGCGCCGGTGAAGACCCCGGGCGCGGTCGCGAGGTTGACGGTCTGGCGCGAATAGCCGGCGACGTTGGCGTTGGAGATGTTGTTGCTGGTCGTCTGGATCGCGGCCATGTTGGCGGCCAGCGCGCCGACCCCGATCGACATCAGCGAGTTGTATCCCATGGCGGGTCTCCGTTCAGGCCAGCGAACGCTGCAGGCGCAGCGTCGTGTTGATGACCCGGGTCAGCTTCGCCGCGTAGGCGGGATCGGTCGCATAACCGGCCTTCTGCAGCCCCTGGGCGAAGCCGCTGGCGGTGTGGGCGCTGGCGACGACGTTGTGGTAGCGCGGGCTCGTGGTCATCAGCTTGGCGTAGTCGGCGAACGAGTCGGCGTAGCTGGCGTAGGCGCGGAACTTCGCAACCACCTTGTGTGGCCTGCCGGCGACATATTCGGTCGTCGTGATCTCGGCCGTCGGCCCCTTCCAGTTCGCGCCGGCCTTGATGCCGAACAGGTTGTACGACGGCGTGCCGTCGGCATGCCGGATCTCCTTGCGCCCCCAGCCGGTCTCCTGCGCCGCCTGGGCGACGAGGAACGAGGCCGGGATGCCGGTCGCCGCCTCGGCGGCCTGGGCGGCCGAGGTGTGCTGCTGCACGAAACCGGCAGCGCCGGCCTGCGGGATGCGTGTGGCCTGCGGCCGCGCCGTGAGCGGCGCCGGCGTGTTGTTGGCGCTGCCGGTGGCCGGTATCGGCCCGGGCAGTCCCATCTGGCGGTCGAGCTGGCGCATGATGGCCTCCGACAGCCCGCCCGGACGGCCGCTGAGCGCGGTCGCGAACTGCGCGTCGAGCATCTCGGTGCCCATCTGCGAGCCGGTGTTGGCCAGCGGATCGTCGGCCGACATCGTCGTCGCGCGCATGCTCTTCATCAGCTGCGTCATGAACACCGACTCGAGCTGCTTGGCCGCCTCGCGCACCGCCGACTTCGGGTCGGTGCCGGCCTGGTACTTGAGCCGCGACAAGGCGGTGGCGTCGATCGCCAGGCCGCTGACGGGGGTCGTCGAGGCCATGTTGTCAAATCACCTCTATCTCGGCGTGCAAGGCGCCGGCGGATTGCATCGCCTGCAGGATCGCCTGCAGATCCATCGGCGACGCGCCGAGCGCGTTGAGCGCCTTCACGACATCGGCCAGCTGCGCGCCGGCGGGCACGTTCATCAGCGCCCCGCCCTGCTGGTTCAGCGTGATGTCGGTCTTGTTCGCCTGCACCGTCTGGCCCTGGCTGGCCGGGCCGGGCTGGCTGATGACGGGGGTGTTGGTGATCGTCACGCTGAGGTTGCCGTGAGCGACCGCGCAGGGGCTGAGCGTGACGGCGTCGTTCATCACGACCGAGCCGGTGCGGGTGTTGATGACGATGCGCGCCGCGGGCTTCTGCAGCTCGATCGGCAGGTTCTCGATGTCGGCGAGGAAGCCGACGCGCGCGCCCGGCGCCGAAGGCGCCTTGACGGCGACGGTGCGGCCGTCGAGCGGCTGCGCCGTGCCCGCGCCCTTGGCGGCGTTGATGGCCTCGGCAACGGCGCGCGCGGTCGCGTAATCGCTGGCGTTCAGCCCCAGGTGCAGCGAATCGCCCTGGTCCAGCGGCGTCGGCACCGCGCGTTCGACGCTGGCGCCGTTGGGTATCCGTCCGGCCGAGAGATGGTTGACCTGGACCTTCGAGCCGCCGGCCGAGGCGCCGGCGCCGCCGATCAGCAGATTGCCCTGGGCGATGGCGTAGACCTGGCCGTCGGCACCGCGCAGCGGCGTCACGATGAGCAGGCCGCCGCGCAGGCTCTTGGCGTTGCCGACCGAGGCGACGTCGACGTCGATCCTCTGCCCCGGCTGTGCGAACGGCGGCAGGTCGGCGGTGACCATCACGGCGGCGACGTTGCGCGGCTGCACCGAGGTGCCCGCCGGCAGCGTGATGCCCATCTGCTGCAGCATCGAGGTCAGCGACTGCGTCGTGTACGGCGTCTGCGTCGCCTGGTCGCCGCTGCCATCGAGGCCGACGACGAGACCGTAGCCGACCAGCTGGTTGCTGCGCACGCCTTCGACGGCGGCGATCTCCTTGAGCCGCACCGCCGCGCCGGCCGGCAGCGGCGCGAGGAAGGCGACGGCGCAGGCCAGCGCGAGCAGCCAGACGGCCAGGCGCAGCGAGATAGGGGTCGCGTTCATCGTCGGCATCAGATCGGCGCGACGTTCTGGAACACGCGCGAGAGCCAGCCCATGGCCTGCGACTCGGCCTGCTGGCCGCGGCCGCGCTGCTCGAGCCTGACGTTGGCGACCGCGCCGCTGGGCACCGTGTTGCCCTGCTGGATCGCGCGCGGATCGACCAGGCCCGAGAAGCGCAGCATGTCGACGTTCTCGTTGACGCCGATCTGCTTCTCGCCGGCGATCAGCAGGTTGCCGTTGGGCAGCACCTGGCGCACGATGACCGTGATGGTGCCGGTGAAGGCATTGCTGTTGACGGTGGCGCCCTGACCGGAGAAGGTGTTGTTCGAGGTCCCGGATGCCGTTGCGCGGCCGAGCGCGCTGCTGCCCAGGATCGGCAGCGCGGTGACGCTGGCGCCCAGCGTGCCGGTCTTGGCGACCGAGCTCGTCGAGGTCGCGGTGGCGCTGACGTTCTCGACGATCTGGATCGTCAGCGTGTCGCCGACGAGGCGGGCGCGGAAGTCCTCGAACATCGGCCTGAAGTTGCCGGCCTGGTAGATCGAGCCGTTCATCGGCGCGCGCGGCGGCGCCATGGCCGCGGCCGAGGGCGGCGCCGTGTCGGCGACCTCGACGCGCGGGTGCAGGTAGTCGTCGAGCGCGGCGCAGCCGCCGAGAGCGAACACGGACGCGAGCGCGAAGGCGCCGGTGAGGAGTCGGCGCATCACATCTGCCCCAGCTTCTGCAGCATCTGGTCCGAGGTCGTGATGGCCTTCGAGTTGAGTTCGTAGGCGCGCTGCGTCGCGATCATGTTCACGAGTTCCTGCACGACGTTGACGTTGCTTCCCTCGACATAGCCCTGCTGCACGCTGCCGTTGCCGTTGGCGCCCGGGGCGCCGGTGTTGGGCGTGCCCGAGGCGGCGGTCTCGGCGTAGAGGTTGCCGCCCAGCGGGTTCAGGCCCGCCGGATTGACGAAGGCGGCGAGCTGGAGCTGGCCGAGCTTCTTCGGGTCGGTCTGGCCGGCGATCGTCGCGTTGACGGTGCCGTCGGCGGCGATCGACACCGCCGTCGTGCCGGTGGGCACCGTGATGCCGGGCGTCACCGCGTAGCCGGCGTTCGTCACCAGCTGACCGTTCGAATTCACCTGGAAGCTGCCGTCGCGGGTGTAGCCGGTCGTGCCGTCGGGCATCTGGATCTGGAAGAAGCCGTTGCCGCTGATGGCGACGTCGAACTGGTTGCCGCTCTGCTGGATCGTGCCCTGGCTGAAGTTGCGCGAGGTCGCCGCCGCGCGCACGCCCAGGCCGACCTGCAGCCCGGTGGGCAGCGTCGTCTGGTCGGAACTCGCGGCACCGGCGGTGCGCAGGTTCTGGTACATCAGGTCCTCGAACACGACGCCGGCACGCTTGTAGCCGTTGGTGCTGACGTTGGCGAGGTTGTTGGAGATGGCATCCAGCTGGGTCTGCTGGCCTTCCATCCCGGTCTTGGCGATCCACAGCGATCGAAGCATGGCGGTTGTCCTTGAATTCCGTCGGTCGATCTTGCCGCCGACTGAACCCCGCTGAGGGCCGGATTAGCGGCCCCATCTGCCGCTACTTCGGCCGCTACTTCGGCCGCTAGCCCGCCGCTTCGGATCAGGCCCCGGAGCCGAGCAGCTTGGCCGCCGACTGGTCGCGCTGTTCGGCCGTCGTCAGCATCTTCATCTGCTGCTCGAACTGGCGCCCGGCGGCGATCATCTGCACCATCGTCTCGACCGGGCTGACGTTGGAGCCCTCGAGCGCGCCGCTCTGCACCTGGGCCGTCGGGTCGGCCGTGAGGTCGTTGCCGTCGGCGGCGCGGAACAGGCCGTCGGTGCCGCGGTTCAGCGGCGCCTCGGGCGTGACGAGCTTGAGCTTGCCGGCCTTCTGCGGTGCCTGGCCGGGCACGGTGGTCGAGACCGAACCGTCGGCGGCGATGTCGACCTTGGCATTCAGGGGGATCGTGATCGGTCCGCCTTCGCCCTGCACCGGCAGGCCGGCGACGGTGACGAGCTGACCCTGGGCATCGAGCTGCAGCGCGCCGGCGCGCGTGTAGGCCTCGGTGCCGTCGAGCGATTGCACGGCGAGCCAGGCCTGGCCCTGCATCGCGACATCGAGCGCATTGCCCGTGGCCTGCACCGGACCCGCCTCGGCGCTGTAGCCGACCGTGGTCTCGATGGCGTAGGCGCGTGTCGTCGCGCCGCTGCCGCGTACCGGCACGGCGCGGAAGGCCTCGAGTTCGGCGCGAAAGCCGTTCGTAGAGGCGTTGGCGAGATTGTTGGCGAGCGCGTCCTGGCGCTGCATCGTGGCCTTCGCGCCCGACATCGCCAGATAGATGACGCGGTCCATTCAGCGGCCCTCAGCGCAGCGAGACCAGGGTCTGCATGACCTGATCCTGCGTCTTGATGGTCTGCGCGTTGGCCTGGTAGACGCGCTGCGCGGTGATCATGTTGACGAGCTCGGCCGTGAGGTCGACGTTGGACTGCTCGAGCGCGGCCGATTGCACGAGTCCCAGGCTGCCCTGCCCCGGCGCGCCGGTCACCGGCGTGCCCGACGCCGGCGTCTGCGCCCAGTCGTTGTTGCCCAGCGGCTGCAGCCCCTGCGGGTTGCGGAAGTTGGCCAGCAGCACCTGGCCCGCCGTGCGCGACTGCCCGTTCGAGTAGTTGGCGGTGATGATGCCGTCCTTGCCGATGGCCAGGCCGCTGAGCTGCCCCGAGGCATAGCCGTCCTGCGTCAGCGAGGTGACGCCGAAGGCGGTGCCGTATTCAGTCAGCTTGTTGAGGTCCAGCGTCGAGCTGATCGCGCCGTAGCTCGTCGTCGCCGGCACGGCCACCGTCAGCAGGCCGGCGGCGTTGGTGTTGGTCATCGTCGGGTTGGCGCCGTTGGTGTCGAAGGTGATCTGCGTCAGTGCCGTCGGCGGCGTCGTGCCGCTGATGTCGGTGCCGTTGGCGGTGGCGAAGACGTTCCAGGTGTCGCCGGTGGGCGGCGCGGCGGAAGGGTCGCCGGCGCTGGCCTTCTGGAAGTAGTACGTCAACGAGACGGCCTGGCCCTTGCCGTCGAAGGTCGTCACCGAGGTCGCGTTGTTGTAGGTCGTCGGGTCGGTGTAGGTGATGCCGCCGGCGGCCGGCGCGGTGACCTTGCCGGCGGAGTCGAGATTGGCCGTCATCGTCATCGCCTGCGTCGGATTCGGCGGCACGTTGCCGGTCGACATCTGCAGCGGCACCGCCGAGCCCGGCGTGATCGTGCCGTTGGCGTTCGCCGCATAGCCCATCAGCTGCTGCAGCGAGGCATTGACGATGTAGCCGTTGGCGTCGATGTTGAACTGGCCGTTGCGGCTGTACTGCGGCGTCGCGTCGCCGACGGTCTGGACCTGGAAGAAGCCGGCGCCGTTGATCGCCAGGTCGAGCGGGTTCGAGGTCGTCGTGATCGTGCCCTGGCTGAAGTTCTGCGCCACGGCGGTGACGTTGACGCCGATGCCCGACTGGCTCGTCGTCTTCGAGCCGCTGACCGCCGCGGCGTAGAGCCCGGCGAATTCGGCCGTCGCGCTCTTGGCGCCGATGGTGTTGGCATTGGCGATGTTGTTGCCGATGACGTCGAGATTCTGGTTCGCGGCGTTGAGGCCGGAGAGGCCTTGCTGGAAGCTCATGGTGTTTCCTCGGGATCAGTTGAAGGCGACGACGTTGGAGAAGGCGACGGTGCCGGCGTTGGACGTCTGCAGCTGCAGGCCGGCACTGCCGGTGCTCACCGAGACGACTTGGGCCTGCATCAGCGGCGTCGCCGTGATGGCCGACGATCCCGAGACCGCGCTGACCTTGAAGTTGTAATTCGAGCCGTCGGCGATGCCCTTCGCCGGCCAGCTGAAGCGGTTGTTGCCGGCGGCCTGGGCGCCGAGGTCGAGCGTGCCGGCGACGTTGCCGTTGGCGTCGACGATCTGCACCTGGACATCGGTGGCGGCGCCGGGCAGGCTGAAGCCGCCGCTGCCGGTGCCACCGGCGATCGCCAGGCTGTTGCCGTCGATCGTGACCTGGTGGCCGACGAGCGCCGCGCCCTGCAGCGCCTGCAGCTGCGTCATCTGGCCGTTCAGCCCGGTGACCGAGGTGTTGAGCTGGTTGATGCCGTTGACGGTGTTGATCTGCGCGATCTGGCTCGTGATCTGCGCGTTGTCCATCGGGTTCAGCGGATCCTGGTTCTGCATCTGCGTCACCAGCAGCTTCAGGAACGCGCTGGCGCTGCCCGCCGCGGTGGTCGCCGCCGAACTGCTGGAAACGCCCGTCAGGGGGTTGGTGGACGACGACGACTGGGTGCCGGCGATGCTCATGCGTGGATTCCTCGTGGCTGCGGGTTTACTGGCCGATCTGCAGCGTCTTGATCAGCAGGTTGTGCGCGGTGTTCATGACTTCGACGTTGTTCTGGTACGAACGCGAGGCCGACATCATGTTGACCATCTCCTCGACCGGATTGACGTTGCTGTAGGTGACGTAGCCGTCGGCGTCAGCGCTCGGGTTCTTCGGGTCGAGCACCTTGCGACCCGGGGTGGGGTCCTCGGTCACGGTGCTGACGCGCACACCGGCGCTGGCGCCGGGGGTCGCACCGGCGCCCATCAGCTCGGTCTGGAACACGACCTGGCGCGCCTTGTAGGCCTTGCCGTCGGGTCCGGCGACGGTGTCGACGTTGGCGAGGTTGGAGGCGACGACGTTCAGGCGCTGCGACTGCGCGGAGACCGCACTGCCGGCGACATCGAAGATATTGAGCAGGCTCATGGTCGCCCCTTGGTTCAGAACTGCTTGAAGCTCTTCATCGCGTCCATCGTGTTCTTGATGGCGTTGTTGATGAAGCGCAGCGTCGATTCGTACTTGACCGAGTTGTCGACGAAGGACGCGCGCTCGCGGTCGAGGTCGACGGTGTTGCCGTCGAGGTTGGTCTGGCTCGGCACGGCGTACTGCAGTTCGGGCGACGGCGTGCCGCCGCTGCCGCTGCCGCCGCTGGCGATGTCGGCGCCGATGCCGCTGCCCACGCCGCCGCTGCCGGTGGCGTTGCGCAGGGCGGTGGCGAAATCGAAGTCGCGCGCCTGGTAGCCCGGCGTGTCGGCGTTGGCGATGTTGCTGGCGATCAGACGCTGGCGCTGGGCGCGCAGGACCAGAGCCTGGCTCTGGAAATCCAACCCGTCGTTCAGTCCTGGAATCATGTCGTGCTCCTTCGTGACCCCGGGCCGGCACAGCGGCAGGGACTTGGGGCACGGTGGGAATTCTGAACAGCCGCGGCGCCTGCATGAGCTGGAAAAGAGCCGCCTATCGCGGCCTGTTCGGCGCTTGGTTCGTCACGCGCTCGGCCACCATCGGGACCGTGAACATCCGACTCCCAGCCACCTTCGTCGCCGCCCTGGCCTGCGCCGCCGCGGCCCCCGCCTGGTCGCAGCAGGCAGGCTCGAACATCCTGCCGGCGGCGACGGTCGCCCAGGCCGTCGCGCTGGCCGCCGACGCCGCGCGCGCGATCGCGCCGCCACGCGCCCGCATCGAGGTCACGCCCGGTGCGCTCGACGCGCGGCTGCAACTGGCGCCCTGCGCGCGCATCGAGCCCTATCTGCCCGCAGGCGTGCCCGCCTGGGGCGTCACGCGCGTGGGAGTGCGATGCACCGACGGCCGCGCGCGCTGGAGCGTCTATCTGCCGCTGACGGTGCATGTCTGGGCCGCGGCGGTCGTCTCGATGGCCAACCTGCCCGCGGGCGCGCGGCTCACGGCCAGCGGACTGGGTCACGCCGAGGTCGACTGGTCGGCCACCACGTCGCCCGCCTACGCCGATGCCGCAGAGTTGGCCGGCCGCGTCCTCGCGCGCCCGCTCGGCGCCGGGCAGCCGGTGCGCGCCGCCGATCTGCAGGTGCGCATGTGGTTCGCCCAGGGCGACAACGTGCGCATCGTCGTCGCCGGGTCGGGCTTCTCGATCACCGGCGAAGGCCAGGCGCTGAGCCCGGGCTACGAGGACCGCCCGACCCGCGTGCGCACCGAGAACGGCCGCGTGCTCGAGGGCCGCGCGGTCGGTGAACGGCAGGTCGAGGTCGGCCTGTGAAACGGCTGCTACCCCCCTGTTCGCGGGGAAAGCGTAAAAATCCGTCTCAGGCGACTAAAGTCGAGCGACCCGCAGACCGATACCACATGCATGTCGCTCGGTCAGCACCCCCGCTGTACCGCTGACAGGAGTTCATCATGAAGATCGGTCCTCTCCAGAATCCCGCGGTCCCCCTGAAGGCCGAAGCGCCGGGCGCCAAGCCCGTCACGACGCCGGCGCTGCCGCCGCAGGCCGAGGCCAGCGCGAAGGTCGCGCTGTCGTCGACCGCGACGCAGCTCGCGGGGGCGGCCGGCGACGGCAGCTTCGACGGCGCCAAGGTGGGTGCGATCTCGCACGCGATCCACAGCGGCACCTACAAGATCAATCCCGAAGCCATCGCCGACAAGCTGATGGCCAACGCCAAGGAACTGCTCAGCGGCAAGGCCGGCTGAGCGGCGCCGGGCCATGATGACCACCCCCGACGAGCGCTGGGCCGTGCAGCGGGCCGCCGAACTCGAGCATCCGCTCTCGGCGCTCGAGACCCAGCTCGAATTGCTGGGCCAGGCGCTGCAGCAGCGCGACCTGCCGGCGCTGGACCGCGCCGCGGGCGATCTGCAGCATGTGCTGGCCCTGGCCGTCGACCATTTCGGCCGCGCCGCGCGCAACGGCGGCGTGCCGCCGCCGCTGCGCCACCGTCTGGCCGTCGCCGGCGGCCGCGTCGCCGCGCAGCGCGAAGCCCTGGCCCGCGCCACCGCGGCGCTGGACCGCGCCATCGACGTCCTGCTGCCGGGCCAGTTGCCCAGCGGCCTGTATTCGGCCGCCGGCGCCGCCGACCGGCCCGCGGGACGCGGCAGCCTGCTGGCCTGAGCGCCTCGGATCCGCGCATCGCGGCCCGACCGCCAGCACGGGCGCGGCGCCACGCCGCGCCGTTAGAATCCCGCGCTGAGCCCTGGAAGGCGCGGCAGGGGACCAGCCCCCTCTCCCTACTATCCCTGTAGCAGGCCAGCCAGCGGCTGGGCCCGTCCAGCCCCGCAGCCTCGCGCCGCGATCTTCGCGCGACCTTGGGGCGCCGACCGGCAGCCCCACCCGCCCTTGATGCCTGCGACCCTCGATCCCTCGCGCTCGACGCCCTCGCCGCCTGACGCGCCGGACGCGCTGGGCGCGCATGTGCGCGCGCCGGCCTGCGCACCGGCACGTCGGTGGATCTGGGCGCTGCTGGGCCTGGCGGTCGCGGCGGCCTGGATCTGGGCCCTGGACGCGCGCCACCTGCTGCGCTCCGACGAAGGCCGCTACGCCGAGATCGCGCGCGAGATGGTGACCAGCGGCGACTGGGTCACCGTGCGCTACCTCGGCCTGAAGTATTTCGAGAAGCCGCCGCTGCAGATGTGGATGACGGCGCTGGCGTTCGAGGCCTTCGGCGTCGGCGAGTGGCAGGCGCGGCTGTGGGTCGGCATCGCCGGCGCCGGCGCGATCGCGCTCACCGCCTGGGCCGCGCTGCGCGGCTGGGGCCGCCGGGCCGCCGTCGCGACGGCGCTCGTGCTGCTGGCGGCGCCGACCTGGAACCTGGCCAGCCACTTCAATTCGCTCGACATGGGCGTCTCGGCCGCACTCGCCGCGGTGCTGGCCGCGCTGCTGTTGGCGCAGCGCCAGGGCGCCGATGCGCAGGCAGCACCGGCGCGGCGCCGACGCTGGATGCTCGCGGCCTGGGCGGCGATGGCCGCCGCCGTGCTGACCAAGGGCCTGATCGGCATCGTGCTGCCGGGGCTCGCGCTGGTCGTCTACACGCTCGCGGCGCGCGACTGGGCGCTGTGGCGGCGGCTGCAAATCGTCGGCGGCGCGCTGCTGTTCCTGCTCATCACCGCGCCCTGGTTCGTCATCGTCTCGCAGCGCAACCCGGAGTTCGCCTGGTTCTTCTTCATCCACGAGCATTGGCAGCGCTACACCTCGACGGTGCACCAGCGCGGTGAACCGATCTGGTATTTCGTGCCGCAGCTCCTCGCCGGCTTCCTGCCCTGGATCGGCCTGGCGCCGGCGATGGTCGCCGCGCTGCGTGCCGAGCCGGCGCGCGGCTTCCGCCCGCTGCTGTTCTGTGCCTGCTGGGCGGCATCGATCTTCGCCTTCTTCAGCCTCTCGGGGTCGAAGCTGCCGGGCTACATCCTGCCGGTCTTTCCGGCGCTGGCGTTGATCGCCGGCGTGGCACTGACGACGATGGACGCGCGGCGCTGGCGGCGCCAGATCGTCGCGATGGCGATCGTCGCCGCGGCGGCGCTGGCGGCGAGCCCGCTGGTGGCGCGCGTCGGCAGCGCCGAAGAAGCGGCGCAATTCGCGCGCTTCGCGGTGTGGATCGGCTGCGCGGCCGCGCTGCTGCTCGCCGCGCTCGCGCTGGCCTGGTTGCTGAACCGGCGCGGCCAGCTCGGCGCCAGCATCGCCGCCTACGCGCTCGGCTTCTTTGCCGCGACGACGGTCGGCATGGTCGGCCACGAAGCGCTGGGGCGCGCGATCTCGGGCGTCGACCTCGTGCCGCCGATCGAGGCCGTGCTGCAGCCCGCGATGCCGATCTATGCGGTGCGCCTGCTCGACCACACGCTGCCGTTCTACCTGCGCCGTACGATGATCCTCGTCGAGCAGCCCGACGAGCTCGAATTCGGTGTCCAGCAGGAGCCGCAGAAATGGCTGCCGACGCTGGCCGCCTTCCGCAGCGCCTGGCGCGCCGGCCAACCGGCGCTGGCCTTGATGAACCACGCCACCTACGCCGAGCTGCAGGCCGACCATCTGCCGATGACCGTCGTCGCCCAGGACGAGCGCCGCGTCGTCGTCGCCAACTTCGAGCCCCACCGATGACCCTCGCCACCTTCGCCCTCATCCTCACCGGCGTGCTGCTCAATGCCGGCGCGCAACTGCTGCTCAAGGCGGGCGTCGCGCCGCTGGGCGTGCTCAGCGTCGGTTGGCACAACCTGCTGCCGACGACGCTCAAGGTGCTGGCGCAATGGCCCATCATCGCGGGCCTGGCCTGCTACGTCGTCAGCGTCGGCGTCTGGATCGTCGGCCTGTCGCGCGTCGAGGTCTCGCTCGCCTACCCGATGCTCTCGCTGGGTTATGTCGTCAACGCGCTCGCCGCCTGGTGGCTGTTCGGCGAGGCGCTGGGGCCGATGCGCTGGGCAGGCATGATGCTGATCCTCGCGGGCGTGCTCGTGATGTCGAGAACCTGAACCGATGAACGCACCAGCCTTCCTGCCCTTCACGCGGCCCGAGATCGATGCCGCGACGATCGCCGATGTCGGCGCCGTCCTCGCCTCGGGCTGGATCACCTCGGGCCCCAAGGTCCAGGCCTTCGAGGCGAAACTGTCCGAAATTTTCGGCGGCCGCCCGGTGCGCGCCTTCGGCAACGGCACGGCGACGATGGAAGTCGCATTGCGGCTGGCCGGCATCGGTCCCGGCGACGAGGTCATCACGACCGCGATCACCTGGGTCGCGACGGCCAACGTGATCCATGCCGTCGGCGCGCGCGCCATGCTCGTCGATGTCGATCCGGTGACGCGCAACATCGACCTCGCCGCCGTCGAGGCCGCCATCGGGCCGCGCACGAAGGCGATCCTGCCGGTGTATCTCAGCGGCTTGCCGGTCGACATGGACCGGCTCTACGCCATCGCGCGCCGGCATGGGCTGCGCGTGATCGAGGACGCGGCACAGGCGATCGGCTCGCGCTGGGTCGGCCGTGAATTGCGCGGCGCCATCGGTCAACTCGGCGACCTCGTCAGCTTCAGCTTCCAGGCCAACAAGAACATCACCTGTGCCGAGGGCGGCTGCCTCGTGCTCAACGACGAAGTCGAGGCCGAGCGCGCCGAGCGGCTGCGGCTGCAGGGCGTCAAGCGCTGGGGCCTGGACGGCATGGAGGTCGAGGAGCCGGGCGGCAAGTTCAACCTCACCGACATCAACGCCGCGATCGGCCTCGGCCAGTTGCCGCATCTGGATGCGATCACGGCGCGCCGCGGCGATCTCGCACGGCTGTATTTCGAAGCCGCCACCCGCCATGGCCTGCGCGACCTCGGCATCGAGCTGCCGCTGCCGACACAAGCCGCCGGCGCCATCACCAACTGGCATATGTTCCAGGTCGTGCTGCCGGCCGATCGCCTCGCCGGCGGGCGCGCCGCGGTCATGCAGGCACTCAAGGAAGCGGGCATCGGCACCGGCGTCCACTATCCGGCGCTGCACCTGTTCAAGTTCTACCGCGAACTCGGCTGGCGCGAGGGCCAGTTGCCGCAGGCCGAGCGCATCGGCCGCGCGATCCTCACGCTGCCGCTGTTCCCGGCGATGGACGATGCCGACCCCGATCGCGTGGGCGCCGCGCTCGCCCGTTGCTGCAAGGCCTTGCTCACATGACCGCCGCCATGCCCGCCGTCTCCGTCGTCATCCCGGTCTACAACGAGCAGGATGTGCTGCCCGCGCTGTTCGACCGCCTCTACCCGGTGCTCGACGCGATCGGCGAACGGTACGAGGTGATCTTCGTCAACGACGGCAGCCGCGACCGCTCGCCGCAGCTGCTGGCCGCGCAATACCGGCTGCGCCCCGATGTCACGCGCGTCGTGCTGTTCAACGGCAATTTCGGCCAGCACATGGCGATCATGGCCGGCTTCGAGCAGGTGCGCGGCGCGATCGCCGTCACGCTCGACGCCGATCTGCAGAACCCGCCCGAGGAGATCCCGCGCCTCGTCGCCGCGATCCGCGCCGGCCACGATTACGTCGGCACGATACGCAAGCAGCGCGAGGACAGCGCCTTCCGCCGCATCGCGTCGAAGGCGATGAACCGGCTGCGCGAGAGCATCACGCGCATCCAGATGACCGACCAGGGCTGCATGCTGCGCGCCTACGACCGCGCGCTCGTCGACACGCTCAACGCCTGCCACGAGGTCAACACCTTCATCCCGGCGCTGGCCTACACCTTCGCCGCCAGCCCGACCGAGATCGAGGTCGCGCACGAGGAACGCTTTGCCGGCGAATCGAAATACTCGCTCTACAAGCTGATCCGGCTGAATTTCGACCTCGTCACCGGCTTCTCCATCGTGCCGCTCCAATGGTTCTCGCTCATCGGCACGCTGCTCTCGCTCGGCGCCGGGGCGCTGTTCGTGCTGCTGATGGTGCGTCGCTTCGTGCTCGGCGCCGAAGTCGAGGGCGTGTTCACGCTGTTCGCGCTGCAGTTCTTCCTCATCGGCATCGTGCTGTTCGGCATCGGGCTGATGGGCGAATATGTCGGGCGCATTCAGCAAGAGGTGCGCAACCGGCCGCGCTACCGCATCGCGGCGGTGCTCGAGGGTCCCGTCGCCGCGGCATCGACGCTGGCGCCGGCCGCAGCCGCGGCCGAACCGATCGGCGTGCCGCGATGAGGGCCGTCGTCTTCGCCTACTCGAATGTCGGCGACCGCTGCCTGCGCGTGCTGCACGCCGGCGGCGTCGAGGTCGCGCTCGTCGCGACGCATCGCGACCACCCGGGTGAGACGCTGTGGTTCAGCCGCGTGGCCGACACCGCGGCCGAACTCGGCCTGCCGACGATCTACGCCGACGATCCGAAGGCACCCGAACTGGCCGACGCCGTCGCCGCGGCGAACCCGGACCTCATCTTCTCGTTCTATTACCGCTCGATGATCCCGGCTGCGATCCTCGAACTCGCGCCGGCCTACAACATGCACGGCTCGCTGCTGCCGCATTTCCGCGGCCGCGCGCCGACGAACTGGGCCGTGCTCGAGGGCGCGACCGAGACCGGCGCGACGCTGCACGAGATGGTCGCCAAGCCCGATGCCGGCGCCATCGTCGACCAGCAGGCCGTGCCCATCCTGCCCGACGACACGGGGCAACAGGTCTTCGACAAGGTCTGCGTCGCCGCTGAAATCGTGCTCTGGCGCAGCCTGCCTGCCCTGCTTGCCGGCCGCGCGCCGCGCCTGCCCAACGACCTCGCCGCCGGCAGCTACCGCGGCGGCCGCAAGCCCGAGGACGGGCGCATCGACTGGTCGCAACCGGCCGCCCGCGTCTACGACCTCATCCGCGCCGTCGCCCCGCCCTACCCCGGCGCGTTCGCCGAGATCGGCGGCGAACGCCTCGTCATCGCCGAAGCGCGGCGCCCGCGGCCCGGGCGCGAACCCGGGGTCGCCGGGCGCGCGCCGGGCCTGCATGTCGTCGACGGCCGCATCGTCGCCGTCTGCGGCGACGGCGGCGCCATCGAAGTGCGTCGCATACTTGCAGGCTCCGCGCCCATCGACGCCGCGGCGCTGGCCACCCGACTCAACCCGCATTCCCCTGTGAAAGTCGCTCCATGAAGAAAGTCCTCATCCTCGGCGTCAACGGCTTCATCGGCCACCACCTGACGCAGCGCATCCTCGAGACCACCCCCTGGGAGGTCTACGGCATGGACATGTCGGCGAGCCGCCTCGGCGACGTGATCGACCATCCGCGCATGCATTTCTTCGAGGGCGACATCACGATCAACAAGGAGTGGATCGAGTACCACGTCAAGAAATGCGACGTCATCCTGCCGCTGGTGGCGATTGCGACGCCGGCGACCTACGTGCAGGAACCGCTGCGCGTGTTCGAGCTCGATTTCGAGGCCAACCTGCCGATCGTCCGCGCCGCGGTCAAGTACGGCAAGCATCTCGTCTTCCCGTCGACCTCCGAGGTCTACGGCATGTGTGCCGACGACGAGTTCGACCCCGAGACCTCGAACCTGACCTACGGCCCGATCAACAAGCCGCGCTGGATCTACGCCTGCAGCAAGCAGCTCATGGACCGCGTGATCGCCGCCTACGGCCAGCAGCAGGCGCTGAACTACACGCTGTTCCGGCCCTTCAACTTCATCGGCTCGGGGCTCGATTCGATCTTCACGACCAAGGAAGGCAGCTCGCGCGTCGTCA
Source organism: Burkholderiales bacterium (assembly GCA_028868825.1). GTDB lineage: Bacteria > Pseudomonadota > Gammaproteobacteria > Burkholderiales > Burkholderiaceae_C > Rubrivivax. Next base: position 12,265 of record JAGWTU010000007.1, on the reverse strand, counting down.
CGCAGTTCCTCGGTCAGATCGTGCGCGGCGAGAACATCCAGCTCGTCGACGGTGGCGCGCAGAAGCGCGCCTTTGCCGACATCGCCGACGGCGTCGACGCGCTGATGCGCATCATCGACAACCCGGGCGGCATCGCCAGCGGCAAGATCTACAACATCGGCAACCCGGCCAACCATTACTCGGTGCGCGAACTCGCCGAGATGATGCTGAAGATGGCCGCCGACTACCCCGAATACGCCGAATCGGCCAAGCAGACGAAGATCGTCGAGACGAGTTCCGGCCAGTTCTACGGCAAGGGCTACCAGGACGTGCAGAACCGCCTGCCCAAGGTCGAAGGCACGATGAAGGACCTGGGCTGGAAGCCGCAGGTCGGCATGGAAGCCTGCCTGCGCCGCATCTTCGAGTCGTACCGCCAGAAGGTGGTCGAGGCGCGCGCGCTGACCGACGCGGCGACCTGAGCGGCGTGGCGCGGATCGCGCTCAAGGTCGACGTCGACACGCTGCGCGGCACGCGCGAGGGCGTGCCGCGGCTGCTGCGCCTGCTCGACCGCCACGGCCTGCGCGCGACCTTCCTCTTCAGCCTCGGCCCCGACCACACAGGCTGGGCGCTCAAGCGCGTGTTCCGCCCCGGCTTCCTGAGCAAGGTCTCGCGCACCTCGGTGAGCCGGCATTACGGCTGGCGCACGCTGATGTACGGCGTGCTGCTGCCCGCCCCCGACATCGGCGCCCGCGCCGCGACCGAGATGCGCGCGGCGCGCGACGCCGGCCATGAATGCGGCATCCATTGCTGGGACCATGTCGTGTGGCAGGACGGCGTGCGCCGCGCCGACGCTGCCTGGACGCGCGCGCAGATGAGGCTGGCCTACGAGCGCTACGGCGAGATCTTCGGCGCCGCACCGTCGACCCATGGCGCCGCCGGCTGGCAGATGAACGACGCCGCCTGGCAGCAGCTCGACGACTGGGGACTGGCCTACGCCTCCGACGGCCGCGGCGCCGCGCCGTACCGGCCGACGGTGGGTGGCCGACCGCTGCGCCATCTGCAGATGCCGACGACGCTGCCGACGCTCGACGAGATCATCGGCAGCGACGGCGTCACCGAAGCCAACGCAGCGCGGCCGCTGCTGGCAGCGACCGAGCGCGGCGGCGACCAGGTCTACACGCTGCATGCCGAGCTCGAGGGCGGCCTGCTGGCTCCCGCCTTCGACGAACTGCTCGCGGGCTGGAAATCGCAGGGCCATCAACCGGGGACGATGGGCGACCAACACGCGGCGCTGGCCGGACCGGCATTGAACAACTTGCCGGAACGCCCGCTGCGCTGGGGCGCGGTGCCCGGCCGCAGCGGCGAACTCGTCGTCGGCCCCTGAACCGCGCCGTCAGCGCGGCGGCGTCCCCGTCACCAGCAGCGGTGCGAACAGATGCCACTCGAGCAGCGCGATGTAGCCGTCGCGGCAGGCCACGACCGTCGTCAGCGCGTAAGCGTGGACGACCGTCCCCGGCGCGTCGCCATGCGCCTCGACCCAGCCGGCGGCACGCGCGACATGCAGCGTCGCGCCGTTGACCTCGGCCAGGCATTCGAAACGGCCGAAGACGCGGATGCGGTGCAGGATCTGCGCCACGCCCTGCTTGAAGTCGATGCGGCGCTCGTCGTCGCCGAGCAGCGGCGCCGCGCTGCCCTGGCCCTGCGCCCGCGCACCGTCCCACAGCGGCTGGAAATCGGCCGCCACCTCGCGCGCCAGGCGGCGCAGCGCCATCTGCGATTTCAGGTCCAGCGTCTCGTGGGTCTCGTCGGCGTCGACGGCGAATGCGCGCTGCGCGAGGATGTCGCCGGCATCGAACTCGGGCGCCAGCTTGTGGCAGCTCACGCCCCAGGTCGGGACGCGGTCGCGCAGACCGTTGAGCAGCGGATAGGGTCCGCGGTAGGCCGGCAGCAGAGAGGGGTGGAAATTGACGGCGTAGCGCAGGCGGCTCTCCCAGCCCAGGATGCGCCATTGGTAGCTGGCGACGACGAGCGCCTCGCAGCCTTCGTCGGCGAGCCGCTCGAGGTCCGCGTCGACGATGCGCGAGAGCTGGATCCCGATGCCGAGCGATTTCGCGCGCTCGATCGACGCGCTGTTGCGGAACATGCGCCCGTCGCAAGGCACGCCGAACAGCCGCAAGGGCTGCCAGCCGGCCTCGACGAAGGCGTCGAACACGCCGAGGTAGCGGTCGGAGCAGGTGATGGCAAATCGCATGATCGGCGGCGTCGTGGGGCGAGGGTCGAGAATAGCCGCGTTCGAGCCGCTCGTCGGCTCGAGGAGCCCGGGTCGCATGGAGGCGGATGGATGGTGATGATGATGATCAAACGAAGAACCCTGCTGATCGGCGCGGGCCTCGTCCCCGCCCTCGTCGCCCTGCCGGCCCGGGCCCAGGGCACGGCCTTGCGCAGCATCGCCGTGATGGACATCGAGCTGATCGACGAGCACCTGAATCCGGCCACGATGGCCGATCAGGAACGACGGCTGCGCGAAGCGCGGATCCAGTTGCAGCGCCTGCTGGCCGAGCGGGGGCTTTACCGGGTGCTGGACCCGGAGCCGGCGCAGGCGTTGCTGACCGATCTGCATGCGCAGCAGGCCTTCCTCTACCGCTGCGACGATTGCGTGATCCAGTTCGGCCATCGGCTCGGCGCCGATCTCGTGATGTCGTCCTGGGTGCAGAAGGTCAGCGAGCTGATCCTGAACTTCAACGTCCAGGTCCACGACGTGGCGCAACAGCGGCTGGTGCTCAGCAAGTCGGTCGACATGCGGGGCAACAACGACGTGTCCTGGACCCGGGCCGTCGACTACCTGGTGCGTGGGATGGCGGAGAAGCGGGCCGCGAACCCGCGCTACGGCAACTGAGCGCGTCGGCGGCACCCGAGAGGCGCCGCCGGGGGACCCGCCTACCAGGCCCGCAGCCGCGTGCGCAGCCGCGCGATCGACTGGCTGTGGAGCTGGCAGACGCGACTCTCGGTGACGCCGAGCACGGCGGCGATCTCCTTGAGGTTCATGTCGTGCTCGTAGTACATGCTCATCACGTACTGCTCGCGCTCGGGCAGGTTCTTGATCGCCTCGACCAGGGCCTCGCGCATGCGCTGGTCCTGCAGCTTGGCGATCGGGTTCGCGCTCGCGTCGGCGACATGGCGGTCGAGGTAGTCGTCGTCGCCGTCGTCGCCGCTCATGTCCTCGAGGTAGATCAGCTGCGTGCCGCGGACCTTGCCCAGCAGCTCCTGGTAGTCGGTCAGCGAGAGTCCCATCTCGCGCGCGATCTCGCCCTCGGTCGGCGCGCGGCCGTTGCGCTGTTCGAGCTTGTGCACGGCGGCCTCGATGCTGCGTTGGTGGCGGCGGTCGCCGCGGCTCATCCAGTCGTTGCCGCGCAGCTCGTCGAGCATCGCGCCGCGGATGCGCTGCGTCGCGAAGGTCTCGAACTGGACCCCCTGCGCGGCGTCGAATCGGCTCAGCGCGTCCGACAGGCCGATCATGCCGACCTGGATCAGGTCGTCGAGTTCGACGTTGGCCGGCAGCTTGGCGATCATCTGGTGGGCGAGGCGGCGGACCAGCGGGCTGTACTGCTTGAGCAGGGCTCCGGCATCGAGTCGTCCATTGGCGGTATACATGGGGTGCCTCTATCGGAAAGCGGGGCGAAAGGTGGCGCCGGCGGCGGCGGCCACCGGGGTCGGGTGCGCGGGGGCGGGTCGCGGCTGCAGGCGCGGCACGCCGGATTCGAGTGCGAGCTGGCCCGCCATCAGCTGCGCCAGCGCCTCGTCGGGCTCGGCCAGCGGGTCGAGCGCGGGATCGATCAGCGCCGCGCCGAGCAGCGTCGCGTCGAGGAAGTTCTCGAGGCAGCCGGCGAGGCTGGCGACGATGCCCGCGGCGCGCGGCGAATGCGGCGCGGCGGTCAGCAGCAGGTCGTAGGTCATGAGGTCGCAGCGGCGCGCCAGCAGCTTGGCGTTGGCGTAGGCGTGCTTGATGCTCTCGGGGTGGTCGGCGCCGAGCAGCAGCGGCCGCGCGCTGCGCTGCTTGAGCAGCCGCGCGAGGTCGACGCCGTCGGCGTGCAGCAGCACGACCTCGGCCTGCGGCGCGGCGTGCTGGACGGCGTCGATGAAGCCGCCGGCGCTGCCGCGGGTGTCGACGTAGGACAGCGGCAGGCCGCGCGCCGGCAGGTAGGCCACGCGCGGCGCCAGCTGCTCGATGCAGGCGGCGAGGTCGACGCCGGAGAGTTCGTGCGCCGCGGGGCTCGTGCTCGCGGCGTCGACGACGAGCACCGAGCGGCCCTGCGCCGCGTAGGCGGACGCGAGGCGGTCGAGCACGAGGCCCGAGAACGGCACATGCGGGTTCGCGGCCAGGGGCAGCAGGTGGCGGCGGCGCCCGGCGAAGAGCCGGCGCAGGCCGTCGGCCTGGTCCAGCGGCATGCCCGAGGTCGAGGCGTAGAAGTCGCGCATCGTCGCTGGGCTCAGGCGGGGACCGCAGCGGTCTTCGCGCCGGCCATCGCGCCGGCATCGGGCATGCCGGCGAAGATCAGGCCGACGTCGTTGTCGTCGAGATGCCAGGCCGCACCGCCGCCGCCCTTGAGCGCGCGCTGCACGAGCGCGTTCGCCGACAGCCGGTGCCAGTCCTCGGGCACGCGCTGGCCGTTGGCGACGGCGAGCACCTCGAGGCGGTGGCGGATCATCGAATCGAGCGCCGGGCCGAGCTTCACGGCCTCGTCGAGCTTGGACAGGATGATGCCGCGGCAGCGCGGCGCGGCGTAGGCGGCGAGCTGGTCCTCGATCGTCTCGCCCTGCGCCGAGGCGCTGACGACGAGCAGCTTGTTGATGGCGCGGTGCGAGAGCATCTCCAGCAGCTCGCCGGTGCGGCTGTCGCGTTGCGCCATGCCGGCGGTGTCGATCAGCACCATGCGCTTGCCGGCCAGCAGGTCCAGCAGGTCCTCGAGCGAGGCGCGGTCGTGCGCCGTGTGCACCGGCACGCCGAGGATGCGGCCGTAGGTGCGCAGCTGTTCGTGCGCGCCGACGCGGTAGGCGTCGAGCGTGATGAGTCCGAGGTTGGCGGCGCCATGCTTGGTCGCGAAGGCGGCGGCGAGCTTGGCCGTGCTCGTCGTCTTGCCGACGCCGGTGGCGCCGATCAGCGCGTAGACGCCGCCGTGGTCCTCCAGCGCCGGCTCGCGGTCGCCGGTGGCGAGGTTGCGCTCGAGGACGCTCGCGGCCCAGGCGGTCTCGTCGCCATCGGCCGGCAGGCTGTCGACGAGCTTGCGGATCAGGGCCGGCGAGAAGCCGGTGTCGAGCAGCCGCTGCGCCAGATGCGCGCGGCGCGGCTGGCGCTGCAGCTTCTCCATGAACGCGAGGGCGCCGAAGCGCTGCTCGATGAGGCCGCGCATCGAACGCAGCTCGCTCATCAGCGCCTTCGGGTCGGGCAGCTGTTCGCCGGCGATGGCGGCGCGGGACGGGCGCGCGGGAAACTCGTCGGCCGACGCCGCGGCGGCGCGAACCGGCGGCCGCACCTCGTCGCGCAGCACCGGCACGTCGCGCGGCGCCTGCGTCGCGGCGGCACCGTGCGGGGCCTCGCGACGCGCCGTGTGGCGGACCCGCGCGGCCTCGATCGGCGCCACCGACGGCGGCAGCGGCGCCGGCGCGGCCGGCTCGCTGGGCGCCATCGCGACGCGCTCGGCCTCGCGGCGCTTGAGCATGCGCTGGCGCACGTAGTCCTGGAACGAGAGCGTGCTCATCTGCAGCTGCTCGACATCGTGCTCGACGTCGTCGTCGGCCTCGAACGTCGGTTCCTGGCGCTCGATCGGGCGCTGCGGCGCGGCGGCGCGCGGCGCGGGCCGTGACGTCGCGGCGGGCGATTGCACGCTCGGCGCGCTCGGCGCGACGCGGGCCCGCGGCTGCGGCGCCGCCTCGGGCGTCATCGACACGCGCTCGAGCTGTTCGACGCTTTCGGGGGCCATCGCCAGCACCTCGACGCCGTCGGCGCAGGGCCGCGTCGACATCACGACCGCGTCCTCGCCGAAGGCCTGCTTGACGAGGGCCATCGCCTCGCGCGTCGTGCGAGCCGTGAAACGCTTGAGGTTCATGCTGCTCCTCCGATGATCGAGCCGATCCGGATCGAATGGGTTTCAGGGATCTCGCTGTGCGCCAGCACCTTCAGCCGCGGCGCGGCGCGCTTGAGCAGGCGCGCCATCGGCGCACGGATCGCGTCGGGCACGAGCAGGCAGGCCGGCAGGCCGAGGTTCTCCTGCTTGGTCGCCGTCTCGGCCGCACTGCGGCTGAGCGTGTCGGCGACGCCGGGGTCCAGCGCCGCGCCATGCGGGCTCGTCAGCGCCTGCGTCACCAGGCGCTCGAGCTCGGGGTCGAGCGCGATGACGTCGAGCTCGCGCTTGGGACCGTAGATCTGCTGCACGATCGCCGGCGCCAGGTGCACGCGGATGCGGCGGGCGAGTTCGGCCGGCTCGGTCACGGTGTTCGCATGCTCGGCCAGGCATTCGATGATCGAGCGCATGTCGCGGATGTGCACGCCCTCTTCCAGCAGCAGTTGCAGCACGCGTTGCAGGGTGGCGATACCGACCATCTTGGGGACGACGTCTTCGATGAGTTTGGGGGCCAGCTTGGTCACGTGCTCGACGAGCTGCTGGGTCTCTACGCGTCCCAGCAATCGCGCTGCGTTTACCTGCATCAAGTGTGAAAGATGGGTCGCCACGACGGTCGCGCAATCAACAACCGTAAACCCGGCCATTTGGGCCATCTCCTTGTGGCGCTCCTCGATCCACACGGCGGGCAGGCCGAAGGCCGGGTCGGTCGTGCGCGTGCCGGGCAGCTGCTGGGTCGCGCCGCCGGGGTTGATCGCCAGCGACATGCCCGGCATCGCCTCGGCCTCGCCGACGATGGCGCCGCGCAGCATCACGCGGTACATGCTGGGCTTGAGCTCGACGAGGTTGTCGCGGATGTGCACCGGCGGCGGCAGGAAGCCGACGTCCTGCGCGAACTTCTTGCGCACGCCCTTGATGCGCGTGAGCAGGTCGCCCTGGCGCGCCTTGTCGACGAGCGCGATGAGCCGGTAGCCGACCTCCAGCCCGAGCGTGTCGACGGGCGTCAGGTCGTCCCAGCTCGCCTCGGCATTGGCCGGCTGGACCTCGGTGGCGACATCGCGCTCGGGCGCGGCGGCGACGCGCCGGTTGCGCTTGACCAGTTGCCAGGCGAGCAGCCCGAGCCCGGCGGCGATGATGACGAAGACCAGATGCGGCATCCCCGGCACGAGGCCGAGCAGCGCGACGATGCCGGCGGCCACACCCAGCGCGCGCGGCGAGTCGAAGACCTGGCCGCGGATCTGCGTGCCGATGTCCTGTTCCTTGCCGACGCGCGAGACGACCATCGCCGAGGCGATCGAGATCAGCAGCGCCGGGATCTGCGCCACCAGCGCGTCGCCCACCGCCAGCGTGATGTACGACTCGGCCGCCGCGCCGGCGTCCATGCCGTGCATCGTCATGCCGACGATGAAGCCGCCGACGATCGAGATCACGAGGATCAGCAACCCGGCCATCGCGTCGCCGCGCACGAACTTGCTCGCACCGTCCATGCTGCCGAAGAAGTCGGCCTCCTCGGCGACCTCGAGGCGGCGCTGGCGCGCGATCTTCTCGTCGATGAGCCCGGCGTTGAGGTCGGCGTCGATCGCCATCTGCTTGCCGGGCATCGCGTCCAGCGCGAAGCGCGCGCCGACCTCGGCGATGCGCTCGGCGCCCTTGGTGACGACGACGAAGTTGATGACGACGATGATGGCGAAGACGATCAGGCCGACGGCGAAGTTGCCGCCGATGAGGAAGTTGCCGAAGGCCTCGATGACCTGCCCCGCCGCGCCGGGGCCGGTATGGCCCCGCATCAGCACGACGCGCGTCGAGGCGACGTTCAGCGACAGCCGCATCAGCGTCGTCACCAGCAGCACCGTGGGCAGCGCGGCGAAGTCCAGCGGCTTGACCATCTGCGCCGCGACCATCATCACCGTCAGCGCCAGCGCGATGTTGAAGGTGAACAGCAGATCGAGGATGAAGGGCGGCAGCGGCAGCACCATCATCGCCAGCACGAGGACGACGAAGGCCGGCAGCAGCAGCGCCTTGACGGCGCCGGTGTGCGGGCCGAGGTAGGCGTTCAGCCTCGCGGTCAGTTCATTCAAGGCTCAACTCCCTGGTTCGCCGCGCTGTCCGCCCGGTCGTTGGCCGGATCGAGATCGGCCGGCACGTCGGGCACCGGCGCCGCCGCGGCCAGGCCGCGCCCGGCGGCCATCGCGTCGCGCAGCTGGTAGACCCAGGCCAGCACCTGGGCCACGGCGCTGAACAGGCGCGCCGGGATCTCGGCGTCGACCTCGGTGTGGGCGTAGAGCGCGCGGGCCAGCGGCGGCGCCTGCAGCACCGGCACGCGGGCGTCGCGCGCGAGGTCGCGGATCTTCAGCGCCATCAGGTCGGCGCCCTTGGCGACGACGCGCGGCGCGGCCATCGTCTGGTCGTCGTACTTCAGCGCCACCGCGTAGTGGGTCGGGTTCATGACGACGAGGTCGGCCGTCGGCACCGCGGCGAGCATGCGGCGGTTGGCCATCTCGCGCATGCGCTGGCGGATGCGGCCCTTGATCTGGAGGTTGCCTTCGACCTCCTTCATCTCCTGCTTCACTTCCTGCTGCGTCATGCGCAGGCGGCGCGCGAGCTGCTGGCGCTGCAGCGGCACGTCGACGAGCGCGAACAGGCCCATCGCCGCGCACAGCAGCACGAGCCCGCCCTGGATCAGTCCCGCACCCGAGGCCAGCGCCGCCGGCAGCGGCATGGCCAGCAGCTCCGCATGGTGCGTCCACTGCCGGCTCTCGTAGGCGACGCCGATGGCGCCGAGCACGAGCGCGAGCGCGCAGGCCTTGAGCGTCGTCACCAGCTGCTGCAGCGAGAACAGGCGGCCGATGCCGGAGAGCGGATTGAGCTTGCCGAATTTCGGCGTCAGCGGCTGCAGCGTGAAGTTCCAGCCGCCCGCGAGCAAGCCGGCAGCGATGGCGACCAGCGCCATGACGCCGAACAGCGGCGCCAGCACGGCCAGCATCTGCAGCGCCAGCTCACCCAGGCGCTCGCCCATCGATTCGGGGTGGGCGAGCAGCGCGGCGTCGAAGCGCAGCCCATGCGCGAGCAGCCGCGTCAGCCAGCCGGTGAGCAGCGGCGCGATGGCCGCCAGCAGCCCGGTGGCGGCGGCGAAGGCGGCGAAATGCCCGAGATCGCGCGAGCGCGCGACCTGGCCTTCCTTGCGCGCCTTGTCGAGGCGCCGGGGAGTGGCTGGGAGCTTGCGGTCTTGTGAGGAATCGGCCATGGATCGGAGCTCCGATGAGGAGCCCCGTCATGGTGCCGGTTCAGGCCGCGGACTTGAGGGGGATAAGCGGGGAAAAGGGCGCCGTGTTCGGCGCCACGGCTTCAGAACCCGAGACTGGCCAGCAGGTCGTCGACTTCGCCCTGGTTGGCGACGACGTCGGTGCGGCCCTCGGCGTTGACGACCGGGCCGTGGAGCACGTTGGGGTCGACCTTCTCGCGCTGCTCGGCCGGGACGACCGAGACGAGCAGCTTGACGAGGCTGTCCTCGAGATCGTTGGCCAGCGTCACGACCTTGGCCACGACCTGGCCGGTGAGGTCGTGGAAATCCTGCGCCATCATGATGTCGGTGAGGTGGCCGTCGATGCGCGTCGTGCGCTCCTCGATGTCCTTGACGAAATTCAGCACCGCGCCGCTGGCCACCGCCTTGACCGGATTGGCGACGATGGCGGCGGCCATCTCGCGCGTCGCCTCGGTGATGGCGGCGTGGTCGGCCTTGGCGGCATCGACCGAATTGAGCACCTTCTCGGCCGCCGCCGCGGTCTTGTTGGCGATGTAGTTGAGGCGGCTGCGCGCGTCGGGCAGGCCGTCGGTGGCGACCTGGAGCTTGGGCATCACCCCGAGCTGCTGCATCGTGTCGTGGAGCAGCCGCGTGATCGAGCCCAGCTGCTGGAACACGTCGGGCGACACGGTCAGCGAGTCGGACGGTTTGAGCAGGGCAAGGTCTTCCATCTTCATGTGGGATTCTCCCGAGGGCGCTGGGCGCCGGTGGTCGTGGAATTCGGCGGGGTCGGGCTCAGGCCGTGGCGGCGAGCTTCTGCAGGATCTTCTGCACCTTCTCTTCGAGCGTGGCCTTCGTGAACGGCTTGACGATGTAGCCGGCCGCGCCGCTCTGCGCCGCCAGCACGATGTCTTCCTTGCGCGCCTCGGCGGTGACCATCAGCACCGGAATGTGGCGCAGCGACTCCTCGGCCTTGACCGCCTTGAGCAGGTCGAAGCCGTTCATATTGGGCATGTTGATGTCGGAGACGACGAAGTCGTAGCGCTGCGCCTTGAGCATGCTGAGGGCGACCGCGCCGTCCTCGGCCTCGTCGGCGTTGTTGCAGCCCATTTCCTTGAGCAGTCCGCGCACGATGCGGCGCATGGTGGAGAAGTCGTCGACGATGAGGAACTTCAGGTCGCTGGGCGTGTTCATGGAGCAGGTCCTCGGGCGGGAGATGGGACTGTGGGGTTTATCGGTGGCCGGCGGGCGGACTTGAGCTTTCGTCGGGCTTGGCGCGGTCGGGCAGCGGCGGCACCCTGGCCGCTGCGGCGGCCGTGGGCGATGCGACCGCATCGGGCGCTTCGGGATCCGGATCGGGCTCGGGGGTGGCGCGGAAGACGCGCTCCTCGGCCTCGCGCGTCATCACGACGATGCTGATGCGGCGGTTCGCCGGCGCCGTCGGGTCGCGCCGGTCGTAGGGGTTGCTCGCCGCCAGGCCCTGCACGCGCAGCACCTGATCCTCGGGCAGGCCACCGGCGATCAGCTCGCGTCGCGAGGCGTTGGCGCGGTCGGCGCTGAGCTCCCAGTTGCTGTAGCCGCGTTCGGTGCTGCCGAAGGGCAGCGCGTCGGTATGACCCTCGAGCGTGAGCCGGTTGGGCACCTCGGTGAGCACGTTGCCGATGGTCTGCAGCAGCTCGCGCATATTGGGCTGCACGCTGGCGCTGCCGCTGGCGAACATCGGCCGCCCGTCCTGGTCGACGATCTGGATGCGCAGGCCGTCGGGCGTCATCTCGAGCTGGATCTGCGACTTCATGCCCGCGAGCTTGCCGTTGGCGTCGATCTTGGCTTCGACCTTGGCCTTCAGCGCCTCGAGTCGCGCGCGCTCGGCACGCAACTGCTCCTCCTTGAGCTGGTGCAGGTTGATCGTCGACTTCTTGGCCTGGACGTCGCCGCGCTTGACCTGGCCGTTGCTGCGCGTGAGGTCCTCGCCGCCGCCCTTGACGACGCTCGATGAATCGCCCGAACCCGAGCCGCCGCCGTTCAGCGCCACCTTCAGCGGCGAAGAGAAATAGTCGGCGATGCCCTTCTTGTCGCCGTCGGTGGTCGATCCGAGCAGCCACATCAGCAGGAAGAAGGCCATCATCGCCGTGACGAAGTCGGCGTAGGCGATCTTCCAGGCCCCGCCATGCACCGCATGGCCGCCCTTCTTGATGCGCTTGATGATGATGGGCTGGAGCTTCTTGGCGTCACCGGCCATGGCACCCTCCCCCTGCCGTGGCCGTCATGCCGGCTTCTTCTTCACGTGCGATTCGAGTTCGGTGAAGGTCGGACGGTCGCCCGAGTACAGGACCTTGCGGCCGAACTCGATCGCGACCTGCGGCGCGTAGCCCTGCATCGACGCCAGCAGCGTCGTCTTGATGCATTGCAGCTCCTTGCCCGCCTCGTCGACCTTCTGCTCGAGCAGCCCGCCCAGCGGCTCGACGAAGCCGTAGGCCATCAGGATGCCCAGGAAGGTGCCGACCAGCGCCGAGCCGATCATGCCGCCGAGCACGGCCGGCGGCTGACCGACCGAGCTCATCGTCTTGACGACGCCGAGCACGGCGGCGACGATGCCGAAGGCCGGCAGCCCGCCCGCAAGGCGCCCGATCGCCGCCACCGCCGCATGCTCCTCGGCATGGTGGGTGTCGATCTCGCTGTCCATCAGGCTTTCGATCTCGTGCGCGTTGAGGTTGCCCGAGACCATCATCCGCAGGTAGTCGGTGATGAACTCGGTCACGTGGTGGTCGTTGCCGACGGTCGGGTATTTCTGGAACAGCGGCGAGCTGTGCGGGTCCTCGACGTCCTTCTCGATCGACATCAGGCCTTCCTTGCGCGCCTTCTGCAGGATGTCGTAGAGCAGCGCCAGCAGCTCCATGTAGCGCGCCTTGCTGAAGCGGCTGCCCTTGAA
>JAGWTU010000092.1 GCA_028868825.1 Burkholderiales bacterium | reverse complement strand
AACCTGCTGGAGCATGACGCGGCGCTGGCATCCTGCGGGGCTACCCGCGTGCGGCTGTCGCCGCAGTCATCCGGCTTCACGAAAGTGATCGAGGACTTCGACGCTGTCTTGAACGGCGACCAGCCGGCCGAGGGACGACTGGCCGGCTGGGCCGAAGCCGGCGTCCCTCATCCACTCGTGACCGGGTACGCCTTCGGCGGCGCGGGCATGAACGCGGTCCAGGCGGAAGTGGCGGGAGTCGACGCATGATCTCCATTCGCCGACCACCGCGGTGGTTGTCCGCCCGGGTCGCTGCGGTCGCTGCCCACTTGGACCGCTTGGCACCACCGCCACCCTTGCTGGCGCGCGCGATCGCCAAGCTGGCCGGGGGCATCACCCAATTGCCCAGCGCGCCGCCATCGGCACTGGTGGCCGCGGCCATCAACGGGGCGTTGTGGCCGCGCTTCCCGCCCGAGTTGCGTGACGGGTTGGCGGGTCGCGTCGTGGCACTGGAAATCACCGACCTGGGCGTGCGCGTGAGGCTTTGCGCGGGCCCGTGGGGCTTCTCAGCAGCCGGCGAGCAGGCGGTGGCGGCGCTGCGCATCGCCTCCCGGACCTCAGGCTGGTGGCGGCTGGCTCGCGGCCTGGACGATCCTGATCGCTTGTTCTTCGATCGCGTGCTGATGATGGAGGGTGACACGGAGCTTGGCCTTCTGCTCAAGAACTCGCTGGACGCCCTCGGTCCGCTGTGGCCGGTGACCAGGGCCCAAGAGCAACGCTGATCGCCGCAGACCATTCACCCGGCGTTCAGTCGATCGGCGATTCCCGGCGTGAACTGGATCCAGATCCAGCGCCGCTGCAAGCGTCGTCTGCCTCGGGCGCTGCCGTTGTCCACCTCGCTGCAGACGGTGCGCGGCGATTTGGGCTGGCGTTCGGCCATCCAACACCTAGCAGTCGCCTTCACGCCGGTCGATGGGCAGCGCCAAGGATCCGAACGCCGTGCGACAGCCCTACCCGAGTGACCTCGAAGTCCCGCGTCACAATTTTCGATTCACCAAATAACGTCCTGATAAGAACACTTTTCAGGACGTGGTGAAGGGTGCGCCGATGCCATGGAGACACGGCATCCCCTGGGCGACCGTCCGCTATGTGGCGGCGAGGCGACCGGCGGCTTGTGGCCGGGTCGAGCCATTGGCAACCGAAAGTCGAGAGTGAGGTATGCGCCACATTGCCGACACTATTCGCCCCTGGCTCATACCAGGCGAAGGCTGACCATGGACCACGCCTCAGCGCGGAGAGCGAGTTTTTGTGGGAAGTCGAAGGTGAATCGAAATCGGCCGGGCAGGCGGAATTCGCATCATCATCTGATCTCGAATCGCGCCGCGGGTGTCGGACGATCAAAGGGCACCAGCTCGGCCTTCGGGACATAGCGTGCTGTCTCCCCGGCGATGACTGCGTTTTCGAACTGCACGTAGGCCATCGCGCCTTCAGTCCGTACGACGACGCCAACCAGCGGGCCGACGGGCACAGACGTGGCAGGTTTCCACTCGCAGCGGTCACCTGACTTCATGGCGGTCCGAAATGCCGCCACCCTGCCGGGCCACTCCGCGGCCCGGCGGTCCGCTTCGGCAGCCACGACAGCAGCATCGCGTGCCTGCCGCTCTTGCAACTCAGCATCGGCCGTCGCGCGCGCGTTGACCTGTGCCTGCTCAGTCGCCGTTCGGCGGGCCGCGTCTCCTGCCGACAGGTACTCCGTGCGCAGTAAGAAGTTCAGGTAGGTCAGAGACTTGCGACCCATCGCATCTTCACCGGCCACCATGGCCAAGTCGAAATACGTCAGGTCAACGGCCCAGGCGAGCCCTGACACGGTTCCGCACTCGATGCGGCCCGGCAGGTTGGCTCGCCCAGTGTTCTGTAGCTTGGTGAAGGTCAGAGCGCCGCCTGCGCGTGCGCAATGCTCCTTGGCGGGAGCCAGCGCCACCAGGAGGCCTTCCGGAATTCGTTGCGCCGTCACGAGCGCACCCGACATCGCCGGCACCTTGATCCGCCCGCTCAGATCAAAGTCAAACTTGGAGCCGTTCAATGCCCGCGCGAAGTCCTGGATCGAATTGCCTGCGGCGATACGCGGATTGGTCGAGCACGCGGCGAGCCCGAAGATCAAAGGGACCATGCATGCGCTGACCCGGAGTGATCGAGCTGATCTCGACTCGCAGTTTCTCCCCATACCGCCTCTTTTGGTGGGTTGCCTCATCGAGTAATTGTGACTTAAACGCGGCTGACGCAAAAGCTACACGTAGAGAGACTGTCGGCGATGCCATCGCCGCCAACCGCCGCCAAGAGGAAGCGCGTCAGCGCCAGGGAGGCGCTTGCGGCCAACATCGTCGCGCTGCGTCATGCAAGAGGTTGGTCGCAGGAGGCGCTGGCCTTCGAATGTGGTCTGCACCGGACCTTTGTCGCTCACGTGGAACGTCAGAGCCGCAACATCGCAGTTGACAACATCGAGCGGCTCGCCGATGCGTTGGGGGTCGAGCCCTACGAGCTGCTGAAGCCTCGGCACGACTGAGGGCGAGCGCCGAACGATCACCACTCATCGAAGGTGGAGCCCGTCACGCCGAACGCATTTCCGTGGATGTCGGTATCGCCCAGCATTGGCGTTCCGTCGATGTTGACGCTGAACTCGGTCCAGTAGTCGTCGTCGGTGTCGTCACGGTCGCGTCGGCAGAACCATGCCTCGTCGTCTGTCTCGTCGTCGACATCAGGAGGATCGGTGACGGACAACTGCGTCCGCGCGGCTTCATGCTCACGGTAGCGCTGAACGAGCTCCGGCGGGATGGGCAAGTGAAGAGCCAGGTGCCGGACGCCGATACAGACGATGCCGAGCAACAGACAGTAGAGGTCAAACGACACGATGCGCCTCCGTGTCGCGCTCAGCCGAGCTTGGCGGCGAGCGCCTCAGGCTGAAGGTGGGTATAGCGCCTGAGCATGGTCAAGCTCTTGTGGCCGGTGATCGAAGCCACTTCGAGCGGGTGCAGGCCCTTCTCGAAGAACCGAGAAGCTGCTTCGTGGCGAAGGTCGTGCCAGCGCAGGTTCGTGATGACGAGTTCCTTGAGGGTCCGCTTCCAGACACAGCGCAGGGCGTTGGCGGTGGTGTCCAGGATGAGTCCTTCGGATTTCGGCGAAAGGCCCTTCAGCACCTCCCGAGCCTTGGACGACAGCGGCAGAACCGGCGGGACGCCCTTGTTGCCGTGGCGGCGAAGCGAAGCTGGCATGGTGACCACGGCGCGATCGAGGTCGACCCATTCCCAGCGAAGCTGCACCAGCACGCCCTGTCGCAGCGAGGTTTCGATAGCCAGCTCGAACGCCGGCAGCGCGTACCGGTTCTCGCTGGACCGCAGCATCTCGGCGATCCGCGTGTGTTCGTTGCCGACCAGGCGACGGTCCCTCTCCAGCGACCCGCTGGGCTTGCGAATGTTCTTGAGGGGGTTAAGCAGCGACTCCATGCCCCACTCCTTGCGCGCAATCTCGAACAGGTGCTGGACCAATGCCAGTTCGAGCCGGATCGTGTTCTCCGCCCGCCCCATCGAGCGGCGCATGTCGCGGTACTGCGCGAAGTCGGCGCCCTTTAGCGTGGCCAGGAAGCGATGGGCGATAGGCTGGCGCTTCCAGTGCTCAATGCGCTGATGGTCTTGCGCGGGATGAGCCTTGCGGCTGCTGACCTCGGCCTTGTACCGTTCGAGCGCTTCAGCAAGCGTCGTGCGCTCGGCCTCCGCGCGGGATACGAAGATGCCGTGGTCCATCTCGGACTCGGCAACACGTGCCCACGCCTCGGCCTCCGCTTTCGTGTCGAACGTCTTATGTTGTGGCGGGTAGCCGACGCGTCGCACCTGCACCCGCCAGTAATTGCCCCGCTTCGTGACTGTTGCCATGCCCGATGACCCGGTTGAACCCGTTCATCGCCAGTCTCTGGCTGTGCCACTTTTGTGCCAATTGGCCCGGAAACGCTGGTTTCTGGACCGGTCAGGCAAAGAAAAACGGCCTAGCGTCGCCGCTAGGCCGTTGATCTTCAACGTCTTTTTCCGTTGAGTTGTTGGTGGGCCCTGTAGGATTCGAACCTACGACCAACGGATTAAGAGTCCGCTGCTCTACCAACTGAGCTAAGAGCCCTGAAACTTGTCTGCGATATTTTCGCCTGTCGCGTGGTGGGTCGTGCGTGACTCGAACACGCGACCAACGGATTAAAAGTCCGCTGCTCTACCGACTGAGCTAACGACCCGTCCGCAGAGCCTCACATTATAGCCAGGATTTTCAGGTGTTCTGTCACAGCAGCGCCACGAGTTGTGCGATCGCCTCACCCGCGGCGACCATGCCGAAGGTCGCCGTCACCATCACGCTAGAACCGTAGCCATGGCAGTTGAGCGTGCCGTCGCCCGCCCCCTCGCCGGCGCAGGCCATCTCGGGCGCGCGCACGCTCTCCCTCGAATAGACGGCGCGCAAGCCGATGCGACCCTGGCGCGGCGCCGCGCCTTCCTTGCGCAGGCGCTGGCGCAGCGCGGCCAGCAGCGGGTCGTGCGTCGTCTCGGCCAGGTCCTGCACCTCCACGGCTTGCGCCTGGCGCTTGCCGCCTGCCGCGCCGACGCAGACCGCCGGCAGCGTCAGCGCCAGCGCCCAGGCCGCCAGCGCCGACTTCGCGCGCACCTGGTCGCAGGCGTCGATCAGCGCGTCGACCGGCGCCGGCAGCAGCGCCGGCCAGTTGTCCGCGTCGACGAAGGCGTCGACGACCGTCACGGCGCAGCCCGGGTGGATGTCGGCAATGCGCTGGCGCAGCGCCTCGCCCTTGTGCTGCCCGAGCGTCGCGCCCAGCGCCTGCACCTGGCGGTTGATGTTGGACTCGGCGACGTGATCGAGGTCGATCAGCGTCAGTGCGGCGACACCGCTGCGCGCCAGCGCCTCCGCGGCCCAGGAACCGACGCCGCCCAGGCCGACGACGGCGATGCGCGCGCCGCGGATGCGCGCGTAGCCGGCGTCGCCGTGCAGCCGGCGCAGCGCGCCGAAGCGGCGCTCGAGGTCGGCGGCGGCCTCGGCGGCCGCTACTTCAGCGATGACAGGCGCTCCTTGCCGGCCTTGGCCGCATCGGACTGCGGGTAGGCCTTGAGCAGCTCGTCGATCGTCTTGCGCGCACCGCGCGTGTCCTTGGTCTCGGCCTGGCTGTTGGCCAGCGCCAGCAGCGCCTCGGGCGCACGCGGGTGGTCGGGCGACTGGTTGACGAAGGCGCGGTAGGCGGCGATCGCGTCCTTGTAGTTGCCCTTGCCGTAGAGCGCGTTGCCCATCCAGTAGCGCACCGAGTCGCCGTAGGGACTGGCCGGATAGCGGCGCTGGAAATTGCCGAGCAGCGTCACCGCCTTGGTGAAATCGCCGCCGCGGATGGCACCGATGGCCTCGTCGTAGGCGTGCTTCTCGTCCTGGTCGACGGTGAAGTCCTTGCCGTCGAGCGAGACCTTGGCCGGCTCGAGCGCGCGCAGCCGCTCGTCCATCGCCTGGCCCACGTCCTTCTGGCGTCGCTGCAGGTCGGCGATGTCGCGCGCCAGCTGCTCGTCGTTGCCGCGCAGCTTGGCGATGTCGCCGCGCATCGCCTCGAGCTGGTTGTTGAGGTCGAGCAGGCTGCGCCGGATCGCGCCGAGCTGTTCGGTCAGCGCGGCGCTGTTGGCATCGGCGCGCGACTTGCTCGACTCCTCGACCGCGGCGACGCGGTTGCGCAGGTCGACGATGGCCTTGCGCGCCTCGTCGTCGTCGAAGATGCCGGCCCGCGAGGGTCCCGCGGCCAGCAGGATCAGCAGGGCGGCCAGCGCGGCCGGCCACGGCTTGCGGATGCGCATCTCAACGTTCCTTCAGTTCGGCGCGCCGGTTCTTCGCCCAGGCGGCCTCGTCATGGCCGGCGTCGGCCGGGCGCTCGGCGCCGAAGCTCACGGGCTCGAGCTGCGACTCCGCCGCACCCAGCAGCGTCAGCGACTTCACGACTTCGGCGGCCCGCTTCTGCCCCAGCGCCAGGTTGTATTCATGGCCGCCGCGCTCATCGGTGTGACCCTCGACGACGAGATGCCGCTTCGCGTTGGCGACCAGCAACCGGGCGTGGCGCTCGATCAGCGGCCGGTACTCGTCCTTGACCGTGTAGCTGTCGAAATCGAAATAGACGATGCGGCCCTGGGCCATAGCCGCCGCGTCGCCCCCCGCTCCGGCGCCACCCGCCGCGCCCGCCTCCCCGAGGGCCACCGTGGCGACCTGCGACTGCGCCGCCGAAGCGGTCCTCGCCGCGTCGCCGCCCGCGCTGCCGCCGCCGAAGGCGTTGCGCGATTCCACCGGCGCGCCGTCCTTGCCGCCGCCCTCCGGCGGGGTCGTGCTGCAGGCGGCGATCAGCGCCAGCAGCAGCGCCGAAGCGAGGGTCGTCGCGGCGCCGCGGCGGGAGGTCATGGCATGCATCGGCTGCTTTCCTTCGTTGTTCATCGAGGCGTCCGCTCAGCGCCCGAAGGGGCCCCAGGACGGTTCCTGCACGTTCGACGAGCCGCTGAGCAAGCGCGTCTTGATCTTGCCATCCAGCGTGGTCGTCATCAACACATAGGCGCCGCCCTGGCGCGTCGAATACAGGATCAGCCGCCCGTTCGGCGCGAAGCTCGGGCTCTCGTCGTCGAGCGTGTCGGTAAGCGCCGTCGAGGTGCCGCTGGCGAGGTCCAACAGCATGAGCTTGAAATTGCCCGAACGCCGCGAGATGTAGGCCAGCTGCTTGCCGTCGGGGCTGATCGCCGGGCTGATGTTGTAGCTGCCGTCGAAGGTCACGCGGTCGGCCGATCCGCCGGCGGCCGGGATGCGGTAGATCTGCGGGCCGCCGCCGCGGTCGCTGACGAAGTACAGGCTGGCGCCGTCGGGTGCCCAGCGCGGCTCGGTGTCGATGCCGTTGCTGTGCGTCAGGCGCTGCGGCGCGCCGCCGGCGGCCGGCACGACGTAGATCTGCGACAGGCCGTCGACCGACAGCGTCACCGCCAGCCGCCGGCCGTCGGGCGACCAGGCCGGGGCGCTGTTGCTGCCGCGCAGGTTGGCGATGATGTGGCGCTCGCCGGTGATCAGGCTCTGCGACCAGACGACGGCCTTCTGGGTTTCGAACGAGACGTAGGCGAGCTGCTTGCCGTCGGGCGACCAGGCCGGCGAGATGATGGGCTCGGGGCTGGCCAGCGCGACCTGGCCGCCCTCGCCGTCGGCGTCGGTCACGCGCAGCGTGTAGCGCCGCCCCTGCTTGACGACATAGGCGATGCGCGTGGCGTTGACGCCGCGCTCGCCGGTGAGCTTCTGGTAGATCGCGTCCGAGGCGCGATGCGCGGCCAGACGCAGATCGGGCGCCAGCACGACCTCGCTCTGGCCGAGCAGGTCGGCGCTCTTGACGAGGTCCCAGAGCTTGTAGCGCACGTCGTAGCGGCCGTCGGCAAGCCGGTTCACCGAACCGGCGACGAGGTCGTCGGCGCCGCGCGCGCGCCAGCCGGCGAGGTCGGGCTTGCTCAGCTCGTCGAGCGCGGCGGCGGCGGTCTGCGTGCGGAAGACGCCGCTGCGCTCGAGGTCGGCGCGGATCACCTGCGAAACCGGCACCGGCGCCGCGGCCTCGTCGCGGAAGGGGGCGATGGCGAGCGGGATCTGCGTCGCGCCGACACCGGCGATCTCGATCTTGAACTCGGCCCAGCAGGGGATTGCGAGCGCGCCCAGCACGAGGGCGGCACAGCAGCGGCGGCGGATTTCGGCGGTCAGGTTCGGCATCGGATGCGATCGGCGGCAGGCGCCGACCGGACATGGATCAGGCGCGGATTGTAGGCAGCGCGCGGCCACCGGCCCGGGCGCCGCCGATAATCCCCGCGCCCGCCACCCCGCCGCCTCATGCCCAGCCTGCTGCAACGACTCGCCCGACTCAAGCCGTACATGAAGAACAGCTGGGGCGGGCTCGTCGCCGCCCTCGTCGCGGCGGCCGTCACCGCGGCGACCGAGGGCGCGATCCCCAAGCTGCTGCAGTACCTGCTCGACGACGGCTTCGCCTCGTCGCGGCTGCCGCTGTGGGCGGTGCCGACGGCGCTGATCGCGCTGTTCGCCATCCGCAGCGCCTCGGGCTTCGTCGCCCAGTACGGGCTGGCCTGGGTCGCCAACCGCGCCGTGATGATGCTGCGCGAGCATATGTTCGTGCGCGTGCTCGCCGCGTCGCCGACGTTGTTCACGGCCAGCACGGCCAGCGGCATGACCAACACCCTGGTCTACGAGGCGCAGACCGGCGTCCAGCAGCTCACCGGCTCGGTGCTGACGCTGGCGCGCGATTCGCTGATCCTCGTCGTGCTGCTGGTGATCCTGCTCGTGACGAACTGGCAGCTGACGCTCATCGTCGCGCTGCTGTTCCCGGCCATCGCGCTCGTCGTGCGCGTGCTCGGCCGCCGCCTGCACCGGCTGACGGTCGAGGGCCAGGCGGCCACCGACAGCCTGGCCTATGTCGTCGAGGAGAACGTGCTGGCCTGGCGCATCGTGCGCCTGCACGGCGCCGAGGCGCACCAGGGCCAGCGCTTCTACGAACGCGCCAACCGCGTGCGCCGGCTGATGCTCAAGGCCGTCGTCGCCGGCGCGACGCTGACGCCGGTGACGCAGATGCTGGCCGCCTGCGCGCTCTCGGTGGTGATCACGATCGCGCTGTGGCAAAGCCGCGCCGGCCACACCTCGGTCGGCGAATTCGTCGCCTTCGTCTCGGCGCTGCTGCAGCTGGTGGCGCCGGCCAAGCATCTCTCGGATGTGATGTCGCCGATGACGCGCGGGCTGGCGGCGGTCGAGCGCGGGCTCGATCTCGTCGACGACACACCGGTGGAAAAGGGCGGCAGCCATGACGGCGGCCGCGCGCGCGGCGAGATCCGCTACCAAACCGTCAGCCTGCGCTATCGCGACGACGGCCTGCCGGCCGTCGACGACCTCTCGCTGCAGGTCCATGCC
Source organism: Burkholderiales bacterium (assembly GCA_028868825.1). Classification (GTDB taxonomy): domain Bacteria; phylum Pseudomonadota; class Gammaproteobacteria; order Burkholderiales; family Burkholderiaceae_C; genus Rubrivivax. The sequence goes on along the minus strand of JAGWTU010000092.1, from coordinate 4,499 downwards.
GGCGAGACGGTGGCGCTGGTCGGCCCTTCGGGCGCCGGCAAGACGACGCTGGTGAACCTGCTGCCGCGCTTCATCGAGCCCAGCGCCGGCACGATCACGCTCGACGGCGTCGCGCTGGCCGACTGGGACGTGCACGCGCTGCGGCGCCAGTTCGCGCTCGTCAGCCAGGACGTGATCCTCTTCAACGACACCGTCGAGGCCAACGTCAGCCTGGGCAGCGCGATGACGACCGAGCAGGTGCGCGCGGCGCTGAAGGCGGCCAACCTGCTGGCCTTCGTCGACGGCCTGCCGCAGGGGCTGCAGACGCAGGTGGGCCACAACGGCAGCCAGCTCTCGGGCGGCCAGCGCCAGCGGCTGGCGATCGCGCGCGCGATCGCCAAGGACGCGCCCATCCTCATCCTCGACGAGGCGACCTCGGCGCTGGACAGCGAGAGCGAACGCGCCGTGCAGGAGGCGCTCGAGCGGCTGATGCAGGGGCGCACGACGCTCGTCATCGCGCACCGGCTGTCGACGATCGAGCATGCCGACCGCGTGCTCGCGATGGAATCGGGCCGCCTGGCCGAGCAGGGCACGCATGCCGAGCTGCTCGCCGCCGGCGGCCTCTATGCGCGGCTGCACGCCATGCAGTTTCGAACGTGAACAGGAGCTTGCGATGACACACCCGATCTCGCGCTTTCCCGTGCCCGAAATCAAGGACCTGCCCGAGGACCTGCGCACGCGCATCCTCGAGGTGCAGGCCAAGGCCGGCTTCGTGCCGAATGTCTTTCTCGCGCTGGCGCACCGCCCTGCCGAATGGCGCGCCTTCTTCGCCTACCACGATGCGCTGCTGCTCAAGGAGACGGGCTCGCTGACCAAGGGCGAGCGCGAGATGATCATCGTCGCGACCTCGGCCACCAACGGCTGCCTGTACTGCGTCGTCGCGCATGGCGCGATCCTGCGCATCTACGAGAAGAAGCCGCTGCTCGCCGACCAGCTCGCCGTGAACCCGCGCGAGGCCGAGCTGACGCCGCGGCAGCGCGCGATGATCGACTTCGCGCTGAAGGTCAGCGCGAATTCGCGCGCGGTGTCGGAGGCGGATTTCGAGACGCTGCGGGGGCATGGCTTCAGCCATGAGGACGTCTGGGACATCGCCGCGATCACGGCGTTCTTCGGGCTGTCGAACCGGCTGGCCAATGTGCTGTCGATGCGGCCGAACGACGAGTTCTTTCTCATGGGGCGGGTGCCACGCGCGAAACCGGCGGCCTGAGATTCCCGGCGGGTTCATGGCCATTGCGGCTCTCGATGGCCGCAGGCAGAGATGACGCCGCCGGATGAATCAGTTCGCGATCAATCCAAGGATATCGAGTTCGGTCGCCGTACCAACGTAGACCTTGCCGTTGTAAACGGTGGGTACCGAGAATTTGGCAGCCGGGCCCAGTTGGTCGCGTGGCAGTTCGTTGCTGGCATAGAGCAATTTCGACACGTCCGTGGCATCGAAGGCATAAAGCACCGCCGCGCCTTCCACTCCCGACTGCGAATAGTCGACGGTCCAGACTATGCCGTTCGCCGCCCCCTGCGCCGATATGGAAGGTGTGGCACCCGCAAACCCGAACGTATTGGACGACGAACTCGATGGCTCGTCGGACAGGACGCCGCCCAGTATCGAAAACATTTTCAAATTGTCATTCCAGCCTGCAAAGTAGACATGACCTTGCCAGTACGCAGGCGTGCTGAACATCTGACCGGTTTGTGAATCCAGCCGCTGCACCACGTTGTCCGATCCGGCATTGAAGTGCCCCAGATTGGTTCTGTCGAGCAGGTAGATGCTCGAGAACTTGCCGGCGAGCACCAGCATTTGCGGATGCGCGCCCGTTTGATCCGGCAACAGCATGATGCCGCCGGACCCTAAATCCAGATCCTGATCTCCCATCAGCGACTGATTGAATGGTGTGAACCAGTCGAGCAATTGCAGGCTGCGCGCCTGCAGTTTCAATACGCTGTCGCCGAAATCAGCACCGGACGACGGCGCATCGAAGGTGCCGTTTCCACTGGCCAGGTAAACCGAGCCGTCCGCATCGATGGCGGGGGCGCCACCGGCTTGCCAGATGCCACCGCCGTAACCGTCCGGCGTTGCGTTGTAGCTCGCGACCTGCGCCAGCGTGCTGCTGTCGAACGCCAGCAGCCATCCATGCCATGGAGCGGTGTCTGCTTGCGAGGCGAAACCGACATAGACGCTACCCCCGGCCAGCGCCAGACCCATGCGCTGCAAATGCATCTGCGGATTGAACGCTATGTGGCCTTCACCGTCACCGCCCGCGCCCGCGCCCTGAACCTGAGCTTCTATCGAGACGGGCCCGCCGCTGCGTTCGGCGCCTGTCGTGATATCCAGCGCATGCAGTCGATAGACGAACCCACCGCCCTCGGACGTGTACGTCACGACATACAGCGTACCGTTGTCTGGATCGATCACCGGCGTGCCGGTGATCCCGATCTCGCTTTGGTGGAAGGCCTGATTCGAAACCGCCGGCGCATAGACAGACAGCATTCCGGAGGCGGGGTCCACGAAGCTGTCGTGCCACAGCGGCATGGAGGACCCTCCGTCCGCGTCGAATGCGTACACACTATCGTGCTCGGTGGCGACATAGACGACGTTGTGAACCCCCTGGTTCGGAATCGGTACCGACATCGCAATCAATGGCTGGGCATAGATCGCGCCATCGACCGGATAGGACAGGAGCTTTCCGAACTGCTTGAGATTCACATTGGCCGGCGTCAAGGCCGTCTCGGACAGGTTCTGACCGGTACGCGCCAGATCATTGTGATAAGTCATCACGCCCGCATACGCGGCGGCGATGGTGGGCGTCGAGGAGACCACCGAACCCGCCTGGGCCGTGATGGCGACCGACCCCGTCGTCATGGCCGTGAGCAATCCGGACGTGCTCACCGCCGCCACCTGTGGATTCGACGAGCTCCAGGTCACGGACGACGTCAGATCCGCCTGATGGCCATCCGCAAATACGCCTTCGGCCGAGAGCTGGTGGCTTTGCCCGATGATCAAGGAAGGCGTTGTGATCTTGATCGATACCAATGTAAGCGCCTGCGAAGAAGTTCCCCCGCCGCAACAAGACATTCCAACTGCAATGCAAAGGGTTCCCATGTTTCCACGAACCCACTGCAATTTCTCTTTGCCGTTCTTTACCATCGAAATGATCTATTCATGGATCCGACGGTGGAGTGTGCGCCGCCGACGTTTCGGCGTGATGCGCAAGCGTTTCGGCTAAATGGCTGTTTGCGGACACGCGAGAAAGACACGGCGCATCCGCAGCGCGGCGCGGCGGAACGGCCCGGTCGTCCGCGCTGGCGCTCAGGTTTGATCGACGGTGTCTTGCGGCTGTCGGATACCGATCACGCCGATTCAAGTGGATCCGCGCGCGGCATCGGTTGCTGATTTCGGGACGCTGCGCTGCCATGGTTCCAGCGACGAGGAATTTTGGGCGATCGCCGCAATCGCGACGTTATTCGGGCTGTCGAACCGGCTCGCGAACGTGCTGTCGATGCGGCCGAACGACGAGCTCTTTCCGATGGGCGAGTACCGAGGGCGAAACCGGCCGGCTGCCAGGGACTGCCGGCCGCATCAATTCGCGGCAGGCGCTGCAGGGCGCAGCCAGCGCATGAATTCCCGGAAGGGCTTGGCATCGGGCGGGTCGATGCCGGCGATGCCGAGGGTGCGCCCCAGGGCGGCGGCGGTGCCCGGCTCGGCCAGTCCGGCGCGCAGCGTCGCCACCGTCTCGGCGGGCACGCCGGGTGCCGCCAGGATGGCCAGCGGCGGCATGGCCTGGTGGAAGACGACGATGCCGCCCTGCTGCGCCCATTGCCCGGCGACATGCGGCGACACGGCGCCGATGATCGCGACGTGCATGGTCGACATGAAGTCCGGCACCGTGGTCTGCGTGTCGGTGTTCAGGACATGGGCGGCCTCGCCGCCGTGATCGGCGACGACCCGGCGCGTGACCAGGTCGACGAGGCTGCCCTTGGCCGCGGTGAGGAAGCGCACGGCCGGCGATTTCCAGACCTCCGGCAGTGCCACGCAGGTCTCGGGCGGCGGGTTGTGCACACCCAGCATCTGCAGCGCCGCGCCGCCCAGCTGCACCTGGCCGGGCTTGTCGGGGCACGCACGGGCGATGAAGTTGACGCCCTGTGTGGGATCCCTGCCGTTGGCCAGCAGTTGCCAGCCCTTGGCCAGCAGCGCCGCCGTCAGGTTGCCAGGCCGCGTCAGCGCCAGATCAAAATGACCCGGCTCGAGCAGGCTGCGGGCAATCGCCGAGCCGCCATAGTTCACCTCGTAGGAGACGCGTCGGCCGCTGATGCGGCCGAGTTGGTTGGCGACGGCCTGCGCCATCGCGTCGACCTCGATGGCCGGCGCGCTCAGCAGCCCGTTGTGGATGCCCAGGCGCAGCGTCGGGTTCGGCGCCGCGTCGGCCGCCCCTTGCGACAGCGCCAGCGCCAGCGCCGCGGCGAGC
>JAGWTU010000091.1 GCA_028868825.1 Burkholderiales bacterium | reverse complement strand
GCCCGCGTCGTCGAGGTTGGTGCGCGATTTGCCGGCGCCGGCGCCGCCGTAGAAATAGCTGTCCTGCGCGAATGACGGTGCGGCGATGAAAGGCGCGATGCCGGCCAGCGTCAGCAATTTCAGGACTTGGAATGTTTTCATGGATGACCTCGGGTGTGTGGAACGTCGCGATGGCCAATGGCCACCGATGCGGCGATTGAGCCCCACCACCGCGCAGGGGTCTGTGCGTTGGCGAACTCCGCGTGCCGGCGCCGGCTACGTGGGCTGGCGCACAGTGCGCCCATCGCATTCCGGCCTACCCTGCAGGCTTGCTGCGCCACCCCGGAATGCAGCCGGAGAATTTCATGTCCCTGGGCACCATCCTTCTCATCGTCCTCGTCCTCATGCTCATCGGCGTCGTGCCGGTGTGGCCGCACAGCGCGAACTGGGGCTATATGCCCAGTGGCGGATTGGGACTCGTCGTGATCGTGCTGCTCGTGCTGCTCGTCATGGGGCGGCTGTAAGTCGGGCGCCAAGCGCTATGTGCGCTGGCGCACGGACGGCGGCGGCCGGGGTGTGGATGATGTTCGTTTGATCAGAGGAACGCCATGCCTGGGATCGTCGGCGGCAATGCCAAGACCGAACATTCGCGTGCCGACGACGGCGCCACCGACCCGCTGCGGCGCCTGGCCTTGCTGAAGACCGGTGCGCTGCAGACCGCCATCCTCAACAGCGCCAACTTCTCGAGCATCGCCACCGACGAGAAGGGCGTGATCCAGGTCTTCAATGTCGGCGCCGAGCGCATGCTGGGCTTCGCGGCCGCCGAGGTGATCGACAAGCTCACGCCGGCCGACATCTCGGATCCGCTGGAGCTGATCGCACGCGCACGCGCGCTCAGCGTCGAGCATTCGACCGTCATCCGCCCCGGCTTCGACGCCCTCGTGTTCCGCGCCTCGCGCGGCATCGAGGATGTCTACGAGCTGACCTATCTGCGCAAGGGCGGCGCGCGCCTGCCGGCGATGGTCGCCGTCTCGGCGCTGCGCGACGGCTCCGGAGCCATCATCGGCTACCTGCTGATGGGCACCGACAACAGCGCGCGCAAGCGCGCCGAGGCCGAACAGGACAAGCTCGACCAGCGCCTGCGCGATCAGCAGTTCTATACGCGGTCGCTGATCGAATCGAATCTCGATGCGCTGATCGCCACCGACCCGCAGGGTCGCATCACCGACGTCAACCGCCAGATGGAGATCCTCGCCGGGCGCACCCGCGACGAGCTGATCGGCACCGCGTTCAAGGACTGCTTCACCGACCCCGCCCGTGCCGAGAGCGGCATGCACCAGGTGCTGGCCTCGAACAAGCTCACCGATTTCGAGCTCGTCGCCTGCAAGCGCAGCGGCGCGGGCACGCCGGTGTCGTACAACGCGATCACCTTCCACGACCGCGATGGCCGCCTGCAGGGCGTGTTCGCCGCGGCGCGCGACATCACGGAGCGCAAGCGGCTCGACCAGGTGCTCGAGGACAAGCATGTCGAGCTGAGCAATGCCCGCGTCGTCGCCGAGAAGGCGAACCTCGCGAAGTCCGATTTCCTGTCGTGCATGAGCCATGAATTGCGCTCGCCGCTGAATGCCATCCTCGGCTTCGCCCAGCTCGTCGAGACCGGGTCGCCGCCGCCGACGCCGGCACAGAAGGAAAGCATCGACCAGATCCTGCAGGCCGGCTGGTACCTGCTGGAGCTGATCAACGAGATCCTGGACCTGGCGCTGATCGAATCGGGCAAGGTCTCGATGTCCTGCGAGCCGATATCGCTGCGCGACCTGCTCGACGACTGCGCCGCGATGATCGAGCCGCAGGCACGCCAGGGCGGCATCCGCGTGCGCTTCCCGCAGCTCGAGGGCGAATGGTTCGTCCACGCCGACCGCACGCGGGTCAAGCAGGTCGTCATCAACCTGCTGTCGAATGCGATCAAGTACAACCGCGTCGGCGGCAGCGTCGAGGTGCGCTGCGGCACAGCAGGCGCCGAGCGCACGCGCATCAGTTTCCAGGACTGCGGCGAGGGTCTCGACGCCGCCAAGCTGGCGCAGCTGTTCCAGCCCTTCAATCGCCTCGGCCAGGAGGCCGGCTCGGTCGAGGGCACCGGCATCGGCCTCGTCGTCAGCCAGCGGCTGATGGAACTGATGGACGGCGCCATCGGAGCCGAGAGCACGGTCGGCGTCGGCAGTCTGTTCTGGATCGACCTGCCGTCGACGCAGGCGCTGCAGCTCGGAGCGGACACGCTCGATGCGCCGCGCGCCGTCGCCAGCGTCGACGCCGCGGCGGGCGAGACGCATACGCTGCTGTGCGTCGAGGACAACCCGGCCAACCTGCTGCTCGTCGAGCGGCTGCTGGCGCGACGGCCCGAGTTCCGGCTGGTGAGCGCCCGCGATGGTCAGCGCGGCATCGAAATGGCCCGCACCTGCCACCCCGATGTGATCCTGATGGACATCAATCTGCCCGGCATCAGCGGCATCGCGGCGATGCGCGCGCTGGCCCATGATCCGCGCACCGCGCGCATACCGGTGATCGCGCTCAGCGCCAATGCGATGGCCCGGGATGTCGAGCGCGGCCTCGCCGAGGGCTTCTTCAAGTACCTGACGAAGCCGATCAAGGTCGTCGAATTCATGGCCGCACTGGATGCGGCGCTGCTGCACGCCCGCGCGGCGGTCGAAGGTCCGCGGCCGGGAGAGGCAGCATGAGAATTCCGGAAACCGAGATCCTGGCCGCGCGCATCCTCATCGTCGACGACCAGGCTGCCAACGTGCGCCTGCTCGAACGCCTGCTCGGCGAGGCCGGCTACACGCAGCTGTCGTCGACGATGCACGGGCCCGAGGTCTGTGCGCTGCATCGCAGGAACGACTACGACGTCATCCTGCTCGACCTGCAGTTGCCCGAGATGGACGGCTTCGCCGTCATGGCCGCGCTCAAGGCCACCGGCGCCGACGACTACCTGCCGGTGGTCGTGCTCACCGCCCAGCCCGGCCACAAGCTGCTGGCGCTGCAGGCCGGGGCGCGGGATTTCATCAGCAAGCCCTTCGACCTCCTCGAGGTCAAGACCCGCATCCGCAACATGCTCGAGGTGCGGCTGCTGTACCGCCGGCTCGAAGCCCAGAACCGGCGCCTGGAGGAGGCCGTGCAGGAGCGCACGGCCGAGTTGCGCGAGAGCGAGGCCCGCTATCGCAGCCTCACCGAACTCGCCTCGGACTGGTACTGGGAGCAGGACGAGGGCGGCGTCTTCACGCGCGTCTCGGGCCCGGTGATGGAAATGCTGGGGCTGCGCGTCGACGGACTCGATGGCGTGGCCGACGGCGGTGGCGGCGGCGAGGGCTGGGACGAGGCCGAGCGCAAGACCTTGCGCGAGACCATCCGCGCGCGCCAGCCCTTCCTCGATTTCTGCATCAGCCGCGTCACCACCGCTGGCGAACGGCGCCAGTTCCGCGTCAGCGGCGAGCCGATGTTCGACCAGCACAGCCGCTTCATCGGCTACCGCGGCATCGGCGTCGAGATCCTGACCCGGGCGCCCATCCGTGCCGGCTAGCGCGCGGCATCGCGCCGCGGCGCTGCTGGACGATCCCAGCCGCAACCGACTGCTGGCGGCCTTGCCGGAGTCCGAGCGGCTGCAACTGCTGCCATCGCTGGAATGGGTGCCGCTGGCGCTGGGCCAGATGCTCTACGAACCCGGCAGCCAATTGCAGCACGCGCTGTTCCCGACCACCGCGGTGGTTTCGCTGCACTACATCACCGACGACGGCGCCTCGGCCGAGACGGCCGGCGTCGGCAGCGAGGGCATGGTCGGTGTGGCGCTGTTCATGGGCGGCGACACGACGCCGAGTTCGGCCGTCGTGCAGACCGCGGGCGGCGCCTACCGGCTCGAGCGCCATCGGCTCAAGGCGGCCTTCGACCTGGGCGGCGCGCTGCAGCGCATCCTGCTGCGCTACACGCAGGCGCTGCTGACGCAGGTGATGCAGACCGGCGCCTGCAACCGCCACCATTCGGTGCAGCAGCAATTGAGCCGCTGGCTGCTGCTGACGCTGGACCGCACGCCGGGGCAGGAACTGGTGATGACGCAGGAGCTGGTCGCGAGCATGCTCGGCGTGCGCCGCGAGAGCGTCACCGAAGCGGCCGGCCGGCTGCAGGAAGCCGGCTATATCCGCTACCGGCGCGGCCATATCGGCGTCACCGACCGCGCAGGGCTGGAGACGCAGGCCTGCGAGTGCTACCAGGTCGTCAAGAAGGAGCTGGCCCGCTTGCTCGACGATCTGCGTTGACGGACGCCACCGGCATCACGACGGCCCGCCATAACGACGTCATAACGCACGCGGCGATACAACGGGCGCTCCACTCTTAGCGAGAAGCCCAACCATGCTGCCCTCCTTCGCCGTTCGTTGCCTGGCCGCACTGCTCGCCGTCGGCGCATTGTCGGCAGCGCCGGCACATGCGCTGAGCATCGACTACACAGCCCAGCTGCTCGATGCCGCCACCCAGCGCTGGTCCTACACCTACACCATGGTCGACCTGAAGGTCTACAGCAACGCGACGCTGCTGGCCGGCCAGGTCCTGGACCTGGATTTCGACCCCGGCCAATACGCCGACCTGCAACTCACCGGGCCCGGCCCCGGGTCGGACTGGAGCGCGATGGCGATACAGCCCGATCCGCTGCTGCCGGCCCTGGGCTATTACGACCTGCAGGCCCAGCGCACGAACCCCGACCTCACGGGACCGTTCCAGATCAGCTTCACCTGGAAAGGCGCCGGCACGCCGGGCTGGCAGCAGTTCGACATCTACGACGTCGACTACCGCTACCTCACCGGCGGCTCCACGACCCTCGCCGTTCCCGTACCCGAACCCGGCACCCTGGCCATGCTGTTCGCCGGACTGGCCGGCATGCTGGCCGCCAGGCGCTGGCGGCGCGCCGGTGCCAGGGGCCTGCTGCTGGCCGGCCTGGCGGCCGGTGGCGCGGCGCAGGCCCAGCTGTCGGTGGACCACTACGACCTCACCGGCAACCAGCGCGCCAACCGGACCCAGTTCGACTACACCTACCAGGTCACGTTTCGCAATCAGGGCGGCGCCCTCAAGGACGCCGTGGCGACGGTCACCAGCCGGTCGCCGGCCACGCTGATCATCGACGGCAGCGTCAACATCGGCACGATGGCGGCCAACGCCAACACGACGAGCTACGACACCATCACGATCCGCCAGGACCGCACGCTGCCGTTCGACCCCGCCAGCCTGGCATGGCAGTTCAGCAGCAACCCGTCGAACCGCCCGCCGGTGGCGGTGGCGACCGTCGATGCCGCCAACAGCACCGTGGGCCAGATCGTGACTTTCAACGGCCTGGCGTCTTCGGACCCCGACGGCGACCCCATCGGCTTTTCCTGGGGCGTGCTGAATCGGCCGGCGGGATCGACGACCCAGATCGGCAACGCGCAGAGCGGGCTGGCATCGCTGCGCCTGGACCGCGCGGGCAGCTTCCAGGTGCAGCTGCTGGTCAACGACGGCAAGCTCAACAGCGTCCCGGCGGTGCTGACGGTAGGCGTCTCGATGCCCTCGCATGGCCTGCCCTACTTGAGCCTGCCGTCCGGGCCGGGCAGCGAGGCCGATACGCTGGCCTATTACGGCAGCCAGCCGATCAAGAGCTGCTGGTGGGTCGGCGCTTCCAACAGTCCCTGGGTCTGCGACGGCCCCAGCGGTGCCCCGCAGGACGTGCTCTCCTGGGAATCCCAGACCGGGGTCAGGCAGGCCACGTTCAACGGCTACCCCGTGACGCGGCTCGCGCCGATCACCGCCGTCTTCTACGACGACACCAGCCTGGCGGTGGCGCGCAGCATGAACTGCTACAGCGTGCCGAACACCGATCTCGCGATGAACGGCCCGGGCATCTCCTGCATCGCCAGCAACCATGGGCCGCTGCCCGGCCAGGCCGGCTTCCCGAACCCCGATGCAGCGCTCGGCGATGCCATCGCCGGGCGCAACCCGCTGTCGTATTCGGCGCTCTGGTTCAGTCCGACGGTGGGTCTGACGTTCCAGGACTTCCTGCCTGACACCGGCTACGACCCCATCGTCTACCCGCGCGACAACTACTACTTCTCCAGGCTGCAGACCAGCGCGCAATTCGACAGCGAAGGCCGCAAGCAGGTGCCCCAGGCCTGCATCGCCTGCCACGGCGGCAGCCTGAACGCGGCCACGCACCAGCTCAGCGGCGCGTCGATGCTGCCGTTCATCGTCGCCGACATGAAGTTCTCGACGCAGCCCGGCTACACCCGTGCCGACCAGGAAGGCGCCCTCCGCGACCTGAACAGGCTGGTGCTCGGCACGCGGCCGAACCCGAACGACCCCAACGACCCGATTGCGGTGTGGATCAACGGCACTTATGCCAATTTCACCCGCGGCAGCGCCGACGACGGCTTCCTGCCGCCGCAGTGGTCGGGCGACCCGGTGCTCTACCGCAAGGTGGTGCGGCCGTACTGCATCAGTTGCCACCAGGCGCTGCCGTCGACGATCAACTTCGCGTCGTCGTGGAATTTCCGCGGCCTGGCGGCGCAGATCGCCAACCTGGTGTGTTCGGCGCGCACGATGCCGCATTCGGAGGCGGCCTTCGTGGGGCTGCGCCAGAGCGATGCGCTGCAGGTGCTCAAGCAGCAGTTGCTGGGCGGGGGCGCCTGCCCGTAAGCCGGCGCCGGCAAGGGAGTATGCGCAAGAGCAGAATGGCTCACATGGACTGCATGACGATGCCGTTCATTCATTCCGGAACAAAGCGCGAATGGCGCACGAATCCGAACGCTTTCGCCGGCGCCGGATATTCGCGGCCTGCGGTGTCGGGAATCCTGCCATTCGAAATTTCGCGAATCAACCCCGGGCTCCCAAGTCATTGATAGATTGAGTCGAATCGAGATGGGTCTGCTTCTTGCGTGAGCTGTTCGACCTGGGTCCCCATGAGTCGTTCAAACCAACTGCGCGAGGCGTACATGTCGAGAAGCATCAGAGTCCTGCTGGCCCTGCTCGTTCTCGGCGACCTGTCCGCCGCCGCCGGGGCCGGGCCGGTGGGTCGGTACCAGGAGACGACGCTGGTGACCAGTGCAACGGATCCGGATCTGATCAATCCCTGGGGTATCTCGTTTTCGCCCGCCAGCCCGTTCTGGATATCCGACAACGGGACCGGCAAGTCCACGCTGTACAACTCGATGGGCGTCAAACAGGGGCTGGTGATATCGATGCCCGCCGGCGGCGCCGCCGTGACGGGCCAGGTCTTCAACGGCTCGGCCGCGTTCAAAGCGGACAGTTTCCTGTTCGCCAGCGAGAACGGCACCATCATGGGCTGGCGCGGCGCGCTGGGCACGGTGGCCGAAACGCTGTTCACCGTCTCCGGTGCCGTCTACAAGGGATTGGCCATCTCGAGCGACAAGCAGACGCTCTACGCAAGCAATTTTGCAGCCGGCACGCTCGACGTCTTCAATTCGTCGGGCCTGGTGTCCTCGATTGCCGATCCCACCGTGCCGGCCGGCTACGCGCCGTTCAATGTCCAGAACATCGGCGGCAGGATCTACGTCACCTTCGCGCTCAGCAACGGCCATGACGACATCGCCGGCGCCGGTCATGGCTTCGTCAAGGTCTTCGACCCCGCGACCGGCACGTTCACGTCGCTGGTCGCGCAAGGCAGCCTGGATTCCCCCTGGGGCCTGGCGCTGGCACCGCTGGGCTTCGGCGCCCTGGGGGGCGATCTGCTGGTCGGCAATTTCGGCGATGGCAGCATCAACGCTTACGACCCCGGCAGCGGGCTCTTCGAAGGAACGCTGGCCGATATCAACGCCAATCCGCTGTCGATCGACGGGCTGTGGGGATTGAGCTTCGGCAATGGCGGCAACGGCGGATCGGCCGGCTCGCTCTATTTGACGGCCGGCCCCAACGGGGAGACCGGCGGTCTGTTCGCCCGCATCGACGCGATTGCCGTTCCCGAGCCCGGCACGCTGGCCCTGGTGTTGATCGCGACGACCGGCCTGGTACGGCGACGCCCGCGCGCGATCGGTCACCGGGATCGGGCCTAGCAGACCGCCCTGCGACTTCTCGCGCGACTGCGTCTCCAAGACCGGGTCGGGTTGGCCGACCCGCCGATGATCCCTACCGCAAGGGTGCCGCGCTCAACGACGATGTCGATGCCGGCGACGAAGGCGACCTTGCCGGCGAGGCTATCGCCTTTCCCTTGCGCATGAACAGCCCCGCCATCACGCCGCGCAACCAGCGGTTTCCGGGATCTTCGTGGAAGCGGGCATGCCAATGCTGCTTGACGGTGAAGGATGGCACGTCGAGCGGACAGGCCAGCACGCGCAGACCGGCCATGCCGGCCAGCGTCTCGCCGATATGGCGCGGCAAGGTGGCGACGAGGTCGGAGGCCGCGATGACGCCGCCCAGGCCCAGGAAGCCGGGCAACTCGAGCACGACGCGCAGCGCGGTCGCCTGACGCGCCAGCGCCTGCTCGAGCAGTTGCGCGCCCGTGCCCGCGGTGATGGAGACATGCGCTTCGCTCCTGTAGGCGCGCAGGCTCAGGACCTTCGCGATACGGGGATGATTGCGGTTGGCCAGGCAGACCCAGTCCTGCGGGTACAGCGCCTGCTGATAGAACCCGGCCTCGAGCCAGGGCACGTAGCCGATCGCGACATCGGCATCGCCCGCCTCCAGCGCTCGCGCCGTGTCACCGTCGATGCGCGTCACCACCAGCTGCACTGCAGGCGCGAGCGCCCGCACATGAGCCAGCAACTGCGGCAGCAAGGTGATGTGGCTGGCGTCGGTCATGCAGACGCGGAATCGGCGCGTGGCGGCGGCGGGATCGAACGCCGGCGGATCGGCCAGCAGCCTGCGCCAGGACTCGAGCACCTCGCGCGCGGTCGTGATCAGGGCCTCGGCGCGCGGCGTGGGGAGCATGCCCATCGATGTGCGCACGAACAGCGGGTCGTCGAACTGCCGGCGCAGCTTGCCGAGCCAGATGCTCACCGTCGGCTGGCTCAGACCGAGCTGCTCGGCCGCGCGCGTGACGCTGTGCGTGCGATAGATGAGCTCGAACAGCTGCAGCAGCTTGATGTCGAGCTGCACCGCGTCCGGCATCGTGAGGACGGGTTTGATCATTGCGAATCGCAATGGTGACTATTGAGAACCCACTGTATACGCGATGGAGCGGAGCGTCTATCTTCCAGACCGTCGAGGCGCGCTGGCGTGCGCCTGTCCGCAGGAGAAGACTTGAAGATCCACATCATCGGCGCCGGCGCCTTGGGCTGCGCGATCGGTGGCGCGCTCGCCGCGGCGGATTCCGAAGTCACGCCCGACGCACGCAACGCCGAGCATGTGGAGGCCATACGCCGCGCCGGCCTGATCATGAAGGACGGCGACGGTGAACGCGGGGTCCGCGCCGGTCGCGGCGGCCCGACGGACTCGCGGTCGAATTCATCCAAGTCGGCCCGGCTGGGTCAGCCTCGTGCTGCCGTCGGAACCGGTCAACCAGCATGGCGACGTCGTGCAAGAGGGCGAGCACTGCCCGTTGATTCCCCGGAGATCCTCATGAGCCAGAACCTGCCGCTGCGCGGCATCCGCGTCATCGACTACAGCCATTTCCTGGCCGGGCCGCATATCTCGCGCTCGCTCTCGGCGATGGGCGCCGACGTGATCAAGGTCGAACGCCCGAGCCAGGGCGACGCCGGCCGCGCCAGCCCGACGATGGTCGGCGGCCAGAGCGGCTACTTCATGCAGCAGAACATGGGCAAGAAGGGCCTGTGCATCAACCTCAAGGACGCGCGCGGCCTGCAGCTGATGCACGAACTCACCGACAGCGCCGACGTGTTCGTCGAGAACTACCGCCCCGGCGCGCTCGACAAGCTCGGCCTGGGCTACGCCGAACTCGCGCGCCGCAATCCCAAGCTCGTCTACTGCTCGGTCTCGGCCTACGGCCACACCGGGCCCGACGCGCAGCGCGCCGGCTTCGGCCTCATCGCCGAGGCCAAGAGCGGCGCGATGTCGCTGATCGGCGTGCCGGGCGAACGCCCGCCGCTGTTTCGCATGCCGATTGCCGACATGTACGCCGGCATGCACGGCGTCGCGGCGGTCTGCGCGGCGCTGTTCGGGCGCATCGCCAGCGGTCGCGGCCAGCATATCGACATCGCGCTGTACGACTGCATGATCTCGATGCACGATTTCGCGGCGCAGAGCTGGCTGCTCAGCGGCGGCCAGGAGATGCCGGTGCAGACCGGCTACGACCTGCCGCAAAGCACCGTCTACGGCGTCTTCGCCGCGCGCGACGGCTACCTCGTCATCGCGGCACAGGCCGACGACGCCTGGAAGCGCTTCGCGCTGCTCATCGGCGGCGAGGCCTATGCCGCCGACCGCCGCTTCCACGACGCGGCCGGCCGCAACGGGCATCGCGACGAGATCCTCGCCAAGGTGCGCGCATGGACGATGGCGCAGGCCTGCGTGGCCGCCTGCTGCGCGGCGCTCGATGCCGCGGGCGTGCCGGCCGCCAAGGTCCAGGACATCGCCGACGTGCTCACCGACCCGCAGACGCTGGCGCGCGGCATGGTCGTCGAACAGGATCATCCGCTGCTGGGCAGGATCAAGCTGCCCAACCTGCCGTTCCGCTTCTCGGACTGCGACACCTCGCCCAGCGGCCCGGCGCCGCTGCTCGGCCAGCACAACCGCGAGATCGCGGCCGGCCTGGGCTATTCGGCGGCGGAGATCGACACCCTCATCGCCGACGGCGTGCTCTACGCCGAGGCCGATGTGGCCCGACTGCCGCAGCCCTGAACCGGGAGACCCGGACATGAGCGACGCCTACGCCGAGATCGGCAACCCGATGGGCCGTTCGAAATCATCGCTGATCCACGGCCTGTTTGCCGCGGCGATGGGCGAGGACCTCGAATACACCGCGATCGCGCGACCGCTGGACGGCTTCGCCGCCACGGTGCGGGATTTCATCCGGCGCGGCGGCCGGGGCCTGAACGTGACGGCGCCATTCAAGGTGCAGGCCTTTGAATTGGCCGACCGACGCAGCGAACGGGCCGAACTGGCCGGCGCCGTCGACGCGTCGAGGTTCGAAGGCGCTCTCGTGCATGCCGACCATTTCGATGGCGTCGGACTCGTCAACGACATCGAGCGCAACCCGGGCGTGGCGGTGCGGCCAGCCTGAAGGGTGAATTGCCGCCCGTTCCTTGCACCGTCTTCCACGTCGACACGCTGGCCTACGAACTGGTCCACGGCAAGGGACTGACGCCCTTCCTGCGGCTGGCCCACAATGCCGGCGCCCGGCGCAAGGCCAACGGCGTGGGCGCGAGCGCCAGACTGCGCAGGCGCTGGCCGACCGCCGCGGTCTGCCCTTCACCGTGATGGTGCCATTCCGCGAACGCGACTTCGGGGTGTTCGAGACATGGAGTCCGGCGCAGGCGCAGCAGCGCTTTCCCGAATTGCTCGCCCGCCAGATCCTGCAATCCTGGGACGACGCACCGCCTCGGGGCGAAACACCGCGGGAAGTGGTCGCGCGGGTCGCGCAAGGGCTGGAATCGCTGCACACACAATGGCCCGAGAGCACCGTGGCCCTGGTCGCGCACGGCATCTTCATCCGTGCGCTGCGGTTCCTGCTGCAGGATACGGCCGGGCATGAGTTCTTCGTGCAGCCCAAGATCGGCAACGGTGTGTACTGCTGCGCCATCGTCTAGTTGCGGCCGGTCGCGGGCACGTCATAACCCAAGAGGGCTTATCGCAGCCGCATGGCTACCCGCCGTTTGCCGCTACCGCTTTGCAGGGCGCGACAGCTCGGCTCCGCGGTCAGGCCGTGAAGTCCACCGTACCTGGCGGCGACCGTCTCGTCGGGCTGCGCCAGGCGGTCCAGGCATCCCTTGCGCTCCTCTCGTCACCCCGGTTTCATCTTCGGGCGAATCGTCGGTGCGAAACTATCGGTCCGATCCATGGCCGGTGCGCTCCTCATGAACTCCTCGATGAACACCCGCGACTTGAGGCGTCTGCTCGTCCGGGCGGTGCGCATCGGGATGTTGGCGATGGCTCCCGTCGCCCTGCTCGGCCATCCGCCGGCGGCGCGGGCAGCCGATCCGCTCGTCATCGGCCAAGTGGCGCCGTTCACCGGCTCGCAGGCCGTCACCGGTCAGGCGATCCATTCGGGGATCGAGCTTTGCATCGATGCGGCCAACACCCACGGCGGCGTGCATGGGCGAGAGCTGAAGCTGGTGACGCGCGACGACGCCCAGAAACCCGACGAGACCGTGCGCCTCACGCGCGAGCTGATCGCCGGCGATGCGCCGGTCGCGATGCTCGGCACGGTGGGCACCGACAACCTCGAAGCGCTGGCCCGCGACGGTGTGCTCGAGCAGGCGCATGTGTCGATGGTCGGCGCCGTTTCCGGCGCCGCCTCGTTGGCCAAGGCCAAGGACCTCTATCCCGTCAAGGCCAGGTATCGGGACGAGATAGCGAGATTGTTCAGCCAGATCTCGTTTCTCGGCGTCACCCAGGTCGCCTTGCTCTATCAGGACGACAGCCTGGGCCGCGACGTGCTGGCCGGCGCCGACGCGGCGGCCAAGCGCTACGGCGTCACGCTGCTCGTGCGTTCGGGCTATCAGCGCAACACGACGGCGGTTGCGAAGGCGGTGGCCGAGATCGCGAAGGTGCGGCCGCAGGTCGTCTTCCTGGGGGCGACCACGGCAGCCGCGATCGAGTTCGTCAAGGAATACGCGGCGGCCAAGGGCACGGGCACGCTATACGGCATGTCCATCATCGACAGCGAGGCGCTGCTCAAGGGCCTGGGGCCGGAACGCTCACGCGGCTATGCCTTCTCGGTCGTTCTTCCCTTGGCGACGCAGACCCAGGTGGCGGTGGTCAGGGAATACCTGCAATTGCGCCAGGCCTCCGCGGATGCCCACCTGTCCGCGCGTTCGATCGAGGGTTTCATCGCCTGCAAGGCGCTGGTCAAGGTGCTGGAATCGACGCCCGATCCCACGCCCATCAAGGTGACTGCCGCGCTGGCACGCGCCAAGGCTGTCGATGTCGGCAACTATGTGCTGGATTTCGCAGCCAAGGAACATGGCGTTTCCAGCTACGTCGATTTCGCCATGTTCGGCGCCGACGGCAAGGTCGTCCAGTAGTCCGCGGTCGAGGGGCGGGCGTTCGAATCGGTGACGCCGACCAGGGCTCCGTCTTCGCGCGCGAAGGCGACAGCGGCAGCGATGACCGCCACGTGAGCTCGGCTTCGGTGGGGATGGCGTTGCCCGGGCTCCACTGCCCTTCGGCGATGCGCTGCAGCAGCTCGTCGCGCAGGCGTTGGTACAGCGGCAGGCGGCTGTCACGGGCCGAGAGCGGATTCATTCGGTGTCATGTGCGCAGTCGCTGCAGGCCTTGTCCGCGGCGCCGATCGACGAACGCGCACGCAAGGCCATCATCGGCAGCACGGCGAGCGCGCTATACGGCCTCGGCATCGCGATGGCCAGCCCGAACCGGGCAGGCGCAAACGGTGCAGCTGCCTGAGTGGGCTTCGAGCGCGCCACCGGCCCCTGGCATGCCGAATGGATCGCGCTGCCCGCGGCCCAAAAAGTTAGGGGCCGCTCACCGGCGGCCCCTACTGTTTGTTGGTGGAGACGAGGAGGATCGAACTCCTGACCTTCGCATTGCGAACGCGACGCTCTCCCAGCTGAGCTACGCCCCCAAATCAGCCCTGCAGTCTAGC
>JAGWTU010000090.1 GCA_028868825.1 Burkholderiales bacterium | reverse complement strand
GCCGGTCTCGTTGTTCGCGCCCATCACGCTGACGAGCGCGACATCGTCGCCGATCAGCAATGCCTGCGCCGCGGCGAGGTCGAGCCGGCCCTGGCCGTCGACCGGTATCAGGTCGACCGCGAAACCCTGCGCCCGCAGCCGCCGTCCGAGCGCGAGCAGCCCCGGATGCTCGACCGCCGACATCACGATGCGCTGGCGCCGCTCGGTTGCGCGCGCCGCCAGCGCGCCGAGCAGTGCCTGGTGGTTGGCCTCGGTGGCGCCGCTCGTGAACACGAGTTCGGCGCCGCTGCAGCCCAGGTACGCGGCGACGCGCGTGCGCGCATCGGCGAGCAGACGCCGCGCGACCTGGCCCGGCCCGTGCGTCGAACTCGGATTGGCCCAGGCGCGTTCGATCGCGTCGACCATCTCGACGAGCACCGCCGGGGCGACCGCGGTGGTCGCGTTGTGGTCGAGGTAGATCATGGCCAGTACTCGCGCAGCGGATCGGCACAGACGCGTTCGAGCGCCTCGTCGAGACTGGTCGTGGTGTCGCGCAGCTTCCAGGCCTGGCGGCGATGATCGCGCGCATGCACGCGCCACGATCCGCGGGGGGCGGCGACGATCCAGGCGATGTCGATCTCGCCGCCCGCCGGGTCGATGTTGCGCGAGCAATTCGGGCTCACGATCTTCCAGCCGGCGCCTTCGGCCTCGACGCGCGGATGCACGTATTTGTAGCGCCGCCGCGCGGACAGCGCGTGCAGGATGCGCGCCGGCACGAAGGGCAGCACGACGGCCACCGCTGCGTTGCCGGCGAGCGCGGCCGCCATCAGGCGACCTCTTCCGCCACGGCCAGCTCTTCCTCGAGGCAGCCGAGCACGGCGACGCCGAAGTCGACCATGTAGACCGGCCTGTTGCTCTCTTCATGGTGGCCGATGTTGACGATCTCGCCCGGTCCGCCGGCGACGACGACGAGCGCGTCCTCGGGCGTCTCGGGCAGGCTGCCGTCGTTGTAGAGGTCGATCGCGGCGACCACGCTCTGGCCCCAGGCGAATTTCGGCGGGCGCGATTCGGGTGTCATCGTCTTTCCTTCCTTGCTTCAGCGCAGTGAGGCGAGTCGTTCGGCGTCGGCGCCCAGGCGCTCGAGCACGTCGTCGGGCAGATGGTCGAGGGTGCAGATCTCCTTCGCGCGCATGCCCACCTGGTGGCCGCTGGCGCTGAATTCGACGGCGTAGATGTAGAACTGCTGCAGGAAGGTGCCGATCGAGCGCACGAAGCCGATCTCGCCGCGCTGCACCAGCACATGGCCGATGTCGTAGCCGTTGTAGGTGCCGTCGTTGCGCACGATGCAGCGCGCGACGACGCGCTCGCCCATCTCGAAGCGCGGCGGGTCGGCGATCTCGATGCTGTCGCCGTCGCGGTTGATGTCAGCCATCGATGGTCTCCCGGCTTGCCAATGCGGCCGCCGCGCGTTCGCGCACCTCGGGCTCGGGGTCGTCGCGCAGGCGTTCGAGCAGCGGCGGCTCGGCGCGTCCGGCGACTTCCCAGCGCACCGTCCAATCGGGGTCGGCGACGAGTGCCGCGAGCAGCGGCGCTGGCAGCCGCATCGCGGCGATGCGGCGCACCTCGGCAGCCTGATCCTCGACCAGGCGCCACAGCGCCGGCATCGCGATGCGCCCGGCGACGACGAGCCGCACCTGCAGGTCGACATCGTTCATCAGCAGCGGCAGCAGCGCCTCGGGCAGGCGGCGCGCGACGATGGCGCGCACCTGGTAGTCGGGGTCGCGGATCAGCGGCGCGAGTTCCTCGAGGGCGATGCGCTGCGCGACGCGGATGCGCACCTCGCGATGCGGATCGTCGCGCAGCTGCTGCAACTGGCGCTGCGGCACGCGCAGCGCGAGCTGCAGCCGCACCGTCTCGTCGGCGTCGTGCATCAGCGCGCC
The DNA here is from genome assembly GCA_028868825.1 of Burkholderiales bacterium. Classification (GTDB taxonomy): domain Bacteria; phylum Pseudomonadota; class Gammaproteobacteria; order Burkholderiales; family Burkholderiaceae_C; genus Rubrivivax. Next base: position 11,800 of record JAGWTU010000090.1, on the reverse strand, counting down.
GAGGTGGAACAGGTCGGCGTAACGCGCGGCGACGGCGCGCACCTCGAAATAGCCATGGTCGAGGTGGCCGTTGGCGAGTTCGGGATGGGTGCGGAAGAAGCGGTCGATGCGCCGCGCATAGATGTCGTTGACGCAGCAGCGCCCGATCTCGCAGCCGCCGGCGGCCTGCAGCGCGGCATGCGCGCAGGCGGCGCAGTTCGCCGCATCGAGTGGTCGGCCCTCGTAATCGAGCGCCGGGATGTCGTTGCCGGGTTCGTCCATCACGGCTTCAGGCGGGCAGCCGCGCCCAGGCGGCGGCGCCGGTGGCGATGACATAGGGTTGTTCTTCCGCGGTCGTATCGCCGCTGCGCCGGCGCACGGCCTCGAGCAGCGCCGCGCCGACATGATCCTCGGGGTCGAGCGCGCGCAGCAGCGCCAGCGCGTCGCGCGCCTCGACCGGGTCGTCCAGGCGCAGGCTGAGGTAGGCGTAGCCCTTGAGCACGAAGAGATAGAAGCGCGTCGTCGGGTCGTCGCGCGCGCCGGCCAGCGGCCGCGGCTCGACCTCGCGCCAGACGCGCGGCAACTGCAACGCCGCGGCGCCGATGACGAGCGCCTGGCGCGCGACATCGCGCGCCGCATGCAGTCGGTGGCCATAGAAATGATGGCGATAGAGCGCGATCAGCACGGCAGGATGCTCGGGCGCCGCCGCCTGCGCGCGCATCAGCGCCGCCATCGCGCGCGCCGCATCGCTGCGGGGCGCACCGGCCTCGGCCAGCGCGTCGCGCACCGCCTCGGGCAGGCCGAGGCCGAGCACGGCGCTGTCGAAGTCGGCGGCGTCCATCCGTCCGTCTCTCACATGCGCTTGATCGACGCCAGCGAGATCGTCGCCTGCGCCGGCGCCGCTGCGTCGGCGGTCGAGCAGCCGCAGGCGGCCGCATTCGGATTGATGAATTCGAATCCCGACTTCACCGGCGTCTCGGAGAAATCGACCGTCACGCCGTCGAGCAGCAGCCGGCTTTCGGCGGGCAGGAAGATGCGCAGGCCGTTGACCGTCAGCTCGGCGTCGCCGCCGGCGGGTGCGGCTTCGACCGTGAATTCCGAGTTGTAGCCCGAGCAGCCGCCGGGGCTGACGCTGAGCCGGAATCCACCCGTCGGGTGGCCCGAGAAACGCACCATGCGGCGCATGAACTTCTCGGCCGCGGGCGTCACGGTGACTTGGGGTTGGATCATGATGGTCAGACCTTCTTGATGCAGCCGTCGACCGGGCACACCGCGATGCATTGGGGGGCGTCGAAATGGCCTTCGCATTCGGTGCACTTGACGGGATCGATGATGTAGGTGCCGCCCTTTTCGCGGATCGCGACGTTCGGGCACTCGGGTTCGCAGGCCGAGCAGGCGGTGCACATCGAGGCGATGATCTTCAGGGCCATGGGGAGAGTCTCCTAGCGGGCTGTAGGTGGTAAGGGATTCAGGCGGCCGCGGTGTACGCACCCTGGCGGATATGCGCATCGCCGCGCGGCGTATGGACGATCTCGCCGGCGGCGACACGGGCGCGGTAATCGGCGAACCACGACAGCGCCGCATGCTCGATGAATTCATGCGCATAGGCGTCGACCGGCTCGATGCCGGCGGCCTTCAGTTCATCGCGCGGGCAGGCGCCGATCTTCGCCACCAGCACGGCGTGGCAGTCGTTGATCGCGTTCACGATCGACGGCAGCTGCTCGTCCTCGCCGTAGCCGCCCTGGCAATAGAGGTCGACGCGGCGATGGCCGACGAACAGCGCCGCACCGGCACCGACCTCGAAGATCTGGAATTCGGTGGCATGGCCGAAATGCTGATTCACCTTGCCATGGCCTTCGGTCGCGACGGCGACGAGCACCTTGATGCCGCTGTCGTCGCCGCCGGCGGTTTCGGCCAGCGCCGTGACCTTGGCGTCATGCTGGGCCTGGCGCTCCTGCTCGACACGGGTCTGGTATTCGCGGCGGCGCTCCAGGTCGTAGACGACTTCCATGCCGTCGATCTTGTCCTGCGTGAATTCCTCGCTGCGGTCCTCGCCGAGCAGGCCGACGGCGTCGGCGCGGCATTGGCGGCAATGGCGCATCAGGTTGGCGCCGCCCATGCAGGCGTCCTGCACGGCCTTCAGCTCCTGGGCGCTGGGGCCGCGCTGGCCGGTGAGGCCGTACACGGTGCCATGCTCGGCCTCGCTGATCAGCGGCATGATGTTGTGCAGGAAGGCGCCGCGCTTCTTGACCTCGCGGTTGACCTCGATCAGGTGCTCGTCGTTGATGCCAGGGATCAGCACCGAATTGATCTTCGTCAGCACGCCGCGCGCCGTCAGCATCTCCAGGCCCAGCATCTGCTGGCGGTGCAGGATCTCGGCCGCCTCGCGGCCGGTGACGCGGCGGTGGTCCCAGAAGATCCAGGGGTAGATCTTCTCGCCGACGGCCGGATCGACCATGTTGATGGTGATCGTCACATGGTCGATGTTGTAGCGGCAGATCTCGTCGACATGCTCGGGCAGCGCGAGGCCGTTCGTCGACAGGCACAGCTTGATGTCGGGCGCTTCCTCGGACAGGCGACGGAAGGTCTCGAAGGTCTTCTTCGGATTGGCCAGCGCATCACCGGGGCCGGCGATGCCGAGCACCGTCATCTGCGGGATCTCGCTGGCCACCGCCAGCACCTTGCGCACGGCCTGGTCGGGCGTCAATTTGGCGCTGACGACGCCGGGGCGCGACTCGTTGCTGCAATCGTATTTGCGGTTGCAGTAATGGCACTGGATATTGCAGGCCGGCGCCACCGCCACATGCATGCGGGCGTAATGGTGGTGCGCTTCCTCGCTGTAGCAGGGATGGTTCTTGACCTTTTCCCAGATCTCGGCCGGCATGTCGTCGGGGCCGTCGGAAGTGCCGCAACTGGCCTTGCCGGCGCCGCCGCTGGTGCCGCATCCGGCTGCGGTCTCGAGGATCTCGCTGACCGCCTGACGGCCCTTGCGCAGATCGCCGATGGCGACGAAGGCTTCGCTGCTGGACATGGATGACACCTTGAATGCGGGTGATGGATGAGGCCTGCATTGCGAGACCCGTGCCAGGGGCACTGCCGCCTATGAATCAAGGACTTGCGGCGCGCCGGGGGATGTCCGGTCCGCGACAAACGCGACAGCCCCGACGCGGCGCTGCGGCGCCCCGCCGGGCGCCTTCCCCGTACCTCTCCCGTAAGCGACCCCCTGATCGCCCCCTGGCACCTTTGTTGCGTAGTCCCTGCCGCAGGACCCTGCCGCAGGAGGCCGAATGTCAGCAGCACTCAAAGCCAAGATCGCCGATGTCTTCGAGGAACCCGGTTGCGAGGTCAACCAGGGCAAGACCGCGAAGGCGCGCAAGGCCGGCTGCACGAAGCAGCTGACGCCCGGCGCGGCGGCCGGCGGTTGCGCCTTCGACGGTGCGAAGATCGCGCTGCAGCCCATCGTCGACGTCGCCCACCTCGTACACGGCCCGATCGCCTGCGAGGGCAACTCCTGGGACAACCGGCACAGCGCGTCGTCGGGCTCGCAGGTCTACCGCACCGGGTTCACGACCGACATCAACGAGCTCGACGTCATCTACGGCGCCGAGAAGCGGCTGTTCAAGGCCATCCGCGAGATCGTCGAAAAGGTCGACCCGCCGGCGATCTTCGTCTACCAGACATGCGTCACCGGGCTCATCGGCGACGACATCGAGGCCGTCTGCCAGCGCGCCAGCGAGAAATTCGGCAAGCCGGTGATCCCGGTCAACGCGCCCGGTTTCGCGGGCCCGAAGAACCTGGGCAACAAACTCGGCGCCGAGGCGTTGCTGGACTACGTCATCGGCACCGTCGAGCCCGCATACACGACGCCGACCGACATCAACATCATCGGCGAATACAACCTCTCGGGCGAGCTCTGGCAAGTCAAGCCGCTGCTCGACGCGCTGGGCGTGCGCGTGCTGTCGTGCATCTCGGGGGACGGCCGCTACAACGAGGTGGCCTCGGCGCACCGCGCCAAGGCCAACATGATGGTCTGCAGCAAGTCGATGATCAACATCGCGACGAAGATGCAGCAGCGCTGGGGCATCCCGTATTTCGAGGGCAGCTTCTACGGCATTGCCGACATGAGCCAGACGCTGCGCGAGATCGCGCGGCTGCTCATCGAGCAGGGTGCCGACGCCGACCTGGCGCGCCGCACCGAGGCGCTGATCGCCGCCGAGGAGGCGCGCGCCTGGGACCGCATCCGCGCCTACCGCACGCAGCTCACCGGCAAGCGCGTGCTGCTGATCACCGGCGGCGTGAAGAGCTGGAGCGTCGTCGCGGCGCTGCAGGAGGCGGGGCTCGAGGTCGTCGGCACCAGCGTCAAGAAGAGCACGAAGGAGGACAAGGAAAAGATCAAGGAGATCATGGGTGACGATGCCCACATGATCGACGACATGACGCCGCGCCAGATGTACGCGATGCTGCGCGACGCCAAGGCCGACATCATGCTCAGCGGCGGCCGCAGCCAGTTCGTCGCGCTCAAGGCCCGCATGCCCTGGATGGACATCAACCAGGAACGCCACCACGCCTTCGCCGGCTACGAAGGCATGGTGACGATGGTCGAGGAGATCCACAAGGCGCTCTTCAATCCGGTGTGGCAGCAGGTGCGCACGCCGGCGCCCTGGGCCACGGTCGCCGACCCGATGCTGGTCTGAACGCCATGGCCCTGGTCACCGAATCGAAGAAATCCTGCGCGGTCAATCCGCTCAAGATGAGCCAGCCGCTGGGTGCGGCCTATGCGTTCATGGGCCTGGCGTCGTGCATGCCGGTGATGCATGGATCGCAGGGCTGCACCTCGTTCGGCCTCGTGCTGCTGGTGCGCCATTTCAAGGAAGCGATCCCGCTGCAGACGACGGCGATGAACGAGGCGACGACCATCATGGGCGGCTTCGACAATCTCGAAAAGGCCGTCCTCAACATCCGCGAGCGCAACCACCCGCAGATCATCGCGATCTGCTCGACCGGCCTCACCGAGACCAAGGGCGACGATGTCGACGGCTATCTGAAGCTGATCCGCGACCGCCACCCCGAACTCGCCGACACCGCGCTCGTCTATGTCGGCACGCCGGACTTCGTCGGCGCTTTCCAGGACGGCTGGGCGAAAGCCGTGACGCGCATCGTGCAGGCGTTGGCGAAACCGCGCGCCGAGCCGCGGCCGCAGCAGGTCAACCTGCTGCCCGGCTGCCATCTTTCGCCGGGCGACCTCGCGGAGTTGCGCGAGATCGTCGAGGCCTTCGGACTCGATCCGGTGTTCGTCCCCGATGTCTCGGGCTCGCTCGACGGCCATATCCCGGACGACTGGCTCGGCACGACGCTGGGCGGCGCGTCGCGCGACGCCATCGAGGGCCTGGGCGGCGCCGTGCACACGCTGGCGCTGGGCGAGCAGATGCGCGCCGCGGCTGCGGCGCTGCAAGCGATCTGCGGCACGCCCTACACCGTGTTCGACCGCCTCACCGGCCTCACCGCCACCGACGCCTTCGTGCAGCGCCTGGCCGAGATCTCGGGCCGGCCGGTGCCGCAACGGCTGCGGCGCCAGCGCGGCCAGCTCGTCGACGCGATGCTCGACGGCCATTTCCATTTCGGCGGCGTCAAGGTCGCGCTCGGCGCCGAGCCCGACCTGTTGTACGCGGCGTCGATGATGCTGCACGAGATGGGCGCCGAGGTCGCCGTCGCGGTGACGACGACGCCGTCGCCGCTGCTCGAACGCATCCCGACGGCCGAGGTCGTCATCGGCGACCTCGAGGATTTCGAACGTTCGGCCCAGGCCACCGGCTGCGATCTGCTGATGACCCACAGCCATGGCCGCCAGGCCGCGGCGCGGCTCGGCAAGCCGCTGTTCCGCATCGGCATCCCGACCTTCGACCGCATCGGCAACGCCCATGTCTGCATGGTCGGCTACCGCGGCACGCGCAGCTTCGTCTACGCCGTCGGCAATCTGCTGATCGACCAGATCCCGCACTACGGCCCCGACGCCTGGCCGCTGCCGGCGGCGTCGCTGGCCGCTGCAACCGCAGCCCCTCTCCCAACCCGCATGGAGACCGCCTGATGAAGATCGCTTTCGCCACCCAGGACCAGCAGCGCGTCGATGCGCATTTCGGCTGGGCCAAGCACCTGGCCGTCTACGAGATCGACGGCGACGGCTACCAGTTCGTCAAGGACTACGGCTTCGGCGACGACCTCGCCGAGGACGGCGACGAGGACAAGCTCGCGCCCAAGCTCGCGGCGATCGCCGATTGCGCGATCGTCTACGTCGCGGCCATCGGCGGCTCGGCGGCGGCGCGCGTCGTCGCCAGCAAGATCCACCCGATCAAGGTCACGTCGCCCGAGGTCATCCTCGACGTGCTCGACAAGCTCCAGGTCGTGCTCAAGGGCACGCCGCCACCGTGGCTGCGCAAGGCGCTGCTCAAGGGCCAGGACAGGAACTTCGATTTCGAAGACGACGAGAAAGAGCAGTCATCCACATGAACGCCACGACCATCGATGCGCCCAGCGACGAAGCGCTGCTGAAGGACCCGTTCATCGCCATGCTGATCCAGCAGATCCGCGCCCAGGACACGCATGGCACCTGGGAGGGCAAGAGCGACGCCAAGCTGCTCGAGCCCTACATCCTCACGTCCGAGCAGCGCCGCGCGATGCCGATCATGGGCGACCCCGACCCCGACACGCTGTGGCGGCTGGACCTGTATCACAACGCGATCGGACTGGCGATCGAACGCGCGACCAAATGCATGGTCTCGCCGATGACCAAGATGAGCCACGAGGGCTTCGGCCGCACGGTGCTGACCACCGGGCGGCTGATCGTCGTCAACCGCCATCTGCGCGACGTGCACCGTTTCGGCTTCCCGAGCCTGGCCAAGCTGGCCGAGGCCGGCAACAAGTTCGTCGCCGAGGGGATCTCGATGATCGAGAAATACCCCGAAGTCGCGCGCTGGGAGTAGGCGGAAATGGATGCCGTTGCCATCGACGCCCTGAAGGCCGAGATCAAGAAACTCAACGCGCGCGCGACGCAGGCCAAGATGGATCTGCACGACCTGTCCGAGGAATTGCCGATCGGTTGGGAAAAGATCCCCGAGGTGGCGCGCGTCGCGCACGAGGCCCATGCCGCGCTGATCGCCGCGCGAGCCAGACTTGCCGGGAGCACCGCATGAGCGATTTCAGCGTCACGATGCCTTCGGGCAAGACCTGGACGCCGACCTTCGTCCAGAGCATCGACGAGAGCAAATGCATAGGCTGCGGCCGCTGCTTCAAGGTCTGCCCGCGCGGCGTGCTCGAACTCGTCGGCCTCAACGACGAGGGCGAGCGCATCGTCGTCGACCTCGACGGCGACGACGACGAGGAATACGAGAAGAAGGTGATGACGATCGCGAATCAGCAGATGTGCATCGGCTGCACCGCCTGCGCCCGCATATGCCCCAAGAAGTGCTACACGCACGCGGCATCGGCGACCTGAGTCGGCCGGCCGCGGCCATCGTCGCGCGCGCCGAGACGCGCGGCGACGAGGTCGACGACGTGCGCTCGCTGCTGCTGGCGCATGCCGATGCGCAGGCCGGATCGGCCGACGCGGCGCGCAGCGTCGCGACGACGGTGGCGCTGGCCTGCCTGGGCGACAACCACCTGTGGCAGGACCTGCAGTTCGCATCGCGCGCCGAACTCTCGGCGCTGATGCGGCATTGGTTTCCGGCGCTGGTGGCCAAGAACGTCGCCGACATGAAGTGGAAGAAGTTCCTCTACAAACAGCTGTGCGAGCGCGAGCAGATCTTCATCTGCAAGGCGCCGACCTGTGCCGTGTGCGCCGACTACCGCGTGTGCTTCGGCCCCGAGGAGTGACGGAAAACCACACCGCATGGACCGCAATCAGGACCATAGTCAGGCGCGACTGCCCGAGAAGCTGCTCGAACATGTCATCTGGCCGGTGCGCGTGGAAGCGCATCACGACGACAACGGGCCGGCCTCGAAATGGCGCGGCTACGATGCGCTGGGCGTGCTGTGCTGGTGCCGGCATCGATACTCGCAATGGGATGCGGCCTTCGATGACGAGGATCAGCCGATGATCGAGCCGTTGCGCGAGGAGGAATTCGAGGCCTGGCGCAGCCTTACCGGCGACTGGGTGCGGCGGGTGCAGCGGCTGGATGGGGATGGGCGGCCTTGCGGGGAGCTGAGCGACAGCGGGTTCGAGGTGGTGGGAGTGCGGGCGGATACGCTCCGGATCGGACTGACCAGGTCGGCCAGTTGCGGATGCTCGGGGTTGCCGACGAGGTGCCAGATGCCAGTCGCCCAGCGGAGGCGGCGCCTCCTGTAACACCTCAGGTTCGCCGAGGGGCCACCATTGGACCGCGAGGGTTGGCGAGTGCACTTCTATCGGTTTCGCTTGCTGGCGCCCACCTGACATTTGAGCTACTTGCCAGCCTTGGCAGCCTCGGCCTGGCGTTTGTACTCCTCATAGGAAGTACTCGCACTTGCCATGCATCGGCTTCGTTCTTGTGCATCCATGATCTTGTTGCACTCTAGGCGCTGCCAAGCCTGACCGGCCCCGTAGGCCTGCTGCGACGAGCAACCGAACAGGCTTATGGCCGACACCAACGCCGCCGCGAGCACTGACGCTGTGGCAATGTCATGGCCTCGTTGATTTCTTGCGCGGTATTTCATGATCTTGTCTTGAAGTGATAGATAGCCGCAGGTTCGCTGTGCCGACTGCGGCGAGTTCGATGGCGACGCTCGGACAGGAACGACTGGCTCCCTCATTGGCCTGGGTGCTTATTGCATTTGACTCTTTTACCGCCGCCATAGGTCTCCGACGTGCGCATTCTGCCGCGAAAGGCGGCAACCGTCGCGCCGGAGGACTCTGCCTGGGTCTGAAACTCGCGGCGAGCGAGCCGGCCGCATCTTGGAAGCACAGGATTGCCGCCTCGCCTGGTCCACCGCCGGCGTCGGCGCGAGGCCCCTAGACCGCTTCGCCAGCCACTGGTCGCGACTTTCGAGCGTGATGTGCTCGCTGCTCGCCAGCGCGCGCAGCACGCGCGAAATGTCTCTTTTGGGGCCGTTCCTAGAACCCGCGCATGACCCTTCCAGTTCGAGCAATACGGTCACCGACGACGCGCAATTTCAGCCCGTCGGATACTTCGAGAACTTCGACCCTGGCGCATGCGCCCATGCCCAGCCGGTGCCGCATTTCCGCAGGCAACACGATTTGACATTTGGAGGAGACCAGGAGTGTCGCCTGATGGGTTTTTTCGCTGAGCAAACGAGCGTCATCTCGGCGCGATTGCCTGGTAAGTCGTCCATCGATCTGCGGTACGACGATGGTTCCGGCTGGAAATTTCTATTGAATCCACGACGCTCGCGAACGCCCGCACAGCCGTCTGATCTCGCCCGATCGCGCGCGAGCGGTCGCCGGCACCGGTGACGTGATCGGCATCTGGCCACCGGCCTCGATGTTCCCCGACCTGCCTGCGATGGCCGCCGGCATCGCGCAGATGGTCGGGGCGTCCACCTTCCGCTCGTGCCGCGTCTGCCGGAACTGGCGGACGCGCTGCTGCGGCAGGATTTCGGCTGGGAAGACGTGGGACGCATCCTCGGGGGGAACTATGCGCGGGTGTTTCGGGCGAATCTGCAGTCTGGGCTGCGGCCCATCCCGACCGCTTTGCAGGGGGCGCTCGGTGAGTACGTCGTAGGCACACGTGCGGATGCACATCATGGATCTGCAGGTCGCGAAATGGGGCAACTGTCTGGCCTCGCGTATCCCCTCCGAGGTCGTGCGGCGGCTCTGGTTGCGTGAAGGATCTACGGTGCAGACGCAGCTCGGGCTCGACAGCAGCCTGTTGATTCGGCCGGCGCAGTGGAATCGCGAGGCATTCGCATTGGAACTGACCGAGGACCGTAGCAATATGCCGACGAGCGAGTCGGTGATGGAGGAGCTGCGCAGCGGGACGCAGTACCGAGATGGTCTATGTCGACACCGGCGTACTCTTGCCGTTGTTTCTGAATGAGCCGCACAGCGTGGCAGCCGCCTGGTGCATTCAAGACTTCGCCAGCGCCCTCTGCATCAAGCAGCGCACTGGGGCCATCGACGCCCGGCAGGCTCAGGGCGCTTGGACGCGCTTCAAACGCATGGTGGCCGCCGACCGCCATGAAACGGGCTGGAAAGAGATCATCAGCGTGGACAGCCCCGCTTCACCGCGCGGCGCTTGCCGTGCGGCGGGCCAGGACCAGCGCGGCAGTCGCCAAGCTGGCGAGCACCAGCGTGCCGGGCTCCGGCAGCACGCCAGGCGCGCCACCGGTAACGGTGAGCGACGTCAGATCGAAGAGTACCGACGCACCGTTCGCCAGCGTGAATTCGCCGCTGTTGTGCGAGCCGGCGGAGAACCAGTTCACGGCCTGACCGATGGAAAGGTCCGGATTCGCATAGCTCGAGTCGCCGAAAATGGCGCTCGGGGTGATGCCGTCGGTATCCGTGTAGGTGAACAACTGAAGATCTCCGTTCAGGATTCCTCCGGACGCGAAAGTCTCGTAGCTGGCTCCCCCGACGTCGAATTCGTCGCGGAACAGATTCAACGACGGGTTGATGCGCTCCCGCTTCGAGACCAAGGCGAAAACGGTATCCTGGTAGGAGCCTCCTCCCACCGTCGTGCCGATATGGCCGTCGCTGACGCTCCCCGATAGCGGCGCCGGGGCGGCATAGGGCGGTGCGTAGCTCGTGTAGTACAGCGCCAGCCCAGGGTCCGAGCTCGGCGGAGACCGCGGGAGCGTCGACAGGTCGAGCGTCAGCGAACCGGAGACGGTCTGGCCGGCATCTGCGTAGCCACTCTGGATGACCCCGGTGAAGGCCCAGGTCGTCGGCGTGGCGACGGCGCCGCCGCAACACACTGCGGCGATGGCCAGCAAGGCGATGGCGCGCGCGGCGCCACCATCCACGCGCAGCGGGCCGCTTACTGGAGAGGGGGGCTTCATGCGGGTGGCTCCTTTGCAGTGATGGGGAAAAGCGGTTGTCTCCACTCAACCGTAAACGCTGCCCGAAACCGGACATCGGGGCCCACGATGGGCTCCCGCCGGGGACATGCCGCGGGGCCCGATGCCGTGCTCCGCGCTTCTGTTGCCTTGATCGCTGCCACCCAGGCGCTGGTTCTGGGTCGTGACCTTGCTGACGCTGCCGCCGCTGTTCTATTGAATCCGAACGGATCGCAAAGGAACTCCCCTGCATGTTCGTGCCCTCGCCCTGGCCTTGGTGTTGTCGTCGGCACCCGGGGCTTGCCGGCGCGGCGATGCGCCAGGTCACGCTGACCGTGCCGACGATGGATTGCGCGACCTGCCCGGTCACGATACGCGTGGCCTTGCTCAAGGTGCCCGGCGTCGCCAAGGCCACGGTCAGCTATGCGCGCCGCACGGCACGCGTGACCTACGAAGACAGCCATACGGAAGTCGGCGCCTTGACCCCCGTCACGGCCGAAGCTGGCTATCCATCGTTCCAGGTCGATACGCCGGAAAGCGCTGCACCCGGCGTACGACAGGACGCAGCCCTAGGCGTCGCGTTCAGGCGGATCCAGGGATTCGCGATCGTAGTAGTCGACCGTGCTTTCCGCGCGCATCAGCTTTCGAAGCACGGGTGCGCCGGGTGCAGACGAGAAGATGCCCACTTTGCCGGAATCAGGGTACTCACAAACCTCGGGGGTGCGGCGGAAACCTTGGACTGGTTAAGCAGCGATTCCGAGGCTCGTGCGGTACTCGGTGGGGCTGCGGAAGCCGAGTGAGATCTTGATCCGCGCGTCGTTGTACCAGCGGATGTAGG
>JAGWTU010000006.1 GCA_028868825.1 Burkholderiales bacterium | reverse complement strand
CTCGGCCAGCCCCAGCTCCCAGGGCGTGCCGGCATGCTTGATGCTGCTCCACGGCGACGCGCCGGTGCCGCCGTCATGCCCTGCGATCACGACATGGTCGGCCTTGCACTTGGCGACGCCGGCGGCGATCGTGCCGACCCCGACCTCGCTGACGAGCTTGACGCTGACGCCGGCGCGCGGGTTCGCGTTCTTCAGGTCGTGGATGAGCTGCGCGAGGTCCTCGATCGAATAGATGTCGTGGTGCGGCGGCGGGCTGATGAGGCCGACGCCGGGCACGCTGTAGCGCAGCATGCCGATGTACTCGCTGACCTTGCCGCCGGGCAACTGGCCGCCCTCGCCGGGCTTGGCGCCCTGCGCCATCTTGATCTGGATCTGGTCGGCGCTGACGAGGTATTCGGTCGTGACGCCGAAGCGCCCCGACGCCACCTGCTTGATCTTGCTGCGCAGGCTGTCGCCGGCCTGCATCGCGTAATCGGATTCGATGACCTTGGCGCCGATGACGTCGCTGACCTTGGTGCCGGCCTCGATGCGGATGCCCTTCAACTCGTTGCGATAGCGCGCCGGGTCCTCGCCGCCCTCGCCGGTGTTGCTCTTGCCGCCGATGCGGTTCATCGCGATCGCCAGCGTGCTGTGCGCCTCGGTGCTGATCGAGCCCAGGCTCATCGCGCCGGTGGCGAAGCGCTTGACGATCTCGGTCGCCGGCTCGACCTCGTCGACGGGAATGGCCTTCGCCGGGTCGACCTTGAACTCGAACAGGCCGCGCAGCGTCATGTGGCGGCGGCTCTGGTCGTTGATGATCTGCGCGTATTCCTTGTAGGTCTCGTAGCGGTTGGCGCGCGTGCTGTGCTGGAGCTTGGCGATCGCGTCGGGCGTCCACATGTGCTCTTCGCCGCGCGTGCGCCAGGCGTATTCGCCACCGGCGTCGAGCATGCTCGCGAGCACGGGGTCGGCGCCGAAGGCGGCGCGGTGCATGCGCAGCGCCTCCTCGGCGACCTCGAACACGCCGATGCCGCCGACCTGGCTCGCCGTGCCGCGGAAGTACTTGGCGACGAAGTCCTTCTCGAGGCCGATGGCCTCGAAGAGCTGCGAGCCGCAGTACGACATATACGTGCTCACGCCCATCTTGGACATGATCTTCGACAGGCCCTTGCCGATCGCCTTGATGTAGTTGTAGACGGCCTTCTCGGCGTCGACGTTGCCCGGCAGCGAGCCCTGCAGCTCGACCAGCGTCTCCAGCGCCAGATAAGGGTGGACGGCCTCGGCGCCGTAGCCGGCGAGCACCGCGAAATGGTGCACCTCGCGTGCCGATCCGGTCTCGACGACGAGTCCCGCCGTCGTGCGCCGGCCCTCGCGCACGAGGTGGTGGTGGATCGCCGAGAGCGCGAGCAGCGCGGGGATCGCGACCTGGCTGCGGCTGATCGCGCGGTCGGTGATGACGAGGATGTTGTGGCCGGTCTTGATCGCGTCGACGGCCTCGGCGCACAGCGACGCGAGCTTGGCCTCGACGCCCTCGTGGCCCCACTCGGCGGGGTAGGTGATGTCGAGTTCGTAGACGCGGAACTTGCCGCCGGTGCGCTGCGCGATCGAGCGCAGCCGCGCCATGTCGTCGAAGTCGAGCACCGGCTGCGTCACCTCGAGCCGCATCGGCGGGTTGACGGCGTTGATGTCGAGCAGGTTGGGCTTGGGGCCGATGAAGCTGTTCAGGCTCATCACGATGGCCTCGCGGATCGGGTCGATCGGCGGGTTCGTGACCTGGGCGAAGAGCTGCTTGAAGTAGTTGAAGAGCGGCTTGTCCTTGTCGGAGAGCACGGCCAGCGGGCTGTCGTTGCCCATCGAGCCGATCGCCTCCTCGCCGTTGGCGGCCATCGGCGCGAGCAGGAACTTCAGGTCCTCCTGCGTGTAGCCGAAGGCCTGCTGGCGGTCGAGCAGCGATTCGGCGGCGGCCGGCGCCGCGCCCGGCGCGGCCTCGATCGAATCGAGGCGGATGCGCACGTTCTCGATCCACTGGCGATACGGCCGCGCGCTCGCGTACTGGTGCTTGAGGTCCTCGTCGTCGACGATGCGCCCCTGCTCGAGGTCGATGAGGAACATCTTGCCCGGCTGCAGGCGCCATTTCTTGACGATCTTGCCTTCGGGCACCGGCAGCACGCCGGACTCGGAGGCCATCACGACGAGGTCGTCGTCGGTGACGATGTAGCGCGCCGGGCGCAGGCCGTTGCGGTCCAGCGTGGCGCCGATCTGCTTGCCGTCGGTGAAGACCATCGCCGCCGGGCCGTCCCAGGGTTCGAGCATTGCCGCGTGGTATTCGTAGAACGCGCGCCGGCGCTCGTCCATCAGCTCATGCTGCTCCCAGGCCTCGGGGATCATCATCATCGCCGCATGCGCCAGCGGGTAGCCGGCCATCGTCAGCAGTTCGAGCGCGTTGTCGAAGGTCGCCGTGTCGCTCTGGCCCTCGAAGCTGATCGGGTAGAGCTTGGGCAGGTCGTCGCCGAGCACGGGCGACTTCATCACGCCTTCGCGCGCGCGCATCCAGTTGAAGTTGCCCTTGACGGTGTTGATCTCGCCGTTGTGCGCGACCATGCGGTACGGGTGCGCCAGCGGCCATTCGGGGAAGGTGTTGGTGCTGAAGCGCTGGTGCACGAGCGCCAGCGCCGAGACGACGCGCGCGTCCTGCAGGTCCTTGTAGTACTGGCCGACCTGGTCGGCGAGCAGCAGGCCCTTGTAGATCACCGTGCGGCAGCTCATGCTGGGCACGTAGTACTCGCGGCTGTGCGTGAGCTTGAGCGCCTGGATCGCCGCGCTGGCGGTCTTGCGGATGACGTAGAGCTTGCGCTCGAGCGCGTCGGGGACGATGACGTCGGTGCCGCGGCCGATGAAGATCTGGCGGATCACCGGTTCCTTGGCCCGAACGGCCGGGCTCATCGGCATCTCGCGGTCGACCGGCACGTCGCGCCAGCCCAGCAGCACCTGGCCCTCGACCTTCACCGCGCGTTCGAGTTCCTGCTCGCAGGCCAGCCGCGAGGCATGTTCCTTGGGCAGGAAGATCATGCCGACGCCGTACTCGCCGAAGGGCGGCAGCTCGATGCCGGCGGCGGCCATTTCGGCGCGGTAGAAGTCGTCGGGGATCTGGATCAGGATGCCGGCGCCGTCGCCCATCAGCTTGTCGGCGCCGACGGCGCCGCGATGGTCGAGGTTCTCGAGGATCTTCAGACCCTGCTGGACGATGGCATGGGCCTTGTGGCCCTTGATATGGGCGACGAAGCCGACGCCGCAGGCGTCGTGTTCGCCGCTGGGGTCGTAGAGGCCGTCGCGGGCCAGGTCGGCAATCTCTTGCCGCGACGCGGACTCGGGCAGATCGGCTTGGCTCATGACGGACTCCTGGATCGGCAAGACGGTAAAGACCGCGAGGCTACCGCAGTGCAGCAATCATCGCAAGCAAAGTTAAATAGGGTCAGACTCTATTTTGAAAATTTAAATGCGAACCGTCGAAAAAAATAGGGACACATTGCATTCAATCGGTAACGCGCGTTGCGACGCAGGCATCGTGCCAACCCGGATTGCCGAACACGCCTCGCCCGATGGGACGCGGCAGCCGATTCAGCAACCGCTGCGCTCGCCCACACCGCGTCTTGGCCGGCCGCGCGGGCGGGCCTGGGCCGGGCGCCCGGGGTCGATGCCGGCGGCGGCGGCGAACTCGGCGCGGCCGGCGACCCAGCCGCCGAGGGCAGCCGCGCGCAAGGCGGCGGCGCGCTCTGGATTCAGCCCGGCATCGAGCAGCGCGCGGTAGGCGGCCTCGCGCTCGAAGGGCGTATTGCCGAGTTGCCAATACTCGGGCGGATCGACGAGCCAGCCGGCGCCGGCAGCGCCCAGACGCGATGCCGCACTCGTCGTCGACGCCGCGGGGTCGGCGCCGGCGCTCGCATCGGCGGCGACCGGCGCCGCGCCGTCGATCATTCGCAGGATGTCCAGCCGCGTCGCCCCGGGCTCGACGAGGGCGCAGCGGAAGCGCCCGTCCCACAGCGTGCCGCGGCGGCCATGGCGGCGGTTGTGGGCGGCGACATAGCGCCGCCCCAGCGCCTGCACCATGCGGCCGAGCGCGCCGGGCTGCGCAGGCGTCGCCAGCAGCTGGGTTTCGCCGGCGAGCAGCGCCCAGGCGTGGATGCGCACCGCTTCCGCCGCCGCGGCCTCGCGCAGCGCCGCGAGGTAGGCCTGGCGGTCGACCTCGTCGGCGAACACGGTCGTTCCCGGCAGCCCGCGCTGGATCAGGTAATGGGCCTGGCCGGCGACGGCCAGCCGGGCCAGCCTAGCCATCGCCGACTTCGTCGAACAGGCGTCGGCCGCTCAGCCGATGGTGCTCTCGCAGCGCGTAGCGGTCGGTCATGCCGGCGATGTAGTCGGCGACGGCGCGCGGCAGGTCGGTGGTATCGGCATAGTCGGCCGGCATCTCGGCCGGGCGCTCGAGGTAGGCGGCGTAGAGCTCGGCGACGACGCGGCGCGCGAGGTCGGTCGAGCGCGTGACCTGCGGATGGCGGTACAGGCGGCTGAAGAGGAAGCGCTTGAGCTCGACCTGCTGCGCGTGCAGCGCGTCGCTGAAGCGCACCAGCGGCGGCAGCCGGCGCACCGCTTCGACGTCCGCCGGCGCGGCCTGCGCCAGCGCGGTGCGCGTGGTCTCGACGAGGTCGGCGATCTGGCCCGAGATCATGCGCCGCAGCGTCTCGAACATCAGCCGCCTCCCCGGCATCGACGCGAGCTGCGGATGATCGGCCAGCGCAGCGTCGCGCCAGCGCGCGAACAGCGCGACCTCGCCGATCTGGTCCATCTCGATGAGCCCGGCGCGCAGCCCGTCGTCGATGTCGTGGGCGTTGTAGGCGATGGCGTCGGCGACGTTGACGAGTTGGGCCTCGAGGCTCGGCTGCGCGGGGCCGCCCTCGGCCAGGAAACGCGCCGCCGGTCCCGCGGGTTCGGTGGCCGCGAGGCGGCGCGCGTTGCGCGCCGAGCAATGCTTGAGGATGCCCTCGCGCGTCTCGAAGGTCAGGTTCAGGCCGTCGAAATCGGGGTAGCGCCTCTCCAGCGCGTCGACGACGCGCAGGCTCTGCAGGTTGTGCTCGAAGCCGCCGTGCTCGGCCATGCAGGCGTGCAGCGCATCCTGGCCGGCATGGCCGAAGGGGGTGTGGCCGAGGTCGTGGGCGAGCGCGATGCCCTCGACCAAGTCCTCGTTGAGCGAGAGCGCGCGCGCCACCGAGCGCCCGAGCTGCGCGACCTCGAGCGAGTGCGTGAGCCGGGTGCGGAAGAGGTCGCCCTCGTGGTTGATGAAGACCTGGGTCTTGTAGACGAGGCGGCGGAACGCCGTGCTGTGGACGATGCGGTCGCGGTCGCGCTGGTGCTCGTTGCGCGGCGGCGCCGGCGCCTCGGCGCGGCGGCGGCCGCGCGTGCGCCGCGGATCGCAGGCGGCCGCGGCCAGCGCGTCGGGGTTCACGGCCGCCGCGGCTCGCTGCGGCCGGCGATGACCTCGAGCACGAGGGCATCGGGCGCCGCGCGCACGCCGGCGCGGCCCGGCGACTCGATGACGACGAAGCGGATCTCGCCGGCCTGCGCCTTCTTGTCGAGCCGCATCAGTTCGAGCCAGCGGCTGCCGGCCATCGCCGGCGCGCGCACCGGCAGACCGGCGCGCTCGATCAGCCGCACCAGCCGCGCGGCGAAAGCGGCGTCGACGAGGCCGAGCGCGGCCGACAGCTCGACCGCCATCGCCATGCCGCATCCGACGGCCTCGCCGTGCAGCCATTGCCCGTAGCCGAGACCCGATTCGATCGCGTGGCCGAAGGTGTGGCCGAAATTGAGGATCGCGCGCAGCCCGGCCTCGCGCTCGTCGGCGCCGACGACGGCGGCCTTGATCTCGCAGGAGCGCTGCACCGCATGCGCCAGCGCATCGACATCGCCGGCGCGCAGCGCGTCGAGATGCGATTCGATCCAGTCCATCAACGCCATGTCGGCGATCGGGCCGTACTTGATGACCTCGGCGAGTCCGGCGGAGAGCTCGCGCGCGGGCAGGGTGGCCAGCGTGGCGAGGTCGCAGACGACGCGCGCGGGCTGGTAGAACGCGCCGATCATGTTCTTGCCGCGCGGGTGGTTGACGGCGGTCTTGCCGCCGACCGAGGAGTCGACCTGCGCCAGCAGCGTCGTGGGCACCTGCACGAAGGGCACGCCGCGCATGTAGCAGGCGGCGGCGAAACCGCTCATGTCGCCGACGACGCCGCCGCCCAATGCGTAGAGCACGGTGCGGCGGTCGCAGCCTTCGGCCAGCAGGTGGTCGAAGATGAGGTTCAGCGTCGCCCAGTCCTTGTACTGCTCGCCCTCGGGCAGTTGCAGCCGCGTGACGCGGCGGTGGTGCGGCGCGAGCGCGGCCGCCAGTGCGGCGCCGTACAGGCCGTCGACGGTCGCATTGCTGACGATGACGCCGTGGTCGGCGGCCGGCAGGCCCTGCCAGGGTGCCGCGGCGCCGAGCAGGCCGGCGCCGATGAGGATGTCGTAGCGCTGCTGCGGCGTGGCGACGTGCACGGTGCGGGTGGTGGACTGGACTTCCATGGCTGCCAGTTTACGGCCCGGGGCTGCACGCGACTGCCCGGACGTTTGCGGCCGGCGTCCTCTCAATGCGGCCCGTCTTGCGACGGCGCATGCGGCATGACCTGGTTCGGGTCGACGATGCCGGCCAGCTCGAGCTGCATCAGCACCATGCCGATCAGCGCCGGCACCGAGGGCCGCGCGGCCTCGACGACGAAATGCGCCGTGCGGCGGTACAGCGGGTCGCGGTCGCGGAACAGTTCGCGCAGGCGGTGCAGCGGGTCCTCGACCTGGAGCAGGGGCCGGTGCGTGTCGTGGCGCAACCGGCGGTGCAGCTCCTCGGGCGTGTTGCGCAGGTAGAAGACGTGCGAGCGCGAATGCAGCGCGTCGCGGTTCGACGGCCGCAGCACCGCGCCGCCGCCGGTGGCCAGCACCATCGGCGGGCCGCCGACGAGTTCCTCGATGACGTCCTGTTCGAGGTCGCGGAAAGCGTCCTCGCCCTGCGCCGCGAAGAAGTCGCGGATCGGCATGCCGATGCGATGCTCAATCTCGGTGTCGCTGTCGACGAAGCGCAGCCCGAGCTGGCGTGCGAGGTGGCGCCCGACGGTCGACTTGCCGCTGCCGGGCATGCCGACGAGCGCGATCCTCACGGCAAACGGCTTACTGCATGTACAGGAAGCAGGCTCCCGGCGTGGCCTGGGCCTTGAGCGATGGCACGAGACCATAGGGACTTTCCACCCCCGGCGGCGAGACCTGCTGATTCGTGTAATCCGAAGCCAGACCGGAAACCGTGAATTGCGTCGAGTTGCTCGATTCCGTTCCCGCAACGGTGGCGGAGGCCGTGAGCTTCATGCCTACCCACAAGGCGTAGGACTTCGCATAGGTCAGCGTGACCGTCGCAAGACCGGCCGTCGAGGTGGGGACCGTCGCCGGTGCCACGGCGATCACGTTTCCGGGCTCGAAGATCCCGTCGCCGCTGTCGTCGTAGGTCGGATCGAAGATGCCGGTTCCTAGCTGGTCTTCGTTGCGGCACTGCCAGATCGGGGCGGTGTAGGTCCAGATATTGGCCACTGAGTTCCACGCCAACCGCCCGGTGCGGTAATAGGCCGGTATGCCCTTGATCGTCAGATTCACCGACGGCACCGCGATGCCGTTCGAATCGGTGACATAGGCGACCCAGTCCTGCGCGTTCGTCTGGGCATCGATCTGCCGGATCGTGTTGCCGGTACCGAGCGCGATATACAGCGCCGCACCGTTGACGGTCAGGGCGGCCGTGGCGTTGATCGTCGGCGTGCTGGCGACCGATGCTTGCAGGACGACGCCAT
This sequence comes from Burkholderiales bacterium, assembly GCA_028868825.1. GTDB lineage: Bacteria > Pseudomonadota > Gammaproteobacteria > Burkholderiales > Burkholderiaceae_C > Rubrivivax. The sequence goes on along the minus strand of JAGWTU010000006.1, from coordinate 143,021 downwards.
CGTTGGCCGTGCTGACGGGTCCGGCGATGTAGTTCACCTGCGCCTGGCCGACGGCGTTGGTGATCGCCGACACCTGCTGCAGCGTACCGCCGCTGGGGTCGGCCGTGCGCGTGAAGTTGACGGTCACGTTGGGCACCGGGTTGCCGGCGGCGTCGGTGACCTTCGCCTGCAACTGCGCCTGGTTCGTCGTCGTGCCGTTGAGGTTGGGCTGCAGCGAGGTCGGGTTGACCTGCAGCGTGATCGCCGCGGGCGCCGTGCCGACGATCGTCAGCGGCAGCGTCGCCGTCGTGCTGTTGCCGCCGACGGTCACGGTGGCCTGGATCAGCAGCGGTCCGGCGGAAGCCGAACTGACGCTGGTCTGCGCCGTGCCCGTGGCATCCGTCGTCGCGGTGGTGCTGGTCAGGCTGCCGCCGCTGGTCGCGAAAGTCACCGCGACGCCGGCCTGCGGCAGGCCGCCGGAAAGCAGTTGAACCGCGAGCGCCTGCCCTTGATTGACCGGCACCGCCGTGCTGGCCGCCGGCGTGGTGAAGCCGAAATTCATGGCGCTGATGTTCAGCAGTTGCGGCGGCGAGACCGTGTAGCCGGCACCGTTGAACGCGATCGCGTCGGCGCCGCTGGTGGTGGCCGTGTAGTTGAACGTGATCGTGCCGCTGGCGTTGGTCGTCGTCGACGGCGTCGCCACGATCTTGTTGCCGAGCGAGCTCGTGCCGGTGACGGCGATGCCCGAGATCACGGCGTTGGTCGAGTCGGTCGCGGTGACGCTCATCGTGACGGTCGTGCCGAGCACGGCCGAGGTCGGTCCGGACAGCGTCAGCTTGGTACCCGTGATCGGCAGCGTGATCGTGTTCGTCAGCGAACCCGACGACACCGTGATCGTGGCCGTGCGGTTGCTGCGGTCGGCGCCGCCCGAGAACGTCGCGGTGGCGACGCCCGATGCATTCGTCGTCGTCTGGACGTTGCTCAGGATGCCCGTGTCGGCGCTGAAGGCCACCGTGGCCGAAGGCAGCGCATTGTTGTTGGCATCGACGACGAAGGCGCTCAGCGTCACCGCGTTGCCGCCGGTCAGCACGGAAGGGCTGCTGGAGAGGATGGCGACCTTCGCCGGCACGCTGCTCGTCGACGCGGCGACGACGTTCAACGGCGCCGTGCTCGAGACCGAACCCGAAGTCGCCGTGAGCGTGATCGTGCGCAGCGTCTTGTCGGAACCGATGCCGATGCTGGCCGTGAGCTTGCCGGTCGAATCGGTGACCGAGCCCAAGGTGCCCAGCACGGTGACGACGCCGTTGTTGTTGACGGCCAGGGTCACCGCAGCGCCGCTGATCGCGCTGTTGTTGGTGTCGAGCGCGGTCACCGTCGCCGTCACGGTCTGCTTGCCGGAGTTGTCGATCGTCGGCGACGACAAATTGATGACGAGGCTCGCCACGGCGGGCCCGGTGCCCGGGCAGTTGGCGGACGAACCGCTCTTGCAGCCGAACAGCGACGAGCCGGCCGAACTGCCGCCGCCGCCACAACCCGAGAGCAGGAACAGGCCCGTCAAGCCGAGCAGGGCGAGGATGCGTTTGGTGATCGTCATAGCTTGGGTCCTGGGCGATCGTCGATGGGAGCGTGCGGCGGCGCGTTCAGCGCACGGTCGACCGGTCGGTCACGATCTTCGGGGTGATGAACACCAGCAACTCGGTGCGCGAGGTGCTGCGGGTGGTGCTGCGGAACAGGTAGCCGATGAAGGGGATGTCGCCCAGCAGCGGCACCTTGGTGACGTTGTCGTTCTCGTTCTGCGTGAAGATGCCGCCGATGACGACGGTGCCGCCGTTCTCGACGAGCACCTCGGTCTGCACATGCTTGGTGTCGATCGCCGGGCCGGCCACGGTGCTGATCGTGCTGACGCTGTCGTTGGTGACGTCGACGCTGAGGATGACGTTGCCCTCGGGCGTGATCTGCGGCGTGACCTCGAGCTTGAGGTTGGCCTTGCGGAACTGCACCGAGGTCGCGCCGCTGGACGTCGCCGCCTGGTACGGCAGTTCGGTGCCCTGCTCGATCAGCGCCTTGACCTGGTCGGTCGTGACCAGACGCGGGCTCGAGACGACCTTGCCCTTGCCTTCGGCCTCGAGTGCCGAGATCTCGAGGTTCAGGAAGCGGTTCGACGCCGCGCCGAACAGCGACAGCGCCACCGTCGCCGCGGTCGCACCGCCGAAGTTCGACGAGGAGGTGTTCGCGGGCAGGGCGACGAACTGGCTGTTGTTGAAATCGACCGTGCCCGTGGTCTGGCCGGTCTGCATGCCGATGGCCTTGTAGTTGCCGCCGATCGAGACATAGTTGTTGCCGCCGACACCGTAGCCGGGAATGCCGCCCTGCGCGGCGCGCAGGTCGCTGCCGCCGAGCTTGACGCCGAGCGAGCGCCCGAAGGTGTCGTCGGCCTGCACGATGCGGGCCTCGATCAGCACCTGGCGCACCGGGATGTCGATCTTGGCGATCAGCGCCTGGACCTCCTCGAGCTTGCTCGGAATGTCGTTGACGAAGAGCTGGTTCGTGCGCGGCTCGGCGATCACGCTGCCGCGCGGCGAGAGGATGCGGTTGCCGCCCGATGCGCCGCCGGCCCCGCCCGTCGCGGCGCCGATGCCGCCGCTGCCGGAACTGCCGGTCGATTGGCCGAGCAGGGCGCGTGCGAGCTGGTCGGCCTTGCCGTAGTTGAGCTGGAAGGCCTGCGTGCGCGTCGGCTCGAGTTCGGCGACCTTCTTCTTCGCCTCGAGGTCGACCTGCTCCTTGGCCGCGAGTTCGTCCTTCGGCGCGATCCACAGCACGTTGCCGCTCTTGCGCACGCCCAGGCCCTTGCTCTGCAGGATGATGTCCAGCGCCTGGTCCCAGGGCACGTCCTTGAGCCGCAGCGTGACGGTGCCGGTGACGGTGTCGCTGGTGACGACGTTGAAGTTCGTGAAGTCGGCGATGACCTGCAGCAGCGCCCGCACCTCGATGTTCTGGAAGTTCAGGCTGAGTTTCTCGCCGGTGTAGCCGACGCCCTGGCTGAGCTTGTTCGGATCGACCTTGACCGGCCGCACCTCGAGCACGAACTGGTTGTCGCTCTGGTACGCGCTGTGCTCCCAGTTGCCGCTGGGCTCGACGACCATGCGCACGCGGTCGCCGCTCTGCGTCGTCGAGATCGACTTCACCGGCGTGCCGAAATCGGTCACGTCCAGGCGACGGTGCAGCGCCTCGGGCAGCGTCGAGCGCAGGAATTCGACGACCAGGTTCTGGCCCTGCTGGCGGATGTCGACGCCGACCTCGGTGCTCGGCAGCGTGACGACGACGCGGCCGGCGCCGTCGGCGCCGCGGCGGAAGTCGATGTCCTTGAGCGCCAGCGCGTTCGTGTTCTGCGGCGGCGCGAACGAGGCCGTCTGGCCGCCGGCGATGTCGGGGCCCGCGTCGGGCACGTCGAGGACGACGAGCAGCGCCTTGCCCTGGATCTGCGCGTGGTAGCCCGAGGCCTGCTTGAGGTTGAGGACGAGGCGCGAGCGGTCGCCGGCCTGGGCCACGCTGACCGAGCGCAGATTGCCCTGGTTGATCTCGACGTTGCTGCGGCCGATCGCGTTGACGACGCCCGGCAGGTCGATCGCGATGCGCGGCGGTGCCTGGATCGAGAAGCCGCTCGGCACCGCGGTCAGCGCCTCCGAGAGCTCGATGCGGACCACGGAGGTGCCGGCCTGCTGGCTCGCGGTGATGTTCTGGATCGCGTTCTGCGCCCGTGCGGCCAGCGGCGCACCCAGGGCGCCGAGGGCGACCAGGGCAGTGATGAAGGCACGACAGGCGGCTCGCCAGTGCAACATGGTTCGGGTCTCCAGATTCATCTTCATCGCGCCTTCTCCTGCAACTGCAGAGCGGCTGGGCGCTCGATCCATTCGCCCGAGGCATCCTGGACGATCTCGCGCAGATCGACCTCCGTCTCGGCGATCTTCGTCACCCGCCCGTAGTTCTGCCCCAGGTAGTCGCCGACCTTGACCTGGTAGAGCAGGTTGTCGACGCGCAGCAGCGCAAAACGCTGGCCCTGCTTGTCGACGCTGCCGACCATCGACATGCTGTCCAGCGGATAGGCCTCGAGCGGTTCGCGGCGGCGGTTCATTTCCGCGGCCAGCAGCGAATTCGGTTGCCGCGCCTCCTGCTTGAGCACGACGGTCAGCTTCTGCGTGCTGAAGGGGTCGACGCCCTGCGCCATCGTGTACGGCTCGGGGTCGAACTTCTTCGGCGGCTGCAGCGGCGAGACGCTGGGCTTGACCTCGTGGCGCTGCTGGTCCATCCAGGCGCGCAGCTCCTCCTGGTCGGCGGTGCAGGCCGCCAGCAGGGCCAGCGCCGCCAGCGCGGCTGCGGTGCGGTGCTGTCGCATCATGGGCGGGCTCCGGCGGCAGCGGGCTTGGCGCCCGGGGTCTTGGCGGCGGCGGCGGCGCGGCGCTGTTCGTCGATCTCGTTGGCGTCCAGGTAGCGGTAGGTGCGCGCGGTCGCTTCCATCGCCAGATTGCCGCTGCCGGCGTCCTTGGCGTCCTTGCCGGCGGCCGGCGTGATGGCGACGCCCTGCAAGGTGACGATGCGCGAGAGGTTGGCGACGTCGGCGGCGAATGCGCCGATGTCGTGGTAGTGGCCGGTGACGCGGATGGCGATCGGCAACTCGGCGTAATAGTCCTTCACCTGGACGAGACCCGGGCGGAACAGCTCGAACTGCAGCCCGCGGCCGAGGCCGGCCTGGTTGATGTCGGACAGCAGCGCATCCATCTCGGCCTTGCCGGGCAGCTGCTTCTCGAGCTGGGTCACGTATTCCTGCACCTGCAGCTTCTGCTTGCGCAGTTCGTTGAGGTTGACGGCCTGGGCGAGGCGGCTGCGGTAATCGGTCTTCAGCCTGGGCTCGAGCTGGCGCGCGGATTCGAGTTCATCGTCGGCGGGCGAGAGCAGGAGGAACCAGCCGACGACGACGACGGCCGCCGCGGTCGCGATCCAGGCCGCGACCTTGGGCAGCGTCGGCCACTGGCCCGGCTCCTTCGGGTTGAGGTTGCGGAACTGCGACGCCGCGTGGTCGAAGAAACTGCTGACGTCGAAGCTCAGTGTGGAAGGCTTGGCCATGGCACCCTCAACTGGCTTTGGCGGCAACGGCCGGCCGCGCCGCGCTCGCGGCGGCCGCGGGAGCCGATGCCGCGGCGGCGACGGCCAGCTGGCGCTTGAGCGTCACGCGCATCGAGAAATCGAACAGTCGGCGCTGTTCCTTGTTGGCGGTCGTCATCGTCGTCGCCTTGATCTCGACCAGTTCGGGTTTCTCGAGCCAGGGCGAGTTGTACGAGGTGTTGCGCAGGAATTCGGAGACGCGCTCGTTGGTCTGCGCGATGCCGTTGATCGCGACGATCGAACCGTTCTGCTTGATCGCCGTGAGGTAGACGCCCTCGGGGGTCTGCTTGACGAGTTCGTTCAGCAGGTGCACCGGCACATTGCGGTCGGTCTGCAGATCCTCGACCGCCTTCTGGCGCGCCTTCAGCGCGTCGATGTCGCTGCGCAGCGTGGCGATGTCCTTGATCTGGGTGTCGAGCCGGGCGATCTCGGCCTTCAGGAAGGCATTGCGCGCCTCCTGGCCCGCCTTGAGTTCCTGCAGCACCGAGTACCAGACGCCGACCGCCACCAGGCCGGCCGCGGCGCACACGCCCAGGCTGATGAAGAACGCACGCTTGCGCTGGCGCCGCTTGTCCTCGCGGTGAGGCAGCAGGTTGATCAGGATCACTGCAGGAACCTCCGCATCGCCAAGCCGCAGGCGGTCAGGTACGACGGCGCTTCACGGCGCACCCGCGACTCGCGCACGGAGGGCCCGAACTGCATCTGATCGAAGGGATTGACGACGCTCGACGCGAACCCGGTCAGGTCGGTGACCCGTTCCTTGAGTCCCGGCAGCGTTGCGGTGCCGCCGGCCAGCATCACGTAATGCACCTTGTGGTGCGGCGAGCTGGTGAAGAAGTACTGCAGCGCGCGGCCGATCTCCTGCGACAGGCTGTCGACGAAGGGGGCGAGGATGGCGGTGGCGTAATCCTCGGGCAGGTCGCCGCTGAGCTTCTTGGCCTCGGCCTCCTCGAACGAGAAGCCGTACTGGCGCGAGATCAGCTGCGTCAACTGCGAGCCGCCGAAGGCCTGGTCGCGGTCGTAGAGCATCTCGTCGTCGCGCAACACCTTCAGGCTGGTCGTGTCGGCGCCGATCTCGAACAGCGCGACGAGCGCATCGCGGCCCTCGTTGGGCAGGGCGGTGATGACGCGGCTCATCGCCAGCCGCGAGGCGTGCGATTCGATGTCGAGCACGGCCGGCTTGAGGCCGGCCGCCTCGGCCAGCGCCTGGCGGTCCTGCACGCGGTCGCGGCGCGACGCCGCGATCAGCACCTCGACGTCGCCGGCCGAGGTCGGGCTGGGCCCGATGACGCAGAAGTCGAGGCTGACCTCGTCGAGCGAGAAGGGGATGTACTGGTTGGCCTCGGTCTCGACCTGCAGTTCCATTTCCTCTTCGCGCAGGCCCGAAGGCAGCATGATCTTCTTGGTGATGACGGCCGACTGGGGCATCGCCATCACGACCTGCTTGGTCTTCGTGCCGCTCTTGCTGACGACGCGTTTGACGGCCGCAGCGACCTCGTCGAACTTCTCGATCTGGCCATCGGCGATCCAGCCCTTCTCGAACGGCTCGATGGCGAACCGCTCGAGCACGTAGTCACCGGTCGCGGTCTGGCTCAGCTCGACCAGCTTGACGCTGGAGGAACTGATGTCCAGTCCGATCATGGGGGCATGTTTGCGCCCCAGCAAAGCGTCCAGAAAACCCAACTACGCGCTCCCCAGCCCGAGGGCCCGGCAAATTTCCGGAACTCGTCGAGCACCGGATTCAAGCCTCGGGCTTGTTAAGAAGTTACTTCAATGCTAGCAGTAAACCCCTTGTGCACCAAAGAAAAAGCGGGTCGGAGAGCCCCTATCTCGTTGCCGACCCGTCACGAGCGACGCACAGTTGAAACAAGCCGCAAGCGGCTTGCCGCCTTCATCGCCCGGCGCCGTCCGCCAAGCGTGGACAAAGTCACGTCCGGGCACGCGGTCGAGGTTGGCGGTCACGACAACCGGTCTGCAACCTCAGGCGCAACGCGGTTCCTATAATCCGCCGGCCCGTTCGCGGGTCAGCCATGACTGCTTCCGAGACCACGTCCGAATCCGAACCCCAGCGTGGCTCATCGCAGCCGCCGGCGCCGACTCTCGCACGCTCCATGCTGCATATCGGCGGCTGGGCGCTGGGCTTGATGATGGCGGGGCTGGCGATGGGGGTGCTGGTCGTCGGGCTCGCGCTGGCGATGGCCTATCCGCATGTGCCCGACATCGGCAGCCTCGTCGACTACCGACCGAAGCTGCCGCTGCGCGTGTATTCGTCGGACGGCGTGCTGTTGGGCGAATTCGGCGAGGAGCGGCGCAACTTCGTCCCCATCGGCAAGATCCCGCAGTTGATGAAGGACGCCGTGCTGGCGGCCGAGGACCTGCGCTTCTACCAGCATGGCGGCGTCGACTACAAGGGCGTCGCGCGCGCCGCGCTGGAGAACCTGCGCGATGCCCGCAGCCAGGGCGCCAGCACGATCACGATGCAGGTGGCGCGCAACTTCTACCTCTCGACCGAGAAGACCTTCACGCGCAAGATCTACGAGATCCTGCTGGCGATGAAGATCGAGAGTGCGCTGTCGAAGGACCAGATCCTCGAGGTGTACATGAACCAGATCTACCTCGGCCAGCGCGCCAACGGCTTCGCCGCCGCCGCCGAGGTCTATTTCGGCAAGCAGCTCAAGGACATCACGGTGGCCGAGGCGGCGATGCTCGCCGGCCTGCCCAAGGCGCCGTCGGCCTACAACCCGATCGCCAACCCGACGCGCGCCACGGCGCGTCAGCGTTACGTGCTGAACCGCATGTTCGACAACGGCTTCATCACCGAGGGCCAGCACGACGAGGCGCTGCAGGCGACGCTGCACTACCGCAGCCAGAGCGAGACCGCGGTGCACGCCGAATTCCTCGCCGAGACGGCGCGCCAGCTGGTCTTCGGCCAGTACGGCGAGGAGGCCTACACGCGCGGCCTCAATGTCTACCTGACCGTCGATTCATCGACCCAGGCCGTGGCCTACCACGCGCTGCGGCGCGGCCTGATGGACTACGAGCTGCGCCAGGTCTACCGCGGCCCCGAGGCCTACGTCGACCTGCCGGCCGACCCCAAGCTGCTCGATGCGCGCGTCGCCGAGGCGCTGGCCGACCATCCCGACAACGACGAGCTGCGCGCCGCTGTCGTGCTGGACGCGGCGCCGCGCAAGGTCACGGCGATGCTGCAGACGGGCGACACCGTCACCGTCACCGGCAACGGGCTGCGGCCGGTGGCCTCGGGGCTGTCGGACAAGGCGGGTGCGAAGATCCAGATCCGTCGCGGCGCCGTCGTGCGGGCGATGAAGGATGCCAAGGGCGCCTGGATGCTGACGCAGCTGCCCGAGGTCGAGGGCGCGCTCGTCGCGATGGACCCGCGCAGCGGCGCGATCCGCGCGCTCGTCGGCGGCTTCGACTTCAGCAAGAGCAAGTTCAACCATGTCACGCAGGCCTGGCGCCAGCCGGGGTCGAGCTTCAAGCCCTTCATCTATTCGGCGGCGCTCGAGAAGGGCTTCACGCCGGCGACGATCGTCAACGACGCGCCGCTGTTCTTCGACGCCGGCGCCACCGGCAGCCAGCCCTGGGAGCCGAAGAACTACGACGGCAAGTTCGACGGCCCGATGCCGCTGCAGACGGCGCTGGCCAAGTCCAAGAACATGGTCTCGATCCGCGTGCTGCGGGCCACCGGCACGGCCTTCGTCCAGCACTGGATCCAGAATTTCGGCTTCGACCCCGAGAAGCACCCCGCCTATCTGACGATGGCGCTGGGCGCCGGATCGGTGACGCCGATGCAGATGGTCGTCGGCTACAGCGTCTTCGCCAACGGCGGCTACCGCGTGCCGCCGATGCTGATCCAGCGCATCACCGACCAGAAGGGCAGGCTGCTGCTGCAGGCCAAGCCGCCGGTGCTCGACGATGCGCTGCGCACGTTGCCGGCGCGCAATGCCTTCGTGATGGACACGATGCTGCAGGAGGTCGCGCGTTCGGGCACCGCGGCGCGGGCGCAGGCGATCCTCAAGCGTCCCGACATCTACGGCAAGACCGGCACGACCAACGACTCGATGGACGCCTGGTTCGCCGGCTTCAATCCGACGCTGGTCGGCATCGTCTGGATCGGCTACGACCAGCCGCGCAAGCTCGGCGACCGCGAGACCGGCGGCGGGCTCGCGCTGCCGGTGTGGGTCGAGTTGATGCAGCACGAATTGCGCGGCGTGCCGGTGCAGGAGATCGCGCCGCCGCCGGGCGTGATCCAGTCGGGTCCGTACTGGATGTATGACGAATATTCGAACGGCGGTGGCATCGATGCCGTCGGGCTCGAGGACAACATCCCGCAACCGCCGACGACCGAGGAGCGCAGCAGCATCCTCGACCTATTCCGGCGCTGATCGAGCGCCGACCGTTGCCGACCGCTAGTAGACGGTGAGTGCCTTGCCCGCCTGCGCGCTCGCATGGCGGGTGAGGGCGGCGATGAATTCGCTGCCGTCGCGGGTGTCGAGCCACCGGCCTTCGTGCCAGCGGTAATGGAAGCCGCCGCCGCGCGCCGCGAGCCAGACCTCGTGCAGGGGCGGCTGCGTGTTGACGACGATCTTGCTGCCGTCGGGGAAGCTGAGCTCGAGCAGTCCGCCGGTGCGATGCGTGTCGACATCGACGATGTCCTCCTCGAGCCAGCGGTCGGCGGCGGCCTCGATGCGGGCGAGCAGCGTCGCGGTTTCGACGTCGTAGCGCGCGTCGCTCAGTGCCGGTTCGGTGGGGGCGGTGCTCATAGAATCCGGGACATGCATGTGGCTTCGAATTCGAGTGTAGTGCGGCCCCGCGTCGCTGTCCTGAAGCGGGTCGTGGCGGTCGCGCTGCCGGCGCTTGCGGCCCTGGCCGGCTGTGGCCAGAAGGGTCCGCTGGTGCTGCCCGCGCCGGCCGCCGTGGCGCCATCGGCATCGGCGGTCGCGCGATGACGCTGCCCGGAGCGCCCTTCCTCGCGCGCCGTGGCGACGCCCTCGAGCTCGACGGCCACGACCTCGCCGAACTTGGCCGGCGCTGGGGCACGCCGCTGTTCGTCTATTCGGCACGCGCGATGCGCAGCGCGCTGGCCGCCTACGAGGAGGCGCTGCAGGGCCGCGACCATCTCGTGTGCTACGCGATGAAGGCGAATTCGAGCCTCGCCGTACTGCAGGTCTTCGCGCGCGCCGGCTGCGGCTTCGACATCGTCTCGGGCGGCGAACTCGAGCGCGTGCTCGCCGCCGGCGGCACGGCGTCGAAGGTCGTGTTCTCGGGCGTCGGCAAGACGCGCGCCGAGATGGCGCGGGCGCTGCAGGCCGGCGTGCGCTGCTTCAACGTCGAGAGCGAGGACGAGCTCGGGGCGCTCAACGAGGTCGCGCTGTCGCTGGCGCTGCGCGCGCCGGTGAGCCTGCGCGTGAACCCCGATGTCGATGCGAAGACGCACCCCTACATCTCGACCGGACTGAAGGACAACAAGTTCGGCATCGCCCACCACCGCGCGCTCGCCGCCTACCGCCGCGCCGCGGCGCTGCCGGGCCTGCGCGTCGTTGGCATCGACTGCCACATCGGTTCGCAGATCACGCAGATCGGGCCCTATGTCGAGGCGCTGGACCGGCTGCTCGACCTCGTCGAGGCGGTCGAGCGCGCCGGCATCCCGCTGCACCATGTCGACGTCGGCGGCGGGCTCGGCATCACGTACACCGACGAGGAACCGCCGCATGCCGCGGCGCTCGTGCGCGCGCTGCTGCAGCGCCTGGACGAGCGCGGTCATGGCGCGCGCGAGCTGCTGCTCGAGCCCGGTCGCTCGCTCGTCGGCAATGCCGGCGTGCTGGTCACCGAGGTGCTCGTGCTCAAGCCCGGCGCGGACGACGGCGGCCGCAACTACTGCATCGTCGACGCGGCGATGAACGACCTCGTGCGCCCGGCGATGTACGAGGCCTGGATGGCGATCGAACCCTGCCGGCGCCGCGACGAGGCGGCGCGGCGCTGGGACATCGTCGGCCCGGTCTGCGAATCGGGCGACTGGCTGGGGCGCGACCGCGAACTGGCGCTGCGCGTCGGCGACCGGCTCGCGGTGCTGTCGGCCGGCGCATACGGCATGGCGATGTCGAGCAACTACAACTCGCGGCCGCGGGCGGCCGAGGTGATGGTCGACGGCGAGCGCATCGAGTTGATCCGCGAGCGCGAGACACTGGCCGATCTCTACGCCCGCGAGCGGCTGCTCGGCGCCTGAGCGCGCGAGCCGTGCCCGGCGCGGCGGGCAGGAACCAAGAAAAAGGCCGCCCGAGGGCGGCCTTGCTGTTCGTCGGCAGGCAACCCGTCGCCGGGCTGCCGGTCCGTCGATCAGAAGTTGTGGCGCATGCCGAACTGGTAGCCGCTCGACGTCTGACCCGCGCCGATGCCGGCAGCGCCGGAATCGGAGGCGGTGAACTTGGCACCCGAACCGTTGGCGACGCGGCCGTACTGCGCGTACAGCGCCGTGCGCTTGGACAGGTCGTACTGGTAGCCGATGCCGTATTCCTTGGCCTTGTACGCGTTGGCGGCCGCCGCGGTCGTGCCGCTACCGGTCGTCGACGTGATGCTCAGCTTCAGCGTGCTGGCGCCGAACGGCACCAGAACGGCGCCGGTGGCCAGCTTCTGCGAGGCCGACGAGTAGTCGTTCTTCTCGAAGGCGCCCATGACGGTCATGAAGCCGGCGTTGAACGAAGCGCCGATGCTCTCGGTCTTCAGGTCGTCGATCATCGCGCCGGTCTTGTAGGTCTTGCCGTAGGCGCCGGAGACGTTCAACGGGCCAGCCGCATAGCCCAGGCGGCCACCGACATACTTGTTGCCGGTGGTGTTCTCGCCGGCCGAGACCATCACGTTGCCATACAGGCCGCCCAGCGAAGGCAGGAAGTACTCGATGGCGTTGTTGGCGCGGACCGCGGTACCGGCACCCGAACCGATGGTCGAGCGCACATTGGCCAGCGTCGCGACACCGACATAACCCCAGGCGTCGTACGCGCTGATGTTGCTGAAGGTCGGCGTGTAATCGCGGCCCATGCGGAACTCACCGAAGCTGCCGGCGAGTTGGACGGTCGAACGGCGCTGCCAGGTCATGGCGCTGGCCGAGGCGCTCGGGGCGCCGTGGATGCCGCCGCCGACGTCAGGCGCCAGTTCACCTTCGAGCCAGAAACCGGCGGTCATGCCGCCGCCGAGATCTTCGACACTGCGCAGGCCGAGACGGCTGGTGGCGTTGGCGCTGGGGCTCAGCGTACGCAGGGTACCGGCATTGGCATTGTTCACGCTCGTCGCAGCCAGATCGAGGATACCGAACAGGGTGACCGACGACTGGGCGGAAGCTGCACCTGCGAACGCGGTCAGCGCCGCCAGGGCGAGCAGGGATTTCTTCATTGCATCTATCTCCTAGGTTGAACAAGACGTCCCGATCGGGAATGCGACCCGGCGGGGCGGCTGATCAAGCCCACCACCGCTTCGGAAGTTGCCCGTATTGCACCATCCGGGGCCTCGAAGTGCCAAGACTTGGCCCAGAAAAGCCCGCAGCCTGTTGTCTGTCAACAACGTCACACCCCTGAAAAGGAATGGTTCGCAATGCTCTATGCTCGTGCACCATGAATGGTTTCGATCGTGCCCTGTCGAGTCTCGATGCGGCCTTGCGCGCCGTCGGTGGCGTCGCCCATGCGGCCCGCCCGTATCCCGCCGCGGGGCAGCCCGCGGACCCGCTGGACCCGGCGCAGCGCCGCGAGGCCGGTGCGCTGATGCGCGTGAACCATGTCGGCGAGGTCTGCGCCCAGGCGCTCTACCAGGCCCAGGCGCTGACCGCCCGCAGCCCCGAGCTGCGCCGGCAGATGGCCAGCGCGGCGCGCGAGGAGACCGACCACCTGGCCTGGACGCGCGAGCGCCTGGCCGAACTCGGCGACCGCGCCAGCTGGCTCAATCCGCTGTGGTACGCCGGCGCCTTCGGCATCGGCCTGCTCGCCGGGCGGCTGGGCGACGGCATCAGCCTGGGTTTCGTCGTCGAGACCGAGCGCCAGGTCGAGCAGCATCTGGCGGGTCACCTCGAGCGCCTGCCGGCCGACGACGCGCGTTCGCGCGCCATCGTTGCGGCGATGAAGGACGACGAGGGTCGCCATGCCGACCTCGCCGAGGCTGCCGGTGCGACGCCGCTGCCGCTGCCGGTGCGCTGGGCGATGCGCGCCGCGGCCAAGGTCATGACGACGACCGCGGCGCGGATCTGAGCCGGCGCCGTCATTCGATCAATCAGTCATTCGGTCAGTCAGTCAGACGGCGACGATCTCGTAGCTCGTCGTGATCTCGGCCGTCTTGGCGAGCATGATGCTGGCTGAGCAATAGCGCTCGTGCGACAGCGCGATCGCGCGTTCGACCGCCGCCGCATTCAGGTTCGCGCCGCTGACGACGAAGTGCATCGCGATCTTCGTGAAGACCTTGGGATCGGCCTCGGCGCGCTCGGCGCTGAGCTTGACGCGGCAGCCGCGCACGTCGTGGCGGCCACGTTTGAGGATCAGCACGACGTCGTAGGCGGTGCAGCCGCCGGTGCCGGCGAGCACCGTCTCCATCGGCCGCGGCGCCAGATTGCGGCCGCCGCCATCGGGCGCGCCGTCCATCGCAATCAGGTGCCCGCTGCCGGTCTCGGCGATCATTCCCATGCCGGTGCCCGGCATCCAGTCGATGGTGCATTCCATGGTGCATCTGCCCCGTTGCGGGGCCTTCCGTGAAGTCGTATGAAGTTTTGGACGCGGCCCCCTAATTCGGCCGCTGCTCGAGGATATTGCACCGCAACAAAGCGGTGATAGACTGTGTTCCAAGGGTGGTCGCTGCAAACAGCACCACCCGCCGATTGTCTCCTCCACCTCCATCAACGGTGGATTCGGCCCGGGGCTCCCAAGGCTCCGGGCCCTTTTTCTGGTCGGCTTCGGCAGGCTGCGGCCCATAAGGTGGGCGGTGCACCCTGCCGTATCATCCGCCGCCCCGCCATCCCCCCGAGCCCGCCCCGATGCCTGCCGCAACCCGCGCGGTCGAGCCTGCCGACCCTTCGTCCACGCCGCCGACGCCCAAGGCGCGTCGCATCGCGAGCGAATACCTGCAGCGCATCCTCACCGCCCGCGTCTACGACGTCGCCCGCGAGACGGCGCTCGACCCGGCCCGCGTGCTCTCGCGCCGCCTCGGCAACCAGGTCCTGCTCAAGCGCGAGGACCAGCAGCCGGTGTTCAGCTTCAAGCTGCGCGGCGCCTACAACAAGATGGTGCGGCTGGCGCCCGAGGCGCTCTCGCGCGGCGTCATCTGCGCCTCGGCCGGCAACCATGCGCAGGGCGTCGCACTGGCGGCGAAGAAGCTCGGCTGCCGCGCCGTCATCGTGATGCCGGTGACGACGCCGCGGCTGAAGGTCGACGCCGTGCAGGCGCTCGGCGGCGAGACGGTGCTGCACGGCGACAGCTATTCCGACGCCTACACGCATTCGCTGGCGCTGCAACAGGCGCAGGGGCTGACCTATGTCCATCCCTTCGACGACCCCGATGTGATCGCCGGCCAGGGCACGGTGGCGATGGAGATCCTGCGCCAGCACCAGGGGCCGCTCGATGCGGTCTTCGTCGCCATCGGCGGCGGCGGGCTGATCTCGGGCGTGGCCGCGTACATCAAGGCCGTGCGGCCCGAGGTCAAGGTCATCGGCGTGCAGACGACCGATTCCGACGCGATGCTGCAGTCGGTGCGCAAGGGCCGCCGCGTGCGGCTGGACGATGTCGGGCTGTTCGCCGACGGCACGGCGGTCAAGCTGGTCGGCGAGGAGACGTTCCGCGTCGCGCGCGCGCTCGTCGACGATTACGTCGTCGTCGACACCGACGCCGTCTGCGCCGCCATCAAGGACGTCTTCCAGGACACGCGCTGCGTGCTCGAGCCCTCGGGCGCGATGGGCGTCGCGGCGATCAAGCAGTATGTGCACGAGCACAAGCTCAAGGGGCGCACGCTGGTGGCGATCACCTGCGGCGCGAACATGAATTTCGACCGCCTGCGCTTCGTCGCCGAGCGCGCCGAGTTCGGCGAGCAGCGTGAGGCGCTGTTCGCGGTGACGATCCCCGAGGAACGCGGCTCGTTCAAGCGCTTCTGCGAGCTGCTCGGTCCGCGCGCGGTGACCGAGTTCAACTACCGCATCAGCGACGAGCGCGTCGCCCATGTCTTCGTCGGCCTGGCGATCCAGCGCCGCGAGGAGGCCGAACGCATCGAGCGCCAGTTCGTCAAGCAGGGCTTCGCGACCGTCAACCTCAGCGACGACGAGCTCGCCAAGGAGCATGTGCGGCACATGGTCGGCGGGCGCAGCGAACTGGCGCGCGACGAGCGGCTGTTCCGCTGCGAATTCCCCGAGCGGCCGGGCGCGCTGATGCGTTTCCTCGACGCGATGCACCCCGACTGGAACATCAGCCTGTTCCATTACCGCAACCAGGGCGCCGACTACGGCCGCATTCTCGTCGGCGTCCAGGTGCCTGCCGGTGACGAGCCGGCCTTCGACGACTTCCTGCGCACGCTCGACTACCCGCATGTCGAAGAGACGGGCAACCCGGTCGCGGCCCTGTTCCTGAGATAGCCGCCGGCGGCGCCTTCCCCCGTACACTGCCGTCATGCAGCCCCCGCGCTCACTTCGTTCGCGGCCCCCCGAGGGGGCCCTCAGTACCTTCGGAACGGCCGGGCGGTACTGAATGTCGGCCCCCAACCGCTCGCTCGTCCAGCCCACCTCGCATCCGCTGCTCGAACGCGCGCTGCACGAGAAGCTGCAGCGGCGCAACGAGGCCGGCGGCAGCCTGGGCGAGCTCGAGCCGCTGGCGATCCGCCTCGGCCTCATGCAGAACACGCTGAAGCCGCGCTTCCGCCACCCGCACCTGCTGCTCTTCGCCGGCGACCACGGCCTGGCCGTCGAGGGCCTGCGCGACCCCCATGGCCGCGCCACCCACGAGACGGTGCGCATGCTGCTGACGAACCAGCTGCCGCTGACCGTGTTCGCGCGCGCCCAGCAGCTCGAGCTCAGCGTCGTCGACTGCGGCATGGCCGAGAACCTGGCGCCGCACGAGCGGCTGCTGACGCGCAAGATCGCCCATGCGACGCGCAATTCGCGCGTGACCTCGGCGATGAGCCGCGAGCAGGCCCATGCCGGCATGCGCGCCGGCATGGAGATCGGCGACAAGCTGCAGGGCAACCTGACGATCCTCGCCGGCGTCGGCGTCGGCGCCAACGAGAGCGCCGCGATGGTGCTGGCGCGGCTGACCGAGACCAACGTGCGCGACCTCATCGTCTCGGGCCCGACGATGGACAGCGACGAGCTCGCGCACCTGATGGTCGTGCTGCACGGTGCGCAGAGCCGGCATCGCGAGGCGACGGAACCGTTCGACGTGCTGGCCGCGCTCGGCGGCTTCGAGGTCGCGGTGATGGTCGGCGTGATGCTGATGGCGGCGAGCAAGCGCCACCTGCTGATGATCGACGGCATGCCGGCCTGCGCGGCGCTGATGGTGGCCTCGCGCATCGCCCAGCCGGTGACCGACTATTGCGTGTTCTGCCGCAGCCACAGCCACCTCGGCCTGGACCAGGCGCTGAACCTGTTCCGCGCCTCGGCGCTGCTCGAGCTCGGCATGGAGAGCACCGATGGCACCGGCGCGACGCTGGCCTGGCCGCTCGTCAAGAGCGCCGCCGCGCTGCTCACCGAAGTCGCCGAGGGCGAGGACGCCGGCCCGTCGCGGCCGGCCGAGATGACCGAACTGCCGCACGAGCCCTTCGTCGAAGAGCCGCCCGAGGCGCCGCCTTTCGCGGATCCGCCGCTGTACTAGCGCCGCCCGACCGCGCCCGCGCCGGGGCGCGGCAACGTCCGCCTCAACGCGTGTTGTCGGGCTGCGAGCCGCCGTCCTCGTTCGTCGTCTCGGCCTGCGGCGCCCCATGCGGCGGCGCCATGCCGCGGCGCGATCGCGGCGGCATCGACTGGGTCGGCGGCGTGTAGGTCATCACCTGCGGCGGCGCCGGCGTCGGCGGCGGCGTGTACACCGGCACCGCGCCCGGCTGCGACGGCAGCCCGGGCATGGCTCCCGGCATCGTGCCGGTGGCCGCAGGCGCCGGCGGCGGGATGTTCAGCGCCACCAGCGCGGCACCGCCGCGCGGTCCGAGCGAGGCGTCGCGCGGACCGACCTTCTGCAGCACGTTCTGGCCGTCGACCACGGCGCCGACGCGGTAGGCGCGTGCCGGCTTGCCGTCGATGGCGATCAGCGCCAGCCCCTGGGCGGCGGCGCTGTTGCCGCGCGGCGCGACGACGCCGACGAGGTGGAAGCGGGCATCCGCCGCGGCCTCGACGGCCTGCGGCGGCGGCGCGTCGACCCCGAGCAGCCGCGTCAGGTCGGTGCGTGCCACCACCGCGGTCTGGGCCAGCGGCGCCGGCACCGCCAGCGCGTGCGGCGTGACGAAGAGCCTGAGGCCCCAGAACGCGGCGCTGGCCGCGGCAAGCGCCCAGACGATCAAGGTCCACCAGCGTGTCGACATGCGCAGATTATGATTCAAGCACCCTGCCTGAGCGGCTCGCGGCCCGCCGCGCTGCATCCTCCTATGACCCGACCTTCCATTCCCCGCCGCCTTGCCGCCGGCTTCACCCTCATCGAGCTGATGGTGGTGCTCGTGATCATCGGCATCCTCGGCGCGCTGATCGTGCCGAACCTGCTCGACCGCGCCGACGATGCGCGCGTCACGGCGGCCAAGACCGACGTCAACAACCTGATGCAGGCGCTCAAGCTCTACAAGCTCGACAACCAGCGCTACCCGAGCGCCGACCAGGGCCTCGACGCGCTCGTCAAGAAGCCGACCACCGGTGTCGTCCCGCCGAACTGGAAGCCTTATGTCGAGAAGCTCCCGCTCGATCCCTGGGGCCATCCGTACCAGTACCTGAACCCGGGCGTGCACGGCGAGATCGATGTCTTCAGCCTCGGCGCCGACGGCCAGCCCGGCGGCGAAGGCAAGAATGCCGACGTCGGCTCCTGGCAGTAGCAGCCGCAGCGCCGGCCAGCGCGGCTTCACGCTGCTCGAACTGCTGGTCGTCGTCGCGATCATCGCGATCTCGGTCGCCGTCGTGAGCCTGTCGCTGCGCGACGGTGACGGCGCGCGGCTCGACGAGGAGGGCGCCCGGCTCTCGGCGCTGATCGAGATGGCGCGCACCGAGTCGCGCGCCAGCGGCAGCGCGGTGCGCTGGATGCCCCTGCCCGCCGGCGTCGACGCCGATGCCCAGTTCCGCTTCGTCGGCCTGCCCCCGGGACAGAAATTGCCGGTGCGCTGGCTCGATCCGGCGACGACGGCGCAGGTCGTCGGCGCGCCGGTGCTGATGCTCGGTCCCGACGCCATCTTGCCGCCGCAGCGCGTCGTGCTCCAGCTCGACGGCAAGCGCCTCGAACTCGTCAGCGACGGCCTGGCGGCGTTCGCGCCCGCCGCCACCGCGGTCGCGGCAGCGAAATGAGGCGATGGAAATGAGGCGATGAAGCGGCCGCGCGGCTTCACGCTGCTGGAAGTGCTGGTGGCGATGGCGGTCGTCGCGATCGCGCTCGGCGCCGGGCTGCGCGCCACCGGCGTGCTCGTCGACAACGCGGCGCGGCTGGCGGCGGTGACGGCGGCCGAATGGTGCGCCGACAACCATCTCACCGGCCTGCGCCTGGCGCACAACTTCCCCGGGGTCGGCGATGCCGACTTCAGCTGCCAGGAGCTCGGTCGCAACTACGTCGGCAAGCTCGTCACGCGGCCGACGCCCAACCCCAGCTTTCGCCGCGTCGACGCCATCGTCAGCGACGAGCAGGGTCGTCAGCTGCTGACGCTGTCGACGGTGCTGTCCCAGTTATGAAGGGGCGCCGCGCCGGCTTCACGCTGATCGAGGTGCTGGTCGCGCTGGCGATCATGGCGGTGCTGGCGGCGCTGGCCTGGCAGGGGCTGGCCGGCGTCATCCGCGGGCGCGACGCCGGGCGCGAGCTGATCGACCGCACGGCGCTGCTGCAGACGGTGCTGACGCAATGGGAGCAGGACCTGCAGGCCATCTACGACACCGGCGCCGTGCCGCCGATCGGCTTCGACGGCCAGACGCTGCGCCTGACGCGGCGCAGCGACGCCGGCGTGGTCCTCGTCGCCTGGGCCGTGCGCGACGGCCTCTGGCAGCGCTGGACCTCGGCCGCGCTGACGCGCAGCGGCGATCTCCAGGAGGCCTGGTTGCGCAGCCAGCAGCTGCTCGGCAACGAGCCGGGCCAGCTGACGGTGATGCGCGGCGTCGGCCTGTGGCAGATCTATTTCAACCGCGGCGGCGCATGGACCAATGCCCAATCCACCGGCGACTTGCTGCAGCCCCAGGTTCAGGTGCAGGCGGTGGCGCCCCCGGCATCGAGTGCATCGAGCGCGGCAACCGGCGCGTCGCAGGCCGGCGACGGCAGCGGTACGGTGACGGTGCAGAACGAGGGCGGCGCGGCGTCGCAGCCTACGCCGGCCCCCGTCGCCGCGATCGTCGCGCCCCCGCGCTACGCGCTGCCCGATGGCGTGCGGCTGCAGATCACGCTCGACGGCCAGCAGCTCACGCGCGACATCGCGCTGGGCCCGTCCGGACCATGAAGCGCCGCCGGCCGCATCGCATCGCAGGGCACCGCCCGCGTGGCGCGGCGCTGTTGCTGGCGATGATCATCCTGGCGCTCGTGACGACGATCGCCGCCGGCATGGTCTGGCAGCAGCAGCGCGCCGTCGAGGTCGAGGCTGCCGAGCGCGCGCGCGCGCAGTCGGCCTGGATCCTCAACGGCGCGCTCGACTGGGCGCGGCTGATCCTGCGCGAGGACCTGCGCAGCGCGGGCCAGCGCAAGGGCCCCTACACCTCGCTCGGCGACCCCTGGGCCACCCCTCTGGACGAGGCGCGGCTGTCGAGCTTCCTCGCTGCCGACCAGAGCAACAACGCCGATGGTGGCCCCGAGGCCTTCATCAGCGGTGCGATCGTCGACGCCCAGGCCAAATTCAACCTGCGCGGCCTCGTCGACGCCGCCGGCAAGCCGGTGCCGGCGCAGATCGCCGCTCTGCAGCGCCTGGCCGACATCGCCGGCGCGCCCAGCGACATCGCCGCCCGCATCGCCGACCTGCTCGGCCAGGCGCTGGCGGTGCAGGCGGCCACCCAGCCGACCGCGCCGATCCGCCCCGAGCGTTACGCCGACCTCGCCTGGCTCGGCATCGACGGGCCGACGTTGCAGCGGCTCGAGCCCTATGTCGATCTGCTGCCGCAGACGACGCCGGTCGACGCCAACACGGCGCCGCGCGAGGTGCTGGTGGCGGCCATCGACGGCCTCGACCTCGGCACCGCGCAGCGCCTGGTCGACCTGCGCCAGCGCACGCCGTTCCAGACGCTGGCCGAGGTCCAGGCGCAGCTGCCGACGACGATCAAGCTCGACGCCGGCCGCATCGGCGTCTTTTCGAGCTGGTTCGAGGTCTCGGGGCGGCTGCGCATCGACGACCGCGTGCTCGAACAGCGCTCGCTGCTGCAGCGCCTGAACGGCACCGTCGTTGTCCGGCGTCAGGAACGTCGCAACCTGAGCGCGGTAGCGTCGCGCTGAAGGCGACAATACGCGCCGCCGCAGCTGTCCCCACCCACCGCCCACCGATGTCCGTCCTCGTGATCCTGTCGCCCCCGCGTGAGCGCCTGGGCGCACGCGCCCTGGGCCGCGAACCCGCGCCCGGCGCCCGCGTGCCTGCCGAGTGGAGCTACGTCTACAGCAGCGACGGCCGCAACGTCGCCGCCAGCGGCAGCGCCGCGACGGCGCTGCTGCCGCGCGCCGACCACCTCGTGCTCGCGCTCGCCGACGACGACGTCAGCTGGCACCGCGTAGACGTGCCGAAGGCGCCGCCGGCGCGCATGCGCGCGGCGCTGCTGGGCGTGATGGAGGATGCGCTGCTCGACGACGACGAGGCCCTGCTGTTCGCGCTCGGCCCCGGCGCGCTGCCGGGCCAGCGCGGCTGGGTCGCGGTGACGCACCGGCCCTGGCTGGCGACGCTGCTGGCCGCGCTCGACGAGGCCGGACCTGGGGTCGAGCGCGTCGTCGCGCTGAACCAGCCCGGCGAGACGGCGCGCGCCCATGTCTACACCGACCCGGCCGACGCCGACGCCGCGCCGCGGCTGGCGCTGGCCCATGCCGACGGCGCCTGCAGCGTCGCGCTCAGCGGTGGCCTGGCGCGCTCGCTGCTGCCGCCGCCCGAGGTCGCCGTGCGCTGGACGGCGACCGCCGCCGCCGCCGCCGCCGCCGAACAATGGCTGGGCGCGTCGGTGGCGCTGCAGTCCGAGGCCGAACGCGCGCTCGAGGCCGCGGCCGCCGGTGCCAACCTGCGCCAGTTCGAACTCGCGCCGCGCCACCGCGGCGCGCGCGCACTCGCCGAGGCCGGCAAGCGCTTCCTCAGCCCGCCCTGGCGCGCCGCGCGCTGGGGCCTGGCGGCCATCGTCGCCGTCCACGTGGTCGGCCTCAACGCCTACGCCTGGAAGCTGCGCCACGCCGTCGAGCTCAAGCGCGAGGCGATGGTCGCGCTCCTGAAGTCGTCGTATCCGGGCGTGCACGCCGTGCTCGACGCGCCGCTGCAGATGCGCAGCGAGACCGAACGCGCGCGCGCCGCCGCCGGCAAGCCCGGGCCGGGTGACCTGGAGGCGCTGCTGGCGGCGGCCGCCGGCGCCTGGCCCGACGGCAGTGCGCCGGTCGTCTCGCTGCGCTTCGAGCCCGGCCGGCTCACGCTCGCCGCGCCTGGCTGGGCCGACGCCCAGCTGGCCCAGTTCCGCAGCCGGCTGCGCGGTGCGGGCTACGGCGCCGAAAGCGCCAACGGTGCGCTCGTCGTCACGCCCGCCGGAGTCGCGGCATGAACGCCGCGCTGGCTCCGCTGCGCGCCTGGTGGCGCGCGCTCGCGGCGCGCGAGCGCCGGCTCGTCGGGTTCGCGATCGCGGCGCTGGGGCTGTTCCTCATCTGGAGCCTGGCGCTGCAGCCGGCGCTGCGCACGCTGCGCGAGGCGCCGCCGCAGCTCGACGCGCTCGAAGCGCAGCTGCAGGCCATGCAGTCCGAAGCAGGCGAGGCGGCGGCGCTGCGCGCGACGCCGCCGGTCGACCCGGCGCAGGCCAGCGCCGCGCTGAAGGCCGCGACCGAACGCCTGGGCGCGGCGGGCAAGCTCTCGCTGCAGGGCGAGCGCGCGGTGCTCAGCGTCACCGGCATCGGCACCGCGGCGCTCGGCGACTGGCTCGCCGAGGCGCGATCGGGCGCGCGTGCGCGGCCCGTCGAGGCGACGCTGACGCGCTCGGGCAGCGGCTACAACGGCACCGTCGTGGTCCAGATCGGGAGCGCTTCTTGAGCCTGTGGGCCCTGGTCGGTTCGCTGCTGGGCGGCGTCGTCGCGCTGGCGCTGTTCGCGCCCGCGACCTGGCTGGCCTCGGCGCTGGCCGATGCCAGCGAGGGCCGGCTGCTGCTGGCCGACGCGCGCGGCACGATCTGGGACGGCAGTGCGCGCCTCGTGCTCACCGGCGGCCCCGGCAGCCGCGACGCCAGCACGCTGCCCGGCCGGCTCGGCTGGCGGCTGGGACTCGAGGGCGCGGCGCTGGGCCTGCGCGCGCGCCAGGCCTGCTGCATCGACGGCGAACTCCATCTGCGCCTGGTGCCGGGATTCGGGCGCCTGCGCATCGAGCTGCCGGCACCGCCGACGGCCGCTGCGACGGTGCCG
The DNA here is from genome assembly GCA_028868825.1 of Burkholderiales bacterium. GTDB lineage: Bacteria > Pseudomonadota > Gammaproteobacteria > Burkholderiales > Burkholderiaceae_C > Rubrivivax. The sequence goes on along the minus strand of JAGWTU010000006.1, from coordinate 120,138 downwards.
GTGATCGGCACCTGGCCCGCCTCGTGGCTGGTCGGGCTGGGCACGCCGTGGAACACGCTGCAGCCCAGCGGTTCGATGCAGCTGAGCAGCCCTGGCATGGCGCTGGACCTTATCGCCGGGCGCTGGCGCTTCAGCGGCCACGCCGTGCTCGAGCTGCAGGGCATCGCCTCGCGCGTGTCGACGCTGCCCGAGCTCGGCAGCTACCGCATCGACCTGCAGGGCGACGCCGGCGACAACGCGACGCTGGCGCTGGTGACGCTGCGCGGCGCGCTGCAGCTCGCCGGCAACGGCCAGCTGCTGGGATCGGGCGCGGCGTCGACGCTTCGCTTCACCGGCCAGGCGAGCGCCGCACCCGGGTCCGAGGCGGCCCTGGGCGGGCTGCTGAACATCATCGGCCAGCGCCGCGGCGCGCTGTCCGTCATTTCCATAGGATGAGCATGAACTCGAGACTGATACCGGTCCTCGCCCTGGCGGCGGCGATGCTGGCGCCCGTGCCGGCATCCGTGCAGGCGCAGACCGCAGCGCCGCGCTCGCGCGCCCCGGTGACGGTGAACTTCATCAACGCCGACATCGAGGCCGTGACGCGCGCCTTCGCCGCGATGATGGACCGCGCCATCCTCGTCGACCCGCGCGTGAAGGGCCAGATCACCGTCTACAGCGACCAGCCGCAGAGCGTCGGCCAGGCCTTCCAGGCCTACCAGACGGCGCTGCGCGGACTCGGCTTCTCGATCGTCGAATCGGGTGGCCTGCTCAAGGTCGTCCCCGAGGCCGACGCCAAGCTGCAGACGACGACGGTCTCGGTCGGCCCCAACGTCGCGCCGCGCGGCGACCAGGTCATCACGCAGGTGTTCACGCTCGCCTACGAGAACCCGAACAACCTCGTCGCCGTGCTGCGCCCGCTGATCACGGCCAACAACACGATCAACGCCAACGCCGGCAACAGCACGCTGGTGATCACCGATTACGCCGACAACCTGCAGCGCCTGGCGAAGATCATCGCCGCGCTCGACCGGCCCGCGGGCACCGACCTCGAGGTGATCCCGCTGCAGAACGCCGTCGCCGCCGACCTCGCGCCGCTGATCCAGCGCATGACCGATGGCGGCGGGCCGACGATCACGCCGGGTGCGGCGACGATCAACGCCGGCGGCGTCACGGTGGTCGCCGATTCGCGCTCGAATTCGCTCTACGTGCGGGCGCCGAATGCGGCGCGCATGGCGCAGCTGAAGGCGACCATCGCCGAGCTCGATCGGCCGAGCCAGCTCATCGGGCCCAACGGCGGCATGTGGGTCGTGCACCTGAAGAACGCCGACGCCGTGCGGCTGGCCACCGTCGTGCGCGCCGCGTTCAGCGCGCTGGGCGGCGGCTCGGGACAGTCGGGCGCTGCGGCCGCGATTTCCGCGCAGCCGACGACACCGACGCTGACGCGCAGTTCCACCAACACCGGCGGCGGCGCCGGCAACGCGGAGGCCGGCGGCACGCTGGCCGGCGTGGCCGCGCCTTCGACGGGCGGCTTCATCCAGGCCGATCCGGCGACGAATTCGCTCGTCATCACCGCGCCCGAGCCGCTGTACCGCCAGGTGCGCGCGCTCATCGACGAGCTCGACGTGCGCCGCGCCCAGGTCTACATCGAGAGCATGATCGTCGAGGTCTCGGGCAACGATGCCGCCGATTTCGGGTTCCAGTGGCAGGGCCTGCTCGGCAAGTCGGGCGACCAGTACGGCCTCGCCGGCGGCACCAATTTCACGAGCAGCAGCGGCAGCGGCAACCTGATCACGCTCGACACCGCGGCCAAGACCGGCACCATCAGCCTCGGCCAGGGCCTCAACGTCGGCCTGCTCAAGGCCTACGGCAAGACGATCACGCTGGCCGCCATCGCCAACGCGCTGCAGTCGGTGGGCAACACCAACATCGTCTCGACGCCGAACCTGATCACGCTCGACAACGAGGAGGCGAAGATCGTCGTCGGCCAGAACGTGCCCTTCATCACCGGCCAGTTCACGAACACCGGCACGGCGACGACGAGCCCGTTCCAGACCATCGAGCGCAAGGACGTCGGCATCACGCTGCGCATCAAGCCGCAGATCGGCGAGAACGGCGCCATCCGCATGACGATCTTCCAGGAGCAGAGCGCCGTGCTGGCGACGACCGCCGCCGGCACCAGCAATGCCGGCCCGTCGACGACCAAGCGCTCGATCGAGGGCACGGTGACGGTCGACGACGGCCAGATCCTCGTGCTCGGCGGCCTCATCGAGGACAACGTCCAGGTCACGCAGAGCAAGGTGCCGCTGCTCGGCGACATCCCGGTGCTCGGTGCGCTGTTCCGCAGCGAGAGCCGCCAGCGCACGCGCACCAACCTGATGGTCTTCCTGCGCCCGGTCGTGATGCGCGACGCCGAGGCCGCGCGCCAGTTCTCCGAGCAGCGCTACGACCTCATCCGCGGCCAGCAGCAGGGCTCGCAACCCGCGCCGAGCTTCGTCACGCCGATCAACCAGGCGCCGGTGCTGCCGCTTCGTCCGTCGACCGCGGCGCCGGCCACCGAGCTGTCGCCGGCCGCTGCCGCGTCCGCGGCGGCCGCGCGCTGACCATGGCCACCCGCCATCCGCTGCCCTACGCCTACGCCAAGGCGCACACGCTGCTGCTCGAGGACGAGGGCGAGCGGCTGGCGCTGTGGGCGGCCGAGACGACGCCGCCCTCGGCGCTGGCCGAGGTGACGCGGCTGTTCGAGGTCGACTCGTTCGAGCGCGAGCCGGCGGCCACGCTCGCCCAGCGCATCGCCGCCGCCTACGCCGGCGGCGAGAGCAGCGCCGCGGCCGTCATCGGCGAGGTCGAGAGCGGCGTCGACCTGAGCCGCATGATGCAGGAGCTGCCGGCCGTCGAGGACCTGCTCGAGGCCGCCGACGACGCGCCCATCATCCGCATGCTCAACGCGCTGCTGACGCAGGCCGCCAAGGACGGCGCCAGCGACATCCACATCGAGCCCTACGAGCGCAGTTCGTCGGTTCGTTTCCGCGTCGACGGCACGCTGCGCGAGGTCGTGCAGCCGAACAAGGCGCTGCACGCGGCGCTGATCTCGCGGCTGAAGATCATGGCCGAGCTCGACATCGCCGAGAAGCGGCTGCCGCAGGACGGCCGCATCTCGCTGCGCATCGGCGGCCGCGCGATCGACGTGCGCGTCTCGACGCTGCCCTCGGCGCATGGCGAGCGCGCCGTGCTGCGCCTGCTCGACAAGGCCGAATCGCGCTTCACGCTCGAGGGCCTGGGCATGGACGGCCAGGTGCTGGCGCGCTTCGAGCGCCTGATCCAGCAGCCGCACGGCATCGTGCTCGTCACCGGGCCCACCGGTTCGGGCAAGACGACGACGCTGTATGCGTCGCTCGGCCGCGTCGACACGGCGACGACGAACGTGCTGACGGTCGAGGACCCGATCGAATACGAGCTGCCCGGCATCGGCCAGACGCAGGTCAATCCGAAGATCGAACTGACGTTCGCGAAGGCGCTGCGCGCGATCCTGCGCCAGGACCCCGACGTCATCATGATCGGCGAGATCCGCGACTACGAGACGGCGCAGATCGCCATCCAGGCCAGCCTCACCGGCCACCTCGTGCTGGCGACGATCCACACCAACGATGCGCCGTCGTGCGTGACGCGGCTGATCGACATGGGCGTCGAACCTTACCTGCTGTCGAGCAGCCTGCTCGGCGCGCTGGCGCAGCGCCTCGTGCGCAAGCTCTGCACGACTTGCCGGCGGCAGGACGGCGACGGCCGCTGGCATCCGGTCGGCTGCCCGGCCTGCACGCACACCGGCTACAAGGGCCGCACGGGGGTCTACGAGCTGATGGTCGTCGACGAGTCGTTGCAGGCGCTGATCCATGGCCATGCCTCGGAGCAGGACCTGGCGGCAGGAGCGCGCGCGAACGGCCTGCGCCCGATGCGCGACGACGGCGAGCGGCTGGTGGCCAGCGGCGTGACCTCGGCCGAAGAGGTCATCCGCGTGACCCGAGACTGAGCGGGCGAGCCGAGCCGAACCACGCATGCCCGCCTACCGATTCGAAGCCCTCGACGCCGCCGGCAAGTCGCACAGCGGCCTGCTCGAGGCCGACAACGCCAAGGCCGCAAGGGCCCAGCTGCGCGGCCGCGAGATGGTGCCGCTGGCCGTCACGCCGGTCTTCCTCGGGCCGCAGGACGCGGCCGCGGCGCGCTTCACGCGGCGCGTCTTCACGACCACCGGGCTCGTCGTCTGGACGCGCCAGATCGCCGGCCTCGTCGGCTCGGGGCTGCCGCTGGAGCGCGCGCTGACGGCGCTGGCCGAGGAGGCCGAGAACCCGCGCCAGCGCGAGCTCGTCGCGCATCTGAAGAGCGAGGTCAACGCCGGCAGCAGCTTCGCGCGCGCGCTGGCCACCGCGCCGCGCGAGTTCGACGAGGTCTACCGCGCCGTCGTCGCCGCCGGCGAGCAGAGCGGGGCGCTGGGGCGCGTGCTCGAGCGCCTCGCCGACGACCTCGAGCAGCAGCAGGCGCTGCGCGGCAAGGTGCTCGGCGCGATGCTCTACCCGGCGATCGTCTCGACCGTCGCGCTCGTCATCGTCATCATCCTCGTCACCTGGGTCGTGCCGCAGATCGCCGGCGTGTTCATCAATTCGAAGCGGGCGCTGCCGGTGCTGACGGTGGCCATGCTCGCCATCAGCGCCTTCGTGCGGCAATGGGGCTGGCTCGTCGCGCTGGCCCTGATCGGCGGCGTCACGTCCTTCGTGCTGGCGCGGCGCGCGGCACCGTTCCGCGAGCGCAGCGATGCCGCGTTCCTGCGGCTGCCGATCATCGGCCGCCTCGCGCGCGGCTACAACGCGGCGCGCTTCGGCGGCACGCTGGCGATGCTGGCCGGCGCCGGCGTGCCCATCCTCAAGGCGCTGCAGGCGGCGGCCGAGACGCTGGGCAACCGCGCGATGCGCGCCGACGCCATCGACGCGCTGGTGCAGGTGCGCGAGGGCGCGCCGCTGGCGAATGCGCTGGCCGGCAAGAAGCGCTTCCCGGGGCTGCTCTCGATGTTCGCGCGCCTGGGCGAACAGACGGGCCAGCTGCCCGAGATGCTGCTGCGCGCGTCGAACCAGCTCTCGGCCGAGGTGCAGCGCCGCGCGATGGCGCTGGCGACGCTGCTCGAGCCGCTGCTCATCGTCGCGATGGGCATCGTCGTCGTGCTGATCATGCTCGCCGTGCTGATGCCCATCATTCAGCTCAATACCTGGGTCAAGTAGCCGCCGCGGCGGCGCAAGAGGAGGCGGTATGAAGTCCTTGCGCAGCGGCTTGGCCGCGTTCTTCCTGGCATTGACGACGTTGTCGGCCATCGCCGCGCCCGAAACTTCGGCGCCGGCGGCGCGACTCGACCGCCTGGCCCATGCCTACCTCGACGCGGCGGTCGCCGACAACCCCTTCGCCGCCACCGCCCTGGGACTGCCGGGCCACGACGGCGCCGTGCCGACGGCGACCGAGGCCGGGCGCGGCCGGCGCATCGCGCAGCTCCATGCCTGGCGCGACGAGGTCGACGCGATCGAACGCGAAGCCGGCGCGCAGGCCGCGCCGGCGCTTGCGGGCGACCTCAAGCTGATGCGCGCGACGCTGGCCGGCGAACTCGGCGCGCTGGAGCGCCGCCGCAGCGACCGCAAGGATTACGCGGCGCCGGCGCTGTCGCTGATCAACGCGATCTACACCCAGCTGCTGAACCTGCCGGTGGCCGGCGTCGACGGCGCGACGGCGGCCGACCTCGACCGCGCCTGGGACGACATCGTCGCGCGGCTCGAGGCCGCGCCGGCGTATCTCGAACGCGCGCAGCGCCTCGTCACCGAGCCGGGCCGGCTGCAGGGCCAGGTCGGCGCGAGCCAGCTCGGCGGCGGGGCTGAATTGCTGACCGGCGCGCTCGGCGACGCCGCGAAGGCGCAGCTCGCGGCGCGGCCGCAGACGTTGCAGCGCTTCGTCGCCGCGCGCGACGCGGCGGTGGCGGCGATCCAGGCGACGCAGGCGACGATCGCCGCGAAGGTCGCTGCCTGGCCCGAGAACCACGCGATGGGCCGCGCCGCCTACGACGCGATGCTGCGCGACGAGCTGCTGCTGCCGTACGCGGGCGCCGAGATCGAGCGCATGGGCCGCGACGAACTCGCCCATGGCTGGGCCGAGGAGGCCTGGCTGACGTCGCGCTCGCAGCTCACGCACCAGCCCTTCGGCGCCGCCAGCGGCGGCGGTATGGCGCCCGAGGGCCGCGCCTTGATCGGCTACTACCGCGAGCGCATTGCCGAGCTGACCGAATTCGTGCGCCGCCACGAGGTGATCAGCCTGCCGGACTGGCTCGGCCACATGGAGATCGTCGAGACACCGGCCTTCCTGCAGCCGGTCTCGCCCGGGGCTTCGATGATGTCGCCGCGCATGTTCGCCAAGTCGACCACCGGCCGCTACTTCATCACGCCGCCGACCTCGCTCGCGGCGGCCGCCGCGCGGCTCGACATGAACCAGGATTTCGACCGCGACCGCATCATCCAGACCGCCGCGCACGAGGCGATGCCGGGGCATTTCCTGCAGCTCTCGATCGCCCATCGTCAGCCCGACCTCGTGCGCAAGCTGCAGGACGCGAGCTCGTTCGCCGAGGGCTGGGCCTATTACGGCGAGGAGATGTTCGTGCGCCTGGGCCTGTACGGCGACCATCTCGACGGCCCCCTGTTCGCCGCGCGCTGGGAGCGCGTGCGCGGCGCGCGCGCCATCGTCGACCCCAAGCTCGCCGCCGGCGAGTGGAGCGTCGAGCAGGCGGTGGAACTCTACGAACGCGAATCGGGCTTCACGCACGAGGCGGCGCAGGCCGCCGTCGCCGGCATCGCCCTGAACCCCGGCTATGTCATCGCCTACACCGTCGGCCGCTACGAGCTGCAGACGCTGCTCGCCGAGGTCATGCGGCGCCAGGGCACGGCCTTCTCGCTGCGCGACTTCCACGACCGGCTGCTGTCGTACGGCACGGTGCCGTTTTCGGTATTGGCGCCGGAGCTGCTCGCCGACCTCGACCGCCCGGTGGCCGCGGTGCGCGCGGCCGCGGGCTGGTGAATCAGGTCTTGTCGCCGGTCTTCTTGGTCCCGGCCGCGTCGTCGGTCGGCACCTGCGTGTGGCGGATGAAGATGCGCGCTGCGATGATGCCGACCTCGTAGAGCACGCACAGCGGGATCGCCAGCGACAGCATCGAGACGACATCGGGCGGCGTCACGACGGCGGCGGCGACGAAGGCGCCGACGATGTAGTACTGGCGTATCGACTTGAGCTGGTCGATCGTGACGATGCCGATGCGCGCCAGCAGCACGACGGCCACCGGCACCTCGAAGGCGACGCCGAAGACGAGGAACATCGTCAGCACGAAGCCGAAATAGGCCTCGATGTCGGGCGCGGCGCGGATCGAAGAGGGCGAGAACATCTGGATGCCGTGGCTGACCGCCGGCAGCACGATGAAGTAGCAGAACGCGACGCCGACGATGAACAGCACGGTGCTCGAGACCACCAGCGGCAGCACCATCTTCTTCTCGTGCGAATACAGGCCCGGCGCGACGAAGGCCCAGATCTGGTAGAGCACGACGGGCAGCGCCAGCAGCAGGGCCGCCATCAGCGTGATCTTCAGCGGCACCAGCACCGGCGAGACGACGCTGGTGGCGATCAGCGTCGAGCCCTTGGGCAGGTAGCTGAGCATCGGCGCCGCGAGCAGGTCGTACAGATGCGCCGGGCCGGGCCAGACGGCGAGGGCGACGAAGGCGATGCCGATCGCGAAGGCGGCCTTGATCAGGCGCTCGCGCAGTTCGATCAGGTGCGAGACGAAGGGCGCTTCGGTGCCGGCGAGTTCGTCGTCCTTGGGCGTGCTCATCGGCCGGACCCGAAGCCTGAGCCGAGACCGGGCGGCCGGTGCCGCGCGACCCGCGCCGCACCCGATTGCGCCTTCGTGCGCACGCCGGCGCGCTGCTTGTACCACTGCGGCGTGGCGCCGCGCTTGAGCCGCCAGTTCTTCTTCGGGTGGCGGTACATCGGCGGCAGCGGGTCGACGGCGGCGGCGGCGTCCGCGGCGCCGGCCAGCGAGCCGATGCCCGCGGTGGCGCTGTGCCATTCGTCGTGGATCGCGGCGCCGGCCTGCTCGACCTCGGTGCGCACGGTCTGCTGCACGTCGCGCGCGGCGTCCTCGAAATGGGTCTTCATGTTGCGCAGCTCTTCGAGCTCGATCGAGCGGTTGACCTCGGCCTTGACCTCGGCCACGTAGCGCTGCGCCTTGCCGAACAGCGCGCCCATCGTGCGCGCCACGCGCGGCAGCTTCTCGGGCCCGATGACGATCAGCGCCACCGCACCGATGAGGGCGATCTTGTCGAAACCGAAGTCGATCATGCTGCGCTAGGCGGCCGTCCTCGCGAGGGTGCTGGCGCTCACGACTTGGATTTCGCCTCGACGTCGACGGTGTTGGCGTCGCTGCGCTGGGTCGAGGTGACCTGCTGCGGCGGTGCACCGTCGCTGCCGCCGCCCTCTTCGTTGCCCTTCATGCCTTCCTTGAAATTGCGCACGGCGCCGCCGAGGTCACTGCCGATGTTGCGCAGCTTCTTGGTGCCGAAGATCATCGCCACGATGAGCAAGACGATCAGCCAATGCCAGATGCTGAATGAACCCATGATCCGCTCCTAAAGGGAACCTTTGATTCTACGATCCGCCGCGGTTTCAGCCGCGGAGCCAGGGCCGGGGCCCGCCGATCACATGCATATGGAGGTGGTAGACCTCCTGATGGCCGTCGGGGCCGCAGTTGATGATCGTTCTGAATCCGTTCGTCACGCCCAGTTCCTTCATCAGCCGCGGCGCCAGGCCGAGCATGTGGCCGAGCAACGCATCGTGCTCGGGCGTGACGTCGGCCAGCGTCGGTATATGGGCCTTGGGGATGATCAGCAGATGCACCGGCGCCCAGGGGTGGATGTCGTGGAAGGCGATGACGCGGTCGTCCTCGTAGGCCTTCCTGGCCGGAATCTGGCCGGCGACGATCTTGCAGAAGATGCAGGCGGGGTCGGACATCGCGGGGTCTTCCTGTTCAGCGGGCCGGCATCGGCATGGCGCGGTTCTCGGCGAAGCTCATCCAGCCGCGGATGTAGCGGTAGAGGTACCAGAGGCCGACCAGCGACGACGCGAACATGCCGGGAAAGATCATGAACAGCCACAGCGGCGAGGTCAGCACCAGCCAGAGCAGGGTGAACCAGAAGCTGCGCGCCTGCCAGCGGTAATGGCTGCGGTAGAAATCGTCCGGCAAGTCGGGGCGCTTGACGTAGTTGATGATCATCGCGATCACCGAGAAGATGCCGACCGAGAGCCAGGTCAGCACGTGCAGCCCGTAGAGCACATGGGTCAGCGTGCGCAGGCCTTCGTGCCCGCGCGTCGCGCCCGGGATCACCACGTCGTTCATGTCCCATCTCCTTCGCGTTGCCGCGCCTTGCGTGCGGCGAATTCTTCCAGACCCGACAGACCCTCCCGTCGCTCGAGCTCGGCCAGCACGTCGGCCGGCTTGAGGTCGAAGGCGGCGAGTGCCACCATGGTATGGAACCACAGATCGGCAACCTCGCCGACGATGCGGGCGCGATCGGCATCCTTGGCCGCCATCACGACCTCGGTGGCCTCCTCGCCGACCTTCTTCAAGATGGCGTCGATGCCCTTCGAAAACAAGCGCGCGACGTAACTCTGGTCGGGGTCGCCGCCGCGGCGCGATTCGATCACCGCGGCCAGGCGCGCGAGGCTGTCGTTGGAAGTGGATGTCGTCATCGGTAGATCGCCTCGGGGTCCTTGAGCACCGGCTCGACGGCGCGCCACTGCCCGCCCTCCAGGCGCTGGAAGAAGCAGCTGTGGCGCCCGGTGTGGCAGGCGATGCCGGGATCGTGCCCGAGCTGCGTGACGGTCAGCAGCACGACGTCGTTGTCGCAGTCGATGCGGATCTCGTGCACCTGCTGCACATGGCCCGATTCCTCGCCCTTGCGCCACAGGCGCGCGCGCGAACGGCTCCAGTACACGGCCTGCCGCGTGTCGGCGGTGGCGGCGAGCGCCTCGCGGTTCATCCACGCGAACATCAGCACGTCGCCGCTGCCGCGCTCCTGCGCGATCACCGGCACGAGGCCGTCGCGGTCCCACTTGATCTCGTCGAGCCAGTCCATGGGGGGAGTTTATGGGTTCGCGGCGTCAGCCGCGGTGCGTCGCGCCGGCATGGCCGCGCTCGGCGGCGAACCAGGCCAGCACCGGCACCGTGCCGGGCAGCACCGGCTGCACCTCGACGGGAAGCGTCTGCCAGGCCATGGTCTGGCCCTCGCGCATCTCGAAGTCACCATCCCACTCGTAGACCTTGCAGAAATGCAGCCGCACGCGGGCATGGGGATAGTCCATCAGCTCGACCTGCCAGGGGTGCGCGGCGCCTATCGTGATGCCGAGCTCCTCGTGCAGCTCGCGCCGCAGCGCCTGGGCGATGGATTCGCCGGGCTCGACCTTGCCGCCGGGGAATTCCCAGTAGCCGGCGTAGACCTTGCCCGGCGGCCGCGTCGTCAGCAGGAAGCGGCCGTCGGCGGCGATCAGCACGCCGACGGCGACATCCACCGGCACCCGTTCAGCCGGCGCCATGGCGCCCCGCGTAGTCGCGCGCGAACTGCTGCGCCACGCGCCCCGAGCGTGAGCCGCGCTCCAGCGCCCAGACCAGCGATTCCTGGCGTGCGGCGGCGATCGCCGCCTCGGCGATGCCGAAGCTGCGCAGCCATTGGCCGACGATGGCCAGGTATTCCTCCTGGGTGAACGGGTAGAAACTGATCCATAGCCCGAAGCGCTCGGACAGCGAGATCTTCTCCTCGACGACCTCGCCCGGATGGACCTCGCCGTCTTCGCGGTGCTGGTAGCTCAGGTTCTCCTGCATGTACTCGGGCAGCAGGTGGCGGCGGTTGCTGGTGGCGTAGATCAGCAGGTTGTCGCTGGACTGCGCGACCGAGCCGTCGAGCACGCTCTTGAGCGCCTTGTAGCCGGGCTCGCCCTCGTCGAAGCTGAGGTCGTCGCAGAAGACGATGAAACGCTCGGGGCGCGCGGCGACGAGTTCGACGAGGTCGCCGAGGTCGACGAGGTCGGCCTTGTCGACCTCGATCAGCCGCAGGCCGCGGCCCGCGTATTCGTTCAGGCAGGCCTTGATCAGCGAGCTCTTGCCGGTGCCGCGCGCGCCCGTGAGCAGCACGTTGTTGGCGCCGCGCCCGGCGACGAACTGCTCGGTGTTGGCGACCAGACGCGCCTTCTGGCCGTCGACCTCGTGCAGATCGGCCAGGCGGATCGTCGCGACATGGCGCACCGGCTCGAGCACGCCGGCGCTGCCGCGGCGGCGGTAGCGGAAGGCGATCGACGCGTCCCAGTCGGGTGCCGTCGGTGCATGCGGCAGGATGGTCTCGAGGCGTGCCAGCAGCGATTCGGCGCGCGCCAGCAGATGTTCGAAGGCGGGATTCATGGCGCAAGTTTAGGCGGGCGCCTGCGGCACCGGCGGGCCACCGGGCCGCGCGCCGTGCGGTGCTTATGCGGCGAGCCGTTGCAGCGCCAGCTCGAGCTGCTCGGTCGGCGAGCGCTTGAAGCCGCTGCGCGCGTAGCGGTGCAGGCGGCCGACCGCGAACGCCGTCAGCGCCGAGGCCAGCGCCTGCGCGTCGACGGTCGGCGTCGTCGACCCGGCGGCCTCGACGGCGCCGCGCAGGCTCTGGCGCAGCTGCGATTCGAGGCGGTCGAAGAACTGGTTCATGCGCGTCGACAGCCGCTCGTGCTCGAACACCAGCGCGTCGCCGACCATCACCCGCGTCATGCCCGGATTCTTCTCGCCGAATTGCAGCAGCACGGTGACGATCTTCTGCGCCTGCGTCCCGCCGCCGGCGTCGCGCGCGAGGATCTGGTTGACGAGCGTGAAGACGCTGGTCTCGATGAACTCGATCAAGCCCTCGAACATCTGCGCCTTGCTTGCGAAATGCCGATACAGCGCGGCCTCGCTGACCTCGAGCCGCGCAGCCAGCGCGGCCGTCGTGATGCGTTCGCTGCCGGGCTGCTCGAGCATCGTCGCCAGCGTCTGCAGGATCTGCACGCGGCGCTCGCCGGGTTTGGGCCGCTTGCGCAGCGGCGGCGGGGCCAGCGCAGGGCCGGCATCGTCGGCGCCGACCGGCGGCAGGGCTTCGGGCTGGTCGGACATCGAGGCGGCGGGATGGGGGCGGCAGCACCGACGGAGGTGCTCGTCGATTCTGGCACAGCGATGCCGGTGCCCGGCTTGCAGGTAAACACTGACATCGATACCCCCGGATCGGAGGGCGCGACCGCCGTCAGGGTCGGCGCAGCAGCTCGCCCAGTCGCCGGATGCGGCGGTCGACATAGGCCGGGCGCCGGCGCAGCCGGCCGCTGTCGGCGCCTATCCAGCGCTGCATCCAGACCGTGCGCATGCCCAGGCGGCGCGCCGCCTTCTGGTGCACCAGCGTGTCCTCGACCAGCGTGCAGCGCGCCGCCGGCACGCCCAGCCGCGCCAGCAGCGCGCGCAGCATCCGGGTGTCGGGCTTCGGGCGCAGGTGGCCGAACATCGCCATGTCCTCGATCGACAACACGGCGTCGAACAAATGGCCGATGCCGAGCACGCCGAGCACGCGCGCCGCGTAGGCCGCCGGCGCGTTCGTCAGCACGATGCGCCGGCCGGGCAGCCGCGCCAGCGCCGCGAGGTCGTGCGGATGGCCGCGCACGCGCTGCTCGAGGCCGGGCAGGCGATGCGTCTCGTGCAGGAAATGCGCCGGCTGCACGCCGTGGTGGCGCACGAGGCCGAGCAGCGTGGCGCCGTAGCGCAGCCAGTAGCGGCGACGCAGCGCGTTCGATTCCTCGGTCGACAGCGCCAGGTGGCGCTCGATGTACTCGCCCATCGCCTGGCGCAGCTCGCGCATAGCCGCGCCGCTGGCGTCGTGCAGCGTGTCGTCGAGGTCGAAGAGCCAGACCCGGCGTTCGCCAGGTCTCATTTCGACCGGATCATGGTCCCGTAGGCCTGCTCGGTCAGCACCTCGAGCAGCAGCGCGTGCGGCACGCGGCCGTCGATGATGTGCACGGCATTGACGCCGCATTTGGCGGCCTCGAGCGCGCCGGCGATCTTGGGCAGCATGCCGCCGCTAATCGTGCCGTCGGCGAACAGCGCGTCGATCTCGCGCGCGCTGAGGTTCGTCAGCAGCTCGCCCGCCTTGTCGAGCACGCCGCGGATATTCGTCAGCATCAGCAGCTTCTCGGCTTTCAGCACCGTCGCGAGCTTGGACGCGACGAGGTCGGCGTTGATGTTGTAGCTCTCGCCCGCCTCGCCGAAGCCGATCGGGCTGATCACCGGGATGAACTGGTCGTCCTGCAGCGCGATGACGACGCTGGGGTCGATGGCGGTGATCTCGCCGACATGGCCGATGTCGTGGTGGAGCGCCGGGTCGTCCTTGTCGACCATCTTCATCTGGTGCGCGCGCATCATGCCGCCGTCGCGCCCGGTCAAGCCCACGGCCTTGCCGCCGGCGGCGTTGATGAGGCCGACGATGTCCTGCTGGACCTGGCCGGCGAGCACCCATTCGACGACCTCCATCGTCTCCTCGTCGGTGACGCGCATGCCCTGGATGAAGGTGCCCTTCTTGCCGAGCTTGGCCAGCGCCTCGTCGATCTGCGGCCCGCCGCCATGCACGACGATGGGGTTCATGCCGACGAGCTTGAGCAGCACGACGTCCTCGGCGAAGTCCTGCTGCAGCGCCGGGTCGGTCATCGCGTTGCCGCCGTACTTGATGACCAGCGTCTTGCCGTGGTACTTGCGGATGTAGGGCAGGGCCTGGGCCAGGATCTCGGCCTGGTCGCGCGGCGTGATATGGGCCAGGTCGGGATTGGTCGGGGTGGTCATGGCGGGGCTGGGGGCTGAGTAACGCGCGATTGTAGGAAAGCCCGGGCGTCCCCATATGACAGCGCTATTGGGGCACAGTACGCGCTTGCGCAAGCGATGCAGGGGAATGCGATGAACCGACGCCAGGCATGGACGCGATTGCTGCTCGCGACGATCGCGCTGCCGCTGGCCGGCCGCGCGCAGACGACGACCACCGCGGGCGAGATCGTCAAGGTCGACAAGGGCGCACGGCGGCTGACGATCAAGCACGAGGGCCTGCCGAATCTCGGCATGCCGGCGATGACGATGACCTTCGACGTGCGCGACGCCGGCCTGCTCGACGACCTCGCCGTGGGCGACAAGGTGCGCTTCGCCGCCGACAAGGTCGACGGGCGCTACACGGTCGTCTCGCTGAGCAAGGCGCCTTGACGCGCGCTAGAAGTGGATCCCCTGCATCAGCTGCTGCACCGCCACCGCCTCGGCGCTGAGTTGCGGTTTCGCCGACTTGTCGCCCTTGGCCGCCGCTGAATCGGGGAACATCCGGAACGTCGTGTTCATGCCGATCTGCGCCACGCGCGGCACCAGCGCGTGCAGCAACTGGCCGAAGATGCCCAGCCTCGTCGCGATGCGCACCGGCTTGGCGATGCAGGCCTGGGCGATCATCTCGGCCGCCTCGTCGGGGTCCAGCGTCGGCACGTTGTTGTAGATCTTCGTCGGCGCGATCATCGGCGTGCGCACCAGCGGCATGTTGATCGTCGTGAAGGTCACGCCCTGGTCGGCGTATTCGCTGCTCGCGCAGCGCGTCCAGGCGTCGAGCGCGGCCTTGCTCGCGACATAGGCCGAGAAGCGCGGCGCGTTCGTCAGCACGCCGATGCTGCTGATGTTGACGACATGGCCGCGCTTCCTCGCCACCATCGCCGGCAGCAGCCCCATCGTCACGCGCAGCGCGCCGAAGTAGTTCAGCTGCATCGTGCGCTCGTAGTCGTGGAAGCGATCGTAGCTGCTCTCGATCGCGCGGCGGATGCTGCGCCCGGCGTTGTTGATTAGGAAATCGACCCCGCCATGCGCGGCCAGCAGTTCGCGCACGAAGCGGTCGCAGTCGGCCATGTCGGCGATGTCGACGGCGTAGGTCACGAAGGCATGGCCGCGCGCGGCGGCCTCGGCGGCCGCGGCCTCGAGCTTGGCGGCGTCGCGGCCGCAGATGATCGTCGTCGCGCCGGCCTCGGCGAAGCGGTGCGCGGCGGCCAGCCCGATGCCCGAACTGCCGCCGGTGACGAGCACGACCTTGCCGGCCACCGTGCCCTTGAGGCTGCGGTCGATGAAGAGGTCGGGGTCGAGGTGGCGCTCCCAGTAGTCCCACAGCACCCAGGCGTAATCGTCCAGCCGCGGGCATTCGATGCCGCTGCCTTTCAGCGCCGCATCGAGCGCGCGCCGGTCGTAGCGCGTGGGGAAGTTCACGAAGGTGAACATGTCGTCGGGCAGGCCGAGGTCCTTGAGCACGGCGGCGCGGATGCGCCGCACCGGCGCCAGCGCCATCAGCCCTTTCTTCACGCTCCTGGGCACGAAGCCCAGCAGCGCGGCGTTGACGAACAGGCTCATCTTCGGCGCATGGGCGGCGCGGCTGAAGATGTCGAGCACGTCGCCGACGCGGTAGCCCTTGGGGTCGACGATGTGGAAGCATTGCCCCGCCGGCGGCGTCTTCGCATGGCTGATATGGTCGATCGCGGCGACGACGAAATCGACCGGCACGATGTTGATGCGCCCACCCTCGATGCCCACGCTGGGCAGCCAGGGCGGCAGGATCTGGCGCAGGCGCTGGATGAGCTTGAAGAAATAGTACGGGCCGTCGATCTTGTCCATCTCGCCGGTCTGGCTGTCGCCGACGACGAGCGCCGGACGGTAGACGGTCCAGGGCAGGCGGCATTCGCGGCGCACGATCTTCTCGCTCTCGTGCTTGGTCATGAAGTACGGGTGGTCGAGTCCCTCGGCCTCGTCGAACATGTCCTCGCGGAACACGCCCTCGTAGAGCCCTGCCGCGGCGATGCTGCTGACATGGTGCAGGTGGCCGGCGGCGACGGCCTGGGCGAATTCGACGAGGTTGCGCGTGCCCTCGACGTTGACGCGGACCTGGCTCTCGGCGTCGGCGCCGAGGTCGTAGACGGCCGCGAGGTGGTAGACGGCGTCGACCTGGCCCTTGAGCGCCTTGATGTCGTCGGCGGCGACGCCGAGCCGGCGTTCGGTCAGATCGCCCGTGACCGGCAGCGCGCGCGCGCGCGCCGCCTTGCCGGCGAGCCCCCAGTAGTCGTACAGCGCCTCGAGCTTGCCCTCGCTGCCCGGCCGCACGAGGAAGTGGACGACGCTGCCGCGCCGGGCCAGCAAGGCCTTGACGAGTCGTTTGCCGATGAATCCGGTCGCCCCGGTGACGAAGTAGCGCATCGTTGGCTCCTGCTTTGTTCGAGTCTCCAGCGCCGAGCATAGAGCCTGCTCACTAGAGATTTCGAGGGCGCGCGACGCGGGGGAACCCTATATTGCGGGCGTCGGCGCCGCTGCCGACCCCCGCAACGAACGAAGGAGACTCGGATGGTCAAGAAGATGAAATCGGGCGCCCCGGCTGAGGAAGCCGGCAGCAGCGCGCTGGCGCAGGCGGTCAAGGAATCGGCGCAGCAGATCTGGCTGGCCGGCATGGGCGCCTTCGCCAACGCCCAGGACAAGGGCAGCAAGGCCTTCGAATCGCTGATCAAGGAAGGCCTGAGCCTGCAGAAGAAGACGCAGTCCGCGGCCGAGGAGAAGCTCGGCGAGGTCGGCGAGAAGATGAACGCGATGGCCGATCAGGTGACCTCGCGTGCCGGCCAGAACTGGGACAAGCTGGAGTCGATCTTCGAGTCGCGCACCGCCAAGGCGCTGGCGCGGCTGGGCGTGCCCACGGCCAAGGAACTGGCGGCGCTGTCGCAGCGCGTCGACGCGCTGGCGGCTGCCGTGGCCAAGCTCGGCCCCGCGGCGCCAGCGTCCGCGCCGCGCAAGCGCGCTGCCAAGGCGGCCGCGCCGGCACCGGCGGCGGCCAAGCCGGCGCGCAAGGCGGCACGCAAAACGGCGGGCTGAATGGCGGGCTGAACGCGGCCTGAAGCCGGGCCGGGCACGGCGGGCTCAAGCCCGCAGGCCCGGGGCCGATATACGTCTGGATACGTCGCCACCCCGATGCCAGCCGCCCCCGCCACCCGCCCCGAAGCCGAACCCGAAGGCGCCCAGCGCCTGCGTGGCCGCCTGATGCAGCATTCGCTGCGCAAGCTGCTCGACCGGGTGCGCGGCGCGCGCGAGGTGCTGCCGCATCTGGCCGCGCTCGAGGGCTCGCTGGGCAAGCGCGGCGTCGCGGTGATCGACGAGATCGCCAAGCCCACGCTCGTGAAGATCTGCTCGCAACTGTCGAACCTGCCGCTGCCGCCCGACGACGCGGCCCTGAAGGACCTGCTCAAGCGCCTGCTCGACGCGCTCGAAGGCCAGCCCGAACAGCCCATGTTCCGCTCGACCTTCCACAGCGACAGCCGGATGATGGTCAGCGAGATCACGCCCAGCGCCTTCGACGCCGCCCAGCTCGAGCAGGCGACGACGCGGCCCGGCCTGCTCGAGCTCTAGCGGCCGCCGCGGCGCTCAGCCGAGGTAACGGGCCTCGAGGTGGGCCCGGTAATGCGCCGGGTTGAGCGGCTCGCCGCTGGCGCGGCGCACCAGTTCGTCGGTCTCCCAGCGGCTGCCCTGGCTCCAGATGCGCTCGCGCAGCCAGTCGAACACCGCGGCGAGTTCGCCGGCGCCGATGCGCGCGTCGAGGTCGGGCCTCTCGCGCCGCATTGCCGCGAACCATTGCGCCGCGTACATCGCGCCCAGCGAGTAGCAGGGGAAGTAGCCGAACAGGGCCTCGGCCCAGTGCACGTCCTGCAGCGGGCCGTCGCGGTAGTTGCCGCGCGTGTCGACGCCCAGCAGCTCCATCATCTTCGCGTCCCACAGCGCCGGCACGTCCTCGGGCTCGATCGCGCCCTCGATCAACGGGCGTTCGATCTCGTAGCGCAGGATGACGTGCGCCGGGTAGGTGACCTCGTCGGCGTCGACGCGGATCAGCCCCGGCTGCACGCGCGTGAGCAGCCGGCACAGGTTGGCGGGCTCGAACGCGGCCTGGTCGCCGAAGGCCTCGACGAGCAGCGGCGCGATGCCGCGCACGAAACCGGGGTGGCTGCCGAGCTGCATCTCGAAGCTCAGGCTCTGGCTTTCGTGCAGCGCCATCGAGCGGGCCTCGGCCACCGGCTGGCCGAGCCGCTCGCGCGGCAGGTTCTGCTCGTAGCGGGCGTGGCCGGTCTCGTGCACCGTGCCCATCAGGCTGGTGAGGAAGTCGTCCTCGCGGAAGCGCGTCGTCAGGCGCACGTCCTCGGGCACGCCGCCGCAGAAGGGATGGGCGCTGACGTCGAGCCGGCCGGCTCCGAAATCGAAGCCCAGGCGCTCCATCACGCGCGTGCACAGCGCGCGCTGCGCCGCCACCGCGAAAGGGCCCTGCGGCTGGACGACGGTGTCGCGAGCCTGGCGCTCGCGCACGCGGCGGATCAGCCCGGGCAGCCATTGCCGCACTTCGCCGAAGACGGCGTCGACATGGGCGCAGCGGGCACCGGGCTCGTAACGGTCCATCAAGGCTTCGTAGGGGCCGAGACCGCCGTGGTCCGCGAGCCGCCGCGCCGTCTCGCGCCCGACCGCCAGCACCTCGCGGAAGTTGACGAGGAAGCCCGCCCAGTCGTTGCCCGGACGCTGGCTGCGCCAGGCATGTTCGCAGCGCGAGGTCGCCAGCTGCTGGCGTTCGATCAGCGCCGCGGGCAGCGCCGTCGCGGCGCGCCACTGGCGTTCCATCTCGCGCAGGTTGGCGCGCTGCTCGGGGGCCAGATCCTCCTGCGCAGCGCGCTCGATGCGCTCGCCCAGCTCGGGCGCGGTGCGCATGCCGTGCAGCAGCGTCGCGACCTCGGCCAGCGCGGCGGCGCGGGCCTCGTTGCCCTTGGGCGGCATGTTGGCGGCGCGGTCCCAGTTCGCGATCGCTTCCAGATGGCCCAGGTGGTGCATCCGCGTCCAGGCCCGCGTCAGGGCGTCGTAACTCGTGGTCGATGGCATGTGGATCCTGATCATGGCGGCGTCGCCTCGGGCGGCCATTCTGGCGCGGCAACGATATCGGGGCGAGGGCTGCGGGCTATACTTCCGCCTCTTTTTTCAGCAGTCCTGCAGCTCGCGCATGCGCATCGGCCCCCACGATCTGCCGAACCGGCTTTTCGTCGCCCCCATGGCCGGTGTCACCGACCGACCGTTCCGCATGCTGTGCAAGCGGCTCGGCGCCGGCTACGCGGTCAGCGAGATGGTGACGAGCAAGCGCGAACTCTGGACCTCGCTGAAGACCTCGCGGCGCGCCGACCATGCCGGCGAATCGGCGCCGATCGCGGTGCAGATCGCCGGCGTCGACGCCGCCGAGATGGCCGATGCGGCGCGCTACAACATCGATCGCGGGGCGCAGATCATCGACATCAACATGGGCTGCCCGGCGAAGAAGGTCTGCAACAAGTGGGCCGGTTCGGCGCTGATGCAGGACGAGCCGCTGGCGCTGGCCATCGTCGAGGCCGTCGTCGCCGCCTGCGCGCCGCGCGGCGTGCCGGTGACGCTGAAGATGCGCAGCGGCTGGCGCGCCGGGCAGCGCAACGCGGTGGCCATCGCACGCGCCGCCGAGTCGGCCGGCATCGCGATGGTGACGGTGCACGGCCGCACGCGCGAGCAGGGCTACGGCGGCAGCGCCGAGCACGAGACGGTGGCCGCGGTGAAGGCGGTGCTGACCATTCCCGTCGTCGCCAACGGCGACATCGCCAGCCCCGAGCAGGCGCGTGCGGTGCTCGCGGCCACCGGCGCCGACGCGCTGATGATCGGCCGCGCGGCGCAGGGCCGGCCGTGGATCTTCACCGAGATCGCGCATTACCTGGCCACCGGCGAGAAGTTGCCGGCGCCGGCCACGCGCGACGTGCAGCGCTGGCTCACCGAGCATCTGCTCGACCACCATGCGCTGTACGGCGAATACACGGGGCTGCGCAGCGCGCGCAAGCACATCGCCTGGGCGGTGCGCGACCTGCCGGGCGGCCTCGCCTTTCGCGACGCGATGAACCGCATCGAAGACGCCGCGCGCCAGGTCGATGCGCTCACCGCCTTCTTCGACGAACTCGCCGACCGCCACGCGCGCCTGCCCAGCGTGTCCGAGGCCGCGGCGGCCAACGACGACCGCGCGTCGATCGCAGCATGAGCAGAAAAGAGATCGACGCCTGCATCCGCAGCAGCGTGGAGCAGTATTTCAAGGATCTGCGCGGCGCCGAGCCGCATGCGCTGCACGAGCTCTTCCTCGCCGCCGCCGAGCGTCCGCTGCTCGACGTCGTGATGCACCATGCCGAGGGCAACCAGAGCAAGGCCGCCGAATGGCTGGGCATCAACCGCAACACGTTGCGGCGCAAGCTCCAATCACACAAACTGGTCTGAACATGTCCGCACTCACCGCCCTCATCTCGGTCTCCGACAAGACCGGCATCGTCGATTTCGCGCGCGCGCTGGCCCAGCGCGGCGCTCGCCTGCTGTCCACCGGCGGCACGGCGCGGCTGCTCGCCGACGCCGGGCTCGCGGTGACCGAGGTCGCCGAGATCACCGGCTTCCCAGAGATGCTCGACGGCCGCGTGAAGACGCTGCACCCGCGCATCCACGCCGGGCTGCTGGCGCGGCGCGACCTCGCCGCGCACATGGCGGCGCTGGAGACGCATGGCATCGGCACCATCGACCTGCTCGTCGTCAACCTCTACCCCTTCGCGCAGGCGACGGCGCGCGCCGACTGCACGCTCGAGGACGCGATCGAGAACATCGACATCGGCGGCCCGGCGATGCTGCGCGCGGCGGCCAAGAACTGGGCCGATGTCGCCGTCGTCATCGACCCCGCCGACTACGCCCGCGTGCTCGACGAACTCGGCCAGGGCGGCGTGCGCCGCGCCACCAAGTTCATGCTCGCGACGAAGGTCTTCGCGCATACCGCCGCCTACGACGGCATGATCAGCAACTACCTCGGCGCGCTGCAGCCCGGCGCCGAGGAACACGCCGCCGCGGTGCCGGCGCGCGAGGCCTATCCGGCCGTCTACACGCTGCAGCTGACGAAGACGCAGGACATGCGCTACGGCGAGAACCCGCACCAGAGTGCGGCGTTCTACCGCGACGCCGCGCCAGCGGCGGGCACGCTGGCGGGCTGGAAGCAGCTGCAGGGCAAGGCGCTGAGCTACAACAACATCGCCGACGCCGACGCCGCCTGGGAATGCGTGAAGACCTTCGACGGCCCGGCCTGCGTCATCGTCAAGCATGCGAACCCCTGCGGCGTGGCCGTCGGCGCGAGCGCCGTCGAGGCCTACCTGAAGGCGCTGAAGACCGACCCGACGAGCGCCTACGGCGGCATCCTGGCGCTGAACTGCCCGCTCGACGCCGCGGTCGTCGAGGCGATCAACGCCGCCAAGCAGTTCGTCGAAGTCGCGATCGCGCCCTCGATCACGCCCGAGGCGCGCGAGCTGCTCGCCGCCAAGCAGAACCTGCGCCTGCTCGAGGTGCCGCTGGCGCCGGCGATGAACGCGCTCGACCTCAAGCGCGTCGGCGGCGGCATGCTGCTGCAGAGCCAGGATGCGAAGAACGTCGGCGCGTCCGAGCTGCGCGTGGTGACGAAACTCGCGCCGACACCGGCGCAGATGGCCGACCTCGGTTTCGCCTGGAAGGTCGCCAAGTTCGTCAAGAGCAACGCCATCGTGTTCTGCGGCGGCGGCATGACGCTGGGCGTCGGCGCCGGCCAGATGAGCCGCATCGACAGCGCGCGCATCGCCAAGATCAAGGCCGACAACGCCGGGCTCAGCCTGCTCGGCTCGGCGGTGGCCAGCGACGCCTTCTTCCCGTTCCGCGACGGCCTCGACGTCGTCGTCGACGCCGGTGCGCGCTGCGTCATCCAGCCCGGCGGCTCGATGCGCGACGACGAGGTCATCGCCGCCGCCGACGAGCGCGGCATCGCGATGGTGTTCACGGGGACGCGGCACTTCCGTCATTGATCCCGATGCGCATCCTCGGCATCGATCCCGGCTTGCAGCGCACCGGCTTCGGCGTCGTCGATGCGGACGGACCCCGGCTGGCCTATGTCGCCAGCGGCACGATCAGCACGCTCGAGGCGCCGCGCGGCGACCTGCCGCAGCGCATCCGCATCATCTTCGACGGCGTGCGCGAGGTCGTCGAGCGCTACCAACCGAGCTGCGCCAGCCTCGAGATCGTCTTCGTCAACGTCAACCCGCAGAGCACGCTGCTGCTGGGCCAGGCGCGGGGCGCGGCGCTGGCCGCGCTCGTCAGCGCCGGGCTGGCGGTGTCGGAATACACGGCGCTGCAGATGAAGAAGGCCACCGTCGGCCATGGCCTGGCCAACAAGGGCCAGGTGCAGGAGATGGTGCGGCGGCTGCTGGCGCTGTCGGCGCTGCCGGGCAAGGACGCCGCCGACGCGCTCGGCCTGGCCATCACCCAGGCGCATGCCGGCGCCAGCTTCGCCGCGCTGGCGCAAGCGTCGCCGCTGCAAAGGCGGCAACATGCGCAATACCGCCAAGGCCGCACCTACTGAACCCCCATCCCGACTGGAGTCATCGCATGACGAGCCCCGTGAAGACGCAATGGATAGATGTCGCCCCCGGTTTCGGCGGCTACCTCGCGCTGCCGCCGGCCGGCCGCGGGCCGGGGCTCGTGCTGTGGCAGGAGATCTTCGGTGTCAATGCGCATATCCGCGGCGTCGCCGAGCAGTACGCGCTGGCCGGCTTCGTCGTCCTCGCGCCCGACCTGTTCTGGCGCGGCGGGCCGCGCATCGAACTCGGCTATGTCGGCGCCGATCGCGACCGCGGCATCCAGCTGATGATGGCGCTCAAGTCCGAGGAGATCGAGTCCGACATCGACGCCGCGGCGGCCGCGCTGCGCGAGCGGCCCGAGGTCGGCGGCGCCAGGGTCGGCGGCATCGGCTATTGCTTCGGCGGCCGTCTGGCCTACCAGGCCGCGGCACGCGGCAGGCTCGACGCGGCGGTGGCCTATTACGGCGGCGGCATCCAGCAGAAACTGGATCTCGCGCCGGCCATCGCCTGCCCGATGCAGTTCCATTACGCCGGCCACGACGACCACATCCCGCCGGCCGCCGTCGCCGCCGTGCGCGCGGCGATGGCCGGCGCCGAGGTCCATCTCTACGCCGATGCGCATCACGGCTTCAATTGCTGGGATCGGTCGGCCTACCGCGCACCGAGCGCGGCGCTGGCCCATGGCCGCTCGCTGACCTTCCTGGCGCGGCATCTCTACGGCGCCTGAGGTCGGCGCGGCCGGCCGCGGCGGCGAACTACCGCGAGGGCTCGAACGACGTCGAGTCGGCGAGCACGACCCGATTGCGACCGCCGCGCTTGGCGGCGTAGACCGCGCGGTCGGCGCGCGCCAGCAAGGACGCCGCCGTCATCGGCGCGCGGTACTCGGCGACGCCGATCGAGACCGTGACCGCGAGCGGCGGCCGCGTTGCCAGCGGCGCGGACGCGACCTCCGCTCGAATGCGCTCGGCGATGTCGCTGGCGGCCTCGGCGTCGACACGCGGCAGCACGATGACGAATTCCTCGCCGCCGTAGCGCGCGCAGCTGTCACCGCTGCGCAACTGGGTGCCGATGCGATCGGCGATGCGGCACAGCGCCTGGTCGCCCACCGGGTGGCCATGTTCGTCGTTGATGCGCTTGAAATGGTCGACGTCCAGCATCAGCAGCGCGAAGCGCGCGCCGCGCTCGCGGCCCTCCTGGATGTAACGCGCCAGCAGGGTGTCGAGGGCGCGGCGGTTCATGCGTCCGGTCAGCGGGTCGGTCGTCGCCTGACGCTCCATGCCCTGCAGGGCGACCTCGAGCTGGCCGGCCAGCGCCGCGTTCTCGAGCTGCAGCCGGATGCCCTCGGTGACGCGGCGCGAAATCAGCTGCATCGAGTTCACGAGCAAGAGGAAATAGACCGTCAGACCGGCCGCGAGCTGGGGCGCGGCGTGCAGGCGCTCGGCGATGACGGTGGCCGACACGAGGGCGGTGGCCCACATCGCCGCCACGAGCGCGCGGAAAGCCGGCCGGTAGGTGATGTAGGTCGGCGCATTCTGCGATACGACGCCGCACAGCACGACGGCCAGCCACGAATCGAGGATGCGGTCGTGCCCCATGACCAGCAGCACCAGCAGGCCCCAGGCAAGGCCGTCGAAGACGGCGACGCGGATCAGCGCCGGCGCGTCGCGATCGACCTGCGGCCCCGCGCGCTCGAGGCGGTGCAGCGTGACCAGATTGGCCAGCCACAGCACGGCGAAGATGCCGATCCAGGTCGCCAGGTTCGCGGCCGGCGTGCGTCCCCACGCCAGCCAGGCCACGAGGATCCAGCCGACCGGCGCCAGGCGCAAGGTCTTGCGCAGCAGCGTCACGCATTGGGCGAATCCGGCCTGGCGTGCCAGGTCGGTCATCGCGGCGGCGGTGGGCGGAGCAGGGCCCGCATTCGGCATTCAGCGCTCCACCCGGTTCGATCCGGGTTGTTCGGCGCGCCATTTTCGCCCAGCCCAACGGCTTGGTGCGAGGCCGCGGGCCGGGCGGTGCGAACAACGACACGATCGGCTCAGCGGCGGCGGGTGCGGGCGCGGCCGGCGCCGCGCGATGGCATCATTCGTCGCTCAGGCGCGCGGCAGCGCGGGCACGTGCAGCTGCGCCCACAGCGCCTGCGGCGGCGCGCTCGTCGCCAACGTGTCGACGCTGGCCAGCATCGCCAGCGTCATCACGGCGCTGAGGGCGAGCGCGGCGAGTTGCGGGATGGCGCCGTTGCGCGGCAGTTCGTGGGAAGTCGTCGAGGTTTGTTGCAGCGTCATGATCGTTCCTGTTGGGGTGGCGGGAAGAAGTCGATGGCTGCAATGTAGGCAGCGCGATGCCGCGCCGCCTCGTCGCTGCGATGCGCGGCGGCGTCGCGCGGATGAATCGTCGTGCGGCGCGATGAACCGCACGCGGCTTCGTGAAGGCCGCGCAAAGATCCCCGAATTGCGGTGCCACACCCCCTTTGTTTTGCGGCACCTCTGTGGCAGTCTTGTGTCCAATCGAGTTGCCGCCACAGGCTTGGGAGCGTGATCCGATGAATCCCGACTACGCCCTCGTCACCCAGGACGCCGCGCCGCGCGCGCCCAGCGGCACCTTGCCGATCGCCCGCATGCGCAGCCTCTACCGCGTCGGCGACGTCGCGCAGCGCCTGGACAAGCTGCCGGCCAACGAGCACGAGAACCTGCGCGCGACCTACGAACGCATGATCGAGAAGGGCCCGGAGCGCTTCCAGGTCAAGCCCGGCGGGCTGCCGGCGATGGAACATCTCTACGACGAGATGCCCAATTTCAACGACGTGCTCGACGACGTGCGGCGCCAGCTGGCGCTGTGCCACGACAGCCGCGACGCGCTCGAGCTCACGCCGATGCTGCTGCTCGGCCCGCCCGGCATCGGCAAGACGCATTTCGCGCGCGAGGTCGCGCAGCTGCTCGGCACCGGGCTGGGCTTCATCAGCATGAGCAGCCTGACGGCGGGCTGGGTGCTCAGCGGCGCGTCGAGCCAATGGAAGGGCGCCAGGCCGGGCAAGGTCTTCGAGACGCTCGTCGACGGCCAGTACGCGAACCCGGTGATGGTCGTCGACGAGATCGACAAGGCGCGCGCCGAGCATGCCTACGACCCGCTGGGCGCGCTCTACAGCCTGCTCGAGCACGACACGGCCGGCACCTTCGTCGACGAGTTCGCCGAGGTCGCGATCGACGCCAGCCAGGTGATCTGGGTCGCCACCGCGAACGACGAGCGCGGCATCCCCGAGCCCATCCTCAACCGCATGAACGTGTTCGAGGTCCAGGCCCCCGACGCCGATGCGGCGCGCGCGATCGCGCGGCGCCTGTACCGCCGGCTGCGCGCCGACCACGACTGGGGCCGCCGCTTCGACGAGGAGCCCGCCGAGTCGGTGCTCGAGCAGCTCGCCGCGATGGCGCCGCGCGAGATGCGCCGCGCCTGGATGACCGGCTTCGGCAACGCCCGCCTGGCCGGCCGCGACCGCATCGAGGTCGCCGACCTGCCGGCCAGCGGGTCGCGGCGCCAGCCGCTCGGATTCCTGCAGTAGCGCCCGCGGCAGCGACCGCCGCCGCTGCGGCCAGAATCGGGGGCATGCGCTGCCGCCGTCTGCTGACCTGCCTGTTCCTGGTGTCCGCCGCCACCGCGGCCGTCAGCGCGTCGGCGCGACCCATCGTCGGCCTCGTGCTCGGCGGCGGCGGCGCGCGCGGCGCGGCCCATGTCGGCGTCATCGAGGAACTCGAGCGGCTGCACGTGCCCGTCGACTGCATCGCCGGCACGAGCATGGGCGCGGTCGTCGCCGGCGCCTGGGCGGCGGGGGCGAGCGCGGCGCAGATGCGCGCCGACCTCGGCCGTGCCGACTGGGCCGACATGTTCCAGGACAACCCGGACTACGCCGACCTCAACTACCGCAGCAAGCTGCTGCAGCAGCAGTTCCTGCCCGGCAGCGAGACGGGCGTGCGCAACGGCGGTGTCGAGACGCCGGCGGGGCTGGTCTCGGGGCAGAAGATCAAGCTCTTCTTCGACCATCTCGTGCGCGACGACGCCGGCGAGCGCGTGATCGAGCAGCTGCCGCTGCCGCTGTCGATCATCGCCACCGACATCGGCGACGGCGAGCGCGTCGTGCTGCGCGACGGCAGCCTGTCGATGGCGATGCGCGCCAGCATCTCGGTGCCCGGGCTGATGGCACCGCTGGACTACCGCGGCCGCAAGCTCGTCGACGGCGGCCTCGTCGACAACCTGCCGGTGCGCGAGGTGCGCGAGCGCTGCGGCGCCCAGGTCGTGATCGCCGTCGGCGTCGACACGCCGCCGCTGCCGCCCGACGAGGTCGTCGGCCTGCTCTCGGTGACGACCCAGGTCATCCACCTGCTGACCGAACAGAACGTGCGCGCTTCGGTGGCATCGCTGACGCCGTCCGACCTCTACATCCGGCCCGATCTGGGCACGATAGGCGCTGCCGACTTCGGCCGCAGCGCCGAGGCCGCCGACCGCGGCCTGGCCGCGGCGCGCGCGGTCGATCAACGGCTGGCGGCGCTGTCCGTGCCGGCGCCCGAGTATGCCGCCTGGGACGAGCGGCGCCGCGGCCAGCATCGCACGTCGCCGCGCATCGACGCCATCGAGATCGCGCCGCTGGCACGCGTCAATCCCGAGGCCGTGCGCCGCTACATCCAGCAGGAGATCGGCGCGCCGCTGGACACCGCGACGCTCGACCGCGACCTGCTGCGCGCCTACGGCGACGGCGACTACCAGAGCGTCGACTACGCCGTGCTCGACCAGCATGGCCGCAACGTGCTGCGCCTCATGCCGGTCGAGAAGAGCTGGGGCCCGGACTACGGGCGCATGGCGCTGCAGCTCGAATCGGACCTCAATGGCAGCTCGACGTACCGCCTGCGCCTGGGCTACGACCAGACCTGGATCAACCGTCTCGGCGGCGACCTGCTGATCACCGCCGAGGCCGGCAGCAGCGCCGGGCTGGCGCTCGACTACTACCAGCCGCTCGTGCCGTCGCAGCGCTGGTTCTTCGAGACCCAGGCCGGCTATTCGCGCGACGACACCGACTACTTCGAGCGCGGCCGGCGCATCGCCGCGTACCGCAGCTCGCGCACCGCGCTCGACCTCGCGTTCGGCGTCAACCTGCAGCGGCTGGGCCAGATCAAGTTCGGCTGGCGCGAGAGCCGCATCGTCAACCAGCTCGAGACCGGCGTGGTCGTCGACTCGCTGCTCGTCGGCCAGCGCCTGGGCGGCGGCTGGCTGGCGGCGCTGGACATGAACCAGTTCGACCGCCTGTACTTCCCCAGCCGCGGCTGGTCGGCGCAGGTGAACTGGTTCAGCTCGGACTCGCTGGGCTACACGCGCACGGCGGTGGACCTGCGCGCGGCCTGGCCCTGGCGCGACTATGTCGTCGGCAGCCGCCTGAGCTGGGTCGGGTCGTCGCGCGGCGCGCTGCCGATCACGGACGCCGGCAAGCTCGGCGGCTTCCTCAATCTCACCGGTTTCGCCACCGGCCAGCTCATCGGCAACGATGTCGCCTACGCCCAGTGGCGGGCCGAGCGCATCATCGGCCGCGCGCCGGTCTGGCTCAGCGGCGATCTGCGCCTGGGGCTGGCGCTCGAACTCGGCAAGGTCGGGCAGCCGTACACGCTGCAACAGCGCTACGGCCTGCTGAACTCGGTGGCGATCTACCTCGGCGGCGAGACGCCGGTCGGCCCCGCCTATGTCGGGCTCGGGCGCGGCAGCGGCGGCTCGGTCAACGCCTACCTCGTGATCGGCGCGCCGTAGCTCAGGCCCAGTCCGCCAGGACTTCAGTGATTCAAGCCGCGAGTCCGGCCAGCGCCTGCAGCGCGGCCTCGCGCGACTGCGCGACGATGCGGCGCTCCCAGTCGTCGGTCTCGACGTAGAAGGCCTCGCGCATGCGCCGTCGCGCGGCCTCGCGCCGGCGCGGGTCGGCGTCGGGATGCAGCTCGAACCATTGATCCTCGCGCAGCGCCTGCCAGCAGGCCTGCAGCGGCAGGGTGCCGAATTCGAGCGCGATGCCGGTGTACTCGGCCTGCGGGCACAGCGCCGGCGCGGCGGTCCACATCATCCCGGCCAGCGGCGGCGAGGTCGACGAGCCGTCGTGGATCGAGGTCACCTGCGGACCCCACCAGGCGCGGGCGCGCGCCAGCGTCTCGGCGTCGTCGGGGCCGGCGAGGATGCGTTCGCCATGGCCGCAGGGGCCGAGGCCGGTGTGCAAGTCGATCCACGCCAGCCGGCGGCAGCGGCCGGCCTGCTCCTGCAGCACATGGCTCAGCGTCTGGCGGCTCCAGGTCGGATCGTGGCCGCCGTAGAACAGGCCCTCGGGATGCGCGTACTGGCCCTGCGAGAGGGCGGCCTGGAAGGCGGCGACGCCGTGTTGCGCGATCCAGGCCTGGAGCCCGGCCTCGACCTCGGGCGAAGGCGGCCAATGCGCCGGCAGCAACCAATGCTCGATCTCGTCGTAGGCGGGATTGCGCGGCAGCGGTGCGCCGAAATCGGGCCAGTTGCGATTGAGGTCGACGTTCTCTTGCGTGACGCGGCGCGACCAGGAAAAGCCATAGGGATTCAGCGCATGGAGGTGGAGCACCGCGACGCCGGCGCGCCGGGCCGCGGCGCCGAATTCGGCGTCGGCCAGCAGCGCGTTCTGCACGCCCGATCCGCAATAGCCCTCGACGCCATGGCAGCCGCTGCTGAGGATCAGCAGCGCCGCGGCATCGGCGGGGCCGCTGCGCGCGATGTCCAGCGCCAGCGTTTCGCCGTCGATGCCGAGCATCGGGTGGACATGGCCGTGGACATCGAGCCCGGCCGCGTCGGCCGCGGCGATGAAGCGCTGCCGCGCCTGCGCATAGCTCGTCGCGAAGCCGGCGCAGGGGTCGCTGCTCATCGCTGCAGCGCGATTCAGCGCGGTTGGGCCAGCCAGCGCTCGGCGATGCGCACCCAGGCCGTCGCGCCCAGCGGGATCAGGTCGTCGTTGAAGTCGTAGCTCGGGTTGTGCAGCATGCAGGGCCCCAGGCCATGGCCGCCGTCGCGGTGCGCGCCGTCGCCGTTGCCGATGACGAAATAGCAGCCCGGCTTGGCCTGCAGGAAGAAGCTGAAGTCCTCGGCGCCCATCGTCGGCTCGAAGGCGTGCACGTTCTGGGCGCCGACGACGCCGGCCAGCGTCTCGCGGATGAATTCGGTCTCGGCTGCGTGATTCACCGTCGGCGGGTAATTGCGCTTGAATTCGAATTCGCAGCCGGCGCCGAAAGCGGCGCAGGTATGTTCGGCGACCCGTCGCATATGCGATTCGATGAGGTCCAGCGTCTCGATCGAGAACGTGCGCACGGTGCCACGCAGCTCGCACGAATCGGGGACGACGTTGACGGCCTCGCCGGCGCGCATCATCGTCACCGAGATCACGCCCGGGTCGATGGGCTTGCGGTTGCGCGTGATGATGGTCTGGAATGCCAGCACCATCTGTGCGGCCACCGGCACCGGGTCGATGCCCAGGTGCGGCATCGCCGCATGCGAGCCCTTGCCGCGGATCGTCACCGTGAACTCGTTGCTCGACGCCATCATCGCGCCCGGGTTGACGCCGAAGGTGCCCACGGCCATCCCGGGCCAGTTGTGGGCGCCGAAGATCGCCTCCATCGGGAAGCGGTCGAACAGGCCGTCGGCGATCATCTCGCGCGCGCCGCCGCCGCCCTCCTCGGCGGGCTGGAAGACGAGGTAGACGGTGCCGTCGAAATCGCGGTGTCGCGACAGATGCTTGGCCGCGGCGAGCAGCATCGCGGTGTGCCCGTCGTGGCCGCAGGCGTGCATGCGCCCCGGGTGGCGGCTGGCGTGGGCGAAGCGGTTGTGCTCGGTCATCGGCAGCGCGTCGATGTCGGCGCGCAGGCCCACGGCGCGCTGGCTGCTGCCGTTGGACACGATGCCGACGACGCCGGTCTTGCCCAGGCCGCGGTGCACCGGTATGCCCCATTCGGTGAGCATCTTGGCGATCAGGTCCGAGGTGCGGACCTCCTCGAAGCAGAGTTCGGGGTGGGCGTGGATGTCGCGTCGCAGGGCGGTGGCGACGGCGGCGTCGGCAAGTATCGATTCGATGATCTGCATGGGGCGCTCCGGCCGCGGGGCCGATCCGAGGTCCTGCCGATCTTAGTCCCGCGGCGCCAGGCCCGCAGCGCTGTGGCACATTCCCGCCATGACCGATCCCGAACCGCTGCCCCGGCAGGTCGTCCAGGGCGCTTGCCCGCACGACTGCCCCGACACCTGCGCGCTGCGCGTCACCGTCGAGGGCGGTCGCGCCGTCGCCGTCCACGGCGACCCCGACCACCCGCCCACGCATGGCGCGCTGTGCACCAAGGTCAGCCGCTACACCGAGCGCAGCTACCACACGGACCGCGTGCTGACGCCGCTGCGCCGCGTCGGACCGAAGGGCGCCGGCCGCTTCGAGGCCATCGGTTGGGACGAGGCGCTGGCCGAGGTTGCGGCGCGGCTCACCGCCATCGCCGCGCGCGACCCGCAGGCCATCCTGCCCTACAGCTACGCCGGCACGATGGGTCTCGTGCAGGGCGACGGCATGGCGGCGCGCTTCTTCCACCGCCTCGGCGCCTCGCTGCTCGATCGCACGATCTGCGCCAGCGCCGGCGGCCAGGCGCTCGCGGCGACCTACGGTGCCAAGGTCGGCATGCATGTGGAATGGTTCGCCGAAAGCCGCCTGATCCTCATCTGGGGCAGCAACCCGATCACCTCGAGCGTGCATTTCTGGACCCAGGCGCAGGAGGCCAAGCGCCGCGGCGCGCGGCTCGTCTGCATCGACCCGCGGCGCACCGAGACGGCCGAGAAGTGCCACCAGCACATCGCCCTGCTGCCCGGCACCGACGGTGCACTGGCGCTGGCGCTGATGCACGAGATCGTCGCGGGCGACCACGTCGACCACGATTACGTCGAGCAGCATCTCGAAGGCTGGCCCGAGCTGCGCGAGCGCGCGCTGCAATGGCCGCCCGAACGCGCGGCCGCCGTCTGCGGCATCGAAGCCGCCGTGATCCGCGAACTCGCGCAGGCTTACGCGAGCACGAAGCCGGCCGCGATCCGGCTGAACTACGGCATGCAGCGCGTGCATGGCGGCGGCAACGCGGTCCGTCTGGTCGCGCTGCTGCCCTGCCTGACGGGCGCCTGGCGCGAGCGCGCGGGCGGGCTGCTGCTGTCGAGTTCGGGCTGGTTCCGGCATGTGCGCCGCGATGCCTGGCTGCAGCGCCCCGATCTGCTCGGTGACCGGCGGCCGCGCACGATCAACATGGTGACGATAGGCGACGACCTGCTGCGCGCGGCGAGCGCCGATTTCGGTCCGCGGATCGAGGCGCTGGTCGTCTACAACAGCAACCCGGTCGCGGTCGCACCCGACAGCGCGCGTGTCGCCCGCGGCTTCGCCCGCGACGATCTCTACACCGTCGTGCTCGAGCATTTCCTCACCGACACCGCCGACCACGCCGACATCGTGCTGCCGGCGACGACGCAGCTCGAACATTGGGACGCGCACAGCAGCTACGGCCACACCTGCGCGCTGCTGAACCGGCCGGCGATCGCGCCGCTCGGGCAGGCGCGATCGAACGCCGAGATCTTCCGCGGCCTCGCCGCGCGCATGGGCTACACCGACGCCTGCTTCGCCGACAGCGACGAGGCGATGGCGCTGGGTGCCTTCGATGCGGCGCAGGTCGATCCGGCCGAGCTGCGCGAGCGCGGCTGGTCGAAGCTGCGCATCCCCGACGCACCGTTTGCCGCCGGCGGCTTCCCGACCGCCGATGGCCGCGCGCGCGCCTGCGGCCCGGGGCTCGAACTGCCCGACCAT
Source organism: Burkholderiales bacterium (assembly GCA_028868825.1). Taxonomy (GTDB): domain Bacteria; phylum Pseudomonadota; class Gammaproteobacteria; order Burkholderiales; family Burkholderiaceae_C; genus Rubrivivax. Next base: position 87,728 of record JAGWTU010000006.1, on the reverse strand, counting down.
GTGCCGAATTACGAGAGCGCGATCTCGGCGCCCGAACTCGCGGCGCGCTACCCGCTGGCGATGATCTCGCCGCCGGCACGCAACTTCCTCAATTCGTCGTTCGTGAACGTCGCGAGCCTGCGCGCGATCGAGCGCGAGCCGCGACTCGAGATCCACCCCGCGGACGCCGCGCCGCGCGCGATCGCCAGCGGAGCGACGGTGCGCGTGCGCAACGATCGCGGCGAGTACCGCTGCAAGGCCGAGGTCAGTGAACGGGCGCGGCCGGGTGTGGTCGTCGGGCTCGGTGTCTGGTGGCGCAAGCTCGGCATCGCCGGCACCAACGTCAACGAACTCACGCACCAGCGGCTCACCGATATCGGCGGCGGGCCGTCGTTCTACGACTGCCTGGTCGAGGTCGAACCGCTCTGATGCGGCGAAGGCTGCGCCGGTCCGCGCTGGCCGCGGCGCTGCTGGCGGCCGCGGCGCTGCTCGGCGGCTGCGGCTCGCTGGGCTACTACGCGCAGGCCATCGGCGGCCACCTCGAGCTGATGCGTCGCTCGCGCCCGGTCGCCGATGTCATTGCCGACCCGGCGACGCCTCCCGCGCTGCGCGAGCGGCTGCGGCTGACGCAGCGCCTGCGCGACTACGCCGTGAGCGAGCTGAAGCTGCCCGACAACGACAGCTACCGCCGCTACGCCGATCTGGGGCGCGAATCGGCGGTCTGGAACGTCGTCGCAGCGCCCGAGCTGTCGCTGACGCTGAAGACCTGGTGCTTCCCCATCATGGGCTGCGTCGGCTACCGCGGCTATTACGCTCGCGCCGGTGCCGAGGCCGAGGCCGCCGCGCTGCGTGCACAGGGTTGGGAGACCGATGTCTACGGCGTCCCCGCCTACAGCACGCTGGGCTGGAGCAACTGGATCGGCGGCGACCCGCTGCTCAACACCTTCGTCGATTGGCCCGAGGGCGATCTGGCGCGGCTGATCTTCCACGAGCTGGCGCACCAGGTCGCCTACGCGGCCGACGACACGACCTTCAACGAATCGTTCGCGGTCTCGGTCGAGCGCATCGGCGGCCGGCGCTGGCTGGCCGCGCGAGCCGATGCGGCGGCGCAGGCCGCCGACGCGCTCGCGCGCCGGCGGCGCGACGATTTCCACGCCCTGACGCGGCGCACCCGCGGCGAGCTCGAAGCGCTCTACGCCAGCGCGCTGCCGCCGCCGGCGATGCGCGAGCGCAAGGCCGCGATCTACGCCGCGCTGCGCGCCGATTACGCGACGCTCAAGCGCGAGCGCTGGGACGGCTATGCCGGCTACGACCCTTGGTTCGCCGAGGCCAACAACGCCGCCTTCGGCGTGCTCGCGGCCTACGACGAACTCGTGCCGCAGTTCGAGCGCCTCTACGACCGCGAGGGCGGCGACTTCGTCCGCTACTACGCCGAGGTGCGCCGACTCGCCGCGATGCCGCGGGCCGAGCGCCGCGCGACACTTGCCACCGAAGCAACGAGAGGAGGGCCCGATGGCCGAGATCCGCATCCACCGTGAACACCCGCTGGGCCTGGCGCGAGCGCGCGAGGTCGCCTGGCGCTGGGCCGAGCAGGTCGAGGCCGAGTTCGGCATGGACTGCACCGTCTACGAGGGCGACGACAGCGACCGCGTCGAGTTCAAGCGCAGCGGCGTCAAGGGCCGGCTCGTCGTCGCCGCCGATCATTTCGACCTCGAGGCGACGCTGGGCCTGCTCGTTGGCGCCTTCCGCGGCGTCATCGAGGGCGAGATCGTCAAGCAGCTCGACCAGTTGCTGGCCGCCGAAGCCGCGACCAAGCCGAAGAAGGCGAAGAAGAAGTGAAGCCGGCAGGGGGGGTGGCGGCGTCAGGTTTTGCTGAATTCAGACCTCAATATTCTTTAGTTGTGCTTAGCGATGTCGAATCCTAGAGTGCCTCCATCCCACTTCAGGAAGACGACATGGACCAATCGAACCGCTACGCCGACCTCAGCCTGAACGAGGCCGAACTGATCCGCCAGGGCCGCCACATCCTGGTCGCCTACAAGATGAAGCCCAAGGCGGGGGTCGGCTACCTCGAGGCGGGGGCGCATTTCGCCGCCGAGTCGTCGACCGGCACCAACGTCGCGGTCTCGACGACCGACGACTACACGCGCAGCGTCGACGCGCTCGTCTATCACATCGACGAGGCGAGCGAGGACCTGCGCATCGCCTACCCGCTGGAACTGTTCGACCGCAACATCACCGACGGCCGCATGATGATGGTGTCGTTCCTGACGCTGGCGATCGGCAACAACCAGGGCATGGGCGACATCCAGCACGCGAAGATGATCGACTTCTGGGTGCCGCCCGAGGCGCTGCGCCAGTTCGACGGCCCGGCCAAGGACATCAGCGACCTCTGGCGCATCCTCGGCCGCCCGGTCAAGGACGGCGGCTACATCGCCGGCACCATCATCAAGCCCAAGCTCGGCCTGCGCCCCGAGCCCTTCGCCGAGGCGGCCTACCAGTTCTGGCGCGGCGGCGACTTCATCAAGAACGACGAGCCGCAGGGCAACCAGACCTTCTCGCCGATGCGCAAGACGATCCCGCTGGTCTACGACGCGATGAAGCGCGCGATGGACGAGACCGGCGAGGCCAAGCTGTTCTCGGCCAACATCACCGCCGACGACCATTACGAGATGCTGGCGCGCGGTGAATTCATCCTGCGCGAATTCGGACCCGACGCCGACAAGGTCGCCTTCCTCGTCGACGGCTATGTCGGCGGCCCCGGCATGATCACGACGGCGCGGCGCAATTTCCCGAACCAGTACCTGCATTACCACCGCGCGGGCCATGGCGCGGTGACGAGCCCGAGCGCCAAGCGCGGCTACACCGCCTACGTGCTGGCGAAGATGAGCCGGCTGCAGGGTGCCAGCGGCATTCACGTCGGCACGATGGGCTACGGCAAGATGGAAGGCGAGCGCGACGACCGCGGCATCGCCTACATCATCGAGCGCGACAGCTACCAGGGTCCCGTCTACCACCAGGAATGGCTGGGCATGAAGCCGACGACGCCGATCATCAGCGGCGGCATGAACGCGCTGCGGCTGCCGGGCTTCTTCGAGAACCTGGGCCACGGCAACGTCATCAACACCGCCGGCGGCGGCGCCTACGGCCATCTCGACGGCGCACCGGCCGGCGCGCGCAGCCTGCGCCAGGCCTACGAATGCTGGAAGGCCGGCGCCGACCCCATCGCCTGGGCCCGGGAGCACCGCGAGTTCGCGCGCGCCTTCGATTCGTTCCCCGGCGACGCCGACAAGCTCTACCCAGGCTGGCGCGAGAAGCTGCGCGGCCTGCACGCCTGAGGGCCGCAGGGCCGGACCCGTCGGGGTCCGGGCCGGGCGGGGTCCGGCGTGGGAGGGTGGCTATCGCATTGATTGAATCAATCGAATGGCCATGTTGATCGATGACGCCTATCGTTGCGTTCATCGAATCAACCCAGGAGCCCGCCATGTCGACCCCCTTCCACGATCCCCGCTCGGTGACCATCCGGAACCTCGAATCGGCCTTCGCCGGCGAGTCGATGGCACACATCAAGTACCGCTACTTCGCCCGGCTGTGCCGCGCCGCCGGCGACGAGGCGACGGCCCGGGTCTTCGAGGACACGGCCGAGCAGGAACTGATGCATGCCTTCGGCCATGCCGACCTGCTGTTCCCGGCCGCGAAGGTCACGCCGGCGGTGGCGCTGCAGCTCGCCATCGACGGCGAGACCTACGAGTACACCGAGATGTACCCGAGCTTCCGCCACGCCGCGGTGGCCGAGGGTCGTGCCGACGCGGTGGCCGAGATCGACGAGCAGATCGCCGAATCGAAGGCGCATGCGGCGATGTTCCAGGCCGTGCTCGAGAAGGCCGCCAAGCGCTTCGCCGCGCTGGCCAAGGTCGAGGAGCGCCACGCCAACCACTACAAGGCCGCGCTGGCGAAGATCGCCGCCTGAACGCGGGCCGCGCGGCCGCCTGTGCGCTCTCCATCACAATCGAACACCAGACAGGAAGATCCACCATGAAGAAGTTCCAATGCGTCGTCTGCGGTTTCGTCTATGACGAAGCGATCGGCATGCCCGAGGACGGCATCGCCGCCGGCACCCGCTGGGCCGACATCCCCGGCGACTGGGAATGCCCGGACTGCGGTGTCGCCAAGGCCGATTTCGAGATGGTCGAAATCTGATGACGACCGCGCCACTCGTCGTCGTCGGCACCGGCCTGGCGGGCTGGAACCTCGCGCGCGAGTTCCGCAAGCTCGACAAGGAGCGGGCGCTGATCGTCCTGAGCCGCGACGGCGGCGGTTTCTATTCGAAGCCGATGCTCTCGAATGCGCTCGCCGGCAAGAAGACGGCGGCGACGCTGATCATGAAATCGGCCGCGCAGATGGCGGCCGAACTCGGCGCGACGGTGCACGCGCATGGCGAGGTCGAGGGCATCGACGTCGCGGCATCGACGCTGCGGCTGCGGCGGCAGGGCGATCAGGGGAGCGAGGGCCGGATCGAGGCGATCACCTACGGCGACCTCGTCCTCGCGCTGGGCGCCGACCCGATCCGCCTGCCGCTGGCCGGCGACGCCGCGGCCGAGGTACTGTCGGTCAACGATGTCGACGACTACGCCCGCTTCGCCGAACGCATCGAGGGCGCGAAGCGCGTGGCGCTGCTCGGTGCCGGCCTGATCGGCTGCGAGTTCGCCAACGACCTGCTGGCGCGCGGCATCGAGCCCACCGTGGTCGACATCGCCGACCGCCCGCTCGGCCGCCTGTTGCCCGAGGCGGCGGCGCAATGGATGCGCCAGCGGCTCGAGGCCGCCGGCGTGAAATTCCGCTTCGGTGCCGCCGTGCAGGCGGTCGACCGCGCGGCGCAGGGCCTGCGGCTGACGCTGGCCGATGGCAGCGCCGTCGAGGCCGATGTCGTGCTGTCGGCCGTCGGCCTGCGCCCGCGCGTCGCGCTCGCGCAGGCGGCCGGCCTTGCGGTCGGCCGCGGCATCGTCGTCGACCGCCGCCTCGCGACCTCGGCGCCGCACGTGCACGCGATCGGCGACTGCGCCGAGGTGCAGGGGCTTTCGCTGCCCTTCGTGCTGCCGCTGATGGCGCAGGCGAGGGCGCTGGCCGCCAATCTCGCCGGGCAGACGACCGATCTCGTCTATCCGGCAATGCCGGTGACGGTGAAGACGCCCGCCAGCCCGACCGTCGTCTGCCCGCCGCCGGCGGGCTTGGCGGGGACTTGGCAGACCCAGGCCGACGAAGCCGGATGCGCGGCGCTGTTCCACGACGCATCGGGGGCGCTGCGCGGATTCGCCGTGATGGGCGCGGCGACGGCGCAGAAGCAGGGCCTCGCGGCCCGCGTGCCGGCGCTATTGGCCTGAAGGCAGCGACTCTGGACCGGCTGCAGTCGACGCCGACGCCGAACTATCGGACCTCGTCATGCTCGGTACCCACGATCTGCCGCTGTTCATTGCCTCGGGTCTGCTGCTCAATGTCACGCCGGGAGCCGATTCCGTCTACATCGCCAGCCGCAGCATGACGCAGGGCGCGCGGGCGGGCATGGCGGCGGCGCTTGGTGTCGGCCTCGGTTGTTGGGTGCATATCCTGGCCGCCGCCTTGGGCCTTTCGGCGATCCTTGCCGCTTCGGCCCTGGCCTTCGGCGTCGTCAAGATCGTGGGCGCCGCCTACCTCGTCTATCTCGGGCTGTCGATGTGGCGGACGCGTCCGCAGGCGATGCCGGATGCCGCGATGGCCGCCCGCGCACCGTTGCGGAAGGTTCTCGTGCAGGGATTCCTCACCAACGCCCTCAACCCGAAGGTGGCCCTCTTCTTCCTGGCTTTCATGCCGCAATTCATCGATTCGACCGCCGCCCACAAGCCCCTGGCGTTTCTATTTCTGGGTGCCATTTTCGACTTCAATGGCACGCTCTGGTGCCTGTTCCTGGCCTGGGCTGCCGCCGGGGCGAGCGCCATCCGCGTTGGCGATCGGGCAAAGGTGTGGATGGGCCGCGGCGTCGGTGCCTTGTTCATCCTGATCGGGGTGCGTCTGGCGCTCGCCAAACAGGACTGAAGAATGTCGAGGCTGCAAATTCGCGCCATCCGCGCCGGCGAATTCGAAGCGGCACGGCTGCTGCTCGCGGCCAACGGCTGGGCTTCGCGGGTGTCGGACTCGCAGTTGTTTGCCGAGCTCCTCGTGCGCTCGCAGATCGCCATCGTGGCCGTCGAAGGCGAGGTCGTCGTCACGACGAGGCTCGTGTTGCAGGAACTCCTGCAGGGCTTCAGCGGCCCGAAAGCCAAAGCGGCGATCATCGATCGGTTCGCTGCATTGCCCCCGATTCAGCCCGACCGACAGGACCATGTCGCTGCTGCCGAGGTTCGAAATGTCTGCCGCCAAGGCGGCGTCCAGGTCGGCACGATCGACGCGCTGCTCATGCAACTCTGCGGCCGCTACGATTTGACTCTGCTGTCGTCGGACCAGGACTTCGCGCATGCCGCTCCGCTGGTCCCGTTCCGGCTCTGGGGTCAAGGCTGATGTCGACCCCCCGGGTCGCTTGGAGTCGACGAGCAACGGCAAGAGCGAGTTCCATTTCTATCGTCGGGAGGCTCCATGGCCTCGGGAACCTGTCAGTGTGGAACCTTCAAGTTCACCGTTGAAGGATCGTTCGCAGACGTGCGCTACTGCCATTGCAGCAAGTGCCGGCGCGGCAACGGGACCGCGTTCACGGCCAATGCCCGAATCAGGAAGTCGCAGTGGACGCTGGATGGTCCGCCCGACAAGGTGACCGAGTTCGAGCACAAGCCGGGCCTCTTCAAGGCCTTCTGTTCACTGTGCGGGTCGCCCCTCTATGCGCGTTCGGCGCATGATCCGGACGATATCCGGGTCAGGCTCGGCGGCTTCGAGGGCATTCTGGATGTGCGAATCACCGGTCATGTCTGGACCTCGTCGAAGGCGACCTGGTACGAAATCGAGGATTCGATTCCTTGTTACGAGCAAGCGATCACGGGATGATCGGTTCGCCGAACTGCGGACGCTGTTGAGTGCAGGCGCATTTCATCGGTCAGGGTGCGGGCGGGCCAATCATCGCGGCAGCGGAAGCGGCGGCGCGCTGATCCGTGCTGGCGGCAGGCGCAGCTCGCGCGCCCCTGCTGGCCTGTGCTTGCCGCTACGCGCCGCTGGGCGCGGCCTGTTGCCCGCGCAAGCCCCACATCATCGGCAGCGCGATCAGATAGACCCCCGCCCCGACGATCCAGATCAGGCCCGGATCATGCGGCCGCAGCGCCGCATAGGCATGGCTGAAGAACAGCGGCCCGAACACCGCGGCCAGGCTCGCCAGGCTCGCGAGCACGCCCTGCAGCTGCCCCTGCTGGTCGGGTCCGATCTGCGTCGTCGTCAGCGATTGCAGCGCCGGCATGCCGATGCCGCCGAGCGCGAACATCGGCCCCAGCGCGAACAGCACCCAGCCCTGCGAGGTCAGCGCCAGCGCCACCAGCGCGACGAGTTCGCAGGCCATGCCCAGGATGAGTGATCGACGGTCGCCGAGCCGCGCGACGACGGGTCCGGTGAGGAAGGCCTGCGCGCCGGCGTGGAAGACGCCGAAGGCGCCCAGCGAGAGCCCGATCGTGAGCCGGTTCCATTCGAAGCGGTCCTCGCAATACATCGCCCACACCGTGCCGTACATCGTGCCGACGAGCCCCATGATGGTGTTGATGGCCATCAGCGGCACGAGCGCCTTGAAGGTCAGCGCCCATTTCAGCGGCTTGAAGGGGTTGAGGGTATCGAGGTCGAAGCGCGCCTCGCGCCGGCCCGCATGCGTCTCGGGCAGCACGAAGAGGGCGAGCGCGAAATTCACGGCGTTGAACGCCGCGGCGGCGAGAAAGGGCGCGCGCACCCAGATGTCGCCGAGCAAGCCGCCCAGCGCCGGTCCGACGACGAAGCCGATACCGAACATGGCGTGGAAAAGTCCGAAGCGGCGCGCGCGTTCGTCGGGCGTCGAGATGTCGGTGATGTAGGCCGTCGCCACCGCCATGTTCGCGCCGGTGATGCCGGCGATGGCGCGCCCGACGACGAGGATCCAGAGTTGCGGCGCGAAAGCCATCACGAGGTAGTCGACGGCTGCGCCGGCCAGCGACACCAGCAGCACCGGACGGCGGCCGTAGCGGTCGCTGAGCACGCCCAGCACGGGCGAGAACAGGAACTGGCAGGCCGCATACAGCGCCAGGATGATGCCGAGCACCGACGTGATGTCGCCGCGATGTTCGACATCGCGCAGCAGCGCGGGCAGGATCGGGAAGATCAGCCCGATGCCGATCGCATCGAGCAGCACCGCCGAGAGGATGACGACGAGGGCCTTGTTCAAGGTCCGCGCATTGTCGTCGCGCGGTGCGGCTGGGCGCTGTGTTGACCCGCCAGCTCGTCGAGGATGGGGCAGTCGGGCCGGTCGTCGCCGGCGCAGCAATGGACGAGATGCTCGAGCGTGGCCTTCATCGCCAGCAGCGCTTGCGCCTTGGCCTCGAGGTCGCGGATATGCGATTGCGCCAGCGCCTTGACCTCGCGGCTCGGCCGCTGGCGGTCGTTCCACAGGCCGACGAGCTCGCCGATCTCGGCGATCGAGAAACCGAGGTCGCGCGCACGCCGGATGAAGCGCAGCTGGTGGATTTCGCTGCCGCCGTAGCGGCGGTAGCCGGCCTCGGTGCGCGGCGGCGCGGCGATCAATCCGACCTGCTCGTAATGGCGGATCATCTTCGCCGACACGCCCGACGCCGCGGCCGCTTCGCCGATGTTCATGGCATTCACTTCATTCATCGCAGGCCCTTCCAGCGCCGCAGCAGCAGCGCGTTGGCGACGACGCTGACGCTGCTCGCCGCCATCGCCGCGCCGGCGACGACCGGGCTCAGCAGCCCGGCCGCCGCGAGCGGGATGCCGACGACGTTGTAGGCGAAGGCCCAGAACAGACCGCGCCTGATCGTCGACACGGTGCGGCGCGAGACCTCGATCGCGTCGGCCACGAGCGCCGGGTCGCCGCGCATCAGCGTGATGCCGGCGCTGGCCATCGCGACATCGGTGCCGCCGGCCATCGCGATGCCCACCGCCGCGGCGGCCAGCGCCGGCGCGTCGTTGATGCCGTCGCCGACCATCGCGACGATGGCACCGTCGCGCCCGAGCTCGCGCACGACCTCGGCCTTGTCGGCCGGCAGCACCTCGGCGCGGAATTCGGCGATGCCGAGCTCGGTCGCGATGCGCGCCGCGCTGCCGGCGTTGTCGCCCGTCAGCATCACGGTGCGGATGCCGAGTTCGTGCAGCCGCGCGACGGCCGCCTTCGCGCCGGGCTTGGCCGCATCGTCGAAGGCGAGCAGGCCGATCGCCGCGTCGCCGCGCAGCAGCCAGGACACCGTGCGGCCCTGCTGCGCCAGCGCCGCGGCCGGCGCGGCGAGCGCGTCCATCGCGACGCCGCGCTCGCTCACCAGCCGCGCGCTGCCGAGCGTGACGCGCTGCCCCGCGACCTCGGCCTCGACGCCGCGCCCGGGGAGCGCGCGCGCGGCCGTGGCTTCGGGTATCGCCATCGATGCGGCGCGTTCGAGCACCGCGCGCGCCAGCGGGTGGCTGCTGCCGCGCTGCAGCGCCGCGGCCAGCGAGATGACCTCGCCCTCGGCGACGCCGGGCGCCGCATGCACCTCGGCCAGCCGCGGCCGGCCCTCGGTCAGCGTGCCGGTCTTGTCGAAGGCGACGACCGAGATCGAATGCGCCAGCTCCAGCGCCTGCGCGTCCTTGATCAGGATGCCGCGCCGCGCCGCGACGCCGGTGCCGACCATGATCGCCGTCGGTGTCGCCAGCCCGAGCGCGCAGGGGCAGGCGATGACGAGCACGGCCACGGCGTCGATGAGCGCGTTCTCCCAGGGCGCGCCGGCGACGAGCCAGCCGACCATCGTCAGCGCCGCGATGCCGAGCACGATGGGCACGAAGACGGCGGCGACGCGGTCGACGATGCGCTGGATCGGCGCCTTGCCGGCCTGCGCCGATTCGACGAGCCGGATGATGCGGGCCAGCGTCGTCTCGGCGCCGACGGCCAGCGTGCGCACCGTCAGCAGGCCCTCGGCGTTGATGGCGCCGCCGGTGACGCGCTCGCCCTCGGAGCGCGCCACCGGCATGCTCTCGCCGGTGATCATCGATTCGTCGAGGTGGCTGCGGCCGGCGACGATCTCGCCGTCGACGGCGACGCGCTCGCCCGGGCGCACGACGACGAGGTCGCCGACGCGCACGGCCTCGATCGGCAGTTCGAGCTCGACGCCGTCGCGCTGCACGCGCGCGGTGGCCGGGCGCAGCGCGCCGAGCGCGCTGATGGCGTCGGTGGTGCGGCGCTTCGCCCGCGCCTCGAGCCATTTGCCGAGCAGCACCAGCGTGATCACGGCGGCCGAGGCCTCGAAGTACAGATGCGGCATGGCGCCGTGGCCAGCGTGGCGCGCCATCTCGAACACCGACAGCCCGTAGGCGGCCGAGGTGCCGATGGCCACCAGCAGTTCCATATTGCCGCTGCCCTCGCGCAGCGCGCTCCAGCCGCTGCGGTAGAAGCGCCAGCCGAGGCCGAACTGGACGATGCTGGCCAGCAGCCACTGCACGCGCGTCGGCGCCATCCAGCCGATGCCCAGCGGCGCCAGCGCCATCGGTGCCACCAGCGGCAGCGTCAGCGCCACGGCCAGCGCCACCGGCCACCAGGCCGGCAAGGCCGACGGCGCCTCGGCGCGCTCGGCCTCGACGACATGCGCGCCGTAGCCCGCCTTCTCGATCGCCGCCACCAGCGTCGCCGCCGCCATGCCCGGCGGCGCGACGACGGTGGCGCGCTCGGTCGCGAGGTTGACGGTGGCGTCGGTGACGCCGGGGACGCGGCGCAGCGCCTTCTCGACGCGGCCGACGCAGGAGGCGCAGGTCATCCCGGAGACCGAGATCGACAGCGGGAGGGGTTCGGTGACGGTGTTCATGACGGTATCGTGGAGTTTCCCACGATGGGAAGGTCAAGCGGTTTCGTCGGCTCCCAGCGATGTGCCGGTTCCTTGAGCCAGCTCATGGTGCCGGCGCCTGGGCCGCGCCGGCTTGACTTTGCCATCGTGGCAAGCTTCAGACTTGCGCCGTCAACGACAACCAGGAACTGACCATGATCGCTTTCGAAGTTCAAGACATGACCTGCGGCCATTGCGTGGCCAGCATCACCAAGGCGCTGCAGGCGGCCGACCCGCAGGCGAAGGTCGAGATCGACCTGGGGCGGCATCGGGTGCAGGTGGAGCCTGCGCGGGCCGATGCGGCGGCGCTGCGGCTGGCGATGGAGGACGCCGGGTTTACGCCGGTGGTTTTGGCTGGGTAAGTTTTTTTGGGATTCTTTGTCCGCGCTGTGCTTCGCGCCAGGCGGCGCCCGGCCAGGGCTCGGGCTGCGGCGGTCGTCGCTGCGCGCCGACTCCAGTTGCGGTGCTCGGCCCGGGTTCGCGTCGCGAAACTCGCTCCGCTCACTTCGTTCGCTGCGCTCAAACAGCCGCGACGAGTCAGTTTACGAGGCGCGCTGCGCGCGCCGACCCCGAACCTGCGCTCCTCCTCGCCGCAACTCGCCCCGGCCGGGCGCCGCCTGGCGCGAGGCACGGTGCGTTGACTGCGACAGCTGCGCTGTAGCGACGGCCGTCGATCTCGATCTTTGACTTACGTAGTAAGTCACTCTAAGATCGGTACCGTCTGCGCAGCCTGGGAACCCCTATGTCGACGCTCTTGGTCTCATCCAAAGGTCAAATCGTGCTGCCCGCGGAAATGCGGCGCCGGCTCGGCATGGGTGCAGGCGCCAGGGTCGAGGTGCTCGAAGAGTCCGACGGGCTGAAACTGCGCGTCGTTCGGCCCGTCGCGACGGCGGATTTGAAGGGCATGGCGGGCCTGGTGAAGGCGCCGGCGCGCGGCGTCCCGCGCCGCCTGGAGGATTTCGATCCGGCGGTGCTGGTGGCACGTTCGCCACGCGGCAAGCCATGAGGTCCCTCGATACGAACGTGCTGGCACGTTTCTTCGTCGACGATGCCGACGATGCGCAGGCTGCCAAACAGCGGCCCGCGGCCGTCGCGGCGCTTGCCGAGCGTTCGTTCGTCTCGGTGACCGTATTGCTCGAATTCGAATGGGTCATGCGCGGGTTCTATGAACTGCCACCGAGGGACATCTCCCGCGTGCTGCGCGCGCTCGCGAGCATCGAGCACATCGCGCTGGAAGATCGAGGCGCGGTTCTGCACGCGGTCGATGCGTTCGACAAGGGTCTCGATTTTGCCGATGCAGTGCATCTGGCGCGCAGTTCGCGTGCTTCCGGATTCTCGACGTTCGATCAGCGACTGGCGAAGCGGGCAAGGGGCCTCGCGCTGATGCCGCCCGTGGAGTTGCTGCGCTGAAGTCGTTTCGTCGGCGACTCGCATTCGGCTGATCGAGGCCTGTCACGCACCGCGCGCATCAACCTCATACCAGGCGCCGTCTGTCTGAACGTAGCGAACGCAGTGAAGCGAGTTGGGCGCCCGGCCGCAAGACCGAGCATCGCAGGGAAGTCTGCGCGCAGCGCAGACCGCCGGGTCCGCGCGCCGGTGTGCGCCCGCAGCCGGCTTTGCTCGCCTCGGCCCGAGCACGCCAGCGCACCGCCCGCCACCGCCGTTGCCACCAAGCACGGCGCTCGCCGCGCCAAGCAGCCACCGCCAGAAGAACTCACCCACCCACCGGCCCCAACAACTCCCGATCATGCTCAGCCAGATGCACCTCCCCATGCTCGAGAATGAAATACCGCAACGCCTCCGCCGCCGGCGACAGCATCTTGCTCTGCTGATGCACGATGTTCCAGGTGCGGATCAGCGGCGTGCCCTCGGCGTGGACGATCTCGATCAGCTTGCAGCGCAACTCCAGCCCCAGCGTGTGCAGCGACAGGAAACTCAGCCCCATCCCCGCCATCACCGCCTGCTTGATCGTCTCGTTGCTCGGCATCTCCATCGCGATGCGCAGCTCCACGCGCTGCTCCTGGAAGAAGCGGTCCATCAGCGCCCGCGTGCCTGAGGCCGGCTCGCGCACGATCAGCGGGTAGGTCGCCACGGCCGCCAGCGGCGGGTGGCCGATCGAGAGGATCGGATGCCCGGGCGGCGCGACGAAGACATGCGGGTGCGCGGCGAAGGGCTCGGCGCGCATCGCCATCTCCTTCGGCGGCCGGCCCATGATCGCGACGTCGACCTCGCCCAGGCCCAGCCAGCCGGTCAGCTCCTCGCGGTTGGCGCCCACCTTCAGCCGCAGCTCCACGCCCGGGTGCTCCTCGCGGAAGCGCGTCAGCAGCCGCGGCACGAAGTACTTGGCCGTGCTCACCATGCCCACCGTCAGCAGCCCCGATTCCAGCTTGCGGAAGCGCGCCATCGCGTCGTCCGCGTCCTTCAGCGTCGCCAGCAGGCGCTTGGCGTAGACCAGGAAGTACTCGCCCGCCGTCGTCAGCGACACCTTGCGCCCCTCGCGGTCGAACAGCGGCAGCTCGATCGCCGACTCCAGCTCCTTGATCTGCATCGTCACCGCCGGCGGCGTCAGGTGCAGCGCCTCGGCCGCGCGCACGAAGCTCAGATGCCGCGCCACCTCGACGAAAACGCGCAGCTGGCGGAAGGTGACGGTCTTCATGGTCGCCCGATCATTCAGCGTTTCTGAATCCAAACCCAGTAATTGCTGAATTTACCTTAAACACGGCCGTCCCTACAGTGGCCGCATGGACACCCCCTGCATCGCCCCCAGCATCCTCTCGGCCGACTTCTCGCGCTTGCGCGACGAGGTGGCCGCCGTCGTCGAGGCCGGCGCCGACTGGATTCACTTCGACGTGATGGACAACCACTACGTGCCGAACCTGACCATCGGCCCCATGGTCTGCCAGGCGCTGCGCAAGCATTGCACGGTGCCGATCGACGTCCACCTGATGGTGCGCCCGGTCGACGCGCTGGCCACCGCCTTCGCCGAGGCGGGCGCCGACCTCATCAGCTTCCACCCCGACGGCAGCACCCATGTCGACCGCAGCCTGCAGCTGATCCGCGCCGCCGGCTGCAAGGCCGGGCTGGCGTTCAACCCGGCAACGCCGCTCGACGTGCTCGAATGGGTCATCGACAAGGTCGACCTCGTGCTGATCATGAGCGTCAACCCGGGCTTCGGCGGCCAGAGCTTCATCGACTCGGCGCTGCGCAAGATCGAGCGAGCCAGGAAGCTGATCGACGCCAGCGGGCGCTCGATCCGGCTCGAGGTCGACGGCGGCATCAAGGTCGACAACATCCGCCGCGTCGCCGACGCCGGCGCCGACACCTTCGTCGCCGGCAGCGCCATCTTCGGCCAGCGCGATTACCGCGGCGTCATCACCGCGATGCGCGAGCAGCTCGCGCGCTGAACCGAACACCACGAAGTCCCCGGAGGAAGCCATGCCCCTGTCCAAACGCCAGACCCTGACCCAGTACCTCATCGAGCAGCGACGCCGCTTCCCCGGGGCCAGCGGCGAGCTCAACGCGCTCGTCCTCGATGTCTCGATCGCCTGCAAGGCCATCGCGCGCGCCGTCGCCTTCGGCGAACTGGGCGGCAACGGCGACCCCGCGGCCAAGCCCGGCGGCGACGTCAACGTGCAGGGCGAGGTGCAGAAGGCGCTCGACGTCGTCAGCAACCACATGTTCGTCGCCACGGCCGAATGGTCGGGCCATCTGGCGGGCATGGCGTCCGAGGAGATGGACGACCCGTACCAGATCCCCCAGGACTACCCGCGCGGCAAGTACCTGCTGGTGTTCGACCCGCTCGACGGTTCGTCGAACATCGACGTCAATGTCTCGGTCGGCAGCATCTTCTCGATCCTGCGCGCGCCGGCCGACGTCATCGACAGCGGTCGCGACGTCGTCGAGGCCGATTTCCTGCAGCCCGGCGCGACCCAGGTCGCCGCCGGCTACGCGCTCTACGGCCCGGTGACGATGTTCGTGCTCAGCGTCGGCAACGGCGTCGTCGGCTTCACGCTCGACCCCAACCTGGGCGAATTCAAGCTCACCCATCCGTCGATTCAGGTGCCGGCCGACACCAGCGAATTCGCGATCAACACCTCCAACAGCCGCTTCTGGGAACCGCCGGTGAAGCGCTATGTCGACGAATGCCTGGCCGGTCGCACGGGGCCGCGCGGCAAGGATTTCAATATGCGCTGGATCGCCAGCATGGTCGCCGAGGCGCACCGCATCCTGATGCGCGGCGGCGTCTTCATGTACCCGCGCGACACCAAGGACCCGGCGAAGCCGGGCCGCCTGCGCCTGCTCTACGAGGCCAATCCGATCGGCTTCATCATCGAGCAGGCGGGCGGCCGCGCCAGCACCGGGCGCCAGCCGATGCTCGGCGTCAAGCCCAGCGCGCTGCACCAGCGCATCGGACTCGTCTTCGGGTCGAAGAACGAGGTCGAGCGCATCGAGCGCTACCACCACGAACCGGCCACGCGCGAGGCGCCGGCGCCGCTGTTCGCCGAGCGCAGCCTGTTCCGCGATTGATCGATCCAGAGCAACGAAAGCCAGCCATGTCAGAACGCCATCCCATCATCGCCATCACCGGCAGCTCGGGCGCCGGTACGACCTCGGTCACGCGCACCTTCGAGGCCATCTTCCGCCGCGACGGCGTGCGCGCCGCGGTGATCGAGGGCGACAGCTTCCACCGCTACGACCGCCTGGAGATGAAGTCCCGCCTGGCCGAGGCCGAGCGCGCGGGCGACCATCACTTCAGCCATTTCGGTCCCGAGAACAACCTGTTCTCCGAACTCGAGCAGCTGTTCCGCAGCTACGGCGAATGCGGCACCGGCCGGCGCCGCAAATACCTGCACGACGCCGACGAGGCCGCGCCGTACAAGCAGAACCCGGGCACCTTCACGCCCTGGGAGGCCGTGCCGGCCGACACCGATCTGCTGTTCTACGAAGGACTGCACGGCGCCGTCGTCACGCCCGAGGTCGACATCGCGCGGCACCCCGATCTGCTCATCGGCGTCGTGCCGGTGATCAACCTCGAGTGGATCCAGAAGATCTCGCGCGACAAGAAGCAGCGCGGCTACAGCACCGAGGCCGTCACCGACACGATCCTGCGCCGCATGCCCGATTACGTGAACTACATCTGCCCGCAGTTCACGCACACGCATGTGAATTTCCAGCGCGTGCCCTGCGTCGACACGAGCAACCCGTTCATCGCGCGCGACATCCCGGCGCCCGACGAGAGCTTCGTCGTCATCCGTTTCGCCAATCCCAAGGGCATCGACTTCCCTTATCTGCTGAACATGATCAACGACTCGTTCATGTCGCGTGCCAACACCATCGTCGTGCCGGGCGGCAAGATGGAACTGGCGATGCAGCTGATCTTCACGCCCTTCATCTGGCGCATGATGGAGCGCCGCAAGCGCGCCCTGGGAGCGCTGTGATGGCGTCGAACTCCAATACGCAAGTCCTGCGCGGCAGCCATGGCGCCACCGATGCGCGCGCCAACGCGCTGCGCGCGCTCGCGATCGACGCCGTCCAGGCCGCGAATTCCGGCCATCCGGGCGCGCCGATGGGCATGGCCGAAATGGCGGTGGCGCTGTGGTGCGGCGCGCTGCGCCACAACCCGGCGAACCCGCATTGGCCCGACCGCGACCGCTTCGTGCTCAGCAACGGCCATGCGTCGATGCTGCTCTACGGTCTGCTGCACCTCAGCGGCTACGACTTGCCGATCGAGGAGATCAAGCGCTTCCGCCAGTTGCACAGCAAGACGCCGGGCCACCCCGAGGTCGGCGTCACGCCCGGCGTCGAGACGACGACCGGGCCGCTCGGCCAGGGCTTCGCGAACGCCGTCGGCATGGCGCTGGCCGAAACGCATCTGGCGCGCGAATTCAACCGCGACGGCCATGCCATCGTCGACCATCGCACCTACGTCTTCCTCGGCGACGGCTGCCTGATGGAGGGCATCAGCCACGAGGCGGCTTCGCTGGCCGGCACCTGGGGGCTGAACAAGCTGATCGCGCTGTACGACGACAACGGCATCAGCATCGACGGCCCGGTCGAGGGCTGGTTCCGCGACGACACGCCGGCGCGCTTCCGCGCCTACGGCTGGCAGGTGCTGGGCCCCATCGACGGCCATGACATCGCCGCCGTCGAGCATGCGCTGGCGCGCGCCCGCGCCAGCACCGACCGGCCGACGCTGATCTGCTGCCGCACGACGATAGGGCAGGGCAGCCCCGGGCGCGCCGGCACGGCGAAGGCGCATGGCGAGCCGCTGGGCGTCGACGAGATCGCGAAGACGCGCGCCGCGATCGGCTGGCCCTACGCGCCGTTCGAGATCCCCGACGAGGTGCGCGCGTTGTGGGATGCCCGCGTCACCGGCCGCGCCCACGAGGCCGCGTGGCAGACCGCTTTCGCCAGCTATCGCGCGGCGTTTCCGGAATTGGCGGCGGAATTCGAGCGCCGCATGGCCGGCGCATTGCCGGCCGAATTCGACGCCATTGCGCAGGCCGCCGTCACCGCCTGCGGCCCCGCGGCCGTGGCCACGCGCAAGGCCTCGCAGCAGACGCTGGCCGTGCTGGCGCCGCGGCTGCCCGAGATGCTCGGCGGCAGTGCCGACCTCACGGGATCGAATCTCACCGATTTCCCCGGCTGCGGCGAGCGCCACCTGAGCTGGGGCGTGCGCGAATTCGGCATGGCCGCGGCGCTCAACGGCGTCGCGCTGCATGGCGGCTTCATTCCCTACGGCGGCACCTTCCTGACCTTCAGCGACTACAGCCGCAATGCGCTGCGCATGGCCGCGCTGATGAAGCTGCGCGTCGTTCATGTCCACACCCACGACAGCATCGGCCTCGGTGAGGACGGACCGACGCACCAGGCGATCGAGCAGGTGCCTTCGCTGCGCCTGATCCCGGGGCTCGATGTCTGGCGCCCGGCCGATGCCGTCGAGACGGCCGTCGCCTGGGCCAGCGCGCTGCGCCGCCACGACGGGCCGGCGCTGCTCGCGCTGTCGCGCCAGGCGCTGCCGGCGGTGGCGGCTGCTGCGCCCGTGGACGCCATCGAACGCGGCGGCTACGTCATCAGCGACGCGCTTCAGCCGCGCGCGGTCGTCATCGGCACCGGATCGGAACTGCAACTCGCGCTCGAGGCGCAGCGCCGGCTCGCGCAGGAAGGTATCGCCGTGCGCGTCGTCTCGATGCCCTGCACGAATGTCTTCGAGCGCCAGGACGGGGCCTGGCGCGAGGCGGTGCTGCCGAGCGCGCTGCCGGCCGTCGCGGTCGAGGCGGCGCAGCCCGATTTCTGGCACAAGTATGTCGGCCGCGACGGCGCCGTCGTCGGCATGCGCAGCTTCGGCGAATCGGCACCGGCGGCCGATCTGTACCGGCATTTCGGCATCGACGCCGACGCCGTCGTGCAGGCGCTGCGCCGTGTCATCGCTGCGAACGACGCCGCTGAGGGGGCGCCGCGATGAGCCGGCTGCGCGCGCTGCTGTGGGATGTCGACGGCACGCTGGCCGAGACCGAGCGCGACGGCCACCGCGTCGCCTTCAACCAGGCCTTCGAGTCGCTCGCGCTGCCCTGGCGCTGGGACGAGGCGCGCTACGGCGAGCTGCTGCGCATCACCGGCGGCCGCGAGCGCCTGCTGCACGACATGACGACGCGCGGCGATGCGCCGCCCACCGCCGGCGAGCGCGAGGCGCTGGCGCGCGAGCTGCACGCGGTGAAGAACCGGCGCTACGGCGAGCTCGTGCGCGAGGCGCGGCTGCCGCTGCGCGGCGGCGTGCGCGAGCTCATCGACGATGCCGAGGACGCCGGCCTGCGGCTCGCGATCGCGACGACGACGAGCCGCGTCAATGTCGACGCGCTGATGACGGTGCATTTCGGCCAGCGCTGGCAGCAGCGTTTCGCGGCCGTCGTCTGCGGTGAGGACGTGCAGGCCAAGAAACCCGACCCCGAGGTCTATCGACTGACGCTGAAGGCGCTCGGCCTGCCCGCGCAGGAAACGGTGGCGATCGAGGATTCGCCCGGCGGTGTCGCCGCCGCCTGCGCCGCCGAGATCCCGGTCGTCGTGCCGCTGAGCGTCTATTTCCGCGACGCGACGATCGAGGGCGCGGTGGCGATCGGCCCCGGCCTCGACGAGCGGCGCGGCTGGCGGCCCGGGCTGGCCGGTGCTGCCGCCGGCCGCGTCACGCTGGCCGACATCGAGGGCTGGTGCGCGGCGCGCGAATCGGTGTCGCAATTCGGCTGATGGCCCTCGCGTGGCCCGTTCCGGGCCGCCCCTCTCGCGACTTGCCACACAATCGGCAGGTCGCCGGCGCTGTCCGGCCCAGGAGTGCTTGCGCATGTTCAGCCATGTCATGATCGGTTCGAACGACATCGAACGGTCCAAACGGTTCTATGACGCCGTGCTCGGCGTACTCGGGGCCGGGGAGCCGGTGCGCAACCAGAACAGCACGGGCCAGACCCGCCTGTTCTACCGCCACGACGGCTCCTCGTTCGGCGTCACCGAGCCGATCAACCGCGAATCGGCCAGCTGCGCCAACGGCGGGACGATAGGCTTCAAGTGCCAATCGCCAGAGCAGGTGCAACGCTTTCACGATGTCGCCGTGGCCCATGGCGGGACCTCGATCGAGGGCCCGCCGGGGCTGCGCGAGGGCAGTCTCGGCGCGATGTTCCTGGCCTATGTCCGCGACCCGGACGGCAACAAGCTCTGCGCCTTGCATCGACCCTAGCAGGCCGTGCTCGCATCGACTCGGGCTTGGGTCGACGGTCCGCGTCGCAAGCGTTCGGAGGCGCCTCATGCCCTATCTCGTTGACTTTCGGAACGTCTCGACGACCGGCGTCGAGTCGTCGCCGGTCGCGCAGGCGCTGGCCGGCCTGCGGGCCAACGAGGCCCGCTATTTCAAGAACAAGTACGACCACGACTTCACGGTGCAGGCGGCCGGCGAGTCGATGGAGACGATCGATTACGTGCATCGCATCCTGAAGCAGGAACGCGGCATCGTCATCGCCTCGCGTCCGCTCGAGGCGACGATGTTCCAGGTCGAGAACATCCGCTGGGCCTATGTCTTCTACGAGAGCGGCCTGTCGATCAACGTGCTTTACACACTGGATGATGCGGGCAAGCGGGCGGTCGGCTTCAAGCTGTCCGACGGCATGGAAATTCCCGAGGAGCTCGCGTCGCGATTCAAGTTCGCGCGTCAGAAATCGAAGCTGGCGGGGACGATCCGCGGTTCGTACTTCGTGATCAAGGGCAGCTACTGACAGGCCAGCTAGACGCGCACCTTGCCGTCGCCCGTCAGCAGCGAGAGTTCGACGAAATTCGACCCGCGGTGGTTGCGCGGGCCGAAGTTGACGACATAGCCGCCGGCGTCGTAGCGCCCCAGCCCCTCGAGCGCGGCGACCAGCGCCTCGCGCGTCGGCCGCGCGCCGGCGCGGCGCAGGCCCTCGACGAACACCTTGGCGTCGATGTAGCCCTCGATGCTCGAATAGTTCGCGCGCGCGTCGCCGCCGGCGCGCTGCACGGCGTCGAGGTATTCGCGCGTGATCGGCAGCGCGGTGCTGAAGGGGAACGGCATCACCTGGCTGACGACGACGCCCAGGCCGTCGCGGCCGAGTTCGTCGGCCAGTGCCTGCGTGCCGACGAAGGAGACGTTGTAGAACGTGCCGCCGTAGCCGGCGGTGCGCGCCTGGCGGATGAAGGCGGCGCAGCTCTTGTAGGCGCTGATCTGGACGACCGCATCGGGGCGCAGCGGCACGATGGCCCGCACGGCGGCCGCGACGTCGATGCTGTTGCGCTCGACGAGCCCGACGGCCACCGGCTTGAGCCCCAGCGGCGCGAGCGCGCGCTGCACGCCGTCGAGACCGGCCTGGCCGTAGCTGTCGTTCTGGCGGAACACCGCGATGCGCCTGAGCCCCAGCCCGGTGAGCTGGCGCACGATCAGCGCCGTCTCGTCGTAGTACGAGGCGCGGACATGGAAGACGGTGCGGTGCAGCGGCTCGCGCAGCGCCTCGGCGCCGGTGAACGGCGCGAAGAACGGCACGCCGGCCTCGAGCGCCAGCGGCAGCGCCGCGATCGAGGTCGGCGTGCCGACATAGCCGAACAGCGCGAACACCCGCTCGCGCTGGATCAGCGCCTCGGTGTTGGCCTTGCAGCGGTCGGGCTCGTAGCCGTCGTCGAGCGTCTTCAGCTCGATCGCCTGGCCACCCACGCCGCCGGCGGCGTTGACGTGGTCGAAATACAGCCGCGCGCCGCGGTTGAACTGGATGCCCAACTGGGCGCTGGGGCCGGTGAGCGGGCAGGAGGCACCGAGCAGGATGCGCGATTCGGCTTGCGCCGTCGCCGGTCGCGCGAGCAGCGCGGTGGTGCCGAGCGCCAGCCGGGTGACCGCGCGGCGGCGGTTCGGACGATCGGCGGTCATCGAGTTGGCTGGCGCGCCCACCTACTTCAGCGACTCGATCAGTTCGACATATTCCCGCATCGCGTCCTCGCTGCTCTTGCCGGCCAGCGCCGCCCAGGCGTCGTGCTTGGCGCGGCCGACGAGGTCGCCGAAACCGGGGCGCTTGCCCTGGGTGTCGCCCTCGGTGGCCTGCTTGTAGAGCGCGTAGATCCTGAGCAGGGTCATGTTGTCCGGCTTTTCGGGGAGTTGCTTGCTCGCCGCCACGGCGGCTTCGAATGCGGTGCTGCTCATCGCCTGCTCCTGGGTGGGTGAAAATCCGCGGTTGACGGGGCGAATGTTAACCAGCATCGTGGGTCCCACCCATCCAACAGGAGTCTTCGATGAATGCAGCCGGTGAGCGCATGTCCCGCGTGGACACGGCCTGGCTGCGCATGGACAACGACGTCAACCTGATGATGATCGTCGGCGTCTGGCTGCTGCGCCCGGCCGTCACGCTCGCGGCGCTGCGCGAGCGCATCGCCGACAAGCTGCTGAAATACCCGCGCTTTCGCTGCCGTGTCGAGCACGACGCGATCGGCGCGAGCTGGATCCCGGATCCCGAATTCTCGATCGAGCACCAGGTCCCCGCGACGCCGCTGCACCGCCGCCGCGGCGAGACCGAGCGCCAGGCGCTGCAGCGGCTGTGCGGCGAACTCGCGACGACGCCGCTGGATCCGCAACACCCGCTGTGGCAGTTCCACCTCGTCGAGCATTACGAGGGCGGCAGCGCGCTCATCGCGCGCATCCACCATTGCATCGGCGACGGCATCGCACTGATCTCGGTGATGCACTCGATCACCGACGGCGGCAGCGAGCCGCCGCGCCGGCGCCGCCGCACGCGCGACGCCGAGGACTGGCTCGCCGACGAGATCGTGCGGCCCGTGGGCGACCTCGCCGCCAAGGCGCTGGCCGGCGGGGCGAGCGACCTCGCCCGCGCCGGCGTGCACCTCGCGGCCGACGCCGCGGCGCTGCTGCTGATGAGCGACGATTCGCCGACGCTGCTCAAGGGCGCGCCGGCCGGCCGCAAGGTCGTCGCCTGGGGCGAGCCGCTGCCGCTGGACCGCGTCAAGGCCGTCTCGCGCGGCCTCAGCTGCACGATCAACGACCTGCTGCTGACCTGCGTCGCCGGCGCCATCGGCGACTACCTGAAGCAACGCGGCGAGGACCCCGCGGGCCAGGAGGTCCGCGCCATGGTGCCGGTGAACCTGCGCCCGCTCGAGCAGGCCTGGCAGCTCGGCAACCACTTCGGCCTGGCGCCGGTGGTGCTGCCGGTGGGCGTCGCGCATCCGCTGGCGCGGCTGCAGGCGGTGCGCCGGCGCATGGGCGAGCTCAAGGGCAGCTACCAGCCGCTGCTTTCGTACGCCGTGCTGGCGGTCAGCGGGCTGCTCGTCAAGCCGGCGCAGGACTTCGTGCTGAACCTGTTCTCGAAGAAGACGACGGCGGTGATGACGAACGTCCCGGGCCCCGTCGAGCCGCTGCGGCTTTGCGGGTCGACGATGCGCCAGAGCCTGTTCTGGGTGCCGGCGTCGGGCGCGATCGGCGTCGGCGTCAGCATCCTGAGCTACGGCGGCGGCGTGCAGTTCGGACTCATCACCGATAGCGCGCTGTGCCCCGATCCGCAATCGATCATCGACCGCTTCGAGCCCGAATTCGAACAACTGCTGTATCTGTGCCTGATGCTGCCCTGGCCGGGCCAGGCCTAACCGAGAACGAGAAGGAGAGCGCCATGGCCGTCACCGTCGACATCGATCTGGGTTACGAATTCGCCGTGAAGGCGAAATTCAAGGAGGTCTTCGACCTCGTCAGCGACGTACCGCGCTCGGCGAGCTTCTTTCCCAAGCTCGATCGCCTGACCGACCTCGGCGACGGCGCCTACCGCTGGGAGATGGCCAAGGTCGGCACGCCGCAGGTCCATATCCAGACCGTCTACGCCAGCCGCTATGTCTCGAACCGCGCCAAGGGCTCGGTCGTCTGGACGCCGGTCGACGGCGAGGGCAACGCGCGCGTCTCGGGCAGCTGGAAGGTGGCCGACGGCAAGACCTCGACGGCGCTGCAGTTCAAGGTCAAGGGCACGGTGGAAGTGCCGCTGCCGGGGCTGATGAAGATGGTCGTCGTGCCGGTCGTGCGCGGCGAATTCGAGAAGCTCGTCGAGAAATACATCGACAACCTGATTGCCGAATTCGGCGGCGAGGCGTAGCGGCCCGGGGCGCCATGGCCAGGCCGCAAGGCGATGACCCGTCCCGATTCCGAATCGATCTCGACGCCGCGGCGCGTGCTGCTGCGCATCGCCGTGGGTGCGGCCGCCGGTCCCTGGGCGGCGGCACGCGCCCAGGCCGTGGCTGGCCCGGCGACGCAGCTGCTGCAGGCGCGGCTGCCGGCGTTGCCCAGCCATGGCCTGCCGTTCGAGGTCCGCACCGACGGCGAAACGCGCGGCGAGAACCGCGTCGTGTTCGGCGCGCTGCGCAGCACCGCGGCGATCGACACGATCGCGCTGATCGACCCCGCGCAGCGGCAGCTGTGGCGGCGCACGCCGGTCGACCTCGGCTGGACGCCGCGCGACCAGACCGGGCGTCCCGACTGGGGCGACGCGATCGTGCTGCCCGAGATCCGCAACGCCGCCGCGGGTCGCTGGACCCTGCTGATCGAGCGCGCTCCGGCGCGCGCGGGTGCCGGCCAGTTGCGGCTCGCCTGGCAGGTGCTGCCGCGCTATGAACTGCTGATGCAGGCCAGCGCGACCGAAGTGGCCGCGGGCCAGACGCTGCTCGTCACGCTGCGACCACTGGACTACGGTGTCGAATTGCGGGGCCTGAAGGCCATCGTGTTGAGCTGGGCCGATGCACGCGGCGCGACGACCGGGCATGTGCAGGCGCTGGAGAACGCGCGGTCCCCCGAGGGCATCGCCGTGAGCAGCGAACCGGGCGCCTATATCGCCAGGCTGGCGTTGCCGCAGCCTGGTGTCTACCGGCTGCAGGCGAGCCAGGTCTTCGGCCAGGCGCCGCGGCTGACGACGCGCAGCGCCTCGATCGAGCTGAACGTCGGGCGCCGCGGCGGCGCGTTGCGGCTGGCCTCGGTGCAGCCCGACGGTGCAACTTCGAACGGTTGTGCCCGCGGGCTGCGATTCCGCTTCGACGTCGATGTCGCCGAGCCCGGCAACTACGTCTGCAATCTGCTGCTGCTCGCCGGCGCGCCGGTGGCGCCGCGCGCCAGCGGCTCGGCGCCGCTGGCCGCCGGCCATGGCACCATCGATGTCGTCGTCAGCGCCGAGAAATGGCGCGCCGCCGGCGCGCCGGCGCGACTGGCGCGGGTGACGCTGCTGCGCATCGACGAGCAGGGCTACAAACTGCTGGCCGACATCGAGGACCTCACCCTGGCCGACCACCCGATCGACGGCGCCGCGCTCTGCCGCTGAGCGCGGGCCGCATCGATCAGTTGCGCGGGCAGTTCGGGCTCTTGCAGGCGCGCAGCACGATCAGCCGCGCGTCGAGCAGGTCGATCTTGCCGTCGCCGTTGAGATCGCGGCGGTCGCCCGGCACCATCGGCTGCGCATTGCGGAACGACAGCAGGATGTCGCGGTCGGCGGCATCGACGCTGCCGTCGCCGTTGAGGTCGCCGGTGATCGTCGGGAAGAACTGCCAGCGGGAATAGCCGCTGGCGGCCACGGGAACCCGCGAGGCCTGCGCCGAATTCCCCGCCCCGACCACCAGCACCGACTCGACGTTGAACGGACCGTCGGAGACCTGCAGCATCGCGGCCGGCACCTGCGCGGCGATGGTGTTGACATTGCCCGCCGACAGGAACTGGTTGACCGCGAACTGGCCGACCTGCTGGCCGAGCGCGTCGGTGATCTTGAACGAGATCTGGTAGTTGCCGGATGCCGTGACGCTGATCGGCAGCGCGAAATTGAGCTGGCCGATGAAGGGCGCGCGCAGCACCGGCACTACCGATGCCGACAGGCCGACCTCGATCGGGTCGACGCAGAATTGCGCGAGCGCGAAATTCGGGAAGATATAGGCCGAATGGCTGCGCACCTCGAGCATCGAGATGTCGTTCGCCACGGAGACGACCTCCAGCGGATCGATCGTGAACGCGCCGCCCTGGACGAAATGGCTGCGCACCTCCCTGCTCGTGAAGGCGACCGTGGCGTCGAAGGTGCCCGGCGACGCCAGCAGATTGTTCGTACGCTTGACCAGCGTGTGGCCGTCGGGTCCGCGCAGCGTCGCCGCCGTGCTGTAGGTGCCGGCGCGCTGGACGGTGGCGTTCGCGTTCACGTTCAATTGCGCGATGCAGCCGCCGGCGCCGGTGCTGAATCCGCCGGTCACCGCGTTCAGCGCGTAATTGCGCGGCACCACGTCGACGAAGCCGGCCGCGGTGCGGGTGATCGAACCGCCGGCCACGGGGATCGTCACGCGGGCCTCGATCAGGTAGCGGCCGGTGCTGTTGAACTTCACGCCGGTGCTGTAGATGCCGTCGTTGGCGAGGCCGTCGTAGCCGTCGGCTCGGCCGTCGTCGACGAGGTCGACGTTGACCAGCGCGGCGCCGTCCTTGGAGATCACGGCGGTCGGCTGCAGGCCGCTGATCGGCGCGCCGTTGTGCACCGCCAGCAGGCCCAGCGGCACCGGCTGGCCGACATAGTAGGTCTGGCCCGTCTGCACGAGTCCGACCTGGTACGCACTGGCCGCCTGCACGGTGACGAGCGCGATCGTCTTCGTCGGTGCCGCCGGGAAACGGGCGCGCAGCACCCAGTTGCCGTCGACCGGGTTGGTCACCACGGGGGTGATGTACGCGCCGCCGGGCAGCGGCGGCGACAGCGATTGCCCGTCGGCGTAGGACAGCCCGGGGTCGTTCGGCGCGACGACGGTGGCGCCGTTCGGATCCAGCAGCGTGATCGTCGCGCCCGGCACCGGCACGATGGCCTGCAGTTGCAGGCTGTTCATCGCGGACACGGCAATAGGCACGTCGACCTGGGTCTGTCCGACATCGATGCGACCGACGAGGGTGGTTCCCGCGCCGGTGTTGACCCAGCCGCTGGCGGCCTGCGCCTCGGGCTGCAGCGCGAGCATCGCGGTCAGCGCCAGCGCCGTGCCCAGACGACGCCAGCCACCGCGGGCGGTCAGATTCTTCAACAGGTTCAATTTCACGGCTCGCCTCCGGACTCAGCGCAGCGGAATGGATTTGTCGAGCAGCTTGTGCACATTGCCCGAGCTCTTGACCGTGGTGTGATTGGTCGACGCGCTGTCGCCCAGCGGCGTGCCGTAGCCCGGGTTGGCGCTGCGCACGCCGACGACGATGTCGTTCGGATTGGCCGCGGCGTTCTGCACCGTGGCGTAGGTCATGACCGTGGTCGGCGGCAGCGTCGGGTCGAGCGACGGCAGGACCTGGAAGCTGACCTGCACGCCCGACGAATAGCTGCAGATCGATTGATACGCCAGCCGCAGCCGGTTGTAGACATAGGTGCCCAGCAGCGGCACGCTCGAGGCCGGATTCATCGGGTCGATCTCGGCGTTGGTCGGCGCCCGCGAGCAGTTCGGTCCGGCGTCGGCCCCGATCGTGTTCGTGTTGTCGACGTTGCCGCGCACCCCGGCGATGATCGCCGCGTTCGAGTTCTGCGTCGTCAGGTCGTAGATGCCGGGCGGCTGCGGTCCGAGGCCGAATCCGCCCGAGAAGCCGGCCAGCGTGCTGGTGACGAACTGTTGCGCGTAGCCGTTCGGATCGCTGCCGTTGTTGATGTAGATGTCGGCCACCGCGCGCTGCAGCAGCGTCAGGTCGGCGACCACGGAGCCGCGATGCGGCGTCGACAGCGTGCCCAGCGACAGCACCTCGAAGTCCGGCGGCGCCAGCGCCGCGAGCATCTGCGAGTCGAGGCCGCCCTTGCTGTGGGCGATCAGGTTCACCTTCTTGGCCTTGTAGGGGTCCAGGAAGGCCTGGATCTGCCCCTTCAGATAGGCCGCATTGGCCGCCACCGAACCGTTCGGGTCGGGCGTCGAGAAGCGGGTGTAGACGACGCCGCGCTTGTTGAGCTCGTCGAGCACACCCGGCGAGTCGGCGGGGTCCCAGGTCGTCGCGCCGGCGCTGATGCCGTGCGCCAGCACGAACGGGAAGGCGGCGTCGTACTCGATGCCGACCCAGTCGATGGCCGTGCACCAGTATTCGCCATTGCCGATATTGCCCTGGTCGATGTCGACGCGGAATTCGTTGACGACATTCGTCTTGCCGGGCACGTAGAACTTGACCTGGCTGATATCGACTTCGAACGAATCATTGACCCAGGTGTTGTTGAAACCGGCCAGCGTCTTGATGTACTGCCCGTTCCACGACAGGTAGTCGATCTCGGGCGCGTAGGTGCCGTCGGTGACCGCCTTGTCGTCGACGTCGTAGACCGGAAAGGAGATCTTGGCGCGCTGGCCGACGACCTTGGCCGCGACCATGCCGCCGGGGTCCTTGAGCGTGCCGTCGGCATTCAGCTGGGTTTCGTTCACCGGCGACGGCACCGCGAAGCGGATGAGCAGCGGCCCGCCGCTGCGGAACGTGCAACCGGTGTCGAGGCCCGAACCCGAATTGATCACGTATTTGCCCATGTCCTGGGCCGGCGGCGGAAACGGCGACGAGGTCTGCGCCGCGGACCACGACGGGCATGCGACGAGCGCGAGCGCGGCGCCACAGCGCAACAGCAGCTTTTCGATCATGTTCGACCCTCGGTGTATTTCAGGGAGCGGCGGCGTAGGCGGGGCTGGACACCACGAGGGTGTCGCCGCGCGGGACGGCCTGCCCGGTCAGCCGTTTGCCCACCATGGCAGGATCGACCTGCGAGCGGGTCGAGATCCAGAATTCGCGCCCATCGGCGCCGCGCAACTGCACGCGCATGCCCTGCACCTTGACGACGACCGCATCGATGGCCATGACGGCCGGCGTGGTGGCCTGCGCGGCCTGCGGCGGTGGCTGCTGCGACCAGGCGACACCGGACAGCAGGCAGCAGGTGCCGGCGAGAGCGGCCGCCAGCCGCCGCCGGCTCGACACCGCCGCCGACGCGAGCAGCGCCAGCAGCGACAGCGCCAGCGCGCCCGGCTCGGGCACTGGCTGGCCCGCGGAAGTGATCTCGATCTGCGCCTGCGTGGCATTGAAGCCGACATTCAAGGCGTTGCCCATCGAGTCGCCGAAAAGGCTCGTCGCGATCTGCAAGTCGACCGTGGTGGCCGTCGCCACGGCGAGCGTGTCGAACGTCAGGGTCAGGAAGCGAAAGGCATCGGCCTGGTCGCTGTCGAGCACTGCCGCCGCATTGCCCGACAGGCCGAAGACGTCGAGGATGCCGCCGGGCTGGGCCGAGACGTCGCCGGCGAATCCGAGCGAGGCCGGATCGGGCAGGTCGAGTTCATTGCGCAGACTGAGCGGATCGACGAAGCTGAAGCCGCTCAGGCCGAGCACGGCGCTGTCGTAGTGGATCTCGAACGAGAACAACGACAACGCGTCGGCAGCGAGTTGGGAGACATCGAAGAAGACCGACACCTTGCTGCCCAGCGTCACCGAAGTCGGCACGGCGCTGACATTCACCGTAGCGGCCTGGGCGACCGCACCGCAACCACCCGCCAGCAACAGACCCAGCGCTGCCCGGCGCAGCGACGGACCGAACTTCTCGATGTACGACATGTATGGGCTCCGAATTCGAATGAAGACGACAGGCGCGCCAACGCCACCCCGATCGCAAGGCGCACCGGTGCAAAGGTCGGGCAGGAAGGCGACAGCCCCGGACACGCAAGCGAGCGAGCCCGAAAGACGGCGCCGCCGATTCAGGATGGCGCCGAGTTCGGCGGTTCGGACATGGTTCCCTCTCTCCCCAGGAATCAGCGTTTATTGCGGCCTTTGGGCTGACCGTGCCCATGGCAGCGAATCGGCGCCAATTTCGCTACGTGCACCTCTCGGGTGCGTTCTGACTATGGCTAACTATGCACAGGAACGGAAGTCAGTGTCAATCGCAAGCCGGGAGCTGGACCCGCGTATCCCTAGTTCGTCGGGCGCCGCCGACAACGGAAATCACCGGCGTCGTGCACGCTGGCTTCGACGCCCTCGCCGATCCGCGGACGGGCAACCACGCGACCGTCGCCGCCGTCGACGACGGCCATCGTTCGGTCGCGGCACCCGGCGAAGAGCCGGTGATGCGCGCGCTCGGTGGCGAGCGCCGAGGGCTCGTCGCAGTCGGCCAGCGGCCAGGTCGCGACGGGCCGGTCGCATTGCGGGTCTTGCCGTTGAAGGCCAGCACGAGCTGCGTGGCGGCGTCGTAGGCGATGAAATCGGGGTTCTCGCCGCCGGGAGTCGGCAGGGTCGCGATGACCCGCAGATCGACGGTCGAGAACACCGTCACCGAATTGCGCAGTGTGGAGGTCGGTCACGACGATGCATGACCGCCCATCAAGTCTCGCCCGGACTACATCCCCAGCGCCGCTTCAGCGCTGACCGCATCGAGCCCCAGGGCCTGCGCCACCGGTGCGCAGGTCACGCGGCCGCGGTGGATGTTCAGACCCCGGCGCAGATGCTCGTCGCGCACGAGGGCCTGTTCTCCCTGCGCCGCCAGCGCCAGGCCGAATGGCAGCGTGGCGTGGTTCAGCGCGTGGCTGGAGGTCATGGGTACCGCGCCGGGCATATTGGCCACGCAGTAGTGGATGATGTCGTCGACCTCGTAGGTGGGCGTGTCGTGCGTGGTCGCGCGCGAGGTCTCGAAACAGCCGCCCTGGTCGATGGACACGTCCACGAGGACGCTGCGGGGCTTCATGTGCCGCAGCATGGCGCGCGTCACGACATGGGGGGCGCTGGCGCCGGGGATCAGCACCGCGCCGACCACGACGTCGGCGGCCAGCACTTCCTCCTCGATGTTCGCGGCGCTGGAAAAACGCGTGCGCACGCGGGCCTGGAACAATTCGTCCAATTGGCGCAGCCGCGGCAGGCTGCGCTCCAGGATCGTCACCTCGGCGCCCAGCCCCGCGGCCATGCGGGCGGCGTGCGTGCCGACCACGCCGCCGCCGACCACGACCACCCGCGCCGCCGGCACGCCGGGCACGCCGCCCATCAGCAGCCCCTTGCCGCCGGCCGGCTTGCGCAGCGAGAACGCCGCGGCCTCGATGGCCAGGCGGCCGGCCACTTCGCTCATCGGGGCCAGCAAGGGCAGGCCACCGCGATCGTCGGTGACGGTTTCATAGGCCACGGCGATGCAGCCCGATTCGATGAGGCCGCGCGCCTGTGCCGCATCCGGCGCCAGATGCAGATAGGTGAAGAGGATCTGCCCGGGGCGCAGCATCTTCCACTCCACCGCCTGCGGCTCCTTGACCTTGACGATCATCCCGGCCCGCGCGTACACCTCGGCCGCACCGGAGACGATCTCCGCCCCGGCGGCCCTGTAGGCCGCGTCATCGGCGCCGATGCCGCCGCCCGCGCCGCTTTGC
This sequence comes from Burkholderiales bacterium, assembly GCA_028868825.1. Taxonomy (GTDB): domain Bacteria; phylum Pseudomonadota; class Gammaproteobacteria; order Burkholderiales; family Burkholderiaceae_C; genus Rubrivivax. Next base: position 56,898 of record JAGWTU010000006.1, on the reverse strand, counting down.
ACCAGCACCTGGTGGCCGGCCGCGGTGTATTCGCGCACGGCCATCGGCGTCAGACCGACGCGGTGTTCCTGAACCTTGATCTCTTTGGGTACGCCGACCAGCATGATGGGTCTCCGGGGGGGTTGTTTTGAGACTGCCAGTTTGAATCACACCGCCAGCGATTTGTGAGCAATCTCCACAGTGCTTAACGAGGTCTTGCGCTATAAACGAGCGTCTCGACGGCCTCCATCTCCAGTCTCATGCAGGATGCTCCATTCGACCGGATCGATCGTTCGCTGCTGCTGGAATTGAGCCGCCAGGGCCGTGCCAGCCACGTCGAACTGGCGCAGGCCGTGCACTTGTCGCCCAGCGCAGTGGCGCGCCGGCAGCGCGCGCTGGAAGAGGCCGGCGTCGTGCGCGGCTACCGCGCCGATATCGACCCGGCGGCCTTCGGCCTGCAGACGACCGTGATCGTGCAGGTCACGCTCAAGGGGCAGAGCGAGGCGGATCTGATCGAATTCGAAACCGCCGTCGGACTGTGCGACAGCGTGCTGCGCTGCTGGTTGATGTCAGGCCGCGACGACTATCTGCTGATCCTGCTGGTGCGCGATCTGGTGGATTTCGAGCGCGTGCACAAGACGCAGCTCTCGAGGCTGCCGCATGTGGCGCGCATCCAGTCGAGCTTCGCGTTGCGCGATGTCGTCCACCGTGCGCTGCCGGGCCATGTCATGCATGAATGACCGGGCCGGCCGTCCCCGGGAGCGTGACGGGGACGGCCCAGGGGCGGCGGCGCGGCCGCACGCCCCGAAGCGAGACGTCAGAACTTGTAGCGGAATCCCACCTGCAGCGCGCTCGCCTTCCTGCCCGCCGAGACGGCAGGACCCGAACCCGTCGCGCCGTCGGTCGTGTAATTCGTCGCCGAGCCGTTCTTGATGTCGGTCACCGTGAAATAGGTCAGCAGCTCTTTCGTGACGTTGTGGATGTACTCGGCGCTGACCTGCGAGGCCGTCATGCCGCTGCCGCTGTTGCGGGCACGTGACGAATAGCCGGCCAGCGCGATCAGGTCCTTGCCGACGGGGATCTGCACGCCGGCGAAGACCTCGTTGCGGTCATCGTTGGCGCCGGCCACGCGCGAGGGCTTGCGCACGCCCTGCACGCCGCCCATCAGCTTGACGCTGCCGAGGTCGTAGCTGCCGGTGACGAGCGCGATGCTGGCGTTGACGCCGGCGTCGGTGGCGCGGTTCTGCGAGGTCAGCACGACGTTGAGGTCGAGCGGGCCGGCGGCGTATTCGACATTCGCCGCATAGAGGTTGCCGTTGGCCGTCGAGCCGCTCGAGGCCTCGCCCAGCGAGACCATCGCGCTCATCGACACATTGCCCATCTTGGGCGCCGCGTAGACGATCGAGTTGTCGGCGCGCACGACGAGCAGCGACAGCACGCCGCTGTTGGCGGCGCTGCCCACGCCGGTGCTCATCGGGTCGGCGTTGTCGATGCCGAGGAATTCGGGCGTGTACTGGCGGCCAGCGGTCAGCGTGCCCCAGGTGTCGGAAACGCCGGCGTAGGCCTGGCGGCCAAACAGCCGTCCGCCCTGGTTGGAAACGCCCTTGTCGATGGCGATGCCGGCCTCGAGCTGGAACACGGCGGTCAGGCTGTCGACGAGGACCTTGCTGCCCTTGAAGCCCAGGCGCGAACCCGAATAGCCGCCCGACTCGAGCGACAGTTCGTTGCGGTCGCCCTTGCCGTATTGGGCGTACAGATCGGCCACGCCGTACAGCGTGATGCTCGACTGGGCCATGGCGGGTGCCGAGAGCAGGGCCGTCGTGAAGAGGCCTGCGGCAATGGTCTTGATGTGCATGATGTTCGACTCTTGGTTGATGGAATGAATGGACGAATTCAGCCCCGACCCCGGCGTGCGGGGCCGCGGGACTTCAGCTTTGTTTCAGGACCCGGGCGTGCCCGGGTCCGCGCGGTCGATCAGCGCACGACGCCGATCGTCACTTCCTTGCCGCCCTTGTACGTGTGCAGCGTGAGGGCGCCGTTCTTGATGTCGCCGCGCTCGTCGAAGGAGATCGTGCCGGTCACGCCGGGGTAGCCGCTGGTCTTGGCCAGCACCGGCAGGTACTTGGCCGGCTCGGCCGATCCGGCCTTGACCATCGCCGCCACCATCACGTTGACCGAGTCGTAGACATAAGGCGCGTAGATCTGCACGTCGGCATTGAACTTCTGCTTGAACTTGGCGCGGAAGGCCTCCATGCCCTTGACGGCGGCCGTGTCCTTGGGGTCGATGCCGCCGGCCTCGGCGCAGACGACCTGGTCGTCGGCCATCGCGCCCGCGGCCAGCTTGGGCAGCTCGCCGGTGCAGATGCCGTCGCCGCCCATGAACTTGGCATTGATGCCCAGCTGCTTCATCTGGCGCAGCATCGGACCGGCCACCGAGTCCATGCCGCCGAAGAAGATGACATCGGGTTTCTTCGACTTCAGGCTGGTCAGGATGGCGGAGAAGTCGGTCGCCTTGTCGTTCGTGAATTCGCGCCCGACGATGGCCGCACCGGTGGCCTTCGCACCCTTCTCGAATTCGTCGGCCACGCCCTGGCCGTAGGCCGTGCGGTCGTCGATGACGGCGATGCGCTTGCCATGCAAGGTGGTCACCGCGTACTTGCCCAGCGTGCCGCCGAGATGGACGTCGTCGGCGACGACGCGGAACGCCGTCTTGAAGCCCTGGCGCGTGTACTTGGGATTGGTCGCCGAGGGGCTGATCTGCGGGATGCCGGCGTCGCTGTAGATCTTCGACGCCGGAATCGTGGTGCCGGAATTCAGGTGGCCGATGACGCCGTTGACCTTCTCGTCGACGAGCTTCTGCGCCGCCGCCGTGCCCTGCTTGGGATCGCCGGCATCGTCCTCGGCCATCAGCTCGAAATGGGCCTTCTGGCCGCCGATCGTCACGCCCTTGGCATTGAGCTCGTCGATCGCCATGCGCGCGCCGTTCTCGTTGTCCTTGCCCAGGTGGGCGATCGAGCCGCTGGTGGGACCCACATGACCGATCTTCACGACGAGGTCGCCCGCGGCGGCATAGCCGGCCAATGACAGCGCCACGGCGCCGACGACGGTTTGAAGCTTGAAATTCATCTGCTGGTCTCCAGTTTCATGAGATTGCGAGCGATCCGGTTCGAAGGTGCCCGGGCCGGCACCTGTCGCTCGCTGGGGTGGGTGCCCGATGGGTTGTCGATGCCTCATTCGCCGAGGTAGGCGGCGCGCACGCGCGGGTCGTCGAGGAGCGTCTTCGCGGGGCCGCTCATCGTCACCTCGCCCGACTCCATGACGTAGCCGCGATCGGCCAGGCCGAGCGCGCGGCTGGCGTTCTGCTCGACGAGCAGCACCGTGGTGCCGCGGCCGTGGACGTCGGCGATGACCTCGAAGATCTTGTCGACCATGATCGGACTCAGGCCCATGCTGGGCTCGTCGAGCAGCAGCACCTTGGGGCGCGCCATCAGCGCGCGGCCCATCGCCAGCATCTGCTGCTCGCCGCCGCTCATCGTGCCGGCGAGCTGGTTGCGGCGTTCGGCCAGGCGCGGGAAACGCTTGAAGACCGCCTCCATGTCGGCGTCGATCTCGTCGTCGTCGCGCACATAGGCGCCCATCAGCAGGTTCTCGGTGATCGTCATGCGGGTGAAGGTGCCGCGGCCTTCGGGCACCATCACCAGGCCCTGGCGCACGAGATCCCAGGGGCCCTGGCCGTCGATGCTGCGGCCCATGAATTCGATGTGGCCTGCGGCCGGCGCCTGGGTGCCGGTGATGGCCTTCAGCGTCGTCGTCTTGCCGGCGCCGTTGGCGCCGATCAGGCTCACGAGCTCGCCGGCGCGGACCTCGAAATCGACGCCCTTGACGGCGTGGATGCCGCCGTAGGCGACCTTCAATCCGCTGACCTTGAGCATCGGGGTCTGTGCTGTGTTCATGATCGCTTCCGTGGCCGACATCAATGGTGCTGGTGACCGGCGCCCAGATAGGCCTCGATCACCTTTTCGTTGCGCTGCACCTCGGCCGGCGTGCCTTCGGCGATCTGCTTGCCGTAGTCCAGCACCGTGACGCGGTCGCACAGTCCCATCACGAGCTTGACGTCGTGCTCGATCAGCAGGATCGTGCGGCCGTCCTTGCGGATGCGGTCTATGAGTTCCCTGAGCACGACTTTTTCGGTGGCGTTCATGCCGGCGGCCGGTTCGTCCAGCGCGATGAGTTTCGGTTCGGTGGCCAGCGCGCGCGCGATCTCGAGCCGCCGCTGATCGCCGTAACTCAGCGTGCGGGCCTTGAATTCGGCGTATTTGCCGATGCCGACGTAATCCAGCAGCTCCTGCGCGCGGCGGCGGATCGCCGCCTCCTCGGCCTTGAACGAGGCGCTGCGGAACACCGCGCCGAAGAGTCCCGAATGCGTGCGCACATGGCGCCCGACCATGACGTTCTCCAGCGCCGTCATTTCCGCGAACAGGCGGATGTTCTGGAAGGTGCGCGCGATGCCGGCGCGCGCCACCTCGTGCACGGTGCTCGGCTTGTAGGGCGCGCCGCCGAGCTCGAAACTGCCGCCGTCGGGCGTGTACAGGCCGGTGATGACGTTGAAGAACGTCGTCTTGCCGGCGCCGTTGGGGCCGATCAGGCCGTAGACCTGACCCTGGGCGATGCGCATGCTGACATCGGTCAGCGCCAGCAGGCCGCCGAACCGCTTCGTCGCACCCTGGACCTTGAAGACTTCGGTCATGGTGTCCTCCTCAAACGGCCTGCACGGGCTGCGGCGCGGCCTTGCGGCGCTCGGGCGTGGGCCACAGGCCCTTGGGCCGCAGCAGCATCACGCAGATCATCGCCAGCGCGACCAGCAACTGACGCAGGATGGCCGCGTCGAGCCGTCCGCCGGTGAGCTCCTGCAGCGGGCCGGCGACGTAGCGCAGCACCTCGGGCAGTGCCGACAGCAGCAGCGCGCCGAGGATCACGCCCGGGATATGGCCGATGCCGCCGAGCACGACCATCGCGACGATCATCACCGACTCCATCAGCGTGAACGATTCGGGCGAAACGAATTGCTGGAACGATGCGAACATCGCGCCCGAGACGCCACCGAACGTGGCGCCCATGCCGAACGCCAGCAGCTTGAGATTGCGCGTGTTCAACCCCATCGCCTTGGCCGCCGTCTCGTCCTCGCGGATCGCCATCCAGGCGCGGCCGATGCGCGAATCGGCCAGCCGCAGGCAGATCACGACCGACACGATGACCAGCGCCAGGAAGAGGTAGTAGTACATCGTGACCTCGGGCAGCGTGATGCCCAGGACATGCAAGGGCTTGCTGAAATCGAGCTCGCCGATGCTGATCGGGTCGATGTCGCTGATGCCGCGCGGGCCGTTCGTGATGTTGATCGGATATTCCAGGTTGTTCATGAACACCCGGATGATCTCGCCGAAGCCGAGCGTGACGATGGCCAGATAGTCGCCGCGCAGCTTCAACGTCGGCGTGCCCAGGATGACCCCGGCCAGGCCGGCCGCGCAGGCGGCCAGCGGCACGATGATCCAGATCGGCGTGTGCAGCCCGTTCGGGAATGCGGCCTTGATCCAGGCGATGTTGTCGGTCAGCTGCGGGCTCGCCAGCAGCGCGTACATGTAGGCGCCGACGGCGTAGAACGCGACATAGCCCAGGTCGAGCAGGCCGGCGTAGCCGACGACGATGTTCAGCCCCAGCGCCAGCAGCACGTAGAGCAGCGACAGCGCCATGATGCGCACCCAGCCCTGCCCGAATTGCGCGGCGAATACCGGCAGGACGAGCAGGAAGGCGCCGGCGAGGACGAAGAGGGCGATCTTGGTGGACTTGTTCAGGTCTTGCATGGCAGGTCCCGGAGCGCTCAGGCGCGGTCGGCGACGCGCTCGCCCATCAGCCCCGAGGGCCGCAGCGTGAGCACGAGGATGAGGACGAGGAAGGCGAAGATCTCGACATACTGGCTGCCGAAGATGCCGCCCGTGAGGTCGCCCAGATAGCCCGCGCCGACGGCCTCGATCAATCCCAGCAGCACGCCGCCGACGACGGCGCCGGTGAGGTTGCCGATGCCGCCGAAGACGGCCGCGGTGAAGGCCTTCAGCCCCGGCATGAAGCCCATCGTGTGCTGCACGGTGCCGTAATTCAGCGCCCACATGACGCCGGCGATGGCGGCCAGCGCGGCGCCGATGACGAAGGTCATCGAGATCACGAAATCGGGCTTCACGCCCATCAGCGAGGCCACGCGCGGGTTCTCGGCCGTGGCCCGCATCGCGCGGCCCAGCTTGGTGCGGTTGACGAGCCAGAGCAGCGCGCTGAGCACGACGACCGTGGTGCCCAGGATCAGGATCTGCGCCACGGTGATGACCGGACCGTCGAGCCACAGCGACAGGGCGTCGATCGGCAGCAGTTGCGGATAGCTGTGCGGATTCGGCTTCCAGATGATCATCGCCAGCGTCTGCAGCAGCAGGCTCATGCCCATCGCGGTGATCAGCGGCGCCAGCCGCGGCGCATTGCGCAGCGGCCGGTAGGCGATCTTCTCGATCGCGAAATTCAGCGCCGAGCAGACGACGATGGCGGCGACGAGCGAGATCAGCAGCAGCGCCCAGCCCGGCAGCCCGGTGTCCTGCAGCGCCGTGACGACGGTCCACGAGACCATCGCGCCGACCATCAGCACCTCGCCATGGGCGAAATTGATCAGCGAGACGATGCCATAGACCATCGTGTAGCCGAGCGCGACGAGGGCGTACATGCTCCCCAGTACAAGACCGTTGATGATCTGCTGTATGAAGGTGTCCATGAGCTGCTAGACCTCGTCGGAAGACATGGCGCCGTGGGGCGGATGGCCCAGCGAACGCACGCGTCGTGCCAAATGCACGCCGAATGCGCCGGGCTTCGGGAAAGCCCCTAAATTCGCGGGCCTTCGAACGCGATCGGCGGCCTTTCGGTGGCCTGTTGACGACCTTTTGGTGGCCTGCGGGCCGCCGCCGATGGCGTCGATGACGCCGCCGCGTGGGCGATCGGGCGGAAATCCATACGGGCGCTAACCGAGCGAGTGTGGCGTTCCGCACTCGACCCCGAACTCGACGCTGCACACGCCGCGCCGGCAATCGAAAAAACGTTCGCATGGCGGCGACGAGATCCCGCATCCTTGGGCACACTACGCACCCCATGCCGTCGATGTTCGCCCCGTCATTCCCGATCCGGCCGGTCTCGCGCGGCTTGCGCCGCCGGGTCGTCGCGCTGCTGCTGCTCGTGCCGATGGCGCTCGGCCTGTGGATGGGCTATCGCGTGAGCGAGAAGTCCGGGCTGTCGCAACTGGCCGTCGTCGCCAACGAGCGACTCGAGCTCTACGCCTCGGCGCTCGCATCGGAACTCGCGCGCGACGCCTTCCTGCCCAGCCTGGTGGCCGCCGAGCCCGATGTGCAGGCCGTCCTGAACGAGGCGCCCGATGCGGCCCTGCGCGCCGCGGCCAGCCGCACGCTGGCGCGCATCGGCGTGCGCGCGGGCGCCAGCCTGGTCGTCGTGACCTCGGCCGACCAGCGCCTGCTCGCCAGCAGCGACAGCGCGCGTCAGCCGGCCGATGCGCCGCGCGATCTGCAGCGGCAATTCCCCGGCATCGCCTATGCGCTGGCCGACGGCGCCGCCGAATTCTTCGCCGCCAACGAATCCGACGGCAGCACCGACTACTACTTCGTCCATTCGGTGCGCCGCGCCGGCCGCGTGATCGGCCACGTGATCGTCAAGGTCAGCCTGGCGCCGCTGGAGGCGACCTGGGTCGACCTGGGCCTGCGCAGCCAGAGCGAGCGGCTGCTCGTCGTCGATGAGAACGACGTCGTCGTGATGTCGTCGATCCCGGGCTGGAAATACCGTCGCATCGGCCGTGCGATGCCGCATGGGCATTCGGGCCGCTATGCGGCGGCCTCGCTGGCGCCGCTGGAACTGGCGCTGCAGCAGACGGTCGAGCCGGGCGTGACGATGGTGAAGACGCCGCCCGTGGACGGCGGCCCTGCGCGGCTGTTCATGGCGCAGGAGCGCGCGCTGGTGCCGCAGGCCGCGCGCCTGATCGCGCTGTCGGACCCCTCGCTCGTGCGCCGCGACGCGCGCAACGCCGCCTGGGGCGGGGCCGCCGGCGGCACCCTCGTCGGCCTGCTGCTGCTGTACCTGCTGCACCGGCGCCGCGTGCTGCAGGAATTCTTCCTCGGCCGCAAGGCGCTGCAGGGCGCGCACGACGAGCTCGAGCGCCAGGTCGACGCGCGCACGCGCGAGCTGCAGCGCACGAACGAGGAATTGAAGCGCGAGATCGCGCAGCGCCGGCAGGCCGAGGACGAGGTCGTGCAGGCCGGCAAGCTCGCCGCTTTAGGCCAGATGTCGGCCGGCATTTCGCACGAGATCAACCAGCCGCTGACGGCGCTGCGCGCGCTCTCGAGCAACGCGATGCGGCTGCTCGACGCCGGCCGCACGGCCGATGTCGCGGGCAATCTGCGCCACATCGACGAGATGGCCGAGCGCATGGGTCGCGTCGTCAACCAGCTCAAGTCCTATGCGCGCCGCGACGGCCTGTCGCTGCATCCGGTGGCGCTGCTGGGTGCCGTGCACAACGTGCTGCTGATGCTCGACCACCGGCTGCAGACCGAACCGGTGCAGCTGCTGATCGAGATCCCCGAGCATCTCGAGGTGCGTGCCGACCGCAACCGGCTCGAGCAGGTGCTGCTCAATCTCGTGGGCAACGCGCTCGATGCGATGATAGGCACGGCGCAGCGGCGGCTCGTCCTGACGGCGGTGCCGCGCGGCGAGCGCGTGCTCGTGCGGGTCGACGACAGCGGACCCGGCATGGACGAGGCGCAGATGGCGCGGCTGTTCGAGCCCTTCTTCACGACCAAGCCGGTCGGTCAGGGCCTGGGGCTGGGGCTGATGATCTCGTCGAAGATCGTCGGCGAATTCGGCGGCCATCTGCGCGCCGAGCGGCTGGCCGCCGGCATGCGGTTCGAGTTCGATCTGGAAGCCATCGGAGACGCGGATGTTTGAGGGATACAAGGTCCTGTTCATCGAGGACGACCCGCCGGTGCGGACGAGCCTGGTGCAGACGCTGGAGCTCGCCGGCATCGAGGTCCAGGCCTTCGGTTCGGCCGAGGCGGCCTTGCCGCACATCGGCGCCGGTGCGCCCGTCGTCGTCATCACCGACGTGCGGCTGCCGGAGATGGACGGGCTGGCGCTGCTCGACCGCGTCCATGCGATCGACGCCGGCATCCCGGTGATCGTCGTCACCGCGCATGGCGACATCTCGATGGCCGTGCGGGCGATGCGCGCCGGCGCCTACGACTTCATCGAGAAGCCCTTCGGGCCCGAGCGCTTCGTCGACACCGCGCGTCGCGCGCTCGACAAGCGCGTGCTGCGCGAGACGGTCGAGAACCTGCGCGCGCAGCTGGCGCAGCGCAGCGGCATCGAATCGGTGCTGCTGGGCCAGTCGGCGACGATGCAGGAGGTGCGGCGCATGATCCTGCGCCTGGCCGCGACCTCGGCCGACGTGATGATCCACGGCGAGACCGGCACCGGCAAGGAGGTCGTGGCGCGCTGCCTGCACGACCACAGCGAGCGACGCGACCGTCATTTCGTCGCCATCAATTGCGGTGGCCTGCCCGAGGCCCTGTTCGAGAGTGAACTGTTCGGCCACGAGCCCGGCGCCTTCACCTCGGCGGCCAAGCGCCGCATCGGCAAGATCGAGCATGCCAACGGCGGCACGCTGCTGCTCGACGAGATCGAGTCGATGCCGATGGGGATGCAGATCAAGCTGCTGCGCATCCTGCAGGAACGCAAGATCGAGCGCCTGGGGTCGAACGCCGAAGTGCCGGTGAACGTGCGCGTCGTCGCGGCCACCAAGTACGACCTGCTGGCGCTGGCCGAGGAACGGAAATTCAGGGCCGACCTGTATTACCGGCTCAACGTCGCCGTGCTGCGGCTGCCGCCGCTGCGCGACCGGCGCGAGGACATCCCGCTGCTGTTCGAGCATTTCCTCGGCCTGGCCGGTACGCGCTATGGCCTGCCGGTGCCCGAGGTCACGCCCGGGCATCTGCGCGAACTGATGGCCCATGCCTGGCCCGGCAACGTGCGCGAGATCCGCAACGCGGCCGACCGCTACGTGCTCGAGCAGGGCGGCGAGGGCCCGGTGACGCCGCCGGCAGCTGCCGCAGCGGCGAGCCTGGCGCAGCAGATGGAACTCGTCGAGAAGGCGCTGATCGAGCAGGCGCTGCGGCGCTGCCAGGGCCGCATGCCCGAGGTCATGCAGACGCTGGGCATCGCCAAGAAGACGCTCTACGACAAGCTGCACCGCCACGCCATCGACCCCGAGCGCTTCCGCTGAAGCGCCACGCCAGGGCTCAGCGGTACAGGCGCGGGTCGCTGGCGTCGGTGGGATGTTCGATGACGCGGCGCAGCGCCTCGCTCATCGGCAGCTTCAGGTTGATGCCGCGCGGCGGGATGGGTGACTGGAACCACTTGCGGTACAGACCCTCGATGTCGCCGCGTCGATAGAGGTCGACGATGACGTCGTCGACGAGGCGCTTGAACACCGGGTCGTCGCGCTTGAGCCCGATGGCATAGGGCTCGAGCGTCAGCGCCTCGTCGGAGATGCGGTAGTCGGCGGCATCGGGCGCATTCGCCAGCAGGCTGCGCAGCAGCACGTCGTCCATCGCATAGGCCACGGCGCGGCCCATGCCGACGAGGCGGAACGATTCGACGTCGTCGAGCCCGGCGAGGATCTGCATGTCCAGATGCCGCGTCTCGTTGATGCGGTGCAGGTACTCGATGCTGGTCGTCGCCAGCGTCGACGCCACCGGCTTGCCGCGCAGGTCGTCGATGCCGCGGATCTCGGCGTCCTTCTTGAAGATCAGGCGGCTCGCGGCGACGAAGGTCGTGACCGAGAAGGCGACCTGCTTGGCGCGCTCGGCGGTGTTGGTGGTGACGCCGCATTCGAGATCGACGGTGCCGTTGGCAACCAGCGGCAGCCGCGTGGCCGAGCTCACCGGCATCAGCCGCACCTCGAGATCGGGCAGCGCCAGGCGCTGGCGCACGGCGTCGACGACGCGCTCGCAGATGTCCATCGTGTAGCCGATCGGTCGCCGCTTGTCGTCGAGGTAGGAGAACGGCACCGATTCGACGCGGTAGCCCAGCGTGATGACGCCGGCGTCGCGGATCTTGCGCAGCGCCGGCGAGTCCTGCGCGGCGGCGGGGAATGCGATCGAGGCCCCCAGAACGAGGGCCAGCCAGCACAGCGGGCGCAACGGGATACGGAACGGCAGCTTCGACACGGGCGCGATTGTGACAGTCGGCGCCGGCGGCCGCGCGCAGCTCGAGATCAGCCCGTCCGCCCGGCCGCGTACACCGCCGCCTGCACGCGCGAATTGAGATTCAATTTGCGCAGGATATGCTGGACATGGATCTTCACCGTCGTCTCGGCGATGTCCAGCGCGCGCGCGATCTCCTTGTTGCTGGCGCCGCGCGCGATGTGCGCGAGGATCTCCTGCTCGCGCGGCGACAGCGTCTGGTAGGGATCGGCCGGCGGCGCCGCCGCGGGCGGCTCGGCGCGCTGGGGCTGCAGCGACTGGAAGGCGGCGACGAGCTTGCTCGTCATCTCCGGACTGACGACCGAGTCGCCGGCCATCGTGCGCAGGATCGCGGCGGCGAGGACGTCGCTGTCGACGGTCTTGAGCAGATAGCCGCGGGCGCCGCCGCGCAGCGCGGCGGCCAGGTCGCGCTCGTCCTCGCTCACGGTGAGCATGATGACGCGAGCCTCCGGCGCCACCTCGCGCAGGCCGGCCAGCGCATCGACGCCGCTGACGCCGGGCAGGTGGTTGTCGAGCAGGATGAGGTCGGGCCGCGTCTCGGCGGCGCGGCGCATCGCCTCGCCGGCGTCGCCGGCCTCGGCGACGACGGCGAAACGGGTCTCGCCGGCGAGCAGCGCGATCAGCCCGCGCCGGAACAGCGTGTGGTCGTCGACGACGAGGATGCGCACCGGCGCCGTCGTCGTCATGCCGTGGCCGCCTGCTGCGTGGGCGCCAGCGTGAGCACGATGCAGGTGCCCGAGCCGGGCACCGAATCGACCTCGACCGCGGCGCCGATGCGCCGCGCCCGCTCGCGCATGATGCGCAGGCCGACATGGGTGTCGTGGTCGGCGCCGGCGCCTGCGCCGGCCTCGAAGCCGCAGCCGTCGTCGCGCACCTCGACGCGCCAGCTGGGCGATTGCTGGACCTCGACCCAGACCTCGCGGGCGCGCGCATGCTTGCGCACGTTCGACAGCGCCTCCTGCACGACATGCAGCACCTGCACCTGCACGTCGGAGGCCAGCGGCAGGCCCTGGCCGTCGATCGTCAGATGCGTCCTCAGACCCGTCTGGTGTTCGAACTTCTGCAGCGTCGCGTGCAGCGCCGGTGCCAGGTCCTCGGCGTTCGTACGGGTGCGGAAATGCAGCAGCAGCTCGCGCACGTCGGTCAGGCTCTCGTGGATGCCGGCGTCGAGTTCGGCCAGCGTGCTCGCGGCCTGCGCGGGGTCGCCGCGGTCGAGGGCGCCGCGCAGCAAGCCGGCCTGGATCTTCAGGAAGGCCAGGCTCTGCGCGATCGAGTCGTGCAGTTCGCCGGCCAGCAGGCCGCGCTCGTCGGCGACCGCCGATTCGCGCTCGAGCGAGGCCAGTCGCAGGCCCTCGATGGCGCCGGCGAGATGGCTGGCCATGGTCTCGAGCAGCGCGCGATCGTCGGCGGCGAGCGCCGGCTCGCCGAGGTAGAACAGGTTCAGCTCGCCGATCAAGCGTTCCTGCAGGCGCAGCGGCACGTTGACGACGGTGCGGAACCCGGCGCCCAGGCAGCGCGCCAGCAGCGGGCTCGCGCCGTCGCGGCGGATCGGGATCACGCGCGTGTCGGTCTGCGCGGCGCCGCACAGGCATTCGCCGGTCGGGATGCAATGCTCGCCTTCGACGAGCGAAGGCGGCAGGCCGTCGGCGGCGAGCATCACGTAGCGCCGGTTGAGCTCGTCGCTCCAGCGCACGGCGGCGGCGTCGGCGCGCGCGGCGCGCCGGATCTGCGGCGCGAAACCCTGCGCCAGCTCGGCCAGCGAACCGGCGCCGGCGACGAAGGCCGCGGCCTCGTACAGCGCGGCCAGGCGCGCGCGCTGGGCCTCGAGGTGCAGCGTCTTGTCCTGCACCTTCGCTTCGAGGTTCTGGTAGAGGTCCTCCAACGTGTGCGCCATGCGGTTGAAGCCGAGCGCGACGGCGCCGAACTCGTCGCCCGAGCTGACCTCGATGCGCGCCGCGAGGTCGCCGGCGCCGACCCGCGCCAGCCCCGACTGCAGCCCCGACAGCGGCGCGAAGACGAAGAGATAGGCCGAGTACAGCAGCGCCACCGCGCTGGCGATGGCCAGCGCCATGAGGATGAACTGGAAGGCGTTGAGCACGGCCGTCAGGCGCGAGAGCTGGGTCTCGATCGCCGAGACGAAGGCGTCGATGCGCTCGACGAAGGCGTCGGCCTCGCGCGCCGCGTCGGCGGCCGTCGGATACGGCGGCGTGGACCAATGCGAGCGCAGCGCGCCCCAGACCTCGCGCACGTCGGCGAACCTCGATTGCGAGGCCGCGTCCAGCGGCACCGACAGCGGCCGCGCCGGGTCGCCGCTGCGCAGCAGCTCGACGCTCTGGTCGAACTGGGCGACGAGCGCACGCACCTTCGCGCGGTCGCCGGCGGCCAGCGTCTGCGCCAGGCGCCAGGTCTGCATGCGCATGCGCCCGGCCTCGTTGACCGCCGCCGCGCCGCCCTCGAGCTGCCAGGTGACCCACAGCGTGAGGCCGATCGAGACCAGCGCCGTCAGCAGCAGCGCGCCGCCGATGGCGCCGAGTTTGGCGGAAAGGGTCCAGGGGCGGCGCATACCTGCACTTTACGGGTTCGGCGGCTCGTTGGGCATGTGCCGTTCATGCAGCCGGGCCCGCCATCGCCTCGCCTATGGCATCGATGGCGTCGCGGCCTCGAGATCGATGCCCTCGATGCGCGAGCCCTCGGCCAGCGCCTGTAGATACTGCCGCAGCGCCGTCGCAAAGGCCTGTTGGCGCAGCGTCTGCGCGACCGCGGCGCGGACCGACTCGTAGGACTGCGGCCGGCCCGGTTCGCGTTCCAGCACTTCGACCACGTGCAGTCCGTAGCGGCTGTGCACGAGGCGCGCGAGCACACCGACCTCGGCGGCGCCGAAGAGTTCGCGCGCGAACTCGGGTGCGCAGTCGCCGGCCTGCAGCCAGCCGAGTTCGCCGCCGAGCTGCGCGCTCGGGCAGTTCGAGCATTCGGCCGCGGCGCGCGCGAAGGCGGCTTCGTCGCTGCGGCTGCGCAGATCGAGCAGGCAGGCCTCGGCGCGGCCGCGCAGCGCGGCGATGTCGACGCCCGGGGTGACGGCGAACAGCACATGGCGCGCGCGCACTCGCTCGCCCTGGGCGTAGCGCGCCGCATGCGCCGCATGCCAGCGGCGGCAGGATTCTTCGTCGGGTTCGGTCAGGGGCAGATCGCGATCGAGCAGCGCCTCGATCGCCGCCGCCGCCGCCTCGCTCATCGCGCCGCGCTGCGGCGGCGGGTCGTCCGCGGCCAGCAGACCGGCGGCGATCGCGGCCTGGCGCAGCAGTTCGCTGCAGGCGCGCTGGCGCAGTTCCTCGGCGCCCGGCGTCTCGCGGGGCTCGACGAGCGCGATGCCGGCTATGCGGGGCAGGGTGGTCGTGCAGTCGTCCATCGGGGCCTCCTTCAGCGCGAGGGCTTGGGCTGGTTGTGGTCGTGCGGCACGTTCAGCCGGCGCGAGCGCACGATCTGGTACGGCCGCGCGAGGTAGGCGAGCGAGCCGAAGCCGCTCCAGACATGGACGAGGCGGCTGAACGGGAAGAGCAGGAAGATCGTCATCCCCAGCACCATGTGCACCTTGAACGGCCAGGCGACGGTGGCGAGCAGATCGGCATTCGGTCGGAACGTCGCCATGTGCTGCAGGTATTCGGCGAGCACGAGCATCTCGTGCGCGTCGGCGCGCTGGGCGTAGGAGAAAGGCAGCGTCAACAGTCCCAGGCAGAGCTGGATCCAGAGGATGAAGAGGATCGCGAGGTCGGTGCGGTGGCTGGTGAGGCGGATGCGCGGGTCGAACAGCCGCCGGTGCAGCAGCAGCGTGATGCCGACGAAGCAGGCGGCGCCGGCGATGCCGCCCGAGATCACCGCCATCATCTGCTTGTGCGGCGCCGAGATGAAGGGCTCGTAGACCCAGTGCGGCGTCAGCAGCCCCACCGTATGGCCGAAGAACAGGAACAGGATGCCGACGTGGAACAGGTTGCTGCCCCAGCGCAATTGACCGGCGCGCAGCAGTTGCGAGGAATCGCTCTTCCAGGTGTACTGGTCGCGGTCGAAGCGCGCCAGGCTGCCCATCAGGAAGACGGCGCCGCACAGATACGGGTAGACGGTGAAGAGGAAGTCGTTCATGCGCGGGCTCCTTGCGGCGGGCGGCGTTGGAGGCGGATCGGCTGCGCCTGGCCGGCGCTGGAACAGCCGCCGAAGGCCGCCGGTTCGCTCCAGGTCTCGTCGATCCCCGGCTGCGCCGGCAGCGCCACGGCGCAGGCCTTCTCGCCGGCGAGGTCGAGCAGCGCGGCCATCACGCCGGCATAAGCGCTCGCGTGGATGCTCTCGCGCTGCAGCAGGGCGCTGAAGAGGTTCTGCAGGATATGGGCGAATTCGCGCAGGAATTCGCGCGCCGCGGCCGGCGGCTGCGTGCTCGCGTATTCGAGCACGACGCCCAGGTGGTCGGGCAATTCGCCGTCGGCGAGCAGCAGTCCGGCCTCGAGATAGCTGCGTTCGAGGTCGACCATCGCCGGTCCGCGGTCACGCGAATCGCCGTGCACATGCTCGAACAGATGCAGCGCGGTGGCGCGGCCGCGGTCGAAGAGTTCGACGTACTCGGCCTCGACGGCGAGCGGCGCGCCGCCCTGCGATCGATCCATGAGATGGTCGATGAGGCGATCGATCTCGGCCAGACGGCCGAAGGTCAGCGCGCGCTCGGCGTGCAGCGCGTCGCGCAGCGCGGGCAGGGCGGCGCGGTGATCGGCGTCGGGGTAGGCGAGCAGCCAGGCCAGGGCGCGCAGCGTGTGCGCAATGGGCAGGGGTTTGACGAGGCTCATGGTCATGCCGCCTTTCAGACCTGCGCCTTGATCGGGATCGTCCGCTTCTTCTCGCTGCCGAACAGGCTCGTCTCGGTCACGCCCTCGCTGCAGCCGTTGCCGAAACTGAAGCCGCAGCCGCCGCGCACGTTGAAGGCGTTCTCGGCGTATTCGCGGTGCGTCGTCGGGATCACGAAACGGTCCTCGTAATTGGCGATCGCCATCACGCGGTACATCTCGTCGACCTGCGCCGCGGCCAGGCCGACCTGGTCGATCGCCGCCTGGTTCGCCGCACCGTCGACATGCTTGCCGCGCTGATAGGCGCGCATCGCCAGCATGCGTTCGAGCGCGCGCACCACCGGCGCGGTGTCGCCCGCGGTGAGCAGGTTGGCGAGGTATTTGACGGGGATGCGCAGCTGGTTGACATCGGGGATCTCGCCGTTGGCGCCGACATGGCCGGCCTGCGCCGCGCCGGTGATCGGCGAGAGCGGCGGCACGTACCAGACCATCGGCAAGGTGCGGTACTCGGGGTGCAGCGGCAGCGCGACCTTCCAGTCGACCGCCATCTTGTAGACCGGGCTCGACTTTGCGGCCTCGATCCAGTTCTCGGGGATGCCGTCGCGGCGCGCCTGCGCCTGCACCTGCGGGTCATGCGGGTCGAGGAAGATGTCGAGCTGTGCCTGGTACAGGTCCTTGTCCTTTTCGACGCTGGCGGCCGCCTCGATGCGATCGGCGTCGTAGAGCAGCACGCCGAGATAGCGGATGCGGCCGACGCAGGTCTCGCTGCACACCGTCGGCTGGCCGGCCTCGATGCGCGGATAGCAGAACACGCATTTCTCGGCCTTGCCGCTCTTCCAGTTGTAATAGATCTTCTTGTAGGGGCAACCCGATACGCACATGCGCCAGCCGCGGCACTTGTCCTGGTCGATGAGGACGATGCCGTCCTCCTCGCGCTTGTAGATGCTGCCCGAGGGGCAGGACGCGACGCAGGCCGGGTTCAGGCAATGCTCGCAGAGCCTGGGCAGGTACATCATGAAGGTGTTCTCGAACTGGCCGTAGATGTCCTTCTGGATATCGTCGAAATTGCGGTCCTGGCTGCGTTTGGCGAATTCGCCGCCGAGGATCTCCTCCCAGTTCGGACCCCAGACGATCTTGTCCATGCGCTGGCCCGTGATCAGGCTGCGCGGACGCGCCGTCGGCGCCGCCTTCATCTCGGGCGCCGAATGCAGGTGCTCGTAATCGAAGGTGAACGGCTCGTAATAGTCGTCGATCTGCGGCAGGTTCGGATTGGCGAAGATGCGCATCAGCAGCTTCCACTTGCCACCCTGGCGCGGCGTGATCGAGCCGTCGGCATGGCGCGTCCAGCCGCCGTTCCACTTGTCCTGGTTCTCCCATTCCTTGGGGTAACCGATGCCGGGCTTCGTCTCGACGTTGTTGAACCAGGCGTATTCGACGCCCGGCCGGCTCGTCCAGACGTTCTTGCAGGTGACGCTGCAGGTGTGGCAACCGATGCACTTGTCGAGGTTGAGCACCATGCCGATCTGGGCGCGGACTTTCAAGGGTTTTCTCCTTGCGATTGGAAGGCGCGGGCGAGTTCGTCGCCGCGCGGCGTGTCGAGCCAGTCGACCTCGGTCATCTTGCGCACGACGACGAATTCGTCGCGGTTCGTGCCTATCGTTCCGTAGTAATTGAAGCCGTAGCTCAGCTGCGCATAGCCGCCGATCATGTGCGTGGGCTTGAGCACGATGCGCGTCACCGAGTTGTGGATGCCGCCGCGCGTGCCGGTGATCTGGCTGCCCGGCGTGTTGACGATCTTTTCCTGCGCGTGGTACATCATCAGGATGCCCGGCTTGATGCGCTGGCTGACGACGGCGCGCGCCGCGATGGCGCCATTGATGTTGAAGACCTCCACCCAGTCGTTGTCCTCGATGCCCGCGCGCTTCGCATCGTCCTCGCTCAGCCAGACGATGGGTCCGCCGCGGCTCAGCGTCAGCATCAGCAGGTTGTCGGTGTAGGTGCTGTGGATGCCCCATTTCTGGTGCGGCGTGATGAAGTTCAGCAGGATCTCGGGCTGGCCGTTGGGCTTCACGTTGTGGATGCCGGCGGTGGCCTTCAGGTCCACCGGCGGGCGGTAGCTGCTGAAGCCCTCGCCGAAGGCGATCATCCAGGGATGGTCCTGGTAGAACTGCTGACGGCCGGTGAGCGTGCGCCAGGGGATCAGCTCGTGGACGTTCGTGTAGCCGGCGTTGTAGCTGACGGTCTCGCTCTCGATGCCGCTCCAGGTCGGGCTGCTGATGATCTTGCGCGGCTGCGCCTGGATGTCGCGAAAGCGGATCTTCTCGTCCTCGCGGTACAGCGCCAGATGCTTGTGCTCGCGGCCGGTGAATTTCTCCAGCGCTTCCCAGGCCTTCACCGCGACATGGCCGTTGGTCTCGGGCGCGAGCTGCAGGATCGTCTCGCAGGCATCGATGTCGGTGACGATGCGCGGCAGGCCCTGCGTCGCGCCGGGCTCCAGCGTGAGGCCGTTCAGCTGGCCGAGCTGCTCGACCTCGGTGCCGGTCTTCCAGCCGATGCCCTTGCCGCCATTGCCGATCGTCTCCATCAACGGTCCGAGGGCGATGAAGCGCTTGTAGACGTTCGGGTAATCGCGCTCGACGACCTGGATCTGCGGCGCGGTCTTCCCCGGGATCAGCTCGCATTCGCCCTTCTTCCATTCGGCAACACCGAAGGGCTGGGCCAGCTCGGCCGGCGTGTCGTGCATCAGCGGCGTCAGCACGACCTCGCGCTCGACGCCGAGGTGGCCGGCGCAGACCTCGCTGAAGGCTTTCGCGAAGCCCTTGTAGATCTCCCAGTCGCTGCGCGAATGCCACACCGGGTCCACCGCGGCCGACAGCGGGTGGATGAAGGGGTGCATATCGCTCGTGTTGAGGTCGTTCTTCTCGTACCAGCTCGCGGTGGGCAGCACGATGTCGGAATACAGGCAGGTCGTGCTGAGGCGGAAATCGAGCGTCACCAGCAGGTCGAGCTTGCCGCGCGGGGCCTCGTCGTGCCAGACGACTTCGGCCGGCTTCGCATCATCCTTGCCGAGGTCCTTGCCCTGGACGCCGTTCTCGGTGCCGAGCAGATGCTTGAGGAAATACTCGTGACCCTTGCCCGACGAGCCCAGCAGATTGCTGCGCCAGACGAACAGGTTGCGCGGCCAGTTCTGCGGCGCGTCGGGGTCCTCGCAGCTCATCTGCAGGCTGCCGTCGCGCAAGCCGCGCACGACGTAGTCCTTGGCCTCGACGCCGGCGGCCGCCGCGTCCTTGACGACCTGGATCGGATTCGTCTTCAACTGCGGCGCGCTCGGCAGCCAGCCCATGCGTTCGGCGCGCACATTGAAATCGATCATCGCGCCGCCGAATTTCGACCGTTCGACGGCGCCCAGCGTCGGCGAGGCGATCTCGTCCATGCCGAGTTTCTCGTAGCGCCACTGGTCGGTGTGGGCGTAGAAGAAGCTCGTGCCGTTCATCTGCCGCGGCGGGCGTATCCAGTCGAGTGCGAATGCGAGCGCCGTCCAGCCGGTCTGCGGCCGCAGCTTTTCCTGGCCGACGTAATGCGACCAGCCGCCGCCGCTCTGGCCGACGCAGCCGCACATCATCAGCAGGTTGATGACGCCGCGGTAATTCATGTCGCAGTGGTACCAATGGTTCATCGCCGCGCCGATGATGACCATCGACTTGCCTCGGGTCTTGTCGGCGTTGGCGGCGAATTCGCGCGCCACGGTGACGATCTGCGAGCGCGGCACACCGGTGATGCTCTCGGCCCAGGCGGGGGTGTAGGCGGCGTCGCTGTCGTAGCCCGCCGCGCCGCTGCCCAGGCCGCGGTCGATGCCGTATTGCGCCGCCTGCAGGTCGAACACGGTGGCCACGAGCGCCTCGTGATGCTCGCCCGCCTTGCCCAGCCGCAGCCGCACGGCCGGCACGCGCACGGCGTTGATCTCGCCGGCCTGCGCGTTGGTCTTGAAATGCGGCGTCGCCGCGCCGCCGAAATACGGCAGAGCGACATCGACGATTTCATGCGCCTGCGGCTGTCCCGACGCGCCGTCCTCGAGCACCGAGAGTTTCAGTTTCACCTCGGCGCCATGGCGCGCTTCCTTGTTCTCGAGGTTCCAGCGGCCGGCGTCGCTGCGGCCCTCGGGGCCCCAGCGGAAGCCGATCGAGCCCTGCGGCAGCACGGCGCGGCCGTTCTCGTCGAAGGCGATCGTCTTCCACTCGGGGTTGTTGTCCTGGCCGAGGCGGCCGTTGAAGTCGCTGGCGCGCAGATAGCGGCCGGGGACCAGCGTCCTGCGGCCGTCGGCGAGTTCTCGCTCCTCGAGCAGCACGAGCAGCGGCAGGTCGGTGTAGCGGCGCGCGTAGTCGTCGAAATAGGCGCTGCGGTGTTCGAAATAGAACTCCCGCAACACGACATGGCCGAGCGCCATCGCCAGCGCCGCGTCGGTGCCCTGCTGCGGATGCAGCCAGAGGTCGGCGAGCTTGGCGACCTCGCTGTAATCGGGCGTCACCGCCACCGTCTTCGCGCCCTTGTAGCGCACCTCGGTGAAGAAATGGGCGTCGGGCGTGCGCGTCTGCGGCACGTTCGAGCCCCAGGCGATGATGTAGGTGCTGTTGTACCAATCGGCCGATTCGGGCACGTCGGTCTGCTCGCCCCAGACCTGCGGGCTCGACGGCGGCAGGTCGCAATACCAGTCGTAGAAGCTCAGACAGACGCCGCCGATCAGGTTCAGGTAGCGCGCGCCGGCGGCGTAGCTGACCATGCTCATCGCCGGTATCGGCGAGAAGCCGACGACACGGTCCGGGCCATGCGTCTTGATCGTGTAGACATTCGCCGCGGCCACGAGTTGGTTGACCTCGTCCCAGCTGCTGCGCACGAAGCCGCCGAGTCCGCGCAGCTGCTGGTAGTCGCGCCGTGCGGCATCGTCCTCCACGATGCTCGCCCAGGCCGCCACCGGGTCCGGCGTTTGGGCCAGCGCGGCGCGCCAGCGCTCGAGCAGGCGGCCGCGCACCATCGGGTATTTGACGCGGTTGGCGCTGTAGAGGTACCAGCTGTACGAGGCGCCGCGGGCGCAGCCACGCGGCTCGTGGTTGGGCATGTCCCAGCGCGTGCGCGGGTAATCGGTCTGCTGCGTCTCCCAGGTGACGATGCCGCCCTTGACGTAGATCTTCCACGAGCACGAACCGGTGCAGTTCACGCCATGCGTGCTGCGCACGATCTTGTCGTGCGCC
Source organism: Burkholderiales bacterium (assembly GCA_028868825.1). GTDB lineage: Bacteria > Pseudomonadota > Gammaproteobacteria > Burkholderiales > Burkholderiaceae_C > Rubrivivax. The sequence continues at coordinate 35,502 of JAGWTU010000006.1, read as the reverse complement.
CAGCGGTTGCGGTAGGCGTCCTCCCAGGTGCGGTCTTCGCCGGTGGTGACGCCGTGGCCGTCGGCGAAGCTCTCGCGCGGCAATTTGAAGTAGGTCAGTCGATCGAGGAAATGGCTCATGGGGAGGCCTCAGCAGACGATGCGGGCATTGCGGCGCGCGTAGTTCCACCAGGTCAGCGCGATGCAGACGAGGTAGAAGACGATGAAGACGTAGAGCGCGGCCTCGGGTCCGCCGGTGAGGGCGATCGAGCTGCCGTAGCTCTTGGGGATGAAGAAGCCGCCGTAGGCCGCCATCGCGGCCGAGAAGCCCAGCGTCGCCGCGGCCTCGGTATTGCCTTCCTTGGTCGCCTGCGCCACCGCGCTGGCGTCGTTGCGGTCGACGCTGCGCATCTGCAGCGTCTGGAAGATCACCGGGATCATGCGGAAGGTCGAGCCGTTGCCGATGCCGGTGGTCAGGAACAGCACGAGGAAGCACAGGAAGAAGCCGGTGAAGTTGCCGGCGCTGCCGTGGCCGGGCAGGAAGCAGAGCACGCCGACGACGCCCAGCGCCATCGCGACGAAATTCCACAGCGTGACGCGCGCGCCGCCCATGAGGTCGGCGAGCCAGCCGCCGAAGGGCCGCACGATGGCGCCGACGAGCGGCCCGAGCCAGGCGTAGGCCAGCGGATTGACGCCCGGGAATTCGTTCTTGATGAGCAGCGGGAAGCCGGCCGCATAACCGATGAACGAGCCGAAGGTGCCGAGGTAGAGCACGCACATCAGCCAGTTGTCGCGGCGGCGGAAGATCACGGCCTGCTCGGCGAACGAGGCGCGCGCCTCCGCGAGGTCGTTCATGCCGAACCAGGCGACGACCGACGCGATGGCGATCCACGGCACCCAGATGAAGGCCGCGTTCTGCGTCCAGACGGCTACCTGATCGCCGTTCCTGATCACATGCTGGGGATCGCCGCCGAAGATGCCGAACACGCCGACGGTGACGACCAGCGGGCTGAGGAACTGCACGACCGAGACGCCGAGGTTGCCCAGCCCCGCATTCACGCCCAGCGCCGAGCCCTTGCGCTCCTTCGGGAAGAAGTAGCTGATGTTGGCCATGCTCGAGCTGAAATTGCCGCCGCCCAGGCCGCACAACAGCGCCAGGATCAGCATCGTCGGGTAGCTCGTGGTGTTGTCCTGCACGGCGTAGCCGATGCCCAGCGCCGGGATCAGCAGCGAGGCCGTCGAGATCGCCGTCCAGCGCCGCCCGCCGACCAGCGGTACGATGAAGGAATAGAAGATGCGCAGCGTCGCGCCGCTGAGCGCCGGTGCCGCGGCAAGCCAGAACAGCTGGTTCGTCGAGTACTTGAAACCCAGCGACGGCAGCGTCACCGCGACGACGCTCCAGACCTGCCAGATGGCGAAGGCCAGGAACAGCGCCGGCACCGAGATCCAGAGGTTGATCTTGGCGATGGCCTCGCCCTCCTGGGCCCAGAAGGCCTTGTCCTCGGGCGTCCAGATCTGCAGCGTGCGCCCTTTGGCATGGGCGGGCAATGTGCGGCTGTTCATGTTGTTCCCACGGGGGTTGCTGATTCAGCGCGCGTAGCTGCGCGAAAGCGGCGTCGGCGCGGCATGGCGGCCCATCAGTTCGGTGCGGCGCACCTCGGTCCAGTACATCCAGATCAGCGAGACCCAGACGACGCCGTACATCAGCATGAAGGCGCTGGAGCGCAGGCCGGTGAGGTCCATCAGCGCGCCGAAGAGGATGGGCAGCACGAAACCGCCGAGGCCGCCGGCCAGGCCGACGATGCCGCTGACGGCGCCGATGTTGCCGCCGTAGTCGTCGCTGATGTACTTGAACACGCTGGCCTTGCCGAAGGCGAAGCAGATGCCCAGCAGGAAGAGCAGCACGGTGAAGGGCACGACGCCGAGGCCGACGTGGAAGCTGCGCGGGCCGGCCACCGTCTGCACCGTCATGTCGGTCTGCGGGTACGACAGCAGGAACAGGCAGATCCACGACAGCCACATCACCCACCAGGTGACGCTGTGGGCGCCGTAGCGGTCCGACAACAGCCCGCCGAAGGCGCGCAGCACGCCGCCGGGCAGCGAGAAGCAGGCGGCGAGCAGCGCCGCGCTGCGGATGTCGAGGCCGTATTCGCCGACGTAGTACTGCACCATCCACAGCGACAGCGCGACATAGCCGCCGAAGACAATGCTGTAGTACTGGCAGTACTTGAGCACGCGCGGGTCCTTGAGCGCGCGCAACTGGTCGGCGAGCTTCGTCGTCGGCGGCACGAGGTGGCGCGGATCGCTCGCGCTGCCGAGCCAGAAGACGAAGGCCGTGCCCAGCATCACCGCCGCGTAGACCTTGGGCACCATCGTCCAGCCGAACAGCAGCAGCAGCGCCGGCGCGACGAACTTGTTCACCGCCGCGCCCGAATTGCCGGCGCCGTAGACGCCCATCGCCATGCCCTGGCGGTTCTTCGGGAACCAGCGCGCGACATAGGGCGTGCCGACCGAGAACGAACCGCCGGCCAGGCCGACGAAGAGCCCGAGCACGAGGAACTGCCAATAGGCCGTCGCGTAGGCCATGAGCCAGATCGCCGGCACGCAGGCGAGCATCAGCACGGCCATCACGATGCGGCCGCCGTAGCGGTCGGTCCACAGCCCCAGCGGCACCCGGATGAGCGAGCCGGTGAGCACCGGCATCGCGGTCAGCAGCCCGAACTCGGTGGCGTTGAGCGCCAGCGTCTTCTTCAGCGGGATGCCGATGACGCCGAACATCATCCACACCATGAAGCACACGGTGAAGGCGAGGGTGCTGACGATCAGCACCGACCAGGCCTGGCGCGTAAGCGGAGCGGTGACGGAGGGCATGGCTGGGATGGCGGCTGTGACGGGCGCCATCGTCGGTCGCCGGTGCCGGCGCGAACATCCGCCGCTCGGTCGCTGCGCCGGCTGCGTTGGAGGGATGGCGGCGGTGTCGCCATCGTTCGGAATGACTAGCGCCGTCGCTTTCGCCTGCGCGCTTGCGCTGGATCAAGTCCCCGGGATGGAAATCGCCACCCGCGCCGGCGTCCGGCGCGGGAAACCGCACAGTGCGCCGCGCCGGCCTGCCTGCCCGTCGTGCGGATCTCGAGCCGCGTGCGCTACCCGGCGCCGAAGCGCCTGCCGCCGCCGCCCGCCTACCGCCCTTCATCGCCCATGTGGTGCACGAACTGCGCACGCCCATCGGCGGCGTGATGGGCATGGCCTCGCTGCTGATGATGCCGGGGCTGGACCCGACGCAGCAGCGCTACGCCAAGCTGATGCAGGGTTCGGCGCAGACGCTGCTGCTGCTCGTCAACGACATCCTCGACCTCGCGAAGCTCGAGCGCGGCCAGTTCACGCGGCGCGGCGGCGTGCGGCTGGACATCGCGCGTCGCGATGCCGCACAGGCCGGCCACCTCGGTTCGAGGTCGACCTGACCGAGGCCGAGCCGGCGGTACGCCTCGAGGCGATCGCGGCGCAGTGGTCCGCTGCCCCCGGCCGGCGGTCGATCAGCGCGTCGTCCCTTCGTGGGCGCTGTGGATGATCCAGATCAGGTGCATATTGGGATCCCAGCTCATGCCCGCGCTGCTGGCGAACAGCAGCCGGCCCTGGCCCTTGTAGACGGTCTCGTAGCGGTACTTGTCGGAGCCGAAATAGAAGGGGATCCAGGCCTTGCCGGTGGGGTGCACGCCCTGGTCGCTGGGCTCGCCGAGCATGCTGCGCACCTCGGTGGCCGACATGCCGATCTTCAATCGGGTGAACTTGCTGCCGGGTGCCGGCTTGCCGGTGATCTCGCCTTCCCAGTCGTCCTTGCCCTTGACCTTCTGGCCGTAGCCGGATTCGACGAGTTTCGAATCGACGACTTCGCCGTTGGCGTTCATGCCCGGGCCGATCTTGGGACCGGCGGGCGCGCTGGTCGAAGCGGTGGTGGTTTCGGAAACGGTCTATCGATGGGCCCCGGTCGATTCACGAATCCCCTCCAGATCGGCCACCAGCAGCACATTGGCGAAGGGCGTGCCCCGACTCATCGGCACGCTGCGCACCGTGTAGCCCTGTTGCCGCAACAACTCCCTCCATTCGGAGAGCGTCCGACCCCAGGTCGGCGCCGCGCGATGGCCGCGGACGCCGGTCACGAGGCGGTCGACCCATTGGCTGGCGGCGTAGCCCTGTGATTGCGCGGCGTCGCCGACGCGCAGCACGAGGCGTCCCGGGCCGGACCGCCGCGCCTGGCCGGCGGCGAGCGCTACGCGCACGCGCTGCAGCACCTCGAGTTGTGCCGCGTGGTCGACGTAATGCAGGACATCGAGGATCACGACGAGGTCGCAGGGCGGCAGCGGCGCGTTGCGCATGTCGGCGCAGACCAGCCGCGGCGCCGACGGCAGCGTGCGCAGCGCGGCGTCGGCGCGGTCGACATCGCGCTGCATCAGCTCGATCCCGGTGTAGGCGCTTGCCGAAGGGGCGGCCGGCCAGCCGGCGGGCCAGCGGCCGGCGGCCGCGAGCTCGGCGCACGCCTGCAGCAGCGCCGCCATCAGGCCCTGGCCGCAGCCGATGTCGACGACGCGGGCCCGGGGCGGGAGGTCGCCGCGCTCGATGAGGCCGCGAAACACCGGGTCGCGCTGCAGCTTGCCGCGGGCCCAGAACCAGGCCCAATGCGCGTTGACGCGGCGCCAGAAATGCGGCACCCGCCGGTAGGGCGCGCAGGCCGCGGCGTGCAGCGCGCGCCAGGCGGCGTCGCCGCTCGGCGTCGCGCCGGGATTCGAGTCGTAGACCATGGGTGGAGGCATGCATGCCGCGGCGGCTGGGTTCGGTGCGCCGGCGGCGGCGCGCATCATAGGGGGACGCGGGGCCGCTGCCACAATCGGCCGATGACCTGGGACCCCCGCTGCACGCGCCGCGACCTCGCCCGCCGGGCCGCCGCGCTGGCGGCCGCCGCGGCGCTGCCGTTGCGCGCGGCGCCGCCGCCCAGGGACACGCTGGTCATCGCGATGGCCTTCGACGACATCATCACGCTCGACCCGGCCGAGGCCTTCGAGATCTCGACCGGCGAGCTGATGGGCAATTGCTACGAGCGGCTGCTGCGCTACGACATCGACGACCCGACGCGGCTCGTGCCCGAACTCGCGCAGGCCTGGAGCGTCGCCGACGATGGCCGCCACTATCGCTTCGAGCTGCGGCCGGGGGTGCGCTTCGCGTCGGGCAATCCGCTGACGGCCGACGATGTCGCCTTCTCGCTGCAGCGCGCCGTGCGCATCGACAAGAGCCCGGCCTTCATCCTGACGCAGTTCGGCCTCACGAAGGCCAACGTCGCGTCTCGCGTGCGGGCCGCCGGGCCGCTGACGCTGACCCTGGAAACCGACAAGGCCTACGCGCCGTCGCTCGTCTACAACTGCCTCACGGCCAACGTTGCCGCCGTCGTCGACCGCGCGCTGGTGCTCTCGCACGAGCGCGACGGCGATCTCGGTGCCGGCTGGCTGCGCAACCATGGCGCCGGTTCGGGGCCGATGCGCATCCGCGAATGGCGCGCCAACGAGATCGTCACGCTCGAGCGCAACGAGAATTTCCACGGCGCGAAGACGCGGCTGCTGCGCGTCATCTACACCCATGTCAAGGAGCCGGCTTCGCAGCGGCTGCAATTGCTGCGCGGCGATGTCGACGTCGCCCGCAACCTCACGCCGCAGGATCTCGACGCGCTGGCCGCCAACCCCGCCATCCGCATCACCGCGACGCCGCAGGGCACGGTGTTCTATTTCAGCCTCAACCAGAAGCACCCGATCCTGTCGCGGCCCGAGGTGCGCGAGGCCTTCAAATGGCTGGTCGACTACGACGCCATCGGCCGCACGCTGATCCGCCACATCGGCGTCATCCACCAGAACTTCATCCCGCTGGGCATGCTCGGCGCGGTGGCCGAGAACCCGTTCAGGCTCGACATCCCGCGCGCGCGCTCGCTGCTGGCGCGCGCCGGCGTGCCCGACGGCTTCAAGGTCACCGTCGACATGCGCTCGTCGCAGCCGGTGCAGGGACTCACCGAGGCCTATCAGCAGACGCTGGCGCGCGTCGGCATCCGCATGCAGATCCTCCCCGGCGACGGCAAGCAGACGCTGACGCGCTACCGCAACCGCGCCCACGACATGTACATCGGCCAATGGGCGGCCGATTACTGGGACCCGCACAGCAATGCCGACACCTTCGCGCGCAACCCCGACAACGGCGACCAGGCCAAGGACCGCCCGCTGGCCTGGCGCAACGCCTGGGACATCCCGCTGCTGACCAAGCAGTCCGACGCCGCCGCGCTCGAACGCGACCCGGTGCGGCGCGCGCGGATGTACGAGGCGATCCAGGCCGAATTCAGGCGCAGCAGCCCCTTCGTGATGCTCTACCAGCAGACCGAGGTAGCAGCCTATCGCTCGAACGTCGAGGGCTTCAGGCTCGGCCCGACGGCCGACACGAACTACGTCTACAAGGCGGGCAAGACTTGAAGCGCCTGCCGCTGTCCATCGCGCGCACCCTGGCGGCCGTCGCGCTGACCTATCTGGGCCTGCTCGCGGTGACCTTCTTCATCGGCCGCGTGATCCCGGTCGACCCGGCACTGGCGGTGGCCGGCGAGCGCGCGAGCGAGGCGCAACTGCAGCGCGCGCGCGAGGCAATCGGGCTGAACAAGCCGCTGCCGCAGCAGTTCGCGCGCTACGTCGCGCAGGTGCTGCGTGGCGACCTCGGCGTCTCGGTGCTGACGACGAACCCGGTCACCGAGGACATCGCGCGCACCTTCCCGGCGACGCTCGAACTCGCGACCTGCGGCATCCTGCTCGGCGCCGGGCTCGGCATCCCGTTCGGTGTCTGGGCGGCGGTGCGGCGCGGCGGGCTCGTCGACCATGGCGTGCGGCTGATGGGCCTCGTCGGCTATTCGGTGCCTATCTTCTGGCTTGGGCTGATGGGGCTGGTGCTGTTCTACGCGCGGCTGGGCTGGGTCGGCGGGCCGGGGCGCATCGACGTCGGCTATCTCTACGAATTCGCGCGGCCCACGGGGCTGATGCTGGTCGATGCGGCGCTGGCCGGGCGCTGGGACGCTTTCGGCAATGCGATCTCGCATCTCGTGCTGCCGGCGGCGCTGCTCGGCTATTTCTCGCTGGCCTACATCAGCCGCATGACGCGCAGCTTCATGCTCGGCGAGCTGGCTTCGGAATATGTCGTCGCGGCGCGCGCCAAAGGGCTGTCGGAAGCGCGCATCGTCTGGCGCCATGCGCTGCGCAACGCGCTCGTGCCACTGCTCACCGTCGTGGTGCTGTCGTATGCCGGCCTGCTCGAAGGCAGTGTGCTCACCGAGACGGTGTTCGGCTGGCCGGGGCTCGGGCTGTACATCACGAATTCGCTGCAGAACGCCGACATGAACGCGGTGCTCGGCGGCACGCTGGTGGTGGGCAGCGTGTTCATCGCACTGAATCTCGCCAGCGACGCGCTGTACCGGTTGCTCGACCCGCGCACGAAGGACACGCGATGAGCAGTGGCATCGGCGATCTCGGCGCCTGGCTGCTCGACGAGAGCCCGCGCACGCCGCGCCAGGCGGCGCTCGGCCGGCTCTATGCGGGCTGGCGGCGCTTCGCGGCGAACCGGCTGGCGCTGATCGGCCTCGTCATCGTCGTCGCGCTCGTCGCGCTGGCGCTGCTGGCGCCACTGATCGCGCCCTACTCGCCGATCACCGGCGATCTCGGCGGCTCGAGGCTGCTCGCACCCAGCGCCGCGCATTGGCTCGGCACCGACGACCAGGGGCGCGACATCTGGAGCCGGCTGCTCTGGGGCTCGCGCATCACGCTCGAGGTCGTCGCGCTCGTGGCCGTGCTGGCGGCGCCGCTGGGGCTGCTCGTCGGCACGACGGCCGGCTACGCCGGCGGCTGGGTCGACGCGGTGCTGATGCGCATCACCGACATCTTCCTCGCCTTCCCGCGCCTGGTGCTGGCGCTGGCCTTCGTCGCCGCTCTCGGCCCCGGCATCGTCAACGCCGTGATCGCGATCGCCATCACCTCGTGGCCGCCGTATGCGCGCATCGCCCGCGCCGAGACGCTGACGCTGCGCCAGGCCGACTACATCAGCGCCGTGCGCCTGCTCGGCGCGCGGCCGGCGCGCATCGTGCTGCGCCACATCATGCCGCTGTGCCTGTCGAGCGTCATCGTGCGCGTGACGCTGGACATGGCCGGCATCATCCTCACGGCCGCGGGGCTGGGCTTCCTCGGCCTCGGCGCGCAACCGCCGAGCCCCGAATGGGGCGCGATGATCGCCGGCGCGCGCGCCTACGTGCTCGACCAATGGTGGATCGCCGCTGCGCCGGGGGCGGCGATCTTCGTCGTCAGCCTCGGCTTCAACCTGCTGGGCGACGGGCTGCGCGACGCGCTCGATCCGAAATCGACTGCATGATGACTGCAAGCACCGAGCCGCTGCTGCACGTCGACGACCTGCGCGTCGCCTACCCGGCGCGCGGCGGCGGCGTCACCGAGGTCGTGCGCGGCGTCTCGTTCACGCTCGGCCGCGAGCGGCTGGGCATCGTCGGCGAATCGGGTTCGGGCAAGAGCCAGACCGGTCGCGCCATCCTCGGCCTCACGGCGCCCGGCGGCCAAGTCAGCGCGCGGCGGCTCGAATTCGCCGGCATCGATCTGCTGCACTGCCCGCCGCGCCAGCGTCGCGCGCTGCGCGGCGGCCGCATCGCGATGGTGCTGCAGGACCCGAAATACTCTCTCGACCCGGTGATGACGATAGGCGCGCAGATCGTCGAGACGCTGCAGGCGCACCGCCCGGCGCCGGCGCGCGAGGCGCTGCGCGCGATGCATGAGTCACTCGAGGCCGTCGGCATCCGCGACCCCGAGCGCGTCGCCCGCCTGTACCCGCACGAGGTCTCGGGCGGCATGGGCCAGCGGGCGATGATCGCGATGATGCTGATCGCCGGGCCCGAGCTGCTGATCGCCGACGAGCCGACCTCGGCGCTCGACGTCACGGTGCAGCTGCAGGTGCTGGCCGTCCTCGACCGCCTCGTCGCCGATCGCGGCATGGGGCTGATCTTCGTCTCGCACGATCTGCGCCTCGTCGCCTCGTTCTGCGACCGCGTGCTCGTGATGTACGGCGGTCGCGTCGTCGAAGCCATCGCCGCCGCCGACCTCGCGCAGGCGCGCCACCCGTATACGCGCGGCCTGCTCGCCTGCCTGCCGCGGCTGGACCAGGCGCGGCATCCGCTGCCCACGCTCGACCGTCGACCCGAATGGCTGCACGAATGAGCCCCGCCGTCGCCGCCGTCGGCCTGCGCGTGCAGGGCCTGCAGGTCGCCTACGGCGCGCATCTGGCCGTCGACGACCTCTCGTTCGAGGTCGCGCCGGGCGAGAGCTTCGGCATCGTCGGCGAATCGGGTTCGGGCAAGAGCACGGTGCTGCGCGCCGTCTGCGGGCTGGCGCCGCGCCGCTTCGGGACGGTCGAATTCACTGGTGCGGCGGGGGAGGGCGGCAAGCCCGTCGCGAGCGCCGACCCAGGCATGACCGCGCGCCAGGTCCAGATGGTCTTCCAGGACCCCTACGGCTCGCTGCATCCGCGCCAGACCGTCGACCGCATCCTCGCCGAGCCGCTGCGCATCCACCGCATCGCCGATGCCGGCGCGCGCATCGAGCGCGCGCTGGCCGAGGTCGGCCTCGGCAGCGCCTTCCGCTACCGCTACCCGCACCAGCTCTCGGGCGGCCAGCGCCAGCGCGTGGCGATCGCGCGCGCGCTGATCCTCGAGCCGCCGCTGCTGCTGCTCGACGAGCCGACCTCGGCGCTCGACGCCTCGGTGCAGGCCGAGGTGCTGAACCTGCTCGAGGCGCTGCGGGCGCGCCGCGGCCTGACCTTCGTGATGGTCAGCCACGACCTCGCCGTCGTCACCCACCTGTGCCAGCGGCTGCTGGTGATGCGCGGCGGGCGCGCCGTCGAACTGCTGGCCGCCACCGACCTCGCCGCCAGCCGCGTGCAGGCCGACTACACGCGCGAGCTGATGCGCGCCTCGGCCGGCTACGTGCGGCCGGGCTAGCCGGCAGGCACGCGTACAAATCCGGTTACTTCTGCGCCATCAAGACCGGCGCCGGCGCACCGATATCGGGGGACCACCTTCCGTTTTCGGGGACGCGCCATGAGCCTGCCGGCACCCAGCACCCAATTCTCGACCGCCAACCCGCATGCGCTGGCGACGATCCTCGAGGCCAGCGAGACGCGCAGCATCATCGCCTCGCGCGACATCTTCGACATTGCCGGCATCAAGCTCTGGGCGCGCGACATGCCGGTGTCGGGCGCGCTGCAGCGCAAGCTGCTCGACCGCCAGCTGCGCAACCCGCTCGAAAGCTGCCTGATGGCCGAGGACGGCGTGACGGCGAAGTCGCTCGTCGACGCCACCGAGCGGCTGCTCGCCGACGACGGCCCGCTGGCCGCGCTGCTGCGCCCGCATGGCGCGCGCCTCGTCCACGAGGCGGCGCGGCTGCCGCTGCATTCGGTGGCGCAACTGCTGCTGACGGCCGGCCAGGCCTCGCGCCCGGGTGCGTTCGACCATGCGATCCAGGCCATGGCGGTGGCCGGCGCCTTGATGATCGTCCACGGCGGCACCGTCGCCGACCAGCGCCTGGCGATGCTCGGTGGCCTGCTGCACGACCTCGGCGAGATGTACATCGACCCGCGCCACGGCGAGGCCGATGCCGACCGCACGCTCGATTTCAAGAGCTACCAGCAGCTCGTCGTCCACCCCCATGTCGGCCAGCTGCTGCTGAACCAGCTCACCGACTACCCGAAGGTGCTCGCGCGCGCCATCGCCGAGCACCACGAGCGGCTCGACGGCTCGGGTTACCCGCATGCGCTCGAGCGCGAGGCGGTGTCGCCGCTGGGCCGGCTGCTCGCCGTCACCGAGGCGGCGCTGGGCACGCTTCGCGCGCCCGGCACCCAGCTGGCGCATGCCAGTGTCGCGTTGCGCGTCGTGCCCAGCGAATTCGATCTCACCTGGGTCGGCGCCATCGCCGAGGCCGCGCGCGCGCAGCCGCCGCTGCGCGCCCAGGCCGATGCCGTCGAGGTGGGCCAGCGCCAGACCCGGCTCGAGGCCGCGCTGCAATCGACGCAGCGCAGCGTCGATGCGCTGACGACGAGCGCCGAATCGCCGGCGCTGAAGGCCGCCTTCGCGCTCGCCGACCATCTGCTGGCGCGGTTGCGCACCGGCTGCATCGCCAGCGGCCTGTGGGGCCGCGAGGGGCTCGCGGCGCAGGACGCGCCCGAGGTCGAGGCGATCGAGCATGAGCTGAACTTCCGCCTGCGCACGATCGTGCGCGCGACGATGCTGCGCGCCGGCGAACTGCCGCTGGACGACGCGCAGCGGCTGGCGCTGTTCTGCATCAGCCTGAAGTCCGCGGCTGCCTGAGCCCGGGCAGGTCGGCGCGGGCAGGGTATGGTGAAATCCACGATTCCAATGCCATCGTGGAGGAATGAAATGAAGAGAATGCTGTCGATGATCGCCCTGGTCACCCTGGCCGGCGCCGCCTGTGCCGATTCGGGCATGAAGCCGGGACTCTGGGAAATGCACATCGCGAAGAACGTCGTCGACGGCCGCGACATGGCGGCGCAGATGGCCGGCATGAGCGACAAGATGAAGGAACAGATGGCCAAACTGACGCCCGAGCAGCGGGCGCAGATGGCCGCGATGATGGGCCAGCACGGCATGGGCGTGTCGGCGGGCGGCGACATGCAGCTGTGCATCACGCCCGAGATGGCCAAGCGCGATGCACCCGTGGCCGACAAGAATGGTTCCTGCGCGCCGACGAACGTCCGTCGCAGCGGCAACCGCATGAGCTACGAATTCAACTGCGTGTCCGGCGGCACGAAGACGACGGGCAGCGGCGAGTCGACGCTGAACGGCGACAGCATGACGAATCGCAGCGATCTGACGGTCGTCGACCATGGCCAGACGCACCACATCCAGAGCGAATCGGAAATGCGTTACGTCAAGAGCGACTGCGGCAAGGTCAAGCCGATGGCCGCCGCCGGCCGTCCCTGAGGTCCGGCGCCATCTCGTGAGCGGTCAAGGCGCAGGCGCAAGGGGCTTTCGCACCGGCGCCATCGACCCGGCCCGCCCGACGCCTGCACTGATGTACCTCAATATTCTCGGCGCCACCGCGAATAGAGTGCAGCGGGAGTTAAGAAAACGCGACGTGGATTGCCGATAGCCTGCTCTTTTCACTGACACTGCCCAGATTCGTCTGGCCGCATTCCATGCCGTGCACTATCAACAGGAGGTGCGATGGACAGGAATGCTCGAAATCGGTGGCTGGGCTGCTTGGCTGCAGGGATCCTGGCAGCAACCATCTCCGGCTGCGGCGGCTCTGACGGGGCCGCCGGGCCGACAGGCGCGACGGGCGCGACGGGCGCCACGGGCGCAACCGGTGCGACGGGACCCGCGGGTCCGGCCGGCGCCACACCCGCCGTGACGGTCAAGGCCGATCAGCTGACTTCGGCGCAATGGAGCGCGCTGTCGCTCTCGGGCTCGATCAGCAGCGTCGACATGAGCAAGGGCACGCCCATCGTGACCTTCGCCGTCACCGACAGCCATGGCACGCCGGTGACCGGGCTGGCCCAGGCGGCCAGCGACGGCAGCTATCCGAATTTCGGCTTCGCCATCGCCAAGCTCGTGCCGGGCGACGCGACGACCAAGAGTCCGAGCCGCTGGGTGAATTACGGCGTCGTCGCGACGCCGGCCGCCGGCAAGACCGCGGTGCCCGGATTCCCCGACCCCGAGAAGGACGGCAAGCTCAAGGACAACCTCGACGGCACCTACACGTACACCTTCGCTCTCGACATCACGAAGGCCAAGGCCTACGCCGACGCCGCGACGGTCTACGACGCGGCGCATGTCGCAGCCGACCTCGACGACCTCAGCTACGTCGCGACGTTGCCGCACCGGCTCATCATCACCGTCGGCGGCAACCAGGCCGCGACGGGCGCGGTGGCCAAGACCAGCGCGAACCTCAGCTACGACTTCATCCCGGCCACGGGCGAGTCGGTCGCGGCAACCGACCCGCAGCGTTTGATCGTCGCCGGGGCGGCCTGCAACACCTGCCACAGCAAGCTGTCGATGCACGCCGATTTCTTCCCGGCCATCCAGGACACGAAGCTGTGCGTGGTCTGCCACACCGAGCAGCTGAAATACGCCAGCGGCGATTCGCTGCCGGCCACGGGCACGACGCTGCTGGCCAACGGCTATTACGGCAGCACGCAGAAACTGATGGGCCGGGCCCTGGCCAATTTCCCGAACATGATCCACAAGATCCATTCGGGCGAGAACCTCTATTACCAGGGCTACAACCAGTTCGGCGTCCTCTACAACGAGACGACCTACCCGCAGGACCAGCGCAATTGCACGAAGTGCCACAACGGTTCGGCGACCAACCCCGACGGCACGACCAACGCCTACGTGACGCCGCAGGGCAACAACTTCCTGAATGTGCCGAGCCGGCTGGCCTGCGGTTCCTGCCACGACGGCATCAACTTCGCGACCGGGCAGGGCACGACGCTGGACGGCAGGAGCATCGGCCACGTCGGCGGTGCGCAAGCCAACGACTCGCTGTGCACGCTGTGTCACGACGAGACGACGACGCCGGTCTATCACATCCCGGTGGCGCCGCCGAGCCCGCACAACCCGATCACCGGCGACGGGCTGGAGACCTACACGAATGCCGCCTGGATGACCTCCAACCAGGACAATCTGCCGGCGGGCGCCTCGAAGATGAGGTACGCGCTGGGTGCGGTGGCGGTCACCAACGGCATCGCGTCGGCGCAATTCCAGATCATCAAGGACGGCGTCCCGGTGGCGCTCAACGTCTACAGCGCGGCGGGCAAGACCGAGATGATCGACAACTTCGTCGGCACGCCGGCGATCGAGCTCGCGTTCGCCGTGCCGCAGGACAACGCCAGCGCGCCGGTCGATTTCAATATGCACTTCGACATCCCGCTCAAGGGCATCTGGAACGGCAGCGGCAAGGGCGTGAATGCGGGCGCGCTGAGCGGGCCCGACGCGAACGGCTATTACACGGTGAAACTTACCGGCGTCACGATCCCCGCCAAGGCGACGATGGTGACGGTGGGCGTGGGCTACCTCTACGCCCCGATCGCCAGCACGCCGCCGCTGACGCAGATCAACCTCGCGGCCTACCCCTACAACGCCGTCAACAAGGCAGGCGGGCTGATCGTCGCCGCGCCGGTCGTCTGGAAGGTGGCGATGGGCTACACGCCGCGCCGCGCGATCGTCGACAACGCGCGTTGCAACGACTGCCATTACAAGCTCGGCATCTTCACGAAGGAAGGTTTCCACGCCGGGCAGCGCAACGACGGCAGCAATTGCAATCTGTGCCACAACCCGGTGACGGGCGGCAACAGCGGCGACGCCTTCTGGACCGCCGACTCGCGCAGCATCGTCCACGGCATCCACGCCGCGGGGATGCGCGGCGCCGCCAACCCTTACTACTGGCATGGCGGCCCGACCTTCGACCCGTCGAAGGTCACCTATCCGGGCGTGTTGCAGAACTGCGAGCAATGCCACCTGCCGAACACCTACAACTTCGGCAACGTCTACACGAAGGCCAGCGATTCGGCGACGCCGACCGCGGCGACCTTCGATGTCAATTCGGTGGCGAACATGCTCTATCCGGTGGTCGCCAGCGGCACGGCCTCTTCGACCGCGGCGGCGGCGCCGTGGTATCCGTCGGCCAGCCTGCTGCCGCGCGACGTCAACTTCGGCGCCGCTCCGGCCAGTCCGACCGCATCGCTGACGACGGGACGCGTCGTCACCGACCCGACGAACCTGGTGAATTCGCCGATCGCCGGCGCCTGCTTCGCCTGCCACGCCGACGCGATCGCGCTCGCCCACATGCGCTCCAACGGCGGTTCGATCTACGCCCCGCGCGCCACGGCGGTGGCGACGGTCGAGCAATGCACCGTCTGCCACCAGGCCGGCGCGATCGCCGACACCAAGGTCGTCCATGGCGTAGGCCAGTGAAGACCGCCTGAACCCGGCCGGCGCCCGACGGCGCCGGTGACGGGGCCAGCGCACCCGCAGCCGGCTGCGGGTGTCTTTCTTCCGGCTACTGATTACCGCTTCTTCGGCCGCAACGTGCTCGCCAGCGTCGGCGCGAGGTTTGCCGGCAGGCCGGGTGCATTCGGGACATGAACCTTCCTGGGCTTCTTCGCTTCCTTGTTGCCGTGCTTTCCCTTGGTCATGGTCGATGCCTTCTCTTGGTTGGGGGTCGCGCCCAGACTGCAGTAGACGCAGCGGCGTGCGCCGATCATGCGCTGAGTTGCGCACCGTCGCCTGCGCAGCGCCGAATCCGCTGGCCGAGGCACGGCCATGCACCCGGCCGAGGCAGCGCTGCGCCGCGCTGACTACACTCGGGCTCTTCCAGCCGTGATGGCTGCCTTGCAAGCGGGGGTTCGACCAAGGATCGGGTGAACGCGACGGACGGTTTCGACGACAGGTTCACTGCGCGGCTGCGAACGTGGCTGCACCTCCACAGACGTTTGCCGCCCGCCGGCACATCCATGAGCGCCGACGAGGCGCCGCTGCGCGCGCAACTGTTCACCGCCGACGAGATGGAGCAGCATGGCCGGCACCTCGCCGCCGGCCACGATCTGGCGCGCGCAGGCACGCGCGACCGGCTGCTGCGCCGGCTCGGCGACAACGAATTCGTGCTGACCGACGCCTGCAAGCTGCTGGCCCGCAGCGCCGACCAGCAACGCCGCATCACGCCCGCCGGCGAATGGCTGCTCGACAACTTCTACCTCATCGAGGAGGAAGTGCGCATGGCGCGGCGGCATCTGCCGCCCGGCTACAGCCGCGAGCTGCCGCGCATGGCCAGCGGCGAGAACGCCGGCCTGCCGCGCGTCTACGACCTCGCGTTGCACGCGGTGGCGCATGGCGACAGCCGGCTCGGCCGCGGCACGCTGACGCGCTTCATCGCCTCGTACCAGACGGTGAAGACGCTGCAGCTCGGCGAGCTGTGGGCCGTGCCCATCATGTTGCGGCTGGCGCTGATCGAGAACCTGCGGCGCGTCGCGGCGCGCGTGGTGGCCAGCCTGGTCGAGCGCGACCTCGCGAGCCTGTGGGCCGACCGCATGCTCGACGTCGCCGAACGCGAGCCCAAGAACCTGATCCTGCTCGTCGCCGACATGGCGCGCTCGGAGCCGCCGATGACGGCGTCCTTCGTCGCCGAGCTGTCGCGCCAGCTGCACGGCCGCAGCACGGCGCTGGCGCTGCCGCTGACCTGGGTCGAGCAACACCTCGCCGAAAGCCACCAGACGATCGAGCAGCTGGTGAAACTGGAGGTCCAGTCGCAGGCCGCGGCGCAGGTCTCGGTGAGCAACAGCATCGGCAGCCTGCGCCTGCTCGCCTCGATGGACTGGCGCGATTTCGTCGAGGAACTCTCGAAGGTCGACGCGGCGCTGCGCGAGGATCCGGCCGCCGTCTATCCGAGCATGGAATTCGCGACGCGCGACGCCTATCGCCATGCCGTCGAGCGCATCGCGCGCCACAGCGATTGCAGCGAGGCCGAGGTGGCGGGCGCCGCCGTGCAGTTGGCGCGCGCGGCGGCGGCGCTGCCGCGGCCCGAGGTGCATCTCGCGCATGTCGGCTACTACCTCGTCGACGCAGGACGGGTGCAGCTGGAGCGCACGGTCGCGATGCGGGCCACGCTCGCGCACCGGCTGCGCGCCGCGGTGGCGCGGCGTCCATTCGCGTGGTTCGCGGGTGCGATCTTCGGCACCACGGGGCTGCTCGCGCTGGTGCCGCTGGCGCTCGTCTCGCAGGGCTTCGTCGCGCCGCTGGCGCTGGGTTCGGCGGGTTTGTCGGCGGGCATCTGGGTCGACGGGGTCGAGGCGCTGGCGGTCGGGCTGCTGCTGCTGGCGATGAGCCAGCTCGCCGTGGCCATCGTCATTTTCGGCGTGCCGTTGCTGGCGCCACCGCGCGCGCTGCCGCGCATGGACTATTCGCTCGGCATCCCGGGCGATTCGCGCACGCTGGTCGTGGTGCCGACGATGCTCACGAGTGACGCGGGCATCGACGCGCTGGCCGAGGCGCTGGAAGTGCGCTTCCTCGCCAACCGCGACGCGCATCTGCATTACGCGCTGCTGACCGACTGCCTCGACGCGACCAGCGAGACGCTGCCCGGCGACGCCGCGCTGCTCGACCATGCGCGCGACGCCATCGAGGCGCTGAACCGCCGCTACGCCGATGCCGATGCGCAGCCGCTCGGCGACCGCTTCTTCCTCTTCCACCGCCCGCGGCGCTGGAACGCCGCCGATGGCCTGTGGATGGGCTACGAGCGCAAGCGCGGCAAGCTCGGCGACCTCAACGCGCTGCTGCGCGGTGGCGGCCATGCGCCGTTCGCGCTCGTCGTCGGCGACACGTCGGTGCTGGCCGGCGTGCGCTACGTCATCACGCTGGACACCGACACGCAACTGCCGCGCGATTCGGCTCGCAAGTTCGTCGCGACGATGGATCATCCGCTCAACCGCCCGCGCCTGGGCGGGCGGCCGCAGGCGCCGCGCGTCGTCGGCGGCCACGGCATCCTGCAGCCGCGCGTCGGCATCAGCCTGGCGGCGGCGAACCGCACGCGCTACGCCAGGCTCTACGGCGGCGATGCCGGCATCGACCCCTACACGCGCGCCGTCAGCGATGTCTACGAGGACCTGTTCGGCGAGGGTTCGTTCATCGGCAAGGGCATCTACGACGTCGACGCCTTCGAGCAGGTGCTCGGCCATCGCCTGCCCGACAACCGCGTGCTCAGCCACGACCTGCTCGAAGGCGGCTACGCGCGCAGCGGGCTGATCAGCGATGTCGAGCTGGTCGAGGAATCGCCGGCGCGCTACGAGGCCGACGTCAAGCGCCGCCACCGCTGGCTGCGCGGCGACTGGCAGATCGCGGCCTGGCTGCTGCCGCGCGTGCCGAGTGCGCCGGCGCCGCAGGAAGCGGGTGACGAACGCCAGCGCGGCGCGCGCGATGCCAATCCGCTCTCGGCGCTGTCGCGTGCGAAGATCCTCGACAACCTGCGGCGCAGCCTCGTGCCGGCGGCGTTGACGCTGCTGTTGGGGCTGGGCTGGTTCCTGTTGAAGCGGCCGGCGGCATGGACGCTGGCCGCCATGGCGGTGTATTTCGTGCCAGCCTTGATCGGCCTCGCCGGTGACCTGCTGCGACGTCCCGATGTGCTGGCCTGGCGCACGCATCTGCAGGTGGTCGCCGTGAGCACCGGGCGCCAGATCGCGCTGGCGCTGGTCACGCTGGCGACGCTGCCCTACGAGGCTGCGTACAGCCTCGACGCCATCGTGCGCACGCTGTGGCGCTTGCATGTTTCGCACCGCGGGCTGCTCGAATGGCAGACCTCTGCCGATGCGTCGGTGACGCAGGCGCTGACGCCGTTGGCCGATCTGGCGGCGACCTACCGGCGCATGGCCGTCGCGCCCTTGCTGGCGTTGTCGGCGTTCGCCGGCCTCACGGTCGAGCGGCCAGGGGCACTCGTGTCCGCGTGGCCGGTGCTGCTGCTGTGGGCCGCGGCGCCGGTCACCGTCTGGTGGCTGAACCAGCCAACCGCGCGGCGCCAGACGACGGTCAGCGCGGCGCAGGCGCAGCAACTGCGCGGCCTGGCGCGCCGCATCTGGGCCTTCTTCGAGGCCTACGTCGGACCGGCCGACCACCACCTGCCGCCCGACAACGTGCAGGAACATCCGGCCGAGCGCGTGGCGCACCGGACGTCGCCGACGAATATCGGCCTCTCGCTGCTGGCCACGCTCAGCGCGCACGACTTCGGCTGGATCACCACCGCCGAGCTGATCGCGCGCACCCGCGCGACGCTGGACACGATGGTGCGCCTGGAGCGCCACCGCGGCCACTGGTTGAACTGGTACGACACCGAGACGCTGCAGCCGCTGCGCCCGGCCTACGTCTCGACGGTGGACAGCGGCAACCTCGCCGGCCATCTGCTAACGCTGCGCGCCGGTCTCGCGCGCCTGGCCGATGCGCCGCCGCCGGGCGACGCGCTGTTCGCCGGCCTCGGGGACACGCTGCAGTTGCTGGAGCAGGCGCTGGGCAGCGGCGACGACCGCGCGCCCCTCGATCGCGCCTGGGCCTTGCTGGCCGAACTGCGCGACGGCGCGGCGCCCACGCCCGACGCACGCCTCGCCGCCTGGCTGGCCTTGACGCAGCGAGCCGAGCGCCTGCTCGCCGGCTTGCCGTCGCCGGCCTCCGACGCGGTGCCAGCCGCCGAGGCGCGGTACTGGGCGCTGGCGATGCAGCGGCAATGTCTGGCCGCGGTCCACGAGTTGCAGGCGCTCTCGATGCCGACGGCGACGTCGACCGACGCATTGCAGGTGCAGTCCGACGAATTGCGTGAGCTCGCCGAGCGCATCGGCAAGCTCGCCGAAATGGACTTCGGCTTCCTCTACGACCCCGCGCGCGACCTGCTCGCGATCGGCTACAACGTCGACGACCGCCGCCTCGACGCCGGGCGCTACGACCTGCTGGCGTCCGAGGTGCGGCTGGCGAGTTTCGTCGCCATCGCCCAGGGCCAGATCCCGCAGGCGAGCTGGTTCGCGCTCGGCCGCCAGCTCGCGACGCTCGAAGGCAAGACGGTGCTGCTGTCGTGGACCGGCTCGATGTTCGAGTACCTGATGCCGATGCTCGTGATGCCGAGCTACGAGAACACGCTGCTCGACGAGACGATGCGCGGCGCGGTCGAGCGCCAGCAGCGCTACGGCCGCCAGCGCGGCGTGCCCTGGGGCATCTCCGAATCGGGCTACAACGCCACCGACGCGCAGCTCAACTACCAGTACCGGGCCTTCGGCGTGCCGGGGCTGGGCCTCAAGCGCGGGCTCGCGGCCGATCTCGTCGTCGCGCCCTATGCGAGCGTGATGGCGCTGATGGTCGACCCGCAGGCGGCCGTCGCGAACCTGCAGCGCCTGGCCGACGAGGGCCTGGCCGGCCATTACGGCTACCGCGAGGCGATCGACTACACGCCGGCGCGCCTGCCGCGCGGCGAGAAGAGCGCCGTCGTGCATTCCTACATGGTCCATCACCAGGGCATGAGCCTGCTGGCCCTGGCCTACGCGTTGCTCGAGCGGCCGATGCAGCGGCGCTTCGTCGCCGACCCCGCGCTGCAGGCGACGCTGCTGCTGCTGCAGGAACGCGTGCCGCGCGCCGTGCCTTTCCATCCGGAGATGGCCGAGCGCGTCGATTTCCGCAGCGGACAGCCCGGCACCGAGGCCCCGCTGCGCGTCATCGCGACGCCCGACACGCCGTCGCCCGAGGTGCAGCTGCTGTCCAACGGGCGCTATCACGTGATGCTCACGAACAGCGGCGCCGGCTACAGCCGCTGGAAGGACGTGGCGATCACGCGCTGGCGCGAGGACGGCACGACCGACGCCTGGGGCAGCTATTGCTATCTGCGCGACATCGAGACCGGCACGTTCTGGTCGACGACGCCGCAGCCGACGCCCTGGCGCGCGGACCAGTTCGAGGCCGTCTTCAGCGAGGGCCGCGGCGAGTTCCGCCGCCGCGACCAGGGCATCGACGCCTACACCGAGATCGTCGTCTCGCCCGAGGACGATGTCGAATTGCGCCGGCTGCGATTGACGAACCTCGGCCGCACGCGCCGCCGCATCGAGATCACGACCTACGCCGAGATCGTGCTCGCGCCGGCGGCGGCCGACGCCGCGCACCCGGCGTTCAGCAAGCTCTTCGTGCAGACCGAGGTGCTCGAGCAGCCGCCGCTGATCCTCGCCACGCGCCGCCCGCGCTCGGCCGACGAGCAGGCGCCGTGGATGTTCCATCTCGTCGCCGTGCACGGTGCACGGGGCGGGCCGGTGTCGCACGAGACCGACCGCGCGCGCTTCATTGGCCGCGGCCGCGGCGTTCATGCGCCGTCGGCGCTGCAGGGCACGGGGCCGCTGTCCGGCACCGCGGGTTCAGTGCTCGACCCGGTGGCGGCGACGCGCCGCGTCATCACGCTCGAGCCCGAGCAGACGGTGCTCGTCGACATCATCTACGGCGCTGCCGACAGCCGCGAGGCCTGCCTGGCGCTGGCACACAAGATGATGGACCGGCGCCTGGCCGATCGCGTGTTCGAGCTCACCTGGACCCACAGCCAGGTCATCCTGCGCCAGCTCAACGCCAGCGAGGCCGATGCGCAGACCTATGCGCGGCTGGCCAACACCGTCGTCTATTCGCAACCGACGCTGCGCGCCGATGCCGGCCTGCTGGTGCGCAACCGGCGCGGCCAGTCGGGGCTGTGGGGCTACGCGATCTCGGGCGATCTGCCGATCGTGCTGCTGCAGATCAGCGATGCCGCGAGCATCGACCTCGTGCGCCAGCTCGTGCAGGCCCATGCCTGGTGGCGGCTCAAGGGCCTGGCCGTCGACCTCGTGATCTGGAACGAGGAGCGCGATGTCTATCGCCAGCGGCTGCAGGAGCAGATCCTCGGCCTCATCGCGAGCAGCATCGAATCGCATGTGGTCGACCGCCCGGGCGGCATCTTCGTGCGCCACGCCGAGCACATCGCCGACGAGGACCGCGTGCTGCTGCAGGCCGTGGCGCGCGCCATCGTCAGCGACCGCCTGGGCACGCTCGAGCAGCAGGTGGGCGCCAAGCGCCTGGCCGAGCGCCGGCCGCCGATGCTCGTGCCGATGCGGCCGCACGAGCCGTCGCTGACGAGCCCGGCGCCGCCGCGCCCGGACGCGGCCGCACTCGCGTATTTCAACGGGCATGGCGGCTTCAGCGCCGACGGGCGCGAGTACGTCATCACGACCGCCGGCGCGCGGCGACCGCCGGCACCCTGGGTGAATGTGATCGCCAATCCCCGCTTCGGCACCATCGTGTCCGAGGCCGGCAGCGCCTACACCTGGTGCGAGAACGCGCATGAGCTGCGCCTGACGCCCTGGCACAACGACCCCGTGTCCGACAGCGGCGGCGAGGCCCTCTTCCTGCGCGACGAGGACAGCGGCCAGGTCTGGTCGCCGACCTCGCAGCAGGCCACGGGCGACCCGCGCGATTTGCGCGAGTCCGGCGAGCCCGGCGCCGCGACGCCCTACCGCGTGCGTCACGGCTTCGGCTACAGCGTGTTCGAGCACGACGAGGCGGCCGTGCACAGCGAGCTGACGGTGTTCGTCGCCACGGACGATGCGGTGAAGTTCTCGCGCCTGATCCTGCGCAACGACGGCGCGCGCCGCCGGCGCCTGTCGGCGACGGGCTATGTCGAATGGGTGCTTGGCGACCTGCGCGAGAAGCATGCGCCGCATGTGCATACCGAGATCGCCGCGGACAGCGGCGCGCTGTATGCCCGCAACCGCTACAGCAACGATTTCGGTGACTGGATCGGCTTCTTCGACGTCGACCCCGGCGACCGCGTCGGCGGTTCGGTGACCGCCGATCGCGACGAATTCATCGGCCGCAACGGTTCGCTGCGGCGCCCGGCCGCGCTGCGTCGCGTCGGGCTATCGGGCCGCACCGGCGCCGGGCTCGACCCCTGCGCGGCGATCCAGGTCGTCGTCGAGCTCGCGCCCGGGCAGTCGCGCGAGATCGTCTTCCGCCTTGGCATGGGCCGCAGCGCCGACGAGGCCGGCGAACTCGTGCAGCGCCATCGCGGCAGCGCCGCTGCTGCCGCCGCGCTGGCGGCCGTGCAGGCTCATTGGCGCGACACGCTCGGCGCCGTGCAGGTGCGCACGCCCGATCCGATGCTCGACCTGCTGGCCAACGGCTGGCTGATCTACCAGACCATCGCCTGCCGGATGTGGGCGCGCAGCGGCTATTACCAGTCGGGCGGCGCCTACGGTTTCCGCGACCAGTTGCAGGACGCGATGGCGCTCGTCCACACCCGCCCCGGCCTGCTGCGCGAGCAATTGCTGCGGGCGGCCGGCCGGCAGTTCGTCGAAGGCGATGTCCAGCATTGGTGGCATCCGCCGGGTGGGCGCGGCGTGCGCACGCAGATCTCCGACGACTACCTGTGGCTGCCGCTGGCGCTCGCGCGCTACGTGCAGGCGACGCACGACAGCGGCCTGCTGGCCGAGGCCGTGGGCTTCCTCGCCGGCCCGCCGGTGGCGCCGCACGAGGAGTCGTGGTTCGACATGCCGGGACACGCGAACGAGACGGCCAGCATCTACGAGCATGCGCGGCGAGCGGTGCAGCATGGCCTGCGCTGGGGCGCCCACGGCCTGCCGCTGATCGGCGCCGGCGACTGGAACGACGGCATGAACCGCGTCGGCTCGGCAGGTCGGGGCGAAAGCGTCTGGCTCGGCTTCTTCCTCTGCGAAGTGCTGCGCGAATTCGCGCCGCTGGCGCGCCGCTGCGGCGACGCCGCGTTCGCCCGACGTTGCGACGACGAACGAAGGGGCCTCGCGCAACGCCTCGAGCAGACCGGATGGGACGGCGACTGGTATCGCCGCGCCTATTTCGACGACGGCACGCCGCTCGGCTCGGCCGCGAACACGGAATGCCGCATCGACGCCATCGCGCAGAGCTGGGCCGTGCTCTCGGGCGTCGGCAGCGAGGAGCGCACGCGCCGCGCGATGGATGCCGTGGCGACGCACCTCGTGCGTGCCGACGCCGGCCTCGTGCAATTGCTCGATCCGCCCTTCGACCGCCTCGGACCCAATCCGGGCTACATCGCCGGCTACGTGCCCGGCGTGCGCGAAAACGGCGGCCAGTACACGCACAGCGCCGTCTGGGCGGCGATGGCCTACGCCGCGCTCGGCGATGCAGCGCGCGCCTGGCAGGTCATGGATTTGATCAATCCGCTGCGCCACGGCGACAGCGCGGCCGCCGTCGCCGTCTACAAGGTCGAGCCCTATGTCGCCGCTGCCGATGTCTACAGCGTGGCACCGCATGTGGGGCGCGGCGGCTGGAGCTGGTACACGGGATCGGCCGGGTGGATGTACCGGCTGATCGTCGAATCGCTGCTCGGCCTGACGCTGCAGGTCGACGACGAGGGCGCGCGGCTGCTGATCCGGCCCTGCCTGCCCGCGGCGTGGACCGGCTACCAGGTCGACTACCGCTACCGCGGCACGAGCTATCGCATCGACATCGAATGCGCCGGTGGCGCGGCACCTGCCGTCACGGTGGATGGCCAGGCGCGGCGGGGCGGCGGCATCGCGCTCGTCGACGATGGCCAGGTGCACGCGGTACGCGTCGTGCTGTAGATTCGACGCGCATTCCTTCGGAGGCTCCGTGAAGATCAGCGTATCCACCATCGTCGCAGCGCCCATCGCCGAGGTCTGGCGCGCCTACAACTCGCCCGAGGACATCAAGGTCTGGAACACGGCGTCGCCCGACTGGCACACGACGGCATCCAGCGTCGATCTGCGCGTCGGCGGCCGGTTCTCTTCCCGCATGGAGGCCAAGGACGGCTCCTTCGGTTTCGACTTCGCCGGCGAGTACACGCGGGTCGTGCCGATGACGCTGCTGGAGTACCAATTCGGCGATCGCACCGGCCGCGTCGAATTCGCCGACTCGCCCGCCGGCGTCACGGTGACGGTGACCTTCGACAGCGAATCGACGCACCCGCAGGAGCAGCAACGCGCCGGCTGGCAGGCCATCCTGGACAATTTCGCGCGCCATGTGGCGCGCCGGGGTCAGTGTCCCACGAGCCTGAACTCGACGATGACCTCGTCCTTCACCGCCAGCAGGCCGGCGCCGACCGAATAGGGCCGGACGCCGAAATCGGTCTGCCGCAGCACGACGCTGCCCTCGACCTCGACGCGCTCGGGCAGTCCCGACACCTTCAGCGGCAGCCAGAATTCCCGGACTTGCCCGTGCATCTCGAATGCCACCCGGGCCGCGAAATGAGGTGCCTCGCCGCTGATCTCCAGCGCATGCACGCGCACATAGGGATAGTGCTGGGCGTCCATGTTCGACGCGCTCAGCATGTGGTCGCGCGTGCCGTCGATCATCGGCTGCGAGATCACGCTCGCCCAGGCGCTGCCCAGCGCGGCGCGCTGGGCCGGGTCGTCGATCTGGAGTTCGTCGAGCCTGAATTCGAGATCGAAGGTGGCGCGCGCCGGGCCGTCGTCGGGCAGGTGGAAATAGCCCGTGAAGCGCGGCGCCGTCAGCACATGGTTGTGACCGAGGCGCGCTGCGCGGCCGGCGCGGAAGACGAGGATGCGCAGGCTCGACTCGGCGGGCGAGAGTCGCATGACGCGGCCGCCCGCGCGTGCGAGCTCGGCGTAGGTCGCCGCCAGCGGCCGTGCCTGCGCGGCCGCGGCGGGCGGCGTCGCCGGCGGTGGCGGCGCAGCGGCGCATCCGGCCAGCGCGAAGGCCCACAGGAGTCGAGAAGCAGTGCGTCGAGTGATCGTCATGTTCGAATCGGCTGTCGTTGATGGCCCCGCTTGCGCGCGGCGATCCAGGGTACGGCGATCGCGAGGTAGAGGGCCATCGCGGCCGCCAGCATCGGCGCCACGATCCAGCGCGCGTCGACGCGACGGGTCGTGGATTGCAACGCCGCGATGACGTCCGCATGGGCGAGTTCCTCGCGCGCATGCTGGGCGAACAGGCGACGAGCATAGTCGCAGCCGAAGGTCCAGCCTTGTTCGCGTGCCAGGTAGCGCCTGGCGATGCGGGCCGAGGCACGCTCCATGATTTCGACCGTCGCCAGTCGCATCGCGAGGTCGAGCCGGCGTTCCGCGGCCTCGGCCAGGCGCTGCACCCAGGCCAGGCCGGGCGGCGCGGCGCCGAGGTGCACCAGCAGGGCTCGATTCAAGCGCTGGTGCGCGACGGCATGGCGCGATTCCTCGATCACGAAGGCGCGGGCGCGCGCGCGGGCCTCGGCATCGGCCGGCTCGATCGCCAGCGCGACGCGCGCGACGGTGCGTACGAAATAGCGTTCGAGCACCGGCGTCACGAAGCTGGTGGCCTCGAGCAGGCTCGACAGCAGCAGGTTCGAATCGCACCAGGCGCCGCCGAGCTGCGCGCTCGGATGCATCGTCCCGAGTGCCTTCATCGCCTGGCTCCGGTCGGTGCATCGAAATCATCGGCGACGATGGCGTGGTGCTCGTCGCCGTCGTAGACCTCGATGGCCGTCGTCGTGCCGTCGGCGGCGCGGATCAGCGCCGACTTCGCCGCCGCCAGACCGGAGGACTTGCGCAGCAATCGCGTGACCTCGATGCTGCGCAGCAGCCGATGCCGCGGGCCCCAGCAGCGGGTGACGAGGGCCACGCCGTCGGCGGCGTCGATGCAGCTGTCGACCGCGGTCACGCCGCCGCCCGCGGCCGCTGCGGGCGGGCGCGAATGCAGCCAGCGGCAGGCATGGCCGGCGGCCTGGTCGGCGCCGCCGAGCTCCTGCACCGGCCAGTCCCACCAGGCGCCCAGCAGGTCCCACGGGACGAGCGCGCTGCCCCAGACCGGCGCCTGGACATCGGCGAGCGCGGGTTCGAGCAGGCGCACGCGGGCGTCGGCGCCGAGTTCGGCGCGATAGCGCCGATTCGCGATGTTCGCCGGGGCGATGCCGCGCAGCGCGATGCGCCGCCGCTGCGCGCCGAATTCGCCGACGATGGCGATGCGCTGCGGCGTGCTCGAGCCGTCCGCCGGGTCGCGCAGCGTCAGGCGCAGCTCGAAACCGTCCGACTGCATCGCCCGGCGCATCGCCGCGGCAAGCGCGGCGCCGTCGGGCGCGCTGGCCGCAGTGGCCGGGGCGGCGGCCTGGGCGATGGCGACCGCCGTCGCGGCCAGCGTTGTCAGCATTCGCGCCGCAGCGCCGCAGCCGGGCGCATGCGCGCCGCCTTCAGCGCCGGCGCCAGGCCGCCGATGACGCCGATCAGCACGCACAGGGCGGTGACGCCGACATAGAAGGGCGTCGAGTAGACGGCGTCGATCTTGCCCCGCATCAGGTCCATGTGTTCGAGTCCGACCGTCGCCGCGATGCCCAGCCCGATGCCGGCGACGCCACCGGCCAGCGCGAGCAGCGTCGCTTCGGTGACGACGAGGGCGACGACGCGGCGCCGCGCCCAGCCCAGCGCCTGCAGCAGGCCGATCTCGCGCGTGCGCTCGTGCACGCTCATCAGCATCGAATTGAAGACCACCAGCGCACCGACGAGGCTCGCGATCAGCGTCGTCGCCTGCCCCATGGCCTTGGCGATGCGCACGATGGCGTTGCGCCGCACCAGTTCGCCCGAGGTGATGGCGACGAAGCCCGGCATCGTCGCCGCGACCTCGCGCTTGATCGCCGCCAGTTCGGCGGCACCGGCGCCGGGCGCCAGCTTCAGGTTCAGCACATTGACCTTGCCGGGCTTGTCGGTCAGGCGCTGCATGCGGTCCAGGTTCATCACCAGGGCCCCGTTCTCGACCATCGCGGGGCTCTCGAAAGTGCCGACGATGCGCATCGATCGGCCTTCGATGTCGACGAGGTCGCCCGTGCTCTTGTGCAGCAGGTCGGCCGCGATGCTGCCGATGACGAGCTCGTCGGCCCTGGCGCCGGCGTCCGCATCCGACGCCTCGGGCCAGCGGCCGTCGACGAGTTGCAGATGCGTCCAGAGATAGCTGCCGCGCTGCCAGCCGAAGACGAAGACCGGGGAGCTGCCGTCGTCGACGCCGAGCATTTCGCTGAGCAGCCCGGCGACCTCGTGCACTTGGGGCAGGGCGCGCAGCCGCGTGGACCAGGGCTCGCCGACGAAGGCGACGGGCATCGCGTTCTCGCTGCCGCCGCGCGTCAGGATGAGGTCGGTGCCGCGGTCGTCGTTGGCCTGCTGCCAGCTGGCCTCGAAGCCCCAGGCGATGCCGGTCAGCGCGACGACGGCGCAGATGCCCAGCGCGATCGCGGCCGCCGTCAGCAGCGATCGCCCGGGGCGCCGGCGCAGGTTGTTGAGGGCCAGGTCGAGCAGGTTCATCGGCTTCACCAGAAGATCTTGCCGTCGCGCATGCGCAGCACGCGATCGGCGCGCCGCGACACCTGGTGGTCGTGCGTGACGAGCACGACGGTGAGGCCGTCGCGCAGGCGGATCGTCTCGATGAGGTCCAGCACCTGCAGCGCATTGGCCGTGTCGAGGCTGCCGGTGGGCTCGTCGGCCAGCAGCACGGCCGGGCGGTTGATGAGGGCGCGGGCGATGGCCAGGCGCTGGCGCTCGCCGCCCGACATCTGCGCCGGGCGACGCTTCTCGTGGCCCAGCAGGCCCAGATGGGCGAGCAGTGCGCGGGCGCGCTCGCGCAGCGCGCTGCCGCTCTCGCCGGCGCCCGGGTCCGCCGTGGCGACGAGCACGTTCTCCAGCGCGGTCAGCGTCGGCATGAGGTGGAAGGACTGGAAGATGTAGCCGAAATGGCGGCGCCTGAAGGCCGCTGCCGAGCCGAGATCGGGATAGCGCTCGGCGCCGAGGAACAGGCGGCCGTGGGTCGGCGCATCGAGCGCGCCGATGAGGTTCAGCAGGCTGGTCTTGCCGCAGCCGCTGGGGCCGGTGATGGCGACGAATTCGCGCGCTTTCAATTCGAAGGACACGCGGTCCAGCGCGCGCGTGCGGCCGCTGTCGTAGACCAGGGACAGATCCTCCGCGCGCATCAGCGGCAGCGCCGACGGCGGGGCATCGAGCCGCTGGCCGCGCAGGTCGGGTCTCGGGTCGCCGGAGCCGGAGCGCGGTCCCGGGTCGATCTTCAGCGTTTGCGCGTTGTTCATGCGGGTGGGCCATGGGGTGGGGGCGGGCGAAACAGCGCGCGCTGGTGGCGGCTCGCTCACGCGTTGCCGGGTCGCAAGCTTCGGGCCAGATCGCGGGCGGCGGGCGCCGCGGCCCCGTACCGGCTGCGGGTGCCTGCCGTGCGCAAGAATCGGCGTGGTGGGCTGCGCGGTGCGCAAGAACCGGCGCACGCCGGCCGGCGCCGTCGGCACCTCGTCCGGCGGCTGCTCAGTGACTGCTCAGCGAGTGCTCAATGAGTGCAGGTGGCGCCACCGCTGGTCGCCAGCACCTGGACGCGGCGATCGGCCGCGCAGACCGAGACATAGCCGACCGCGCCCGGTGTCTCGGCGACGAAGCGCAGCACCGCCTCCTCCGAGGCCAGCACCGGCGGCGGCAGCACGCCGTGGTAGTACTGGTCGTCCCAGAACGGCTGCATGTCCTCGGGGCTGCGGCCGAACATCCACAGCGAGAATGCGCGCCGCAGCGGCTGCTGCGCCGGCAGATTGACCGGCACGGCGGGGCTGCCGTCGGGCCAGCGCAGGCGCTTGCGCGTGAAGATGTTGGCCAGCATCGCCGTCGACACGGCGGCCGCGGGCGCGCGGCCGGCGGCGACGATCACGGCCAGCGCCGGCTCGGCGCCGCGCGACGGCGGCGCCGAGGAGCCGAGCGCCGCCAGCCACAGCAGCGCCAACGCGACGCGACGCACCCGGCCGAGCCCTCGTCGGGCGAGAACGTGATCGGTCATCGCCTCAGAACAGCGCCGTCAACGACGCCAGCAGGCCCTGCGGCATGCCCGGCGCGGCCGTCGTCGGCCGCACCCATTCGACCTTCGCCACCCAATGCCCGCCGCTGCGAAACACCAGCCCGACGAGCGCCGAGCGCGTCGCGTTCGCGTCGGCCACGCGCTTGTACGACTCCCAGCGCGTCGTCAGCCACCAGCGCTCGGCCAGCGGCAGCGCGCCCTGGACGAACCAGCCTCGTTCGCCGCCGTCGCCGGCGTCGCTGCCGATGCGCCGCAGCGCCTCGCCGGAGAATTCGGCGCGACCGCGATGCCAGACGAAATCGGCACCGACGAGCCGGCTGTGGTCGGGCGAGGACTTCAGCTGGGCGAAGGCCAGGGCCGAGACACCGACCTGCAGCCCGAAGCCCGCGGGCACCGCCAGCCGCACGCCGGCGGCCCGGGTGATCGCCGACCCCGGGGCCGTGCCGTCCCAATGTTGCCGGCCGGCGGCGTAGAACCGGTAGTCGAGCCCCTGCGAGCCCAGCGGCAGATTGCCGTAGGCCATCGCGCCGACGAGGTTGGTCGGGAACGCCGCCTGCGAGATCAGCGGGCGCGTCGTCGTCCAGGTCAGGGGGTCGGCATGGTTCGCATTCCAGCGCCCGACCGGCGTGAGGAATTTGCCCAGCCGCAGGTTCCAGGCGTCGCCGGGCCGATAGTCGACATACAGGCGCTCGAGCGAGAGGCTGAAATCCGAGTTCGGGCTGTCCTCGCCGCCGTCGAAACGGGGCCATTGCGCGGCATTCAGGCCGTCGACTTCGGCCAGCCATTGCCAGCTCGGGCTCGGTTCCCACCAGGCGAGCGCGGCGAGGTGGCTGATGCTCAGTCGCGTGCGCCGCGTGTACTGCGCGTTGTCCAGGCTGTAGTCCTCGCCGTGGGCGCTGCCGGCAGCGGTGTTCGTCTGCGACCCGCCCACCGTCGGCGGCGGTGGTGAAGGCCCGCGCGGGACCTCCAGCTGCAGCGTCGCCCAGGCGCCCAGCGTCAGGTCGCCGCCTGGGGTCGACAGTGGCAATGGCGCCGCGCCCAGCACGGGCCCGGCGGCCGCCAGCGCGAGGCACAATGAGGCGGATCGCAGGCGGCGTGCGCGGCTTGGGCGCGGGCCGCGGTGGGCATGTGCATTGCTAGTCATGGTGTTCGGGCGGTGCGACGGCGGTGTCGGCGCAAGACCCGTGCCTCGCACCGGTCGGCCGTTCTCCTCCAACTTCCGGTTCCGCCGTGACCCTCCGTCGCGCCCTCATGTTCGCCTTCGTGCTGCTCGGCCTGCTGCCCTGCATCGCGATCACCTGGCTGAGCTTCAGCCGCACGCGCCAGGCCATGACGCAGCAGATCGCGCGCAGCATCGACGTCGAGGCGTCGACGCTGCAGGCCGACATCGACCGCATGATCTTCGAGCGTCTGCAGAACGCCTTCGTCTGGAGCCGCTCGGAGCTGATGCAGGACCTGCGCGTGGGCGATGTCGACAAGCGGGTCTCGCATTATCTCGTCGACCTCGCGCGCGGCTATGGCGGTGTCTACCGCGAGCTCGATTGCCGGCTGGACGACGGCCTCGTCGTCGCCAGCAGCCGCGTCGATGCGATCGGCCGCCGCGCCGCACTCGACGCGGCGGCGCCGGTGTCGATCGACGCCCGGCTCGACGCCGGCGACGCGCGGTTGATGCTGCCGGCAGCGCAGCGACTGGCCGACGGCCTGCCGCTGGTCATCGAGACGCCGATCCATTCGGCATTCGGCGCCGGCGCGACGATCGCCCGCCTGCACCTCGAATTCGACGCCGGTCGCGTCAGCCGGCTGCTCGACCGCTATGCCACGCGCGGCCAGCTGATCGCCGTCATCGACGCGCAGGGCCGCTGGGTCGCCGGCTCGCAGGGGCTGCGCGGCCGCGAGCTGCCCGACGCCGCGCTGCGCCGCGCGGGGCTGGCGTTCATCGCCGACGCCACCAGCGGCCCCGTGCGCGCGGGCGCGCCCTGGCTGGCGGCGCCGGCGATCGTCGGCATCGGCCGCTCGCAGCCCGAGAACGGCTTTGCCGGATCGGGCTGGACGACGGTCGTGCTCGAGCCGCTGGACGAGGCGCTGGCGCCGGTGCGGCACATCGCCGTCATCTTCGCTGGCCTGCTGGCGACGGTGCTGCTGGCGTCGCTGGTGGCCGCGCCGCTGTTCGCGCGCGTCATCGCGCGGCCGATCGCGGCCCTCATCGCCACCGCGCGCCGCTTCCAGCTCGACGGCACGCCGCCGGCGGCGCCGGCCAGGTCCTGGTTCATCGCCGAACTGGCCGAACTCGAGCAGGCGCAGGCCGAGATGATCGGCGCCGTCCAGCAATCGCGCCAGGAACTCGTGCGCGCATCGAAGCTGGCGATGCTGGGCGAGGTCGGCGCGGTGCTGGCGCACGAGGTGCGCACGCCCTTGGGTATCCTGCGTTCGTCGGCGCAGATGCTGCGCCGCGACCCGGGCCTGGGTGCGGAGGGACGCGAATTGATGGGCTTCATCGAATCGGAGACCGAGCGGCTGAACCGGCTCGTCTCGGCGATGCTCGACACGGCGCGTCCGCGGCGGCCGAATTTCAGCGCCTGCGACCTGCATGAACTGCTCGGCCGCTGCGCGCAGATGCAGGCGCTGCGCCCGGGCGGCGCGCCGGCGGCGGGGATCGAGCTCGAACTCGCGGCGGCCGATCCGCGGCTCGAGGCCGACCCCGAACAATTGATGCAGGCGGTCTTCAACCTGCTGCAGAACGCGACCCAGAGCGCCGGCGCGCAGGGTCGCGTGCGGCTGGCGACGGCCGCCGACGGCGACGTGCTGACGGTGGTCTGCGACGACGACGGCCCGGGCATCGCGCCCGAGATCGCCGAGCGCATCTTCGACCCCTTCGTGACCCGGCGCGAGGGCGGCATCGGCCTCGGGCTGGCCGTCGTGCAGCAGGTCGTGCTGGCGCATGGCGGGCGCGTCGGCGTCGCGCGCGGGCCGCGTGGCGGCTCGGCCTTCACGCTGCGCCTGCCGCGCCGGCGCCGCAGCGCGATGGGAGCGCGCGCATGACGCCAGCCAGCATCCTCGTCGTCGACGACGAGGCGCATATGCGGCGCGTGCTCGAGATCATGGTCGGCCGCCTCGGGCACCGGGCGCACGCCGCGGCCGACGGCCGCCAGGCGCTGCAGGTGCTGGAGGACGAGGCGATCGACCTCGTGCTGACCGACATGCGCATGCCGGTGCTCGACGGCCTGGGGCTGCTGTCCGAGATGGCCGCGCGGGGCCTGCGCGTGCCGGTGATCGTGATGACGGCGCATGGCACGGTCGAATCGGCCGTGCAGGCGATGAAGGTCGGCGCGCAGGACTACCTGATGCGGCCCTTCGACGTCGAGGTGCTCGAACTCGCGATCGACCGCGCGCTGTCGCGCGAGCAGCTGCGCGTCGAACACGACTACCTCAAGGGCGAGGCGCAGCGCCCGGCAGCGGACTTCGTCGGCGCCAGCGCCGCGATGCGCGCGGTGTTCGAGCAGATCGAGCAGGTCGCGGCGACGCGCGCGACGGTGCTCATCACCGGCGAGACCGGCACCGGCAAGGAGCTCGCGGCGCGCGCGATCCACCAGGCCTCGCCGCGCCGCGAGGGGCTGTTCGTGGCGCTGAATTGCGCCGCGCTGCCGGCCGAGATGGTCGAGGCCGAACTCTTCGGCTTCGACAAGGGCGCCTTCACCGGCGCCGTCAAGGACCGTGTCGGCAAGTTCGAACTCGCCGCCGGCGGCACGATCTTCCTCGACGAGATCACCGAGATGCCGATCGCGCTGCAGGCCAAGCTGCTGCGTGTGCTGCAGGAAGGCAGCGTCGAGCGCCTGGGCGGCAACCGCAGCATGGAGCTCGACCTGCGCGTCATCGCCGCCTGCAACCGCGACCCGCGGGCCGCCGTGCGCGAGGGGCGGCTGCGCGAGGACCTGTATTACCGCCTGAATGTCTTCGCGCTCGAACTGCCGCCGCTGCGCCAGCGCATCGACGACCTGCCCGAACTCGTGCGCCACCTCGCGGCGCGGCAGAGCCGTCGCATCGAGATCAGCGCCGCCGCGCTGGACAGCCTGGCCGCCTACGACTGGCCGGGCAATGTGCGCGAGCTCGACAACGTCGTCCAGCGCGCGCTGATCCTGTGTCGCGGCTCGATGATCGACGTGCAGCATCTGCCGGCCGACCTGCGCGGCGGCGCGAGTGCAGCGATGGGCGTGGCGCCGGCCGAGGCCGCGATCGGCGAGTCGCTCGATCTGGCCTCCGCGGTCGGCACGCTCGAGCAGCGCTACATCGCCGAGGCGCTGCGCCGCACGGGCGACAACAAGCGGCGTGCGGCGGCGCTGCTGGGCATCGGCGAGCGCACGCTCTGGTACAAGCTCGAGCGCGGTCGCAACGAAGCGCCGTCGTGACGGCGCGGGCTCAGAGCCGATCCAGGCCGGGCATGCGGTCGGTGCCGTCGATGCAGTCTTGCAGGTACACCGCCAGCCCGGCGTCGCCGGTCCACAGGCTGTAGCGTCCGACACCGTATCGCGCCCGCATGCGCTCGCGCTGGCCGAGCGCGTGCATCGCGAAGGCGCGCGCCCGCGCGAGCCAGTTCGCGTCGCCCGTGCGCCGATACAGCTTCAGGAACGCATAGCCGTTGCCGGCCGTGCCGTGGCAAAGCCCGTAGCCCTTGACGAGCGGCCCGGCGCGCCAGATCGTCGCACCGGCATCCAGCAGCAGGCGATCCATCGCGGCCGAGACGCCGCGCGGGAAATCGGCCGTCGCCGTGACGATGCCCGGGGCACCGTGGCACCACTGCACGAGCACCGACGCGCGGCCCGGTCGGGTCGGGCCCACGCCTGGCGGCCAGTTGACGCCATCGCCGTCGCGCAGCGCCGTCCTGCCCAGCAGGTCGGCGCAGCGCTGCAGCAGCGCGTCCCGCCTTTCGGCCGGCATCAGTGCCGCGCCGCGCAACAAGGGATAGACATTGCCGGCATAGCCGTGACCGGCGCCGAGCAGTTGGACGATGCTGCCGTAAAGGTCCTGGGTCCAGAGATGGCCGTCGAGATACGGACTCGGCAGCCAGGTCTTCCAGAGCTGCTCGACGTTGTCCAGGAAGAGGCTGCGCCAGCGCTCGTCGCCGGTCCATTCGAGCATGTGCAGCGCGCCGACCATCGTGCCCGGCGCCGCCCACAGCGCTTCGTTGGTCGGATTGGGGATGTTGTCGCGGATCAGCGTGTACAGGCGCTCGGCGGCAGCGGCATCGCCCGTCAAGCGCCACCGCACGAGCAGGATGCCGACCTCGCCGAGGTAGTAGGACGGCACGACCGCACCGGTATCGGGTGCCGCAAGGTAGTCGTCGTAGGCGCGCCGGATGAGCGCGTCGGGCGCGATGCGCAATTCGACGGCGCCTGCTCGTTCCAGGTGCCACAGCGCCCACAGCACGCCGGCGGCGCCGAGGTACAGGCTGTGGAAAGGCCTGGCCTGCTCGCCTTCGAGATCGAGCGCATGCGCCGGCCAATGGCCACCGGCGTCGAGCGCGCTTTCGAAATCGTCGCCCAGGCCGCGGATCGCCCGCGCCACGACCTGCGCTTCCCAGGGGGCGCCGGAGGGCGCCTCGTGGCGGTCGGCTTCGAACAGCATCGATGAATGATCCAATGCGGCCGGCCGTTCGCCCCTACTCGCCCGCCAACTCCCGCACCGGCATCGTCTCGGCCGCGCGCAGCCGCTTGCGCGCATAGGCGATGAGCTGGGCCAGGATGAGCAGCGAGCTCGCGCCGATGAACCAGGCGCTGATCGGCCTCGTGACGAACACCGACAGGTCGCCGCCCGACAGCAGCATCGCGCGGCGGAAGTTCTCCTCCAGCATCGGCCCGAGCACGAAGCCCAGCACGATCGGCGAGACCGGGAAGTCCAGGCTCAGGAAGACGGCGCCGAGGATGCCGAACACCGCCACCTCGCCGACATCGAACAGGCTGCTCTTGGTGCTGTAGACGCCGACGCAGATGAAGAACAGCGCCGCCGGGTACAGGTACTTGTACGGAACGCGCAGCATCTTGACCCAGACGCCGATCATCGGCACGTTGAGGATCACGAGCAGCACGT
>JAGWTU010000124.1 GCA_028868825.1 Burkholderiales bacterium | reverse complement strand
CGCGCGCAGCGCCGGCTGGGCGTCGGCGCGGCCGCGCAGCTCGCGCCAGTCGCCCACCGCGGCCTCCGCGACCGGCGCGGCGACCTCGGGCGCCGCGCGCGCGTCGCCGAAACGCGCGACATACATCGCGAACCAGGCCTCGAGCCGGGCATCGTCGGCGCCCAGGCCGGCGAGCGCGTGCAGCGCCATCGGCAGGTGGGTGGCGAGGCCGCCGTCGTAGGCGTTCGGATAGCGCTGGGCGGCGTCCAGCAGTCGGTGCAGCGTCTTCATCGCGGGTCCTCGGTCGTGTCGATGCCGCGAGCATGCAAGTTCAAGTAAGCTTTAAGTCAAGCCCCGGCGCGGCCGCGGCGCCAGCGGAGGCGCGACAGGAGGCCATGATGGACGACGATGCCCGGATACCGATAGGCGACTTCGCGCGCCGCGCCGGCGTCGCCGCCAGCGCGCTGCGCTTTTACGAGAGCCAGGGCCTGATCACCGGCGGCCGCAGCGCCGGCGGCCGGCGCGAATACGCGCGCGGCGAGCTGCGCCGCGTCGCCTTCATCCGCGCCGCGCAGGCCTGCGGGCTCAGCCTCGGGCAGATCCGCGACGCGCTCGCGACCCTGCCCGGCGGCCGCACGCCGAATGCGGCCGACTGGCAGCGCCTGTCGCGCAGCTGGCAGCCGCTGCTCGATGAGCGCATCGCCGCGCTGACGCGGTTGCGCGACCAGCTCGCCTCGTGCATCGGCTGCGGCTGCCTGTCGCTGCGCCGCTGCCGCCTCTACAACCCGGGCGACGAGGCGGCCGCGCTCGGCAGCGGCCCGCGCTTCCTCCTCTACGGCGACCGCCCCCTCAGGGCGGCCGCGGGAGGAAGCCGCGCTCGCGCAGCAGCGCCTCCAGCGCCACCGAGTACTCGCCGAGGCGGTCCGGGTCGTACTTGATCGGGCTCGTGTAGAACTGCGCCAGCGAGGTGATGCCATGCGCGGCCATGCGCTCTATCACCTCGGGCCCCATGCTGCGGTAACGCGCCCAGCCACGGCTTTCGCGCTCGCCGTAGTCGCGGTCGATCGCGGCCGGCGTCGGGCGGCGGTAGACCTCGTCGTGGATCCAGGCCCGGCTCGGCAGGCGGTCGCGCTGCGCCGGCGCCTCGGCCGGCCAGCCGACGACCAGCGTCGTCACCGGCAGGCAGGTGCCGGGGAGTTCGAGCGCCGCGGCGATCTCGGTCATCCGGTTCACCGTCGTGCCCATGTAGCAGATGCCCAGGCCCTGGCTCTCGAGCGCCAGCGCCGTCGTCTGCGCGAGGATGATGGCGTCGAAGGCTGCCACGTGCCAGCTCAGGAAATCGGCGAATCCCGGCCGCGCGCCGCGTTGCGCCAGCCACAGCCGCGTGCGGTCGGTGTCGGCGCAGAAGGTCAGCAGCAGCGGCGCCTCGAGCACCATGTCCTGGCCGCCGTGGAGTTCGTGCAGGCGGCGCCGGCGCTCGGGGTCGGACGACTTGACGACCGAGACCATGTTCAGGTTGCCGCTCGAGGACGCGCCCTGCAGCGACTGTTCGAGCAGGCGGTCGACGAGCGCCGGGTCGACCGGCCGCGGCTCGAAGCGGCGGATCGAGCGGTGCGCCGCGAGCAGCGCGGCATAGGCCTGGGGGATGCCGGGGTCGAGCGCCATCGCGTCCTTTCGGCGGCAGCGGTGCCGCGACTTCGGAGATGCCGATGCTAGCCGCTGCTACACTCGCCGCCGTCAGGAGAGAGCCCCGGGACCGCGGTCCGCGGGGGCCGCCGAAGGCGATTGAACGCTCAGGCAGAAGGACTGACTTTTCACCTCACTGGAGAGAGGCCGCCGGCCACCGGCGGCCCACCGAAGGGGCAAGGTACGCCGACCGGGGCGCACCGAATCTCTCAGGTAAAGCGGACAGCGAGGGCCAGGTGTTACCGTCACGGACGGTGCACTTTCGATGCCCTCCCTGGAGTCCGCGATGACCGAAACCACCCCGCCGCAGCTGCACACGCCGCTGCACGCCTTCCATCTGCGCCTGGGCGCCCGCATGGTGCCGTTCGCCGGCTACGCGATGCCGGTGCAGTACCCCGCCGGGCTGATCGCCGAGCACCGTCAATGCCGCACGTCGGCGGCGCTGTTCGATGTCTCGCACATGGGCCAGATCCGCCTCGTCGGCGCCGACGCCGCGCTGGCGCTCGAGACGCTGGTGCCGGTCGACGTCGCCGGCCTCGCCGAAGGCCGCCAGCGCTACGCCTTCTTCACCGATGCCGCCGGCGGCATCCTCGACGACCTGATGTTCGTGCGCCCCGACGCCGCCGCACGCGCCGAGTTCGGCGACCTCTTCCTCATCGTCAACGCCGGCTGCAAGCGCGAGGACCTCGCGCACCTCGTGACGCAGATCGGCCACCGCTGCGCCGTCGTCGAGATGCCCGAGCGGGCGCTGCTCGCGCTGCAGGGACCCCGCGCGGGCGAGGTCATGCGGCGGCTGAACCGCGGCGCCGCGGCGCTCGTCTTCATGAGCGGCGGCGTCTTCGAGCTGGCCGGCGCGCGCTGCTTCGTCACGCGCTCGGGCTATACGGGCGAGGACGGTTTCGAGATCTCGGTGCCGGCCACCCAGGCCGAAGCCCTGGCGCAGGCGCTGCTCGACCAGCCCGAGGTCGCACCGGCGGGCCTGGGCGCACGCGACACGCTGCGCCTGGAAGCCGGCCTGTGCCTGTACGGCAGCGACATCGACCGCACGACGAGCCCCGTCGAGGCGGGATTGAGCTGGGCGATCCAGAAGGTGCGCCGCCCCGGCGGCGCGCGCGCCGGCGGCTACCCGGGTGCGGCGGTGATCGAGAGCCATCTCGCCGGCGCGGCGCCGAGCAAGCGCGTCGGCCTCGTCGGGCTCGAGCGCGTGCCGGTGCGC
>JAGWTU010000123.1 GCA_028868825.1 Burkholderiales bacterium | reverse complement strand
TACCTCGGGCACCCAGCTCGAGGACGAGACGATCGAGTTCAAGGTCGGCTCGCGCATCCGCGATCTGGCCACGCTCGGTCATGTCAACGTCACCAGCTACAACCGGCTCGTGCTGCTCACCGGCGAGGTGCCCGGCGATGCCGAGCGCAGCGCCGCCGAGAAGGCCGCGGCGCGGGTCGAGAACGTGCGTGCCGTCGTCAACGAACTGGCGATCGCGGGCAACAGCTCGATCGGCTCGCGCTCGAACGACACGCTCATCACGACCAAGGTCAAGGCCACGCTCGTCGACGCCAAGGACCTGCAGGCGAACGCGTTCAAGGTCGTGACCGAGCGCGGCATCGTCTACCTGATGGGCATGGTCACCGAGCGCGAAGCGACGCGGGCGGCCGAGCTCGTGCGCGGCATCCCCGGCGTGCAGAAGGTCGTGCGCGTGTTCGAGATCCTGACCGAGGACCAGCTCGCCAACATCTCGCATCAGTCGCCGGCGCCGATCGTCGAGGGCGCCAGCGCGCCGACGCGCTGACGCGGGTCCGACGCTTTACTTCTTCAGGCGCCGGATCAGGCTCGAGGTGTCCCAGCGCCGGCCACCCAGCGCCTGCACCTCGGCGTAGAACTGGTCGACGAGCGCCGTCACCGGCATCTGCGCGCCGTTGCGGCGCGCCTCGTCGAGCACCAGGCCGAGGTCCTTGCGCATCCAGTCGACGGCGAAGCCGAAGTCGAACTTGTCTTCGACCATCGTCTTGCCGCGGTTGTCCATCTGCCAGCTCTGCGCCGCGCCCTTGCCGATGACGTCGAGCACCTGCGGCATGTCGAGACCGGCGCGCATGCCGAAGGCGATCGCCTCGGCCAGCCCCTGGACGAGGCCGGCGATGGCGACCTGGTTGACCATCTTCGCGAGCTGTCCGGCGCCGCTCTCGCCGACGCGCGTGACGGCTTTCGCGTAGTTCAGCGCCACCGGCTTCATCGCCTCGAAAGGTGCGGCGTCGCCGCCGCACATCACCGTCAGCGCGCCGTTGACGGCGCCGGCCTGGCCGCCCGACACCGGCGCATCGACGAAATGCAGCCCCGCTGCGCGCGCCGCGGCGTGCAGCTCGCGTGCGACCGCCGCCGAGGCCGTCGTGTGGTCGACGAAGATCGCGCCGGCGGCCATGCCGGCAAAGGCGCCGTCGGCGCCCAGCGTCACCGAGCGCAGGTCGTCGTCGTTGCCGACGCAGGCGAAGACGAATTCGGCGCCGGCCGCGGCGGCACGCGGCGTCGGTGCGCTGGCGCCGCCGTATTCGGCGACCCAGGCCGCGGCCTTCGCCGGGCTGCGGTTGTAGACGGTGACGCGGTGTCCGGCGCGCGCCAGGTGGCCGGCCATGGGATAACCCATCACGCCCAGGCCGATGAAGGCGACGGCGCGCGGGGCGGCGGTTTCGTAGGTGCGGGTGTTCATGGCCGCGATGCTGCCATGAACCGGCGCGTCACACGACTCTCATGTGCTCCGTGCCTGCCGAGAGGTCGTTGGTGCGCGCGCGCACGCTCTGCAGCTTGATCTGCAACCGCAGATCGTTGACCGAATCGGCGTTGCGCAGCGCGTCCTCGTAGCTGATGTGGCGCTGTTCGTAGAGGTCGAACAGGGCCTGGTCGAAGGTCTGCATGCCGAGCTCGCGCGAACGCTTCATCAGCTCCTTGATCTCGCTGACCTCGCCCTTGAAGATCATGTCGCCGACGAGCGGCGTGTTGAGCATGATCTCGACCGCGGCGATGCGCCCGCGCCCCTGCTCGCGCGCCATCAGCCGCTGGCTGACGAGCGCCTTGAGGTTCAGCGACAGGTCCATCAGCAGCTGCTGGCGCCGCTCCTCGGGGAAGAAGTTGATGATGCGGTCCAGTGCCTGGTTCGAGCTGTTGGCGTGCAGCGTCGCCAGGCACAGGTGGCCGGTCTCGGCGAAGGCCACCGCATGTTCCATCGTCTCGCGGTCGCGGATCTCGCCCATCAGGATCACGTCGGGCGCCTGGCGCAGCGTGTTCTTCAGCGCCGCCTCCCAGCTGTCGGTGTCGATGCCGAGCTCGCGCTGGGTGACGATGCAGTTCTTGTGCGGATGGACGAACTCGACCGGGTCCTCGACGGTGATGATGTGGCCGTAGGAGTTCTCGTTGCGGTGGTCGACGATCGCCGCCAGCGAGGTGCTCTTGCCCGAGCCGGTGGCGCCGACGAAGATCACGAGACCGCGCTTGGTCATCGAGATGTCCTTGAGCACCGGCGGCAGGCCGAGGCCGTCGATCGTCGGCAGCGTCGCGGGTATCGTGCGGCAGACGAGCCCGACATGGCCCTGCTGGATGAACGCGTTGACGCGGAAGCGGCCGACGCCCTGCGGCGAGATCGCGAAATTGCATTCCTTCGTGCGCTCGAACTCGGCCGCCTGCTTGTCGTTCATCACGGCGCGCGCCAGCGCCAGCGTGTGCTGGCCGGTGAGCGGCTGCGGGCTGACCTTGGTGATCTTGCCGTCGACCTTGATCGCCGGCGGGAAGTCGGCCGTGAGGAAGAGGTCCGAGCCGCTGCGGCTGACCATCAGCCGCAACAGGTCGTTGACGAATTTCGATGCCTGGTCGCGTTCCATGAGGTGTCGTGCTCCCTGCCTAGCCTGGGAAATTCTCGGGGATCTTGGCCTTCGCCCGCGCCTCGGCCGGCGCGACCAGATTGCGCCGCACGAGGTCGGCGAGGTTCTGGTCCAGCGTCTGCATGCCCAGGTTCTGGCCGGTCTGGATGCTCGAATACATCTGCGCGATCTTGTTCTCGCGGATCAGGTTCTTGATCGCCGAGGTGCCGAGCATGATCTCGTGCGCGGCGATGCGCCCGCTGCCGTCCTTGAGCTTGCACAGCGTCTGCGAGATGACGGCGACGAGCGATTCGGAGAG
>JAGWTU010000034.1 GCA_028868825.1 Burkholderiales bacterium | reverse complement strand
GCTCAGCACATTGCCCAAATCGTCGGCGCTCTCCAGCCCAGATCCCATTGACGAATTGCTTCGCAATTCCTCATGGCTCTCTTTTGCTTGACAAGTGGGGAAGCCCTTGTAGTTCGAGCTAAGCCGGGCCCGGCAGGAAAGCGCTAGGCCCGCGCTACAGATGATGGCCTGCACTGTAGCGCGGGCCTAGTGCTTTGCTGTTGGGGCTCGGCTCTTGAGCGAGGGGTTAGGCATCAGTTTGCGACTGTTGTGGGGCTGCTGTTTCATCTCGCTTGCTGCCGAGTCAAGCAAAAGGATCAGCAATGCAGTCCGACCAGCGCATTCTCTAGGGCTTGGAGCGCGGAATCAGCCTGATTCACAAACGGCACTAAAGCGCTAGGCGAAGGTATCGAAGTGATATTCTTCGGATAAGGTTGAGTGGCGTCTAAGTGTGTGTGTGCGTAATGATTTCGCAGTGGTACCAAAGAGGATACGGCAGCAGTAAATGGTGCCAGTGTAGTAAGGCCCATCTGCGCTTCGGCTTCTTCGAGAATTCTGAACCCGACAACTGATGTCAGCATCTTCTCGAAGTGACGCTCATACTCAAACCCGTACGTCTTCCTAATGTAATCTCGTTGGACGACTTGCTGACGGGTAGGAGACAGATTGCAGCGAGCGGCGCAATCGGCTACAAGCTTGTCCATCGCTTCTTCCAGCCAGCCGCAAACATCCAGCAGCGCAGCCTTTGAGGGAAGCAGGAGTTCTCGTATGTCTTTCGCGGTTGAAAAGTGCGCTTGATATACGTTGATGTTCTGCAATAGCTCGGTCGTGCTCAACATAATCACTCACCCGAAAACTTCGCGTGCAGCACCCAAGCGATTCTTCACCTTGTCTTTTGCTGTAGTGTCGGATTTGAGCGCTGATGGGGAAAGCGAAGCGTGCTCCCGTAGTCTGGAAACTCGTGTTCCTAGCTCGTCGTCGGTAAGCGTCTCGAGCTCGTCTATGTTGTCTGCAATACCAACTAGCGCTGCGTCGATCAAGGTGTGACTA
The DNA here is from genome assembly GCA_028868825.1 of Burkholderiales bacterium. Classification (GTDB taxonomy): domain Bacteria; phylum Pseudomonadota; class Gammaproteobacteria; order Burkholderiales; family Burkholderiaceae_C; genus Rubrivivax. The sequence goes on along the minus strand of JAGWTU010000034.1, from coordinate 56,258 downwards.
GGCTTCGCAACTCCATCTCGAGCTAAGCCTCTAGCCAGAATGCTTGCAGTTCTGGTGAACAGTTCTCGCCAATCATCAAGCTGTTGGTTAGAAGCGTTGCGGTGCTTGTGCATGTACTCATTCAAGAACTTCGCCATCTGGCCGGAGTAATCTTCACTGTTTTCACGCAACGCCAAGAAGCGCAGGATTAACTCAATTGAGCGAAAGCGACTACCTTTTCCAGGCAGCCTGTCCTTTGTTGGTTTCCAACTGCCGTGCGCGTCGAGTGCCTGTAGCAACTCATTGAAGGAGCCAGAATATATGCAATTGCGTATCTCTTGGTTGTTTAGGCGGACGCCTCCAGCGTTGAGCCGATGAAAGATCGTGAATAGATAGTTTGTGTGGCTCTCTTTTGAATAGTCGCAGCGAATTACAGTTATCGGAAGGCTTAGGTTCCGAATTTTGCGGTAGAGTGTTTCAGAATCCCCCCCGGCGGCGATTAGATCAGGGGCTGTCCGCCCAGCGATTCTTGGATCAATGTCCGCCAAGTCGGATAGCTTCCAAGCCGCCTTGCCCAGGAAGGAGACGATGGCCGTCATTCGCTGCAGCCCATCTACTACTTGCCACTTCTGAGTCTTGAAGTCCAAGCTGAAGCACATGCTCGGTATCGGAAGCTGCTTGACCAGAGAGTCTATGAACCGAGACTGGTCCGGCTTCTTCCACACAACTTCGCGCTGAAAGTGAGGCTGAATCTCGAGCGCACCCTCCTCAAAGAGGCGAACTAGATCGGCGCAAGATCGAAGCTCATTGAAAGACACGACATCCGGTGGCGGTTGTAGATCGAAGTTGTATGTTTCAAACTCGCCTTCATCTGTGCTCAATTGCATCTCCAAACCTTAGAGTCGTTGTCGGGCTTACGGTTGTTGATGATATGTTGGGCGCTGCTGCCAGTCTGTTGTGGCGTCCTGTGCAGCCTCCGCAGAAACTCGGGAAGTGTGATTCGGCAGTAGCTGATGCCTAACGTCTATATGTAGCGACAGTCTTGTCGCCCTAGCTCCGCCGCCTGTCGCCCTAACTCGGCGACTGCCGACGCTTCCAAAGCCGCATGGATGCTGGTCTTAGGGTCGATGGATTGTCCTTTCATCTAGTACTAACCTGCCGACAAAAGCGGCACCCCCCCCCTGCGAACGGACTTTGCCCGGCCTCGTCGGCCTGCGCAAGCCCCGGTGTCGATCCGGACCTTCCCGGAGCAGCCCGTCGCGTACCACCGCAAGGCGGCGTGATTGGCCACCCGTCAGCGGCGCGCGACCGGCCCAGGCCACGACTAAGCCACCCCCGCACGGATGGAGGGCCCGCAGCCGCAGTCGATCAGGCCGCCGCGGTCGAGCCCGCCGATGCCTTCCTCGACAAGCGCAGATGCGCCAGGCGCGAATGCGGCGTCGAGGCGATGCCGTTCGCGCCGCTGCCGGCATAGCGCCGCGCGAGATCGGCCCCATCGAGATCCTCGACGCCCTCGTAACCCAGCGCACGCCACTTCAGCGCGAGTCCGGCGGGATCGAAGCCCGTGATCCAGGGCTCGCCGGCCGCGGCGACGGTGGCCTGCATCGATGCAAACGTCCCGCCCGACCCGGCGGCGTCGAAAGCCCGCCGGTCGATGTAGGTGAGCACCAGTTCGCTGCCCGCTGCGGCGCAGCGCGCGATCGCGCCCAGCGTCGCGAGATTGGCCTCGCGCGTGAGGTACATCGTCACCCCCAGCCACGAAAAGAAGGCCGGGCGATCGAAGTCGTAGCTCGAACGGCCGAGCGCCGCGGCCAGGTCTTCGGCCCCCAGGTCGGCCGCGAGGTAGTGCGTCGTGGTCGACGGCTCGACGCCGAGCGCGGCCAAGCGCTGTCGCTTCAGTCCCTGCGTCGCCGGATGGTCGACCTCGAATGCCTGCACCCCTTGCAGCGCCGTCGGCCGGCGCAGCGCCCAGCTGTCGAAGCCGGCACCGATCAGCACCGTCTGGCCGATGCCGGCCGCCGCCGCGGCGGTCAGCGCATCCTCGGTGCAGCGCGTGCGCAGGATCACGTTGGCATAGGACGGCGACGCGCGCAGACAGGCGTCGACCCGGCGCTCGCGCTCGGCGCCGACGGCCCCGGGCGCGACGCGCTCGGCGATCGCCTCGCGCACCGTCGGCGGCACCAGCCGCTCGCCCCAGGGATCGTCGAACAGCGGCTCGGGGTCGGCGCGCGAGTGCAGCGAGCGCATCAGCGCGACGACCAGCGCCGTGCGGCTGGGCCCTCGCTCGTCCATCGCGGCGGCCACGGCGATCGGGCCCGGACCGCCTCCGCTCAGCGCGGCAGCGCCGGCGGCTCGGCCAGCAGGTCCAGGCTCAGCCCCTGCTGGCGCAGCAGCGCCTCCAGCGCCGGTTGCAGCGCACCGAGCCGCTCGGCCACCGCCTCGCGCACGGTGTCGACGAAGACCTGGGTCTGGCGTTCGATCTCGATGTTGACGCCGTCGCCGACGGCCTTGGCGCCGAAGACCGTCATGCGCAGCGTCTCGGGGATCAGCCAGACCTCGAACCAGCCGCTGCCGTCCGCCTCGCGCCGCGCCTCGGCCACCGTGAGGCTGGCGCCGTCGACGGCGATGTAGCCCTTGGCGAAGACATAGCGCATCCACGGCGCCGGCACCGCGATGCGCAGCACATGGTTGTTCTCGGGTCGCCGCACCTCGGCGACGCGGCCGACGACATCGACATGGCCCGACAGCGGATGGCCGCCGATCTCGGCGCCATCGCGCGCCGCGCGCTCGACGTTGACCTGCGACCCGGCGGTCAGCCGCGCCAGCGTCGTCAGCGCCAGCGACTGCTGCATGACATCGAAGCGCGCGGCATCGGCGCCGACGAGTTCGGTCACCGTCAGGCAGGTGCCGTCGACGGCGACGCTGGCGCCGACCGCCAGGCCGGCGCCGAAGCCGGGCGGGAAATCGAGCGTGAAACTGCGCAGGCCGGGGCGGTCGACGGGGTCGCGCACACGGGCCAGGCCTTGGACGATGCCGGTGAACATCGCGCCAGCTTAACAGCGCCGCGCGGGCACAATGCGGCGCCGTGAGCGACACCACCGAAGCCAACCTGCCGCCCGACCACCCGCTGCGCCTGGCGCTGGCCGCCGAGGCCCATGCGCGGCCGCCCGAACCGGTGCGGGCACCGGCGCGGGCGCGCTATGTCGCGGTGCTCGTCGCGGCCGAGGACCGGCCGCGCGAGATCGAGCATCTGGCCGCGCTGTGCGCCGCCCATGGCGTCGCCGGCCCGGCCGCCGGCGCCACGCACCACCGCGCCGCACTCGGCGCGCTGCGGCTCAAGTGGGAGCGGCATGGCGAGTTCTCGGGCTACACCTGGATCGCGCCGCGCGGCGACGAGGCGCTGTTCGCCGGCCATGCGGCGCAATCGCTGCCGCCGGGCTGGCTGGCCGCGATCCCGGGCCGCACCGTCGCCGCCGTCGATGTCGAGCTCGTCCCCGCGGGCGACGCGGCACTCGACGCCAGCGGCTTCGAGGGCCAGCTCATCGGCGCCGACATCGCCGAGGGCGCGGCCGCCGTCGCCACCGATTTCCAGCTGCACGACGGCTGCACGCGCTTCCTGCTCGTCGACCGCCGCCTCACCGAGCGCCAGGCCGGCCGCATGCTGCAGCGGCTGTTCGAGATCGAGGCCTACCGCATCCTCGCGCTGCTGGCGCTGCCGATCGCGCGCGAGCTCGCGCCGCGCGTGCTCGCCGTCGAGACCGCGCTGGCGCGGCTGACCGGCGAGATCGCCCGCGGCGGCGCGGTGGCCGAGGACGAATCGCTGCTGCACGAGCTCTCGCGCCTGGCCGCCGAGGTCGAGAGCGGGCTGGCCGCCAGCCAGTACCGCTTCGGTGCCTGCGAGGCCTATTGCGGGCTCGTGATGCGGCGCATCGCCGAGCTGCGCGAATCGCGCCTGCCCTCGCAGCCGACGATCGAGGAATTCATGACGCGGCGCTTCACGCCCGCGGTCGCCACCTGCCGTTCGGTGCAGCAGCGGCTGGCCGACCTGTCCGAGCGCGTCGCCCGCGCCAGCGCGCTGCTGGCCACGCGCGTGGGCATCGCGCGCGAGCGCCAGAGCCAGGACCTGCTGACCTCGATGGACCAGCGCGCGAAGCTCCAGCTGCGGCTGCAGCAGACGGTCGAGGGGCTGTCGATCGCCGCCATCGCCTATTACGTCTCGTCGCTGTTCGGCCATCTCGTCGAGGCCGCCGACGCCGCCGGCTGGTTCCATGTCGAACCGGCGATCGCCGTCGGCGTCGCGCTGCCGGTGATCGTGCTCGCCGTCGTGCTCGTGCTGCGGCGCGCGCGCCGGCATCTCGAAGGCGATGCGGGGCATTGACGCCGCCGCCGCGGCGACGAGTGTCGCCGCGTTCGGCGGCCCGGCCGCTCAGCGCCAGGCGCTCGCGGCGTCGATCTGCGCGATGTCCTCGGCCGTCAGCACCAGCGTCGTCGCCGCCACCAGCTCGGCGAGCTGGGCCAGCGAGGTCGCGCTGGCGATCGGCGCGGTGACCGACGGCCGCGCGATCTGCCAGGCCAGCGCGACGCGGCCGACAGGGCAGCCATGGCGCGCCGCCACGGCGTCGAGCGCCGCCAGCACGGCCAGGCTGCGCGGGTTCAGGTAGCGCTTGACGACGCTGTCGCCGCGCGGGCTCGCGCCCACGTCCTCGGGCTTGCGGTACTTGCCGGTGAGGAAACCGGCGGCGAGGCCGTAGAAGTTGATGACGCCGATGCCGTGCTCGACGCAGACCGGCTCCAGCTCGGCCTCGAACGCCTGGCGATCGATCGGGTTGTACAGCGGCTGCAGGCTCTCGTAGCGCGGCAGCCCCTGCTCGGCGCTGACGCGCAGCGCTTCGAGCAGCCGCGTGGCGCTGTAGTTCGAGGCGCCGATGGCGCGCACCTTGCCGGCGCGGATCAGCTCGGCGTAGGCGCCCAGCGTCTCGGCCAGCGGCGTGCGTTCGTCGTCGTCGTGCGACTGGTAGAGGTCGATGTGGTCGGTGCGCAGCCGGCGCAGCGAGGCATCGACGGCCTCGCGGATGTAGGCCGCCGACAGGCCCTGCCGCCCGGCACCCATCGGCTTGCCGACCTTGGTCGCGAGCACGATGCGCTCGCGCCGGCCGCCGCCCTGGGCGAGCCAGCGCCCGATCAGCGTCTCGCTCTCGCCGCCGACATGGCCGGGCACCCAGGTCGAATACATGTCGGCGGTGTCGATGAGGTTGCCGCCTGCTTCGGTCCAGGCGTCGAGCAGCGCGAAGGTCGTGCGCTCGTCGGCGGTCCAGCCGAAGACGTTGCAGCCCAGCGCCAGCGGCGCGACCTGCAGTCCCGAGCGGCCCAGCGGCCGCCGCTGCATCGTGTTCATCGTCGTCATTCGTGATCCTTCCGGCGTGCGGCGACTCGGCCCGCCTTGACGCCGCACAAACGCGGCAGGCGGGGCGCTCGCGCAAAATGGCCTTGGCTGGCACTGCGGTGCCCGGAGCATACAAGCATGACCGCAAGACGAGCGACGATGAACGCCCCGGTGCAGGCCGGATCGCTGCAGGCCTGGCTGGTCGCCGTGCGGCCACGCACGCTGCTGATCGCGATCAGCCCGGTGCTCGTCGGCGCGACGCTGGGTTTCGGGCGCACCGGCGGCATCGACCCCATCGCCGCGCTGCTCGTGCTCGCCGCGGCGCTGCTGATGCAGGTCGTCACCAACATGCAGAACGACGTCGGCTACACGGTGCGCGGCGGCGACCGCAGCGGCACGCGCACGGGGCTGCCGCGCGCCACCGCCAACGGCTGGCTCAGCGTTGGCCATGTGCGCGCCGGCATCGTCGCCGTCGCCGTCGTCGCCACCGCGATCGGTCTGGCGCTGGTCGCCTACCGCGGCTGGCCGGTGCTGGCCATCGGCGTCGCCTCGCTGGCCGCCGCGCTGGCCTATATGGGCGGGCCGAAGCCGATCGCCTATACGCCGCTGGGCGAGCTGACGGTGTTCATCTTCTTCGGCCTCGTCGCGGTGCTGGGGTCGGACTGGGTGCTGACCGGCAGCGTCGGCACCGTCACGGTGCTGGCCGGGGTGGCGATCGGCTCGCTGGCCTCGGCCGTGCTCGCCGTCAACAACCACCGTGACATCGCGCATGACCGCCAGGTCGGCCGCGCCACGTTCGCCGTCACGGTCGGCGAGGCGGGTTCGAGTCTTTTCTATCAGTCACTGCTGTTCGCGCCCTTCGCGCTGCTGCTGCCGATGGCGCTGCTCGCGCATGCCGCGGCTCTGCTGCTGCCGGCGCTGCTGCTGCCTGCGGCCTGGCAGTTGCGCCAGGCCTTCGTCCACGGCCCGCGCGGCCTGGCGTTCAACGAGGTGCTGTTCCGCACCGTCAGGCTCGAGCTCGGCTACGCGGCGCTGCTGTCGGCCGGCGCGCTCGTCGGGCGCGCGCTGACCTGATTCATAGGCCCTGCCAGCGACCTGGTTTGGTGCGGCCTGGCGCCGCATCGCGCTCGAAAAGTTCCATTCAGGTGCGCAACGCACCGGATTGGATCCGATCCGTCGCGCAACGCTCGCACCGATCTGGGAACATTTATTGCTTCCTTGGTGCGGTTTGTCGAGTTCGTGGTGCGCCGTGCACCGCATCGGCAAGCACGGAGTCAACCATGGATCAAGTCAAACAGGGCACCGACGCCCTGTTCATCCTGCTCGGCGCCATCATGGTGCTGGCGATGCACGCGGGATTCGCGTTTCTCGAACTCGGCACGGTGCGCCACAAGAACCAGGTCAACGCGCTCGTCAAGATCCTGGTCGATTTCTCGGTCTCGACGATCGTCTATTTCTTCGTCGGCTATTCGGTCGCCTACGGCATCGGCTTCCTCAGCGGCGCGCCGGTGCTGATGCAGAAGAACGGCTTCGAGCTGGTGCGCTTCTTCTTCCTGCTGACCTTCGCCGCCGCGGTGCCGGCGATCGTCTCGGGCGGCATCGCCGAACGTGCGCGCTTCGGCCCGCAATTGTTCGCCACCGCCGTCATCGTCGGCATCGCCTACCCGCTGCTCGAGGGCGGCGCCTGGGGCGGCCGCTACGGCATCCAGGCGGCGATCAAGTCGCTCACCGGCGACGAGTTCCACGACTTCGCCGGCAGCGTCGTCGTCCACGCCTTCGGCGGCTGGGTCGCGCTGGCGGCCGTCATCCTGCTGGGCGCGCGCAGCAACCGCTACCGCAAGGACGGCGGCATCAGCGCGCACCCGCCTTCGAGCATCCCGTTCCTCGCGCTCGGCGCCTGGATCCTCGCCGTCGGCTGGTTCGGCTTCAACGTCATGAGCGCGCAGACGATCGACAAGATCTCGGGTCTGGTGGCCGTGAACTCGCTGATGGCGATGGCCGGCGGCACGCTCGTCGCCGTCTGGCTCGGCCGCAACGACCCGGGCTTCGCCTACAACGGGCCGCTGGCCGGGCTCGTCGCCGTCTGCGCCGGCTCGGACGTCATGCACCCGGCCGGCGCGCTCGTCGTCGGCTGCGTCGCCAGCGCGATCTTCGTCCAGATGTTCACGCTGACGCAGAACCGCTGGAAGATCGACGACGTGCTCGGCGTCTGGCCGCTGCACGGCCTGTGCGGCGCCTGGGGCGGCCTCGCCTGCGGCATCTTCGGCACCAAGGCGCTGGGCGGCGCCGGCGGCGTCAACTTCGGCGCCCAGCTGATCGGCACGCTCGGCGGTGTCGCCTTCGCGCTGGCTTCGGGCTTCGCCGTCTACGGCACGATCAAGCGCGTGACCTCGCTGCGACTGACGCAGGAGGAGGAATACAACGGCGCCGACCTGTCGATCCACCGCATCGGCTCGTCGCCCGAGCGCGAATCGAACTGGTAGTCCCCGCTCAAGGACGCAGCACGATCTTGGCCGCCGCGCTGGCGCCGCGGTCGAGGTCGACGAAGGCCTGCTGGCCCTGCGCCAGCGGCCGCTCCTCGACCCAGGCGAGGTCGCCGAAGAGGCCGCGGTGGAGCGCGTCGACGGTGGCCTGCAGATCGGCCGTCGTGTAGGTGTAGGTGCCCAGCAGCGTGATCTCGGCCAGCGTGAGCTTGCGCATGTCGATCTCGCTGGCCCAGTCCTGCAGCCCGATGTGCATGATCACGCCGCCGGGCTTGACGGCGGCGAAGGCCTGCTGGCGCGTGGCCTTGGCGCCGACGGCGTCGATGACGAAATCGAAAGCCGCCTCGGGCAGCGCCTCGGCGCGCGGGTCGACGGCCGCGCAGCCGGCATGCGCGGTGAGCGCGGCGCGGCGCAGCGGGTTGAGCTCGGTCGCCGTCACGCGCGTCACGCCCAGGCGGCGCAGCAGCAGCGCCGCGAGCATGCCGATGGCGCCGCCGCCGATGACGAGCACGCGGCATTCGTGCAGCGGCCGCACGAGCGCGCGCATCGACAGGTTGATCGCATGCCAGGCCGTCGCCGCCGGCTCGGTCAGCGCGGCGGTGGTCGCGGCCATCGATTGCGGCATCGCGATCAGCGAGGCGGCCGGGATGCTCATGTATTCGGCGTAGGCGCCGGGCCGCGTCATGCCGACCATCGTGCGATCGGCGCAGAGGTTGTTGCGGCCCTGCAGGCAGTATTCGCAGCGCCCGCAGACGATCAGCGGGTTGCCGGTCCAGCGCGTCCCCGGCGCGTAGCCGGCGGCTGCCGAGCGCGTGATGCGGCCGACGAATTCATGGCCGAACACGAGGCCCGGCCGGCGCCGCGGGTCGTGGCCATGCCAGGCATGCATGTCCGAGCCGCAGATGCCGACGGCCTCGATCTGCAGCACGACCTCGCCCGGCGCCGCCTCGGGCATCGGCCGGTCCTCCCATTGCAGCAGGCCGGGCTGCGTGTAGACCCAGGCTTTCATCGTCGCATTCGGGGCGTTCATTTCGGGTTCAGCTCGCATTCATTGCGGTTCATTTCGCTGTGTAGCCGCCGTCGACCATCAGCGTCTGCCCGGTGACATAGGCGCTGGCGTCGCTGGCGAGGAAGACGGTGGCGCCGTAGAGGTCGGCGAGTTCGCCGTTGCGGCCGACGCAGGTGGCCGCCGCGTGGCGCGCGGCGAGCTCGGGTTGGGCGAACACCGGCGCCGTCAGCGCCGTCGGGAAGAAGCCCGGCCCGATCGCGTTGCAGGTGATGCCGCGGCCCGACCATGCCTGCGCGATGGCGCGCGTGAGCTGGACGATGCCGCCCTTGGCGGCGCCGTAGGGCGCGCTGTCGGCGAAGGCGCGCTGGCTCTGCAGCGAGGCGATGTTGACGATGCGGCCCCAGCCACGCTCGGCCATGCCCGGCGCCAGCGCCTGCGTGAGGAAGAAGGGCGCGCCGAGATGGATCGCGAGCTGCGACGTCCAGGCCTGCGGCGTGACTTCGGTGTAAGGCTGGCGCAGGTTCACGCCGGCGGCGTTGACGAGGATGTCGATGCCGCCCAGGCGCTCGCCCGCGTGCCGCGCGGCGGCGATCGCGGCATCGGCGTCGCCGAGGTCGGCGGCGATCCAGTCGGCGTCGATCGCGTCGTCGCGCAATCCGCGCGCCGCCGCATCGAGTTCGGCATCGCGCCGCGCCACCAGCAGCACCGACGCGCCGGCCATGCCGAGCGCGCGCGCCATCGCCAGCCCGATGCCCGAATTGCCGCCGGTGACGAGCGCGCGCCGGCCGCCGAGCTCGAACAGCGGTGCCAGCCGCGAGCGCGCCGGACTCACCGCGTTCACGATTGCACCGGCGTGCCGAGGTCGAAGACCTGCCCCGGGCAGTATTTCGCCAGCCGGTCGTCGGCCGTGCGCGCATGCGCCTCCATGCCCTCGAGCCGCGAGATGCGCGCCGTGACCTCGCCGATGTCGCGCGCCGCGTCGCGCGTCATGCGCTGCCACGTCAGCGTCTTCATGAACTTGTGCACCGAGAGCCCGCCCGAATAGCGGGCCGCGCCCTTGGTCGGCAGCACATGGTTGGGGCCGCTGGCCTTGTCGCCGTAGGCCACCGTCGTCTCCTCGCCGAGGAACAGCGAGCCGTAGCAGCGCAGCTCGCGCAGCCACCAGTCGAGGTCGGCGGCCTGCACCTCGAGATGCTCGCTGGCGTAGCGGTCCGAGACGGCGACGACCTCGTCGCGGCTGTCGCACAGCACGACCTCGCCGTAGTCGCGCCAGGCGCAGCCGGCGGCGTCGCGCGCCGTCGGCGGCAGCGCGGCGATGAGCTCGGGCACGCGCGCCATCACGCGCTCGGCGAGCGCGCGGCTGGTCGTGAACAGCCAGGCCGGCGATTCATGGCCATGCTCGGCCTGGCCGACGAGGTCGGACGCGACGATCTCGGCGTCGGCGCCCTCGTCGGCGATCACCGCGACCTCGGACGGTCCGGCGAAGACGTCGATGCCGACCTGGCCGTAGAGGCTGCGCTTGGCCTCGGCGACGAACTTGTTGCCGGGGCCGACGATGACATCGGCCTTGCGCGTGCCGAACAGGCCATGCGCCATCGTCGCGATCGCCTGCACGCCGCCGAGCGTGAGGATGACGTCGGCGCCGGCGCGGTCGAAGGCGTAGAGCAGATACGGATGCATCGGCCCGCCGCGGAACGGTCCCGAGCAGGCGACGATCGATTTCACCCCGGCGGCCTTCGCCGTCGCCACGCCCATATAGGCCGAGGCGATATGCGCGTAGCGGCCGGCCGGCGCGTAGCAGCCGGCGGCGTCGACCGGGATCACGCGCTGGCCGGCCGTGACGCCGGGGTGCAGCTCGACCTCGAATTCGCGCAGCGACTCGCGCTGCGCATGCGCGAAGGCGCTGACCTGGGCGATCGCGAAATCGATGTCGCGCCGCACCGACGCCGGCACCTCGGCGGCGCGGCGGTCGATCTCGGCGCGCGGAATCACGATCTCGCCGCGCCACTGGTCGAGGTCGAGCGCGTATTGGCGCACGGCGTCCTCGCCGCCGGCGGCGATGCGTTCGAGCATCTCGGCGACCACCGCCTGCGCGGTCGCGGTCTCGGATTGCGGCGTCTTCGCGGCGCGCTTGAGATAGGTCACGGCCATCGCGATTGCCTCGACGCGGATTACTGCGTCATGCCGGCGAAGGCGCGCAGCTTGGGATCGGCCTGCACACGCTTCATGTAGGCGTCGGTGACGAAATCGGCCGTCGGCGGAACGGTCTGGATGGCGCCGGTGCCGCGCATGAAGATCGCGATCTGGCCGAACCAGACATCGGCGTCGGAATTGCCGCGCGCGCGGTCCATATGGGCCAGCTGCTGCGCGAGGTCGTAGGTCGGCCGCGTCGCGAATTCCTGCTTCATCGAGGCCTCGCCGACGGCCACGCCGCCCTGCTCGTAGAACTTCTTCATCATCGCCACCGCGTCGGCCGGATGCGCCTTCATCCATTGCCAGGCGCGCAGGTAGACGGCGAGGAAGCGCGCCACCTCGGCCGGGTGCTGCTCGGCGTAGTCGCCGCGCGCGATCAAGGCACCGGGGACGACGGCGCCGCCGTCCTTGCCCGAGCAGAGCTGGCGCGCGCCGGCCTTCTCCTGCACGGTGTAGGTGTTGGGCGCCCAGAGCCCGGCGAGCTCGGCATTGCCCGAGGTCAGCGCCGAGATGATCTCGGCCTGGCCCATGTTCTTGATCGTCACGTCGCTCTTCGCCAGGCCCCAGCGCTTGAGGCAGGACTGCACGGCGTAGTCGCCGGTCGAGTTCGCCGTCAGCAGGATCGTGCGGCCCTTGACCGCCTTCGGGTCGGCCTGCAGTTTCGCCGCGAGGTCCTTGCTGACCATCAGCGCGTTCGCCGCCGATTCGTCGTTCGTCAGGCCGATCGTCTTGATGCCGAAGCGCACCGCGCCGAGCACCGCCGGCACCGACCCCGTGCCGCCGACGTCCCAGGATTTCGACGCCGATGCCGCGATCTGCGGCACGCCGGCCGGGAAGGTGCTGAAGACCGGCTTCAGCCCGACCTCGGCCCACCAGTTCTTCTCGGTCGCGACGTAGAACGGCAGCGCCCAGTACAGCGCCGGCTGGTAGCTGATCTTGATCTCGTTCGGGGCCTGGGCCTGCGCCGCCGTGGCGGCCGTGAGGGTCACGAGGCCTGCGGCAGCAAGCGTGCATATCGCGCGTGGGTTCATCTTCCGTCTCCTGGTGGGGGGTGGTTCAATGGATCGCGCCGGATTCGCGCAACAGCTTCCAGACATGGGTGCGCAACTGGACGAACGAGGGCTGGTCCATCACGTCCTCGATGCGCGGGTGGCTGTCCCAGCGCTCGGCCTCGCGCACGGTCTTGACGTCGACGATCTCGCGTATCGTCCCCGGGCGGCCGGTCATCACGACGATGCGGTCGGCGAGGTAGACCGCCTCCTCGACGGCGTGGGTGATGAAGAGGACGGTGCGCGGATGGCGGCGCGCCAGGCGCACGAGTTCCTCCTGCATGACGACGCGGGTCTGCGCGTCGAGCGCGCCGAACGGCTCGTCCATCAGCAGCACCTGCGGATCGAGCACATAGGCGCGGGCGATCGCGACGCGCTGCTGCATGCCGCCCGAGAGCTGGTGCGGGAACGCGCGCTCGTAGCCCGCCAGCCCCATCAGCTCGATGTAATGCTCGATGCGGCGGCGCCGCTCCTCCTTGGCGATGCCCAGCGAGACGAGGCCGAACTCGACGTTGTCCCAGACCGATTTCCAGGGGAACAGCGCGAAGGCCTGGAACACGACGGCGCGGTCGGGTCCGGGCTCGCGCACCTCCTGGCCGCCGACGCGGATGCTGCCGCGGCTCGGGTGTTCGAGCCCGGCGGCCATGCGCAGGCAGGTCGTCTTGCCGCAGCCCGAGGGGCCGACGATGGCGACGAATTCGCGCTCGGCGACCTCGAGGTTGACGTCGTCGAGCGCGATGAACTCCTCGCCGTTGCGGCGGAAGCGGCGCTGCACGTCGCGGAAGCTGATATGGGCCATGGTGTCCTTCCGCGGTTTTCTTCAGCCGCCGCGCCGCGACTCGATCGCGTGCTGCAGGCGGCGCAGCGCGACGTCGATGACGACGCCGACGGCGCCGATGGCGATCATTCCGCTCATCACGGTGGCGGTGGAGACGGCGGCCTGGCCCTTGACGAGCAGGTCGCCGACGCCGCTGGCCGCGACGATGAGTTCGGCACCGACGAGCGATTGCCAGCCCAGCCCCGCCGAGACGCGCAGCCCGGCGACGATGGCCGGCATCGCCGCCGGCAGCAGCACCTCGGTCATCATGCGCAGATGGCCGACGCCGAGCATGCGCGCGGCCTCGATGTGGCGCACCTCGACCTGCTGCGCGCCGCGCAGCGTGTTGATGAGCACGGGCGGGAAGGCGCCGGTGAAGATGATCAGCACCGGCCCGCCGATGCCGGTGCCGAACCACAGCGCCGCGAACGGCACCCAGGCGATCGGCGCGACGAAGCGCACGGCGTCGAAGGCCGGCGAGACGATGCGCTCGAGCCAGCGCAGCCGCGCCATCGCCAGCCCCAGCGGCAGGCCGACGGCCACGGCCAGCGCCCAGCCGAGGCCGAAGCGCTGCAGGCTGGCCAGCAGGTGCTGCGGCAGCGTATAGCCGGCGAAGGGATGGACCAGCAGGTCGACGAAGCGCAGCACGACGTCCCAGGGCGCGGGCAGGAAGTTGCGCGAGGTCGCGCCCGACAGCGCCGCCGCGCTCCACAGCGCGGCGAAGGCGGCCGCGCCGGCGCCGCCCAGCATCCAGGCGCGTGCACGCGGCAGCGGCGCGGCGATCATGCGGCCGCCCGCCAGGGCGTCGCGCGCCGTTCGATCCAGCCCAGCGCCAGCGTCATCGCCCAGCCGCAGACGGCCACCGCGGCCATGCCGACGACGATCATCGCCGGGTAGATGTCCTGCGCCGCCTGGTTGAGGATCTGGCCCAGCCCGGCGACGGCGCCGACGAGTTCGGCCGCCACCAGCGTCGTCCACGAGGCCTGCAGCGACAGCCGCAGCCCGGTGAAGATGCTCGGCAGCGCACCGGGCACCAGCACCTGCAGCCAGTAGCGCATGCCGCGCACGCCCAGCATCGCCGCGGCCTCGAACTGCGCGGCGTCGATCTGGCGCACGCCGGCCTGGCTGTTGATCACCGAGGGCACGAAGGCGGCGAAGAAGATGACCATGATCTTGGCCGCATCGCCGAGGCCGAGCCAGACGATGGCCAGCGGGATCCAGGCCAGCGGCGGGATCGGCCGCAGCAGCATGAAGACCGGGTTGACGAAGGCCTCGACATCGCGGCTCGCGCCCATCGCCAGGCCGAGCGCGACGCCGCAGGCCGAGGCGACGACGAAGCCCATCGTCACCAGCCGCACGCTGCGCCACGCATGTTCCCAGAGCAAACCGTTGGCATAGCCGTCGACATCGATCTGCCGCAGTGCCGCGCCGACTTCGGCCGGGGTCGGGAACGTCGACGGCGCGATGAACCCGGTCCAGACCGTCAGCGTCTGCCAGATCAGGCCGACGACCGCGATCGCGACCAGCACGCCGGCGGCGCGACGCAGCACCGCGACGAGCCGCGCGCCGGGTCGCAGCCGGGGCATCGAGCCGGCCCACACCGATCGTGTTGTAATCGATTTCAAGATGAGCGCATCATCGACACCCGGCGCGGCCCCGTCAAGGCCGGCGACCCTGGGGGTTTCCCGCTGGGGCGAGCCGCCGGCGCCGGGGCATCATCACCGCGAGAGGACCGGGCCACCCGATGCACAGCAAGGATGCGGCACTGCCGAACATCGAGGATGTCGCCGCCGCGGCCGGCGTCTCGACGGCGACGGTCTCGCGCGTCATCAACCGTCCCGGGTCGGTGCGCGAGCCGCTGCGGCAGCGCGTCACCGCGGCCATCGCGCGCCTGGGCTATGTGCCGCATGCCGGCGCGCGCGCGCTCAAGCTGCAGCGCAGCGGCACCGTCGGCGCGATCTTCCCCACCGTCGACAACGCGATGTTCGCCGCCGCCATCGACGCGCTGCAGCAGCGCCTGGCCGCCCAGGGCATGCAGCTGCTGATCGCCACCTGCGGCTACGACCCCGAGGTCGAGGCGCGCCAGGCCGTCAACCTCGTCACGCGCGGCGTCGATGCGCTGACCTTGTGCGGCACGGCGCAGCGGCCCGAGCTGCTGCAGTTCCTGCGCCAGCGCGAGTTGCCGGTCGTGCATTCGATGACCTGCCCGGTGCCGGCCGGCCTCGTCGGCGTCGGCTTCGACAACGCGCGCGCGATCGGCCTGGCCGTGCGGCATCTGGTCGAACTCGGCCACCGGCGCATCGCGATGCTGGCCGGCATCGCGCGCCACAACGACCGCGCGACGGCGCGCGTGGCCGGCGTGCGGCGCGCGCTGCGCCGCGCGGCCCTGGCGGCACCGCCGCTGATCGAATGCGCCTACGACATCGCCGCCGCGCGCGCGGCCCTGCGCGAGCTGCTGGCGGCGCGGCCGCGGCCGACCGCCGTCGTCTGCGGCAACGACGTCATCGCCGTCGGCGCGCTGCTCGAGGCGCAGGCGCTGGGCATCGCCGTGCCCGAGGAACTGTCGATCACCGGCTTCGACGACATCGAACTCGCGCGCCACCTGCGGCCGGCACTGACGACGCTGCAGGTGCCGACGCAGACGCTGTGGCACCTCGTCGCCGACCGCCTCGTCGCCGGCCTCGCCGGGCAGGCGATGCCGGCTGCGACGGCGGTCGAGGTCGCATTGCGCGTGCGCGCATCGACCGGGCCGGCGCCGCGCGGCTGAGCCGCCGGCCCGCGGCCCTTCACGGCCCCATCAGTCGCCGCTGGAAATAGGTCCACTCCAGCGCCGTCGTGTGCGCCTTCTGCTTGAGGTTGGCGCCCGAGCCGTGGCCGCCCTCGATGACCTCGTAGAAGTAATAGGGCACGCCGTATTCACCGAGCCGGGCGGCGAACTTGCGCGCATGCTGCGGGCCGACGCGGTCGTCCTTGGTCGTCGTCCAGACGAGCGCCAGCGGATAGTCGACGCCGCGCTTGAGGTTCGCATAGGGCGAGATGCGGGCCAGGAAATCGCGCTCTTCGGGCACCGAGACCGATCCGTACTCCCCCACCCACGAAGGGCCGGCCGCGATCTGCTCGTAGCGCATCATGTCGAGCAGCGGCACCTGGATGTCGACGGCGTGGAACAGCTCGGGGTGCTGGGTCATCTCGACGCCCATCAGCAGCCCGCCATTCGACCCGCCCTGGATGCCGAGATGGCGCG
The DNA here is from genome assembly GCA_028868825.1 of Burkholderiales bacterium. Taxonomy (GTDB): domain Bacteria; phylum Pseudomonadota; class Gammaproteobacteria; order Burkholderiales; family Burkholderiaceae_C; genus Rubrivivax. The sequence continues at coordinate 40,101 of JAGWTU010000034.1, read as the reverse complement.
GGCTCGTGATCTTGCGCTCGATGAGGTCGCGCGCGACGGCGGCGAAATCGTCGTAGATGATCTGGCGCTTCGTCTTCAATCCGGCGTCGTGCCAGGCGGGACCGAATTCGCCGCCGCCGCGGATGTTGGCGACGACGAAGACGCCGCCCTTGCCGAGCCAGAGCTTGCCGATCGCGCCGGAATAGAAAGGCGTGATCGCGGCGTTGAAACCGCCGTAGGCGTAGAGCACGGTCGGGTGCGCGGCGTCGGGTTCGAGCGTCTTCGCGCCGATGACGAAATACGGGATCATCGTGCCGTCGCTGGACTTCGCCTGCCATTGCCGCACCTCGAGCCCGGCGGCGTCGAACTGCGGCGGCAGCGTCTTGATCTGCGCCGCGCCGCCGCCGCCATCGCGCGCGTCGACGCGCCACAGGCTCGAAGGCTGGAGGAAGCCGGCGACATAGAGATAGGCCGTCGCGCCACGGTCGTCGCCGCTGACGAGCGAGATCGACGCGTTGTCGGGCAGCCCGGCGATGGTCCGGCCGACCCAGTCGCCATGGGCGTCGATGCGGTAGATCGCCGCGCGGCCGCGCACGTTGTCCAGCGTGCCGACGACGACGGCGTCGCGCAGGATCTCGACGGCGCTCCGGTCGTCGAGCGTCTCGCGCAGGCCCGGCGACCAGACGACGACCGGATCGAGGTGCGACGGATCGGCGGCCGCGCGCGTGGCATCGATGGCCACCAGCGCGCCCGCGGGCGCCGCGGCCCAGGGCTCGCGCAGGCGCAGGAGCAGCCGGTCGCGCACGAGGCCGATGACCTCGGACTTGGCCGGCAGCGCCAGGCGCTGCGGACCGCCACGGCCGACGAGGTAATGCTCCGCTTCGAAGGTCGACAGCGGACGCTCGATCAGCGCGGCGCGGTGGCCGGCGGCATCGACGTAGACCTCGGGCGAGACGCCGTAGCCGCCGTCGTCGGCGCGGCCGCGGAACAGCTCGACGGCGCGATCCAGGCCCTGGCCGCGACGCAGGCGCTTGACGACGAAGGGGTAGCCCGAGGACGTCAGTTCGCCCGGCTGCCATTCGCGCGCGACCAGCAGCTCGCTCTCGTTCCACCAGGCCAGGCGCACCTTGCCGCGCGGCAGCGCGAAACCGCCGGCGACGAAGCGTTTGCCGGCGAGGTCGAATTCACGCGTCGTCACCGCGTCCTCGCCGCCGTCGGACAGCAGCACGAGGCAGCGCCGTTCGCGCCGCGGCTCGCAGACGGTGCCGCTCCAGACCCAGTTCGCCTTGTCCTGCGCGGCCAGCGCATCGAGGTCGATCACGGTCTCCCAATGGGGCTTGGCCGATTCGTAGTCCTGCAGCGTCGTGCGACGCCAGATGCCGCGCACATGGTCGGCGTCGCGCCAGAAGTTGTAGACGCGGCCGCCGATGATCTCGGGCATCGCGATGCGGTCGCGCGTCTCGGCGATGGCCGTGGCCTCGCGCAGGTTCGATTCGAAGCGGGCGTCCTTTTCCAGCACACCGAGCGTCTTCGCGTTCTCGGCGCGCACCCATTGCATGGCCTCGGGGCTGTCGAGCTTCTCGAGCCAGCGATAGGGATCGTCGTCGGGCGTTGTTGCCGCGAATACGGGGAGCGCGACCAGCAGCGCCAGCGCGGCGACGCGGGATTTGAGGTTCATCGGATGCATGGGGTTGACCATCGGCAATGCGAAGCCGCGATTCTGACCCGGACGGCCGCAACCCCGGTCGGGCCCCGGGGGCTTGTGCCAGCGCGGCCGGCTCTCAGCCGCGCCAGGCGGCGACGAGCGCGTCGGCGACCTCGATGCCCTCGGCCTGCGCACGCCGCAGCAGCGCCGCGCGCCGCGCGCCGGGCAGGCGCACGCCCTCGTCGACCAGCATCTCGGCCACCAGCGCCTCGACGCGGTCGAGGTACGACGCGTTGCCGGCCAGCGCATCGGGGTCGATGACGACGAAGAGCTGGCCGATGCCGGGCCGGTTGCCTTCGTCGACGAAGAAGCTCGACGCCTCGTAGCCGAAATGCGCCCCGATGAGCGCCGTCACCAGCAGTTCGACGACGAGTGCGAGCATCGCGCCCTTGGGCGACGAGACGGCGCCGATGGCGAGCATCGAGCCGGTCAGCGCGGCCTGGGGGTCGGTCGTCGGTCGGCCCGCGGCGTCCAGCGCCCAGCCTTCGGGGATCGCCTCGCCCTTCTTCGCCGCGACCATCAGCTTGCCGCGCGCGACCTCGCTCAGGCTCAGGTCGATCAGAAGCGGGTCACCGCTGCGGCGCGGAAATGCCGCAGCCACCGGATTCGTGCCGAAGATCGGATGCTTGCCGCCGGCCGCCGGCATCGCCGCCGGCGAATTCGAGAAGCCGAGTCCGACCATCCCCGCCGCGACCGCGGGCCGCAGATGGTCGACGATGACGCCGGCGTGATGGCTGCGCACGACGCCGGCGATCGCCACACCCTGCTGGCGCGCCGCGGCGATGGCCTCGGCGACCGCGAGTTCGCAGGCCGCGAAGGCCAGTCCCTCGCCGGCGTCGACGACGAGCGCGGCGCCGCGGCGGCGCAGCACGGCCGGCGTGGCGGCGCCGTCGGCGCGGCCGTTGCGCAGGTGCACGGCGTATTGCGCCACGCGCGCCAGGCCATGCGAGCCCAGGCCCTGCGCCTCGGCGAGCACGAGCGAGCGCGCCGTCGCCTCGGCCATCGCGGCACCGGCGCCGGCGCGGCGCAGTTCGGCGGCGGCCAGCGCCTCGGCCTCGGCCAGCGCGATCCTCATCGCAGCGCCTCGAGCACCTTGGCCGCGATCAGCGTGCTGACGCGCTCGTTGGCCTCGGCCGTGACGCCGGCGATATGCGGCGTCAGCAGCAGATTCGGGCAGCCCTCGAAATGCGGCGCCGCCTTCAACGGTTCCTCGGCAAAGACGTCGAAGGCCGCGCCGCCGAGGCGGCCGCTGCGCAGCGCCGCGGCCACCGCGACCTCGTCGACGATGCCGCCGCGCGCGGTGTCGACGAGCACGGCGCCTGGCTTCATCGTCTCGATGCGCGCGGCGTCGATCAGCATGCGCGTCTCGTGGACGAGCGGCACATGCAGGCTCACGACATCGGCGCTGCGCACCAGTTCGTCGAAGCCGACATGGCGCACGCGGTGCAGGTCGTACGCCGCGTGGCCGGCGCCGAGCTGGGTGTCGAAGGCGATGACCTGCATCCCGAGCGCCGCGGCCAGCCGCGCCGTGTGCTGGCCGATCGAGCCGAAGCCGATCAGCCCCAGCGTCTTGCCTGCCGCCTCGCGGCCCTGGCCGAGCGCGTTGCGCGGCCATTGCCCCGCGAGCAGCGCCGGCTGCGACTGCCAGGCGCCGCGCAGCAGCACGAGCGCGGCGGTGATGACGTATTCGGCGACGCTGTGCGCGTTGGCGCCGGTGGCCGGGATCACCGGCAGGCCGCGCGCGGCGCAGGCCGCCGTATCGATGTTGTCCAGGCCGACGCCGAGCCGGCCGACGACGCGGCAGCGCGCCAGCGCGTCGAGCAGCGCGCCGCGCACCTGGGTGCGGTTGCGCACGATCAGCGCGTCGGCACCCGGCGCGAGTTCGAGCAGGCGTGCCGGCGCATCGACCAGATGCTCGTCGTAGATCACCTCGTGCTGCGCCGCCAACTGCGCCACCGCCGGTGCGTCCATGATCTCGCTGATGACGATGCGCGCCATGCTGCCTCCGCTGTGTGGTTCAGGCCGACTCGTATAGCCGCGTCAGCACGAACTCACGATGCCCCAGCGCCTCGGCCGCCGTCAACCGACCCTGGGCGGTGCGCAGCATGCATTCGAGCAGCTTGTCGCCGGCCTGGTCGAGCGTGATCTCGCGCTGCAGCAGGCCCGTGACGTCGACGTCGACATGCTCGCTCATCGTGCGCACCGTGCGCGGGTTGGCGCAGACCTTGATCACCGGCAGGATCGGGTTGCCGATGACGTTGCCCTGGCCGGTGGGGAAGAAATGCACGGCGTAGCCCGAGGCGGCGCACAGCGTCACCATCTCGGCCGCGGCGCTCGACGAATCCATGAACCACAGGCCCGGATGCGTCGGCATCTCGGCCTTGTCGATGACGCCGTCGACCGTGCACTTCTTGCCGATCTTCTGGATATTGCCCAGCGCCTTCTCCTCGATCGTCGTCAGCCCGCCGGCGATGTTGCCCTTGGTCGGCTGGCTGTCGCTGAGGTCGCTCGTCTTGTGGCGGTTGATGACTTCCTGGTAGCGGTCGAACATGAACATGAAGCGCTCGCGCACGGCGTCGTTGGCGCAGCGCGCAGCGACGATATGCTCGCCGCCGGTGATCTCGGTCGTCTCGCCGAAGCACAGCGTGCTGCCCAGCGCGTGCAGCTTGTCGAAGGCGTTGCCGACCGAGGGGTTGGAGCCGCAGCCGCTCGTCGTGTCGCTCTCGCCGCACTTGGTGCTGACCCAGAGCTCGTGGATGGGGCAGACCTCGCGCTGCTTCTCGCTCGCCCATTGCACGTACTCGCGCGCCGCCTTGCTGGCGCGCAGGATGGTGTCGTGGTCGCCGTGCAGCTCGATGCCGAAGCCGACGACCGGCTTGCCGGTGGCCTTGATGCCGTCGACGACCTTCTGCGTCCAGCTGTCCTCGATGCCGATGACGACGACGGCGGCGACGTTGGGGTTGCAGCCGGTGCCGATGAGGGTGCGGAAATGCAGGTCGAGGTCGGCGCCGAACTGCAGCCGGCCGTACGGGTGCGGGATCGCCAGCGCGCCCTTGATGTTGTGCGCGACGGCCTCCGATGCGGCGTTGGACAGGTCGTCCAGCGGCAGGATGATGACGTGGTTGCGCACGCCGACGCGGCCGTTCTCGCGCCGGTAGCCGAGGAAGGTGGTGTCTTTGCTGATGATGGACATGTGGGGCTCCCGGCTTACCAGCGCTTGGTCTTGATGTTGTGGACGTGAGCGTGTTCGCCCGCCTTAATCGGCGCGACGACCTTGCCCATGTCGATACCGTACTTGATCACCGTGTCGCCCGGGTTCATGTCCTTGAGCGCGACCTTGTGGCCGATCGGGATGTCCTGGCGCGCCTGGACCTCGATCATGCGGTCCTCGTCCATGATCCAGCCCTTGAGCCCCATGCCCGACTTCACGCCCTCGACGACGACGACGGCCACGCTGTCGTGGGCGTCGTGCAATACGAAATGAATCATCTGCCGCTCCTGCTGCCGCCGGCATACACGGCCGGCCGGCGGCGAGTATCGGCGTCGCCTTCGGCTCCGTCAACCAGGTCATATAGATGACTTGAAGGAGTGAAGGCGGCACCCCTAGAATGCCGCATGCCCGAGCCCCGCGGTGCCGCCCCCTCCTCGACGCCGGTGAACCCGGCGATCGCCCCCGAGGCGGCCGGCATGCCGCTGTTCCGCGCCGTCAAGCGCGCGCTGCTGCAGCGCATCGAGGCCGGCGAGGTCGCGCCCGGGCAGGCGCTGCCCAGCGAGGCGGCGCTGGCCACCGCCTACGGCGTCTCGATCGGCACGCTGCGGCGCGCCGTCGACGACCTCGTCGCCGAGCACATCCTGGTGCGCCGCCAGGGCCGCGGCACCTATGTCGCCACGCACGGCAGCGACCGCTTCCTGTTCCAGTTCTTCCATGTCGAGCGCGCCGACGGGCTGCGCGAGGTGCCGCAGGTCGAGCTCGTCTCGTTCGAGCGCACGCGGCTCGACGACGATGCCGCCGCGGCGCTGAACCTGAAGAGCGGCGCGCCGGCGCTGCAGATCGAGAACCGGCTGCTGCTGCAGGGCCGCGCCGTCGTCTACGACCGCATCGTGATCCCGGCGGCGCTGTTCCGCGGCCTCACCGAACGGCGCTGGCAGGAGCGCCCGGGAACGATCTACCAGCTCTACCAGTCGGGGTTCGGCATCACCGTCGCGCGTGCCCACGAGCGGCTGGCCGCGGTCGGCGCCGACCGCACGACGGCACGCGTGCTCGGCGTGGCACCGAACCAGCCGCTGCTGCAGGTGCGGCGCGTCGCCATCGACCTCGGCGGGCATGCGGTGGAGTGGCGCATCAGCATGGTGCTGACGGCGCAGCATGAATACGTGAACCGGCTCTCGCGGCCGGCCTGAGCGGCCCCGGGGAGCCGTGCCCGGCGCACCGGGCGCCAGGCGGGTGGCCGAGGTTCTAAACTGGCGCGCCGATGGACACCCCAGCCACGCGCGAGCGGTTGCTCGCCCTCTATCCCGTGCTCGCCGAGCTGCCACCGGCGCTGCGCGAGGCCGGGCTGGCCGCCGATGCGGCCACCTTCGAGCTGCCCGACGGCCGCCTGCTGTTCGAGCAGGGCGCGCCCTGCCAGGGTTTCCCGCTGCTGCTCGAGGGCGAGGTGCGCGTCGCCCGCGGCACACCCGGCGGGCGCACGCTGGAGCTGTACCGCATCACGCCGGGCGAGCTGTGCATCGCGTCGACCTCCTGCCTGTTCGGCCGCGCGCCGCTGATCGCCCATGCGACGACGGTCGGCGACTGCCGGCTGCTGCTGCTGAGCCCGGCGGCGTTCGAGCGCTGGCTCGCCGTCGAGCCTTTCCGGCGCTATGTCTTCGGCATCTTCGCCGAACGCATCGCCGAGCTGATGGCGCTGGCCGAGGCGGTGGCCTTCCAGCGCCTGGACCAGCGGCTGGCGGCCACCCTGCTCGGCCATGGCACGGTCGTGCTCGGCACGCAGCAGGCGCTGGCCGACGAACTCGGCACGGTGCGCGAGATCGTCACCCGGCTGCTCAAGCGCTTCGAGCGCCAGGGCTGGGTGCGCATCGGCCGCGAACGGGTCGAGATCGTCGACGCCGCGGCGCTGCGCGCGCTGGCGGCGGGCGATGGCGGCGGTGGCCCGATAGGCAGGTGACCGCGGTCACAGACGCGGCGCCGCGGTGGCGTCACAGTGGCGGCATCCACAACCATCGGAGGAATCGATCATGAAACTCAACGTCGGCGGTATCGACCGCATCCTGCGCATCGTCGTCGGTCTCGCGCTCGTCGTGATGGCCGCACTGGGCCAGATCGGCGTCTGGGGCTGGATCGGCCTCGTGCCGCTGCTCACCGGCGCCTTCAGCTTCTGCCCGCTGTACACGATGCTCGGGATGAACACCTGCCCGGTGAAGAAAGCCTGATTCGCGAGCGGCGCGCGTCGGCGCTGCGGCGCCCGGGCTTCAGAGGCGTTCTTCGGTCTTCTCGTCGGCCTTGTGCCGCGAACTCGCAAGGACGCGTCCGCCGGCCAGCGGGCGCAGGCGCAGCAGGTCGATCACGCGCTCGGGCCGGTGCTCCTCGTCGAGGTCGCGCAACCGCGCCTCGAGCACCTGGTCCATCGCCATCACGCTGAGCAGCCGTCCCGGGTCGTCGCGCGCGACGATGGGCACACTCGAGACTTGGTGGTGCGCCATCAGGTTGGCGAGTTCGCGCAGCGTCATGTCGGGGTGGCCGACGATCGCGCCGGGCACGACGCGCCCGTCGATGGTGGCCTGCGGGTTCGCGGCGATCTCGGCGCCCGTGTCGGCCAGCCGCTGCAGCGTCAGCAGGCCGACGAAGCGGCCGCCGCCGTCGAGCACCGGATACAGCCGCTGCGCATGCGCGAGCCGGCGCTTGCCGCCGTCGGGACCGCCGCGCGCCGCCTCGCTCGCCGCGTCGGCCAGGCGCGCGCCGAGGCGGAAGCAGACGAAGCTGCGGGGCATGATCTCGTCGACGAGGTAGACCTCGAGCGGATCGACCGAATATTCACGCGACACATGCGTGCCCTTGCGCACGACCTTCTCGGTCAGCACCGATCGCTTGAGCACCAGCGCCGAGAGCAGGAAGGCCACCGATGACGCGATCACCAGCGGCAGCACCGCATCCCAGCGCTGCGTGAGTTCCATCGCGAACACGACGCCGGTCAACGGGCTGCGCATGACGCCACCGACGACGGCGGCCAGCGACATCAGGGCCCAGAACCCGGGCGCCACCGGCGGGAACACATAGGCCAGCAGCGAGCCCAGCGCGGCGCCGATCATGAACACCGGCGCGAGCACGCCGCCCGAGGTGCCCGAGCCCAGCGACAGGCTCCAGATCAGCGTCTTGACGACGAGGATGCCGACGATGAGTCCGAGCGTCGCCTGCCCCGCGAGCAGCGTGCCGATGACGTCGTAGCCGACGCCCAGCGCGCGCGGCTCGAACAGGCCGCCGATGCCGATGATCAGGCCGCCGATCGCCGGCCACCACATCCAGTGCAGCGGCAGGCGCTGGAACGCGTCCTCGGCGAGATAGACCAGCGTCGTCGCGAGCCAGGCGACGAAGCCGCCGACGAGGCCGGCGACGACGCACAGCGCCAGCACCCCGGCACCCAGCGGCGGCAGCGCGTGCGGGTTGGGGAAGATCGCGCCGGCACCCAGCAGATGCCAGCGCAGCGCCGTCGCCACGACCACCGCCACCGACACCGGCACGAACGAGCGCGGCCGGAATTCGAAGAGCAGCAGTTCGACCGCCAGCAGGATGGAGGCCAGCGGCGCGTTGAACGTCGCCGCCATGCCGGCCGCGGCGCCGGCCACGAGCAGCGTCTTGCGCTCGTCGGCGGTGAGCGACAGCGTCTGCGCGATCAGCGAGCCGACGGCGCCGCCGGTCATGATGACCGGCCCCTCGGCGCCGAAGGGCCCGCCGGTGCCTATCGTCACGGCCGCCGACAGCGGTTTGAGCAGCGCGACACGCGGCCGGATCTTGCTGCCGCCGCGCAGGATCGCCTCGATCGCCTCGGGCATGCCGTGGCCGCGGATCGCCTCCGAGCCGTAGCGCGCCATCAGACCGACGACGAGACCGCCGAGCACCGGCGCGCCGACGACGAGCCAGGCCGGATGGTGGATGGCACCCGGCGCGACGAGCGCGGTGGCGACGCGCTGGTAGAAGACCAAGTTGGTGACGAGACCGATGAGGGCGAGCAGGGCCTGGGCGACGAATGCCGCCACGCCGCCGACGAAGAGCGCGAGCGCGGCGATCATCACCGTGCGCCGGTTCATCGTGTAGTCGCCCAGGCGCGCCGGTACCGGGGGGCGCAAGTCGGTGGCTCGATGCTTCATGCGGTTGTCCAGGGCTGCTAACGGCCCAAGATAGCACAGCGGGTTTATTCGGCGACAGGCGCCTGCTGCGGCCGACGAACCCGGTGCCCTGCCCTGCGCCTATCGCCATCAGGAGACCGGCGAAGGCGGCCCGGAATCGGCCGCGTTGACGGGACTGTCGGCGGCCTACATCGTGGAGCCGGTCCGCGAGTTCCGCGCCGGCCGCCGCCATGCGGCCGAGAGCCGGATGGAGGCCCCGAAGGGCATGGAAGGCGAGGCGCGCGCCTCGTCGCCTCCGGCGCCGGCGCGGCACCCTGCGCGAACTGCCAGGGCACCGATCTGAAGGGTTCGCCGATCGCTCCGCCGCTGGCCGGCCGCTCGCCTTCGTATCTGGCGCGGCAGTTGTTCGACATCCAGGCCGGCACGCGCAACGGTCCGACGGTGGCGGCGATGGTTCCGGAAGTCGCGCGCATGAGCGACGCGACCCGGCTGGCCATCGTGGCCTATCTCGCCTCGCTGCAGCCGTAGCGCTGCGCCGGCCTGCCTAGGCAGCGCTTTCGATCCGCCGCTGCTCCCAGCGCAGCATCGCCCAGGCGCCGCCGGCGATGCCCGCCAGCGCCAGGCAGGATCCGGCAGAGAGCATCGCGACGCCGCTCAGCCCCTGGCCGATCGAGCAGCCCATCGCGGTGACACCGCCGGCGCCCATGAGCACGCCGCCGACGAGATGCCGGCCGACGTCGGCCGCGTCGCGAAACGACTCGACGCGGAATTCGCGCCGCCACAGCGCCGCCGCGGCGCTGCCGAGCACGACGCCCAGCACCACCGTGACGCCGAAGGTGACGCGGTTCTCGCGGTCGGACCACAGCGTCAGCAGGTCCAGGCTGTAGGCCAGCGGCGCGGCGAAGCTCAAGGCCTCGGGCCGGTGCGAATAGGTGCCGAGCCAGGCCGCCTCGAGCGTGCGCGGATCCTCGGCCAGGTAGCCGAGATGGCCGGTGACGAACCAGGCCGTCGGCACGAGCAGGCCGATGCCGATGCCGCCGATCCAGTGCGGGGCGTCGAGCTCGGCGCGGCGCCGCCACAGCGCCAGCGCGAGCAGCGCCGCCGCGAGCGCGAGCAGCGCCCAGCGCAAAGGCGCCGGCGATGCGCCCGTCCAGCCGCCGACGAAGCTGCCGAGATCCTGCGCATGGCCGAGGTCGACACCCCAGCGGTCGAGCCAGGCGACGCGGCCGACGGCGATGATGCCGCGCAGCGTCATCTCCGACGCCACCGCGGCGACGAGCAGCGTCACCAGCGACTTCAGGTTGCCGCCGCCCAGGCGCACGAGATTGCGCTGCGGGCAGCCCGAGGCCAGCACCATGCCGCAACCGAAGACGGTACCGCCGGCGAGGTAGGACAGCCACAGGAAACGCGCGCTCCAGGGCAGCGTGCGCTCGCCGTCGAGCCAGCCCAGGCCGATCAGCGCCAGGCTGCCGAAGGCGGCGACCGCCAACGCCAGCCCCCACATCAGCAGCCGGCCCGCGCCGCCGAACGAGACCCAGTCGGCGATCGCGCCCATCGTGCAAAAGCGCGTCGCCTGCGTGATCGCGCCGAGCGCGATGCCGATCAGCAAGCCACCCCAGACGACCGCCAGTGCCGCCGCCGGCCAGGCCTCCGCCATCAAGCGCCCTGCTCCACCGGCAGCCCCAGCGCCTGCCAGCGCAGCATGCCGCCGGCGAGGTTCGCGGTGGCGTCGAAGCCGGCCTTGTTCAGCATCACCACCGCCTGCGCCGATCGCGTGCCCGAACGGCACACGGCGACCAGCGGCTTCGTCGGGTCGAGTTCGCCCAGGCGCTGCGTCAGCTGCGCCAGCGGCAGCGAGATCGCGCCGCGCAGATGGCCGTGCGCGTCGGCGTATTCGCCGGCCTCGCGCACGTCGACGATCTGCACCGGCGCCGCGCATTCGGCCAGCGCATGCGGCTCGATCTCCCAGATGCCGCCGAAGGTGTAGTTGAGCGCCGCCCATTGCGGCTCGGGCGGCAGCGCCGCGCCGTCGCGCGGGCGCCCGCAGGCGAGGTTCGCCGGCACCGCGATGTCCATCAGTTTCGGATGCGGCAGGCCGAGGTTGTTCATGTAGCCGGTGAAGTCGCTCTCGTTGGCGTCGCCGCCCAGGCGCGGGTTGTAGCGCAGTTCCTCGGCCACGCTGGTCACCGTGAGGCCGCGGTAGTCGTGGCCCGGGTAGAGCAGGCAGGCTGGCGGCAGGCTGAGGATCTGCTCGCGCACCGAGCGGAACAGCCGCTGCGGGCTGCCCTGCTGGAAATCGGTGCGGCCGCAGCCGCGGATCAGCAGGCTGTCGCCGGTGAAGGCCATCGAGCGGTCGTCGAGGACGTAGCTCATGCAGCCGTCGGTGTGCCCCGGCGTCGCGCGCGCTTCGAGGTGGCGGGCGCCGAACGCGATGCGGTCGCCGGCGTCGAGCAGCCGGTCGGCGCCGCTGGCGCCACCGGCGCGCGCGAGCACGATGCGGCTGCCGCAGCGCTGCTGGAGCAGCCAGGCGCCGGTGACATGGTCGGCGTGGACATGGGTCTCGAGCGTCGCCACCAGGCGCAGGCCGAGCTCGTGCACCAGCGCCGCGTCGCGCCGCGCATGCTCGAACACCGGGTCGATGAGCAGCGCCTCGCCGCCGTCGCCGAGCAGGTAGCTGTAGGTCGAGGTCTGGGGATCGAAAAGCTGACGCAGGACGAACATGGCTTCAGCGCTGCACGGCCGGCACGAGGCGGTCGGCGGCGTCGAGCCCGGCGGCGCCGTCGAGCTCGATCGCGACCTGCGTGCACACGGCCCGGCACAGCATCGCCACGCGCTCGCTCTGCAGCCGGTAGTAGATCTGCGTGCCCTCGCGGCGCTTGGCGAGCACGCCGGCGCGGTACAGCGTCGAGAGGTGCTGCGACATGTTCGGCTGCGTCGTGTCGATCTGCGCCAGCAGCTCGGAGACGTTGCGCTCCTGGTTGCAGACGGCGCTGATGATCTTCAGCCGCACCGGCGTCGCGAGGATGGCGAACAGCTCGGCCGCGGTCTCGAAGACGCGGTCGCCCATCGCGCCTGAATCGTCTGCGGCCTGGCCGGTGTCCATGGCCGATTCTCTCATTCGGCCTGCCTCATTCGGCCTGCATCAACAGGTAGGTGTTGTACGCGTTCATGCGGTTCGCGGCACCGAACAGCGGCACGTCGCGGTAGCGCGACCAGTCGGCCTTCGCGTAGGCCTCGTCGAAGGGGTCGAGGTTGTGCGCCGCATCGCCCATCGTGCGGCGCAGATAGGCGAGGTAGTCGCGCGTGAAGCGCAGATCGGCGAGCGGGTCGGTCGAGACCGCGCCATGGCCGGGGATCGCGATGCGCGGCCGGTACTCGATCATGCGTTCGAGCGAGGCGATCCAGCGCCGGCTGTCGGCCTGGCCGACATAGGGGATGCGGCCGCGGAAGAAGAGGTCGCCCGAGAACATCACGCCGAGCTGGGGGATGTAGACGACCATGTCCTCGGCCGTGTGCGCCGGACCGACATGGCGCAGCACGATGTCGTAGCTGCCGAGCTGCAGGTGCGTCTCGGGCTCGGTGATCCAGCGGTCGGCGGCGACGAGATGCGTGGTCGCGTCGATCCACGGCGCGAGGTCGTCGCGGCTGGCCTGCAGGCGCTGCCGCGCGGTCTCGGATTCGAGGTAGTCGCGGCCCTCGGCATGGGCGACGATGGTCGCGCCGGCGTCCTTGAACACCTGCAGACCGTAGATATGGTCGGCGTGATAGTGGGTCACGACGACGTAACGCAGCGGCTGGTCGGTGACGCGGCGGATCTCGGCCAGCAGTTCGCGCGCCAGCGCCGGCGAGCCGAGCGCGTCGACGACGAGCACGCCGCCGTCGGTGACGACGAAGCCGGCGTTGGAAATGAAGTTGCGGTTGGCCTTCGAGCCGAGTGCGGCCTCGCCCTGGACGAACCAGACCTGGTCGGTGACGCGTTCGGCGTGCAGGGGCTCGGCGCGCACCGAGATCCCGGTCAACAGCAGGCACAGCGCGAGCAGGATACGCATGATCGGGCGGCTCAGCGCGTGGGCGCGGCGCTCGGCGCCTCGTCGCGCGACATCGGCTGCGGCAGCGGGCCCACCGGATGCTGGTCGAGCAGGCGGTCGGTGATCGCGCCGCCGGCCCACATGCCGCACAGCGCGAGGTACGAGGTCAGCGCGAAGACCGAGGTGCCGGTGAGCCCCGCGCCGACCGCGCAGCCGCCGGCGAGCATGCCGCCGAAGCCCATGCACAGGGCGCCGACGATGTAGCGCCGCATGCTCGCCCCGCCCTGGAAGCCGACGAGTTCGATCTCGCCGTACAGCGCGGCGGCGACGAAGGCGCCGATGAAGACGCCGGGGACGAGCCCGAGATCGAAGGTCGGCGGCTTGTCGCCGGCGAACAGCACGCGCGACAGCACCTCGGCCGAGGGGCCGGTGAAGCTCAGCGACTGCACCGGATGGGTGTCGAACGAGACATGCACGATCGCCGAGGTGGCCCACCACGCGGCGGCGATCGTGATCCCGACGCCGACGGCGCCGGCCCAGCCCCAGGCCTGCACCGACTGCCGCCGCGCCCAGAGCACGGCCGCGGCCAGCCACAGCGCGCCCCAGGCCAGCCCGGCCGCGGGGCCGAGTCCGGTGCGCGCGAGGATGTCGCGCGCGGTGCCGCCGTCGATCGTCCACCAGGCCGAGATGCCCTCGCGCAGCGGCGCCAGGATGCCGGTCATCGCCGCCTGCGCGGCGACGGCGAACACGAGGCCGGAGATCAGCGAGCGCAGATTGCCCTGCGCCGCCAGCACCAGCAGCCGGCTCGAGCAGCCGCGCGCCAGGATCATCCCGGCGCCGAACAGCAGCCCGCCGACGAGCGCGCCCGAGAGGCTGCCGCGCACGGCGATGAGTCGCGATTCATGGGTATCGAGCGCACCGGACCAGGCCAGCGCCTGCGTCAGCAGCGTCGCGGTGGCGAAGGCGAACAGCCACACCGTGAGCTTGCCGCCCGGATGGTTGCGCGCGAACTCGACCACCGCCGAGCGCAGGCAGAAGCGCGAGCGCTGGGCCATGAAGCCGAAGCCGGCGCCGACGACGAGCCCGGCAAGCGCGAGCGTGCGGCCTTCGCCCAGCGATTCGGTCAGCGCCTCGATGCCCATGGCCGCCCTGCCTCGCTGCCGCCCCGTCGCCGCGCCCGGCTAGGGCTTGATGTAGGCGTAGCCCTGATGCTGGAGCTGGGCCAGGCGGACGACGCCCGAGGGCGTGAAATCGGCCTCCTGGATGAACTGGTCCTGCTTCAGGCCGCGGTTCTTCAGCGTGATCTCGCAGACCTCGAACTTCACGCCGCGGCTCTTCAGCGCCGACACCGGACCGGCATAGAGGCTGCCGTTGCGGTCCTTGGCGCCCTCCATCAGGAAGTCGACACCCTCGGCATGGGTGACGACGATGATCTGCGCCTTCGGGTCGACATCGAGATGGTTGCGGATGTTGCGCAGCCCCTTGAGCGCCTGCTGCTCGGCGTTGTCGATGTGATAGACGACGGTGTCGGCGCCCTGGGCCGTGGCGAGGCCGCAGGCGAGCATCAGCGTCAGCAGCGAAATCCAGCGTCGAATCGCGTTCATCATCATCACGGTCTCCTCGATCAGGTCGTCTGCAGACCCGGATTGCCGGCGACGCCGACGAGCCGGGGGGTGTTGATGCGACGGGTGGCGACATGGCCGCCCGGCTGCGCACGCAGCCAGGACTCGACGACGTCCCACACCGGTTTGACGCCCGGCGCATGCGCCGCGGCCTCGGCCACCGGGGCCCAGCCGGCGACCTTGTAGACGCGGTCGGCTTCGAGCGGCTTGCCGCCCAGCGTCATCGCGTCGATGCGCCGGCCCATCGCCTCGCCGGGACGGCAGGTGTAGGCGAGGCCGCCGACGCGCACCATGTCGCCGCCCTGCTGGTAATACGGGTCGGGGTTGAAGAGGTTGTCGGCGACATCCTCGAGCACGGCCTTGATCTGCGCGCCGCTCATTTCGGTCAGCGTGGCGTAGGGGTAGGTGATGGCGAGCTGGTCCATCATCAGCTCACGCGTGATCGGCTCGCCCGGCAGCAGCGTCGTGCCCCAGCGGAAACCGGGCGAGAACGCGATCTCGGCGCCCTGCACGTCCATCAGCGCGTCGCAGACGAGCTGGTCCCAGCTGCCGTTGAAATTGCCGCGCCGGTACAGCAGGCCGTCGGTGACGGCGAGCGTTTCGGCCAGCCGCCGGGCGTAGGGCGCGCGCACGCGATCGATCAGCGCGGCCATCGCCGGATCGGCCGGCAACTGGTCGGCGAAGACCGGCAGCAACCGGTAGCGGTAGTCCTGCACCTTGCCGCCGCGCACGTCGAAATCCATCACGCCGAGGAATTTGCCGTTGCTGCCGGCGTTCGTCACCAGCGTCTTGCCGCCGGCGTTGGACACCGGCACCGCCACCGGCACGCCGTCGTGCGTGTGGCCGCCGAAGATCGCGTCGACGCCGCGCACGCGGCTGGCCATCTTGAGGTCGACGTCCATGCCGTTGTGCGAGAGCACGACGACGACCTCGGCGCCCTCGGCGCGCGCGGCGTCGACGGCCTTCTGCAGGTTGTCGTCCTGGATGCCGAAGCTCCAGTCGGCGACGAAATAGCGCGGATTGGCGATCGGCGTGTACGGGAAGGCCTGGCCGACGACGGCCACGCGCGTGTCGCCGACGCGCTTGATGACGTAGGGCTTGAACACCGGGTCGCCGAAATCGGCGGTCTTCACGTTCTGCGCGACGAAGTCGATGTGACCGGCGAATTCCTTGTCGACGATGGCCTTCACGCGCTCCATGCCGTAGGTGAATTCCCAATGCCCCGTCATCACGTCGACGCCGAGCAGCTTGGCCGCATCGACCATGTCCTGGCCCTGCGTCCACAGCGAGGTCGCCGAGCCCTGCCAGGTGTCGCCGCCGTCGAGCAGCAGCGCGCCCGGGCGGCTCGCGCGCAGCTGCTTGACGAGCGTGGCCAGGTGCGCAAAGCCGCCGACGCGGCCATAGCGGCGCGAGGCCTGCTCGAAATCGATGCAGGTCACGGCATGCGCCATCGCGCTGCCGGGCGCGACGCCGGCGGCCTTGAGCAGCGCCTCGCCGACGAGGTGCGGCCAATGGCCCTGCATCGAGCCGATGCCGATGTTGACGCCGGGCTCGCGGAAGCGGATCGGCAGCAGCTGCGCATGGCAATCGGTCATGTGCAGCAGCGAGCAGTTGCCGAATTTCGGCATCTCGTACAGGCCCTGCTGCGCCGTCGCGGCGTCGGCTTCGGACCAGCGGCCGAGGTTCAGCCCGGCGGCCGCGGCCGCCCCCAGGACCTGGAGGAACTCGCGTTTGGACAGCGACATGGCTAGCGATTCACCGGCGACTGCGGGTCGAGCAGCAGCGCCATCACGTCGGCCATCTGACGATCGTCGAGCAGCCGATGGGCGCCGAAGCGCGGCATGCCCGAACAGGCGTTGTAGGACTTGGCGTTGTAGAGCTTGGCCCAGGTGTATTCGATGATGGGCTTGGCCGTCGCGCTCGCCAGGTCGGTGACGCCGCGCTGCTTGCCGTAGCCGTAGAGGCTGGGGCCTATCGTGCCGAAGGAGATCTCCTGCGGCGCGAGCTGGTGGCAGTTGTAGCAGTTGGCGCCGTTGTCGGCGGGCGCGGCCGACTTGTCGGTCCAGGTCATGCCGCGGCCGTTCTGCGCGAGTTTCTCGCCGGCGCGCCAGTCGCCGATGTAGCGGCCGTCGGCCGGCGGGCGCACGGTGGCCGCCGCTTCCTGCTGCAGCCGCTCGGCGAGCGCGGCGGGCAGCGGCTGGCCCATCGCCTGGCTGCAGGCGGCGTCGGAGGCGTCCTGCACGAGGCGGTCGACGGTGGCGATGCCGCGGTCGTGGAAGCTGGCCTTCATCATCGCCGCGAGTTCGGCGTCGTAGTCCGCTGCGGGCGCGGACGCCGGCGACGCGCAGCCGACGAGGGCTGCCGCGGCGGCGAGAGCCGCGATGGCGGTCGCCGCGGCGACGGTACGGGTGGAACGGGTGGTCTGCATGCGGTCCTCCTTCAGCGCTTGAGCGCCGGTGCGGCCGAGACCGCGCCCTTGGCATTGACGCCCATGTAGACCTGCAGGGCGATCGTCACCGGCGAGGCATAGCCGGGATACGGGAAGCGCTGCTGGCGGAAGCAGTCGTTGAGCCGGCGCTGCATGCTCCAGAGCTCGCCGCTGCTGACGCGGTAGGCCGGCCAGGCGGCGTAGCCGACGCCGTCGCCGGGGTTCGAGCGCAGGTCGGGCAGGTCCTGCAGCCGGATGCGCTTGCCGGCCTGGCCGTGGCAGGAATCGCAGGAGAAATCGTACGGACCGGCGCGGTAGTAGAAGGCGCGCTTGCCGAGTTCGTATTGCCGGCGCTCCTCGGCATGGCCCTGCGGCAGAGCCATCTTCATGCCGCGCGACTGCGCCGAGATCCAGGCCACCAGCCCTTCGATGGCCGACTGCTCGCCCTTGCCGAAAGGCGTCGCGGCGATGGCCGCGGCGTCGAAGCCCTGGATGCGCTCCATGCAGGTCAGCAACCGCGATTCGAGATCCTGCACGCGGCCGGTGTCGTCGAACCAGCGCGGCAGCGCGACGAAGACGCCCTTGACGACGCCCGGTCCCTGGCCGAGGTCGCAGCTCTGCAGCGTCGCGTGCTTCGGGCCGCGCGGCGTCTTCCACAACTCCTCGCCCTTGGCCTCGAAGAGCTCGGCCGGGTTGTCGTCCTGGAGCATCGCGCGGTATTCGGCGATGCTGTCGGCGACCGATTTGGTCTGCGCGCCGGCCAGGCCGGCCCATCCGGACATCGCCCCCACCGCGACGAGCGCGGCCACCTTCGTCCTGTGCATGCTGTCTCCTGTCTGTGGCGCGGCGGCCGGGCGGCCGTTCAGCTCACCGTCGCTTCGTCGCTGCGCTTGTCACCGTGATTGTCGAGCCACGATATCGTGATCTTGTCGCCCGCCTTGGCGCCGCGGACATTGAATTGCAGGAACGGGTTCTTCGACACCGAAGGTCCCCATTGCGCCGTCATCACGGTCTTGCCGTTGAGTTGCGCCGTGACCTCCTGGATGTACCAGGCCGGTATCACCTTGCCGTTGCTGTCCTTGCGCTGGCCGGTCTCCATCTCGTGCGCCATGAGGACGCGGACGGTCGCCTTGCCGTTGCTCGCTTGGGCGCGGATGCGCATCGGGTCTGCCATGGTCTGCTCCTGGTTCCTGTTCAGCCGCCGCAGCCGCCGAGGGTGACTTTGACTTCCTTGGCCGCGTAGTGGACCTTGCCGTCGCCGGTGATCGCCACCGCGTAGACATTGGACGACTGGCCCATCTTCACGCGTGTCGTGATCTGCGGGTCGACGGCATCGGAGATGTCGAACATCGCCGACAGTGTCGCCGGGTTCTTCTCGACGAGCAGCAGCAGGCGCTTGACGCCGGGCAGCGTCGTCGCGGCACCGACCTGCACGACGGCGCCGTTCTCGGCGATGTCGGGTCCGGTGATCGTCACGTCCTTGCTCTCGGCCGGCGCCAAGGCGCCGAGCGCCTTCATCACGTCGGCCATCGACTTGGCATCGAAGGCGGCGGTGTTGAAGCCGGGCGCGTCGGCGGCGGCGGCCAGGCCGGGCAGCAGGCCCAGCGCGGCCAGCATGCCGGCGACCTGGGCCGAGCGGGTGAGCATCTCTCTACGGTGCAGCATCGACATTCTCCTGGTGTGCGGCGGATGCGGTTGGTTCGGTTCGGGATCAGGGCGCGGCGCCCTGGGCCAGCCATTGTGCGATGACCTGTAGATCGGCTTCGGGCAGCGACTGCGGCGGCATCGGGATCTCGCCCCAGACACCGCTGCCGCCGGAGCGGATCTTGCCAGCGAGATAGCTCGGCAGGTCGGCGCGATGGGCATAGCGGGGCGCGATCTCGGCGAATGGCGGGCCGACGATGCGGTTCACGCGGTCGTGGCAGGCGGTGCAGCCCTGGGATTTCGCGAGGGCCAGCGCGGCGGCGCCCGGCGTCGCCGCGGCGGCAGCCGCATGGCTGGCGGCCTCGGCCAGCGCGCGCGTCTCGGCCAGCGTCGCCGGCGGCGGCTTCGAGGTGTCGGACCCGCGCTGCGCGCCGAAGGGGCGGTTCTGCTGCGACAGGTTGCCATGGGCGTTGCGCGCGAAATCGGGCAGCGCCGAGACGATCTTCGGCTCGCCGTCGCAGTTGCGCATGCAGGCCACCGCCTGCACGTCGGGGTGGCCGCCGTTGCCCAGGCCCTTGCCCGGCCACAGACCGTGGTCGGTCGTCATGCCGTTGCGGTTGGGCATGCGCACATCGGCGATGTTGGCGTTGGACAGCGTGTAGTCGTCGGGGACGATGCCGCCGAGGTTGAGCAGGTAGGCGAGCACCGCGTAGACCTGGTCGGGCGTCAGGGACTTGGGCGCGTTCCACGGCATGGCGCGGCGGATGTAGTCCCACAGCGTCGAGACCGTCGCCACCTTCATCAGCGTCGTGCGCGCCGGAAAGCCGCGGTCGAGCAGGCGCGCCACATGGCCGGTCTTGACGTCGTCGGCCGTCGTGCCGCCGACGAGCGGCGAGAAGATCTGGTTGCTTTCGCCGAACACGCCGTGGCAGCTCGAGCACTTGGCTTCCCACAGGTCCTGGCCCTGCGCGACGCTGCCCTGGCCGGGCGGCAGGCCCTGGAAATCGGGCCGCACGTCGATGTTCCAGGCCGCGATCTCGGCCGGCGTCGCGGCGCGTCCGATGCCGACATACGACGCGCCGGCGTCACCGACGGTCCTGGCGGCCCCGGCGGCAGACACGCCCTGCACCGCGGCGCAGGCCAGCAGCGCGACGGCCGTGCGCTCAAGCCAGCTGAACATTTTTCACCTCGCCGCTTTCCTGCACGAGCCAGGTCTGGATCGCGTTGTTGTGATAGATCGAGCGCGTGCCGCGCACGGCGCGCAACTGGCGCGTGCTCGGCTGGACATAGCCGGTCTCGTCGCTGGCGCGGCTTTGCACCAGCGCCGGCTTGCCGTCCCAGACCCAGTCGAGGTTGAAGCGCGTCAGGCATTTCGAGAGCACCGGCGTCTGCAGCGTCGCGGTGTGCCAGTTGCGACCGCCGTCGACCGAGACGTCGACGCGCGCGACCTTGCCGCGCCCCGACCAGGCCAGACCGCTGATGCTGTAGTAGCCGCGGTCGAGCAGCACCTGGCCGCCCGAGGGCGTCGTGACGACGCTCTTGCATTCCTGCGTGCTCGTGTACTGGCGGTGCTGGCCGTCGGGCATGAGGTCGATGTAGTGCACGGCCTCGTCCTTGGTCGCCCAGGGCCGGTCGCCGACCTTGATGCGGCGCAGGTACTTGACCCAGCTCACGCCCTGCACGCCGGGGACGACGAGGCGCAGCGGGTAGCCGTTCTCGGGTCTGAGCATCTCGCCGTTCTGGCCGTAGGCGACGAGCACCTCGCCGCTCTCGACGAGTTCCATCGGGATCGTGCGCGTCATCGACGAGCCGTCGGCGCCCTCGGCGAGGATGTAGCGGCCGCGCTTGAAGTCGACGCCGGCCATCTCGAGCAGCGTGCGCAGGGGCACGCCGGTGAATTCGCTGCAACTGAGCATGCCATGCGTGTACTGGCAGGTCGGCACCGCGACATTGCCCCATTCCATGCCGGTGTTGGCGCCGCATTCGATGAAGTGGAAGCGGCTCACCGAGGGCAGCCGCATCAGCTGGTCCATCGTGAACACCATCGGCTGGCGCAGCATCTTCTCGTCCGAGCCGTTGATCATCAGCCGGTGATGCGCCGGGTCGATGTCCCACCAGCCCTGGTGGTGGCGCTCGAAATGGACGCCGCTGGGCGTGACGATGCCGAACAGCGACTGCAGCGGCGCGAAAGAGACGGAGGCCTGCGTCGTCTGCGTCAGCCCCGGGCTGGGGCGGCGCTGGACCTGCGATTCATGCTGCGACGGACTGCCGTAGCCGGCGCTGGCAACCGGGCGACCGAGGCCGCGGCTGTGCTCGGGCAGCGTGAGAATGTCGGGGTCGCCGACGGCATCGGCGGCGACGGCCCTGGCCGGCGCGACGGCCGCCGCCGTGGCGGCCGCGGCGGCGAAGGCGCTACGGATGAAGTCGCGCCGGCCGCCGCGCGCCTCGGCCCAGACGCGGCGCAGGCCTTGCGCGTCGAGGACGTTCTCAGGTGCCTTGAGCAGGCGGCCGGTGCGGTCGGCGATTCGATCCAATTCGTCTCCTGCGCGACGGACGCGGTCCGTTCATGCGATGGAACGAATATAAGCGTATGAGAATAAATAGATGTTGGGACTAACCCGGCTCAGGGTTTGCCATAGCTGCCCCCCCCATGCGGCGCGGCGCGCGCACCCGGCGCCGAACGGTCGGGAGGGCCGGCCGTGCGGATGGCGGGCGCATCGCCCTCAGGGCATGGCGGTCATGGCCTGCAGGTACTGCGCCCGCGTGATCGACCCGGCCCGGCCGAAGCCGCCGACGACGCGCACCGATTCGGGCTGAACGAGGAACAGCGAGAAATCCGCAAAGCCGAACATCGGCTCGCTGTCGGGGAAACGCGCGAGGTACGCGCCTCGGGCCTGCTCGAATGCCGCCGCGTCCGCCGGGCAGGGCTCGGCTCGACCGGCCACGGTGATGCGCGCCAGCGCCTGCGGCGGCACGGCCGGATCCCGATCGGCCATGACCATCAGGCTGACCCAGGGCGAGGTCTCCATGTCCCTGGTGTGCGTGGCGAGCCGGCTGACATGGATGACCAGCGCCTTGGACAGCGGCTCGCAGGCAAAGGGGACCATCGAGACGGCGGGCTTGCCGGCGTGGAGCGTGCCGAGTGCGCCGACGACCTGCCGGCTCAGCAGCGTGCGCAGCAGCTCGATGCGTGGATCCTGCATGCCGGCGGCCCAGGCTTCGGTGGCGGCTACGCCGTCCGCCGCGAGACGGAAAGCGGCGTCATGGCGGGCCGCCGGCGTCGCCGAAAACCACTTCGCCGGCCTTGGCCGTGCGGCTGCGGCGGCCCGGGTGGAGGAGCGCTTTCATCGACTCGTGGAGATCGGCGACGATGCCCGATGCGGGTACCGATGAGCCGTGGCCCAGCTCGATGTTCGCGGTCACGAGCGGCCAGGCGGCCGAGTCGCGCGGCATCTCGGCGGATTCGTGCCGGACCCCGATCACGGGCGCCGCGGCTGCAGCACCCGCACATGCATCGGCCGCACGAAACGAACGCCGCCGCCAACGCTGCTGCCATGCGCCTCGAAAGCCGCGCGCACGCGCTCGCGCAGCGCCGCGTCGATGCGGTGGTCGGCATAGGTCGCCTGCATCAACCGCTGCTCGAAATCGGCGAAGTCCGAGAACACCACCGGGGTCTCGAAGCGGATCTCGGCGACCTGCTGCCAGGAGCCGTCGCGCAGCGCTGCATCGAGCGCCTCCTGCGCGGCAGCGCGCACCTCGCGCTCGTCGTTGAACAGGCGCACGACTTCGTTGAACGGGCCGTCGAACACCGGCTCGGAAACATACAGCGCGCCGCCCGGCCGCAGCACGCGGGCGACCTCGGCCAGCGCGCGCGGCATCGCGTCGACGGGCACATGGTGCAGCGACTTGAGCATCAGCGCGAGGTCGAAGCTCGAGTCTGCACAGGGGATAGCCTGCGCGACGCCGGCGACGAAGGTCAGCCGCTCCTGCGGCGCCGCGAGGTTCTTCGCCATCTGGCGCTCGTCGACCTCGATCGCGACGACTTCGAGTTCGGGTCGGCGGCGCAGCAGCGCGCGCGCCGTCGCCGCGGCACCGCAGCCGAGTTCGACGACGCGCCGGCAGGGCGACGGCAGCAGGGTGACCAGGAGGTCGAGTTCGTCTTCGATCAGGCGCGGGGTCGGCATGGCGGTTTTCGCAGGCAGTTCGTTCACGGCGCAGCATAAGGCAGACCCCGGGACGGGCTGACACAATCGCCCCATGGCGCCATCCGCACACGACGATCACGATCACGGCCCGGGCACTGACCACGGTCATACGCACGACCACGACCATCACGGCCATGGCGCCCACGGCCACCACCACCACGGCGACCCGACGACCCACGGCCGCGCCTTCGCGATCGCGATCGCGCTGAACGCGGCCTTCGTCGTCGTCGAGTTCTTCTACGGCTACCTCGCGAATTCGACGGCGCTGATGGCCGATGCCGGCCACAACCTCTCCGACGTGCTCGGCCTGATGCTGGCCTGGGGCGCCGCCTGGCTGTCGCAACGCCGACCCAGCGCGCGCTACACCTACGGGCTGCGCAGCACCTCGATCCTCGCCGCGCTGGCCAACGCGATGCTGCTGTTCGTCGCCTGCGGCGGCATCGGCTGGGAGGCGGTGCTGCGCTTCTCGTCGCCGCCTGCCGTCGCCGGCGGCACCGTGATGACGGTGGCGGCGATCGGCATCCTCATCAACGGCTTCTCGGCCTGGCTGTTTCTGAAGGGCAGCGAGGGCGACCTCAACATCCGCGGCGCCTATCTGCACATGGCCGCCGACGCCGCGGTCTCGCTCGGCGTCGTCATCGCCGGCGCGGCGATGGTGTACACGCATTGGTACTGGCTCGATCCCGTGCTGAGCCTGGTCATCGTCGCCGTCGTGCTCTGGGGCACCTGGGGGCTGCTGCGCCAATCGGTGCAACTGGCGCTGGCCGCCGTGCCGCCGCATATCGACGTCGCGGCCGTCACGAGTTACCTCGGCGCCCTGCCCGGCGTCGCCGAGGTTCACGACCTCCACATCTGGGGCATGAGCACGACCGAGACGGCGCTGACGGCGCACCTCGTGATGCCGGCCGGCTACCCCGGCGACGCCGTCATCGACGAGGTCCGCGTCACGCTGCGCCAGCGCTATGCGCTGCACCACAGCACGCTGCAGGTCGAACTCGGCACGACGCAGCATGCCTGCAGCCTGCACGACGCGCCGGCACCTGCCGCTGTCCATGCCGCCCACGGCCACTGAGAGTCCGCCGCGGCCGCGCATCCCGGCCGGCGTCTGGGTGCTCGGCTTCGTCAGCCTGCTGATGGACGTCTCGTCGGAGATGATCCACAGCCTGCTGCCGATGTTCATGGCCGACGCGCTGGGTGCGAGCGCGTTCGCGATCGGGCTCATCGAGGGCGCCGCCGAGGCCACCGCGCTCATCGTCAAGGTCTTCTCGGGCGTGCTCAGCGACCGCCTCGGCCGCCGCAAGGGGCTGGCGCTGCTGGGCTACGGCCTGGGCGCGGCGAGCAAGCCGCTGTTCGCGATCGCGTCCGGGCTCGGCCTCGTCGTCACGGCGCGCCTCGTCGACCGCGTCGGCAAGGGCATCCGCGGCGCGCCGCGCGATGCGCTCGTCGCCGACATCGCCCCGCCCGAATTGCGCGGCGCCGCCTTCGGCCTGCGCCAGTCGCTCGACACCGTCGGCGCCTTCGCCGGGCCGCTGATCGGCGTCGGCCTGATGCTGCTGTGGGCCGACAACTTCCGCTCGGTGTTCGCGGTCGCCGTCGTGCCCAGCGTGCTCGCGGTGGCGCTGCTGGCGCTGGGCGTGCGCGAGCCGCGTCCGGCGCCGGGCGCGGCGCGACCCTCGCCGCTGCGCCGCGAAGCGCTGGCGCGGCTGGGCCCGGCGTACTGGCGCGTCGTCTCGCTCGGCGCGGTGTTCACGCTGGCGCGCTTCAGCGAGGCCTTCCTCGTGCTGCGGGCGCAGCAGACCGGCATCCCGATCGCGCTCGTGCCGCTGGCGATGGTCGCGATGAGCGCCGTCTATGCCCTCGCCGCCTACCCCTTCGGCAAGCTCTCCGACCGCATGAGCACCCGCGTGCTGCTGGCCTGGGGCCTGGCGGTTCTGATCGCCGCCGACCTCGTGCTCGCCGCCGCCAGCGGCTGGCCGCTGCTGCTCGCCGGTGTCGCGCTGTGGGGCCTGCACATGGGCATCACGCAGGGCCTGCTCGCGGCGATGGTCGCCGCGACGGCGCCGGCCGATCTGCGCGGCACGGCGTTCGGCTTCTTCAATCTCGTCAGCGGCGTCGCGATGCTGGTGGCGAGCGCCGTCGCCGGGCTGGTCTGGGACCGCTGGGGTGCGGGTGCGACCTTCGCCGTCGGCGCGGCGATCGCGCTCGCGGCACTCGGCCACCTCGCCTTCCAGCGCCGCGGCGCCCACGGCTGACAATCGTCGCCACGACAAGGAACGTCACGATGAACCCCTTCGACAACCCCAGCCACGACCGCGAG
This sequence comes from Burkholderiales bacterium, assembly GCA_028868825.1. Taxonomy (GTDB): domain Bacteria; phylum Pseudomonadota; class Gammaproteobacteria; order Burkholderiales; family Burkholderiaceae_C; genus Rubrivivax. Next base: position 14,832 of record JAGWTU010000034.1, on the reverse strand, counting down.
GTCGGCGAACGCGCCTCGACGCGCGACACCACGCGCATCGACGACACGCGCATCGAGGCCGTGCGGCCGCTGATCACGCCGGCGCTGCTGATGGAACAGCTGCCGGTGTCGGACGCCACGCTGGCGCTCGTCGAGGCCAGCCGCAGCGCCATCGCGCGCGTGCTGCGCGGTGCCGACGACCGCCTCGTCGTCGTCGTCGGCCCCTGCTCGATCCACGACCACGATCAGGCGATCGAATACGCGCGGCGGCTGAAGGCGGCGGCCGGGCCGCTGGACGATGCGCTGCTGATCGTCATGCGCACCTATTTCGAGAAGCCGCGCACGACGGTGGGCTGGAAGGGCTACATCAACGACCCCCATCTCGACGGCAGCTTCGCGATCAACCTCGGCCTCGAGCGTGCGCGGCGGCTGCTGCTGGAGATCGTCGCGATGGGGCTGCCGGTGGGCACCGAGTTCCTCGACCTGCTGAGCCCGCAGTTCATCAGCGACCTCATCGCCTGGGGCGCGATCGGCGCGCGCACGACCGAGAGCCAGAGCCACCGCCAGCTCGCTTCGGGTCTGAGCTGCCCGGTCGGCTTCAAGAACGGCACCGACGGCGGCGTCAAGGTCGCCACCGACGCCATCGTCGCCGCCGCGGCCCAGCACGCGTTCATGGGCATGACGAAGATGGGCGTGGCCGCGATCTTCGAGACGCGCGGCAATGCCGACTGCCACGTGATCCTGCGCGGCGGCAAGCAGCCCAATTATTCGGCCGCCGATGTCGACGCCACCTGCGCCGTGCTGCGCGGCGCCGGGCTGCGCGAGCAGGTGATGATCGACGTCTCGCATGCCAACAGCGCCAAGCAGCACCGGCGCCAGATCGACGTCGCCGCCGATGTCGCCGCGCGCATCGCCGCCGGCGAGCGCCGCATCACGGGCCTCATGATCGAGAGCCATCTCGAGGAAGGCCGCCAGGATCTCGTGCCGGGTCAGCCGCTGCGGGTCGGCGTCTCGATCACCGATGCCTGCATCGGCTGGGCGCAGACGCTGCCGGTGCTGCAGGGGCTGGCCGACGCGGTGCGCCAGCGGCGCGCGGCCGCGAACCGAGCGTAGGAGCCGCTGCTCAGTCCAATGGCCAGGCGAGTGTGCGCGGCCAGGTCATGGGTTGCGCCGGCTCGCCACCGCCCGCATCGACGCCGCGCCACCACGGCGTCACCGACTCGACCCGCGACGGCTCGACCGCCTCGCCGAGCTGCGGCATCACGAGATGCACGCCCTGCGCCGGCGCGCGCGCCAGCAGCGTCTCGGCCGGCTCGTCCCAGGCGTGCATCGCCAGGCTGAAGGTGCCCCAGTGGACGGGCAGGAAGGCGCCGCCGCCGAGCAGGCGCAGTGCCTGCAGCGCGTTCTCGGGTCCGAGATGGATGTCGCCCCAGGCGGGATGGAAGGCACCGACCTCGAGCATCACGAGGTCGAACGGCCCGAGCCGGCGCAGGATCTCGGCGTACTGCTCGGTGAGCCCGGTGTCGCCGCTGAAGAAGACGCGATGCCGCGGGCCGCGGATCACCAGCGAGGACCACAGCGTCGCGTTGCGGTCCTTGAGTCCGCGCCCCGAGAAATGCTGCGAAGGCGCCGCCGTGATCTCGATGTCGCGGCCCGGCAGGCGGTGGCTCTCCCACCAGTCGAGCTCGGTGATGCGCTCGGCCGGGATGCCCCAGGCCTGCAGGTGCGCGCCGACGCCCAGGCTGGTGACGAAGGGCACGTCGGTCTTCGCCAGCGCGCGCAGCGTCGGGTGGCAGAGATGGTCGTAATGGTCGTGCGAGATCAGCACGGCGTCGATCGGCGGCAGCGACTTCAGCGCCACCGGCACCGGCTGGAAGCGCTTCGGGCCGGCGAGCTGCGACGGTGAGGCGCGCGCGCCCCACACCGGGTCGGTGAGCAGCCGCGCGCCGTCGATCTCCACCAGCACCGTGCTGTGTCCGAGCCAGGTCGCGCGCAGTCCGGTGTCGGGCGCTTGCAACCAGGCGGCACGCGGGTCGAGCGCCGGCAGAGGGCCGCGCGGCACGCGACGCGCGCCGCCGCAGAGGAATTCGGACAGCGTCGGCATCTTCGCCGCCGGGTCGCGCAGCCCCGGCAGGATGGGCGCGAGGTTGCGGAAACCGTCGCCGGCCCATTGCAGCGAGGCGCGCATGCGCTCCAGCCGCTCGCCGATGGCGCGGCCGCCGAGGACCAGGGGACGTCTTTGCATCGACTGCGATCTCCTTCGACTCGCCCGCGGGCTAACGTTCGAGCACGTAGCTGCCCGGCGCCGGCGCGAGCACCGGGTTCGCCTTCGAACCCATCGCCGGCGGCGCCACCGGCGCGCCCGAGCGTACCGCGAGCCAGGCCTGCCATGCCGGCCACCACGAGCCCTCGCGGTCGGCGGCCTGCGCGTGCCATTCGTCGGCTGCCAGCGAGACGCCGTCGGACTCGCGCGTCGCGATGCGGTAGTGGATGTGCGCATGGCCGGCCGCCGCGCCCGGCGGATTGACGATGCCGACGTTGTGGCCGCCGCTGCTGAGCGCGAACGTCAGCTCGGCCGAACACAGGTGGTGCAGCTTGTGCACCGAGCGCCAGGGCGCCACGTGGTCGGCCTCGTTGCCGACGACGAAGATCGGCAGCCGCAGGTCCTGCAGCGTGACGGCGCGGCCGTCGACCGGGTAGCGTCCCTCGGCGAGGTCGTTGTGCAGGAACAGCCGGCGCAGATACTGCGAATGCATGCGCGCCGGCAGCCGCGTCGCGTCGGCGTTCCAGGCCATCAGGTCGTTCATGCGCGGCCGCTCGCCCAGCAGCGCCTCGCCGACCAGTCGCGACCACAGCAGGTCGTAGGAGCGCAGCATCTGGAACGCGCCGGCCATCTGGTTCGACGCCAGGTAGCCGGTCTCGGCCATCTGCGCCTCGAGCAGGCTGACCTGGGCCTCGTCGATGAAGAGGCCGAGTTCGCCCGGTTCGGTGAAATCGGTCTGCGCCGCGAACAGCGTCATCGACGCCAGCCGCTCGTCGCCGTCGCGCGCCATCGCCGCCGCGGCGATCGCCAGCAGCGTGCCGCCCAGGCAATAGCCCACCGCGTGCACCGGCTGCTTCGGCACGATCGCGCGCACGGCGGCGAGCGCGGCGCGGAAACCGAGGTTGAGATAGTCGTCCATGCCGAGGTCGCGGTCGTCGGCGCCGATGTTCTTCCACGACAGGCAGAACACCGTGTGGCCCTGGTCGACGAGGTACTTGATCAGCGAGTCCTGCGGCGAGAGGTCGAGGATGTAGTACTTCATGATCCAGGCCGGCACGATGAGGATCGGCTCCGCATGGACCTTCTCGGTCGTCGGTGCGTACTGGATCAACTCCATCAGGCGGTTGCGCAGCACGACCTGGCCCGGCGTCACCGCCACCGCCCGGCCCACCGCGTAATCCTCGCTGCCCGCAGGCGGTTCGCCGCGCAGCGTGCGCCGCCAATCGTCCTGCAGATTCGCGAAGCCGCGCAGCAGGTTCATGCCGCCCTCCTCGGCGGTGCGCGCCAGCGCCACCGGGTTGGTCGCCAGCGCGTTGCCGGGCGACGCCATGTCGAGCAGTTGGCGCGCGGCGAAGGCCACCTGGCGCTCGTGGTGCGGCTCGACGCCCCAGACGCCCTGGGTCGCCGCCGCCCACCAGCGCTGGGTGAGCAGGAACGACTGGTGCATCACGCTGAACGGCCATTGCCGCCAGGCCGGGTCGGCGAAGCGGCGGTCCTGTGCCGGCGGTTCGACGCCCGCCGACGGCAGACCGGCGCGCTGCTGCAGCGTCGCCGCGGCGTAGCCCGCGAGCTCGCCAGCCTGTTCGCAGGCCAGGCGCCAGAGGTCGAGTTGCTTGCCCGGCGAGGCGGCCAGATGCACCGCCCAGTCGACACCGCCGAGCAGCGCCGAGGCGCTGGACAGCGAACCGCTGGCGCGCGCCAGCGCGGCATGGACGGCAGGGTCGAGCCAAGCGGCCACCGGCCCTGCGGACGGGATGACAGGGAAGGTGGGGAAGTCGGGAGCGGTCTTCTGGAGCATGGTGCAGCCTCGGGGCAGGCGCCTCGGGTTCAGGATCGACCCCGGCGCCGCCCCCTCGGTTCCACAGTCTCCGCCCGCATCGCCGCGGCGGCTTGACGCGGCGCAACATCGGACGGTGGCCCGCCGCGCGGGACCAGAATCGGCGCATGACCACCGTCCTGATCTTCGGCCTCGTCTACCTCGGCATGATCCTCGGCGGCCTGCCCGGGCTGCAGCTCGACCGCACCGGCATCGCGCTGCTGGGCGCCATCGCGGTCATCGGCAGCGAGGCGCTGAGCGTCGACGCCGCCGCGCGGTCCGTCCACCTGCCGACGCTGATCCTGCTGTTCTCGTTCATGGTCGTCTCGGCGCAGATGCGGCTGGGCGGCTTCTACGACCGCGCCACCGAGCGCGTCGCCGCGCTGCCGCTGGCGCCGGCGGCGCTGCTCGCGGCGCTGGTGGTGCTGATCGGCGCACTGTCGGCGGTGTTCACCAACGACGTCGTCTGCCTGGCCGTCGCGCCGGTGCTGATCGCCGCCTGCCGGCGCCGGCGCCTCGACCCCGTGCCCTTCCTGCTGGCGCTGGCCGCGGCGGCGAACGTCGGCTCGGCGGCGACGCTGATCGGCAACCCGCAGAACATGCTCATCGGCCAGAAGCTGGGCCTGTCGTTCGCCGGCTACGCCGCCGAGGCCGCGCTGCCGATGGCCGCGGGGCTGATCGTCACCTGGGGCCTGATCGTGCTGCAGGTGCGCGGGCGCTGGGAACTCGACGCGCCGGCGGCGACCGCCACCGCACCCGAACCGTTCGACCGCTGGCAGACCGCGAAGGGCCTGGCCGTCGCCGCCGGGCTGCTGCTGGCCTTCGTCTTCGCGCCCTGGCCGCGCGAGGTCGTCGCGCTCGCCGGCGCCGGCGTGCTGCTGCTGAGCCGGCGCCTGCATTCGAGCCGCACGCTCGGGCTCGTCGACTGGAACCTGCTCGTGCTGTTCATCGGCCTGTTCGTCGTCAACGGCGCCTTCGAGGGCACCGGACTGGCGGCTCGGGCGGTCGCCGAGTCGGCGCGCATGGGCCTGCCGCTGAATCACCCGGCGGCGCTGTTCGGGGCGACATTCGTGCTGTCGAACATCGTCTCGAACGTGCCGGCGGTGATGCTGCTGCTGCCGGTCTCGCGCGGCGCCATCGACGGGCCGATGCTGGCGCTGGTGAGCACGCTGGCCGGCAACCTGTTCATCGTCGGCAGCATCGCCAACATCATCGTCGTCGATGCCGCCGCGCGGCAGGGCATCCGGATCGGCTGGCGCCGGCATGCGGCGCTGGGCGTGCCGCTGACGCTGGCGACGCTGGCGATCACGGCGCTGTGGCTGGCGCTGCGCGCCGGTTGAGACGACACAGGCCCGCGCGGTCGCGGGCCTGGAGCCACCGACTTACCCGTTCGTGCCGGGGGCCGGCTTGACGGCCGGCGCGGCCGGAGCCGGTGAGCCTTGCGCAGCGGCCTTCGCGCGGGCCTTGTCCTCGGCCGCCTTCTTCGACGCCAGATGGTGACCGACGATGCAGCCACCGACGGCGCCGGCGATCGCGTGATGGCCGGCGACATGGCCCGCGACGGCACCGACCGCGGCACCCTTGATGCAGCCCTTGGCCTGGGCGGGAGCGGCGAGGCCGAGCATGGCCACCGAAGCGGCGACGGCGATGAGTGACTTGAACATGTGGGCGGGACTCCTGGCTGGGTTGCGAATCTTGCGGTCGGTTGGCCTGGGTGCCCACCGCCCGAAGTAGGGTCACAACGCAGCGGCAAGCCGGCCGGAGGACAGGGCAGCGAAAAAAAAGTGCGCCGCCGCTGGCCTGCGCGCCGCCGCGGGACGGATTACCTAAGTCACCGCTGCACCGCGGTCGCGCTGGCTATTCTTGGACCCGCCGTCCGGAGCCCGCCCTTGAGTCCTGCCCTTCATCGCCCTGCCGTCGTCCGCGCCGCCTTGCCTCGGGCATTCGGTCGGGCATTCGGTCCGGCATTCCGCCTGGCCCTCGGTCTGGCCATGACCCTGGGGCTCGGCGCCTGCTCGATGCTGCCCAAGATCGGCATCGGCACCGCGCCGACCCGCGTCGAGGGCAGCATCAGCGCTGCCGCGGGGCTCAACCCGAGCGTCTCGCAGCGGCCCTCGCCGCTCGTCCTGCGCGTCTACGAATTGCGCACGCCCACGGCCTTCACGCAGGCCGACTTCATGTCGCTGTACCAGGGCGACCGGGCGGCGCTGGCCGCCGACCTCGTGGCGCGCGAGGAGTTCACGCTCGAACCCGGCCGCAGCCAGCCGTACAACAAGCAGCTGAATGCCGAGACGCGCTACATCGGCGTCGTCGGCCTGTATCGCGATCTCGAGCACGCGACCTGGCGCGCCAGCGCGCAGGTGCAGCCGGCGAAGACGCAGAAGCTGACGATCCGCGCCGACGCGCTGGCGCTCTCGGTCACCGTGCAGTGACGACGTCGCCGTGACGGTCCACCAACGCGTCGTCTGGTCGCAGGGCATGTTCCTGCAGCCGCACCATTTCCAGCAGGAATCGCGTTTTCTCGAGTCGCTCGTCGACGCGCGTGCCCAGGCCAACCTGCCCTACGCCTGGGGCTGGTCGGAACTGGTGCTCGACGAGGCCCAGCTCGCCACCGGCCGGCTGGCGCTGACGCGCGCGCGCGGCGTGCTGCCCGACGGCATGCCGTTCTCGATGCCCGATGTCGACGCGCTGCCGCCGCCGCTGGAGATCGGCGCCGAGATCCAGGGCGAGCTGATCTGCCTGGCCGCGCCGCGCGCCCGCATCGGCGTCACCGAGGTCGACTACGGCGACGGCCATGGCGACGAGACGGCACGCTATCGCGTCGTCGACCAGGACCTGCGCGACCAGGTCAACGCCGCCGACGACCCCGAGCCGGTGCAGCTCGGCGCGCTGCGGCTGCGCCTGCTGCGCCAGCGCGATGCCGGCGACGCCTGGGTCGCGCTCGGCGTGGCCCGCGTCGTCGAACGCCGCGACGACGGTCAGGTCGTGCTCGACCGCGCCTACCTCGCGCCGCAGACGCGCATCGACGCCACCGGCCAGCTATCGCAGACGGCCTCGCTGCTGCACGGCCTGGTGCAGCAGCGCGCGCAGGCGCTGGCCGCGGCGATGGGCCAGCTCGGGCATGGCGTCTCCGAGGTCGCCGATTTCCTGATGCTGCAGATCCTCAACCGCCACGAGCCGCTGCTGCGGCAGTTCGCGCTCGCGCCCAGCGTCCACCCGTGGCCTTTCTATCTCGAATGCCTGGCCCTGGACGGCGAGCTCTCGACGCACGGCCCGACGCGGCGCGCGCGTGAGCATCCGCTGTACCGCCACGACGACCTGCAGAAGCCGTTCGCGCCGCTGATCCAGCATCTGCGCGAGCTGCTGTCGATGGCGATCCAGCGCCATGCCGTGCAGATCGAGCTCGTCGAGCACAAGCATGGCGTGCGCACCGCCACCGTCGGGGATCTCGAACTGCTGCGCGGCGCCTCGCTCGTGCTCGCGGTGCGCGCGCAACTGCCGGGCGAGCAGCTGCGCCAGGGCTTCCCGGCCAAGAGCAAGCTCGGGCCGACCGAGGCCATCGTCAACCTCGTCAACTTCCATCTGCCGGGCCTGGGTCTGCGCAGCCTCGCGGTGGCGCCGCGGCAGCTGCCGTTCCACGACGGCAGCCATTACTTCGAGATCGAGCGCCAGGGCGAGCTGTGGAAGCAGGCCGAGCGCAGCGGCGCGATCGCGCTGCATGTCGGCGGCGATTTCCCGGGCCTGGAGCTGGAACTCTGGGCCATCCGCCAAAGCTGAAGTGAAGCCCCCAAGCTCACTCCGTTCGCGGCCCCCCAGGGGGGCGCTCAGTACCTTCGGAACGGCCGGGCGGTACTGATGGCCGCCGACCCGCCCCGCGTCGACGACCCGTTCGAGTCGCTCGAACCGCCGCAGCGCCCCTTCCCCAAGCCCGGCCCGGCGCAATGGCGCAGCGCCGGCGACGACGGCACGACGACGACGACGCTGCAGGGCGCAGCCGCACCCGAACCCGAGCTCGGGCTGAACCCGCTGCTGGCGCTGGCCAACCGGCTGCTGCTGCTGGTGCCGCAGCTGCGGCGCACGCGCCAGGCCGACCCGGTGTCGGTGCGCGCGGCGCTGGCCCAGGGCATCCGCGACTTCCAGGCGGCGGCGCAGACCCGCGGCATCGCGCCCGAGCGCGCGATGGCGGCGCGCTACGTGCTGTGCACGATGCTCGACGAGGCGGCTGCCGAGACGCCCTGGGGCGGCTCGGGTGCCTGGGCGCGCAACACGCTGCTGGCCGAGTTCCACAACGAGGTCTCGGGCGGCGAGAAGGTGTTCCAGCTGATGGCGCGGCTGGCCGACAAGCCGGCCGCGAATCGCGACCTGCTGGAGCTGATCTACGCCGCGATCTCGCTCGGCTTCGAGGGCCGCTACCGCGTCGCCGCGCAGGGCCGCGAACAGCTCGACGCGATCCGCGCCAAGCTCGCCCAGCTCATCCAGCGCGAACGCGGCAGCTACGCGCCGGCTCTGGCCGCGCATTGGCAGGGCCAGCCGGCGCGCGCGCGCCCCGGCCTGTCTTGGCTGCCGCTGGCGCTGACCGCGGCACTCACGCTGCTCGTGCTGGCCGGCATCTACGCCGCATTCGCCTACTCGCTGGCCGGCCGCGCCGACCCGGTCTACGCGCGCATCCAGGGTCTGCGGCTGGCGCCGCCGGTGGCTGCCGTGGCGCAACCGGCGCCGCAGCCGCGGCTGGCGCTGTTCCTCGAACCCGACATCCGCGCCGGCCTCGTCGCCGTGCGCGACGAGGTCGACCGCAGCGTCGTCACGCTGCACGGCGACACGCTGTTCGCTTCGGGCAGCGCGACGCCGTCGGCCGAGCGCGAGGCGCTGCTGCAGCGCATCGCCCAGGCGCTGGTGCGCGTCGGTGGCGACGTGCTCGTCAGCGGCTACACCGACAACCAGCCGATGCGCTCGCTGCGCTTCCCGTCGAACTGGCATCTGTCGGACGAACGCGCACGCGCCGTGCGCGCCATCCTCGTCGCCGCCGGCGTGCCCGATGCGCGCATCCGCGCAGAGGGCCGCGCCGACAGCGACCCCGTGGCGTCCAACGACACGCCGGCGAACCGCGCGCTGAACCGCCGCGTCGAGATCACGCTGCGCCCGGCGCGCACCGACACCCCGGCGCGCGCGGCGTCGGCCGGCGGCTGAGCGCGGACGGCCGACCATGATCAAGAAGCTGCTCGGGTTCTTCTTCAACCGCTGGACGCTGTGGGCGCTGCTGCTCGCCGCGCTGCTGCTGCTGCTGTGGTGGGTCGGCCCCGACGTGCAGATCCGCGGCTGGCGGCCGCTGGACACCGACCGCGCCTGCTGGATCGCGACGGCGCTGCTGGTGCTCGCGTTCGTCGGCACGCTCGGCTGGCGCGCCTGGCGTGCGCGCCGCGGCAACGAGCAGGTGGTGGCCGCGCTCGCGCCGGCGGCGCCGGCGGCCACCCCCGAAAGCGCCGACATGGCCGCCGTGCGCCAGCGTTTCGAGACGGCGATGCTGACGCTGCGCCATGCGCGCTTCGGCAGCGCCGCCGGCTCATCCGGCGGGCCGCTGGCGAAACTGCGCCAGCGCTGGGGCGGCCGCTATCTGTACCAGCTGCCCTGGTACCTGATCGTCGGCGCGCCGGGCTCGGGCAAGACGACGGCGCTGCGCAACGCCGGCCTGCAGTTCCCGCTCGCGGCGCAGATGGGCGACGAGGCGCTGCGCGGTGTCTCGGGCACGCGCGACTGCCAATGGTGGTTCACCGACCGCGCCGTGCTCATCGACACCGCGGGCCGCTTCACGACCCAGGACAGCGACGCCGCCGGCGACAAGGCGACCTGGTCGGGCTTCCTCGACCTGCTCAAGCGCTCGCGGCCGCGCCAGCCGCTCAACGGCGTGCTCGTCACGGTCGCGGCCAGCGACCTGCTCGCGCGCGGCGCCGCCGACCGCCTGCGCTATGCACAGCAGGTGCAGTTGCGGCTGCAGGAGCTGCAGCGCCAGTTGCGGCTGCAGTTGCCGGTGTACCTGCTGGTGACCAAGGTCGACCTGATGGCCGGCTTCGCCGATGTCTTCGCCGGCCTGGAGAAGGAGCAGCGCGCGACGCCCTGGGGCTGCACCTTCGCGCTCGAGCCGGCGCAGGCCTGGCAGCAGGCGCTCTCGCCCGAACTCGACGCCCTGCTGCAACGCCTGCAGGACGGTTTGATCGACCGCCTGCAGTCCGAGCCCGACGCGCAGCGCCGTGCCCGCATCTACGGTTTCCCGCACCAGTTCGCCGCGCTGCGCGCGCCGCTGCTCGAATTCGTGCAGCAGGTGTTCACGCCGACGCCGTTCGGCGACGTGGCGCAGCTGCGCGGCGTCTACCTCGTCAGCGGCACGCAGGAGGGGTCGCCGATCGACCGCGTGCTCGGCGCCGTGTCGCGGCGCTTCCGCATCGAGCAGGCCGTGCTGCCGCCGCAGCGCGCCAGTGGCCGCAGCTATTTTCTGGAGCGCCTGCTGACCGAGGTCGTCTTCGCCGAGGAAGGCCTGGCCGGCATCGACCGCCGCTGGGACCGCCGCCGCGGCGCGCTCGCCGTCGCCGGCTATGCGGCGCTGGCGCTGCTGGCCGCGGGCACCATCGCCGCTTGGTGGACGAGCTGGCGCGGCAATGCCGCCTATGTCGAGCGCGTCGCCGCGCGCGTCGAGGCGGTGCAGCGCGAGGTGCAGCAGACGCCCAACCGCGCGACGCCCGACCTCGCGCCCATCCTGCCCGCGCTCGACGCGACGCGCAGCCTGGCGGCCGACGGCAGCGCCGACGCCAACGGTGACGGCAAGGCCGACGCCGGCGCGCCGTGGCGGCTCGGCTTCGGCCTCTACCAGGGCCGCAAGCTCGACGGCGCCGCCGACCAGGCCTACCAGCACATGCTGACCGATGCCGTGCTGCCGCGGCTGGCGCTGCGCGTCGAGCAGCAGCTGCGCGCCGACGAACCGCCCGAGGTCCAGTACGAGGCACTGAAGGCCTATCTGATGATGTACGAGCCGGCGCATTTCGACGCCGCCGCGCTGAAGGACCATTTCGAGGCCGACTGGGACGCGCGCCAAGCCCGCGAGGTCACGCCCGAGCAGCGCGCCGCGATGAGCCGCCATCTCGACGCGCTGCTCGCCCAGGGCGCGGCCGTGTCGCCGCTGCCGCAGGACCAGGCGCTGGTGGCGGCGCTGCGCAACAAGCTCGCCGCGGTGTCGCTGCCGCAGCGCGTCTACCACCGGCTGCGGCGCCAGGGGCTGGGCGCCGAGATCCCGGAATTCACCGTCGTCGGCGCCGGCGGCCCGAATGCGCAGCTCGTCTTTACGCGCGCCAGCGGCTTGCCGCTGACGCGCGGCGTCCCCGGTCTCTACACCTACGACGGCTACCACAAGGGCTTCCAGAAGGTCGTCGCCGAGGTCACGCGCCAGCTCGCATCCGAGCAGGCCTGGGTGCTGGGCATCGCCCCCGGCGGCGCGATGGGTGGCGCGATCACCGGCGCGCTCGACTCGACCAAGCTCGTCGACGACGTGCGCCGCCTCTACCTCGAGGAGTACCGCGACACCTGGAAGGCCTTCATCGCCGACATCCGGCTGCAGCCGCTGACGAGCATCGCGCAGTCGCTCGAGAAGGCGCGCTTCCTCTCGGCGCCCGACAACCCGCTGGTGCCGCTGATGAGGGCGATGTCGCGGCAGACGACGCTGCTGGGCAGCGGCGCCGGCGCGGGCCTCACCGACCAGCTCGCGAGCAAGGGCGACCAATTGGCCAACCAGTTGACGGCCAAGTTCCGCAGCGCCACCGGCCAGGCGGCGGCGACCAACGGCGCGCCGCAGCCGCGCATCGAGAGCATCGTCGACGACGAGTTCGCCGGCCTGCGCCGCTACGTCACCGCGCCCGAGGGCGGCGGCAAGGCGCCCATCGACGGCGTCGTCGAACGCCTGGGCGAACTGCAGCAACTGCTGCTGGCCGTCAGCGCGGCCGTGCAGGGCGGCAGCGCGCCGCCGCCGTCGCCGCTGCCCAACCAGATGAAGGTCGAAGCCGCGAACGCGCCGCAGCCGGTGCGCACGATCCTCGAGAGCCTCGGCGGCACGAGCGCCCGCGTCGCGCTGCTGACGCTGCGCGAGAACCTCTCGCGCGACGTGCGCGCGCAGATCGGCGATTTCTGCACCCAGGCCATCACCGGCCGCTACCCTTTCGACCCGAGCGCGACGCGCGAGGTGCGGCCGGCCGATTTCGCGGCCCTCTTCGGCCCCGGCGGCAAGTTCGAGCAGATGCAGCAGAAGCTGGCGATGTACATCGACACCGGCACGCGGCCGTGGAGCTTCCGCCCCATCGACGGCGTGCCGCTGGGCGGCGATGTCGGCACGCTGCCGCAGTTCCAGCGCGCGGCGGTGATCCGCGAGGCCTTCTTCGACGGCGGCGCGACGGTGCCGACGACGCGGCTCGAATTCAAGCCGGTGGAGATGGACCCGCGCCTGCATCTGTTCACGATGGACGTCGACGGCCAGATCGTGCGCTACGACCAGGGCCCGCAGATCCCGCAGCCGGTGCGCTGGCCCGGGCCGCGCGGCTCCAACGTCGTACGCGTGATGGTCGATCCGTCGAGCGGCACCGGCCTCGTCAACGACGGGCCCTGGGCGCTGTACCGGCTGTTCGACCGCGTCTCGATGCAGCCCGGATCGGCGCCCGAGAAGTTCCGCGCCACCTTCGACATCGATGGCCGCAAGGCGGTCTTCGACGTCACCTCGGCGAGCGTGCGCAACCCGCTGCGGCTGGCCGAGCTGCGCTCGTTCCGCTGCCCCGAGGGACTTTGAGATGCGGCCGGCCCCAGGCTGGTACGGCAAGCTCGCGGCGCTGGGCGACTTCGCGTCGCGCCGGCTCGACGCGGGCTGGGTCCAGGGCTGCGACCGCTGGCTTGCCGCCGGCATGCAGGCGCTGGAACAGCAAGGTCCCGACTGGCTCGCGAACTACCTGGCGGCGCCGCTGTGGCGCTTCGTCTGGGCGCCGGGCGTCGTCGATGCGCAATGGTGGTTCGGCGTGCTGATGCCGAGTTGCGACGGCGTCGGCCGCTACTACCCGCTGGTCGTCGCGCAGGCGCGGCCGCGGCCGCCGGCCGACCGCTGGGCCTTCGATCACCTCGACCTCTGGTGGTCGCGCGTGGCGCACGCGGCGCTGCAGACGCTGGCCGAAGGCGCGACGGTCGAGCGCTTCGAGGACGATCTGGCCCAGCTCCCGCCCTGGCCCGCTGCCGCCGCGGCGAGTTGCCGCACCATCGGCGGCGGCCGCTTCGAGACCGCCGCCGGCGCCGGCGCGGGCGACCTCGCCCATGCGCTGGCCGAGCAGGCGCTGTTGCAGCGACTCGACGGCGCCAGCCTGTGGTGGCCGCTGCGCGAAGGCAGCGCGACCTGCAGCCTGGTCGCCGGACTGCCGGGCGCGGCGGCGCTGGCGGCGATGCTGCAAGGGGCCGGGCGAGCGTAGTACGGGCTTGGGCGCCGGCACGGCGACAGCGCAGGGTTAGCATGGACCTCGAACCGCCATGCCACTCGACCAAACCCTGAGCCACCTCAACTGGGTCTCGCTCTACGACGCGAGTGCCTGGGTGCTGCGCATCGGCGCCCTGCTCTACGTGCCGCAGCGCCGGCCGCCCAACGCCGCGCGCGCCTGGCTGCTGTTCATCTTCTTCCTGCCCTGGCCGGGCGTGCTGCTGTACGGGCTGATCGGCCGCGCCTACCTGCCGCGAAGGCGCTTCGAGGTGCAGAAGCAGATCGTCGAGCTCGTGCGCCGGCTGGCACCGCGCTCGCCCGGCTTCGAAGCCGAGGTCGAGCGCCATGTCGCGCCCGAACTCGCGCCGGCGCTGCGGCTGGCCGACCGGCTGTCGGAGTTCCCGCCCGTGGGCGGCAATGCCTTCACGCTGCTGCCGCGCTACGACGAGGCCATCACCCGCATCGTCGACGAGGTCGCGCAGGCGCAGCGCTTCGTCCACATGCTGTTCTACATCTACGAGAACGACGAGGTCGGCGCGCGCATGACCGATGCGCTGGTCGCCGCCGCGCGGCGCGGCGTCGCGGTGCGCGTGCTGATGGACGCGATCGGCTCGCGCGCCGGGCTCGCGAAACTGGGCCCGCGCTTGCGCGCCGCCGGTGTCGAAGTCATTGCCGTGATGCCGCTGCGGCTGTGGGGACCGAACGCCGCCCGCTTCGATCTGCGCAACCACCGCAAGATCGTCGTCGTCGACGGCGCCTGCGCGTACTTCGGCTCGCAGAACATCGTCAGCGCGCATGCGAACCGCGGTCTCGTCAACGAGGAACTGCTGGTGCGCGCCACCGGCCCGGTCGTGCGCCACCTGCACGCCGTGCTGCTGGGTGACCGCTATCTGGAGACCGCCGACCTGCCGCCGGAATCGGCCGACCTCGCATCGGGCAGCGGCGCCGCCGCCGGCATCGCGGCGGGCTACGCCCAGGTCGTGCCCAGCGGCCCCGGCTACAGCGAGGGCACGGCCGAGGCGGTGATGATCGCGCTCATGTACGGCGCGCGCAGCCGCGTCGTCCTCACCTCGCCCTACGTGATCCCGAGCGAGCCGTTCCTGGCGGCGATGCTCGCGACGGCGCGCCGCGGCGTGCGTGTCGACCTGATCGTCGACGCCGAATCGAACAAGCCGCTCGTGCAGCTCGCGCAGCAGAGTTTTTACGACGCGATGCTGGCCGCCGGCGTCGGCATCCACCGCCACAAGGGCAGCTTCCTGCATGCCAAGCATCTGAGCGTCGACGACG
>JAGWTU010000089.1 GCA_028868825.1 Burkholderiales bacterium | reverse complement strand
CTCGACGCCGAGGAGACGGAGGCCGCGCGCTGGGTGCTGCAGCATCTGGCCGACGACCAACGGCGCGAACTGCTGCGCTCGGAGAACGGCGCGGCGCTGACGCGCATCATCGCCGCGCCGGCGCCGTCACCGGCCGAACTGGCGCGCATCCGACGCGACGCCGACCAGGCCGCGCGCGACGAGGCCAAGCTCGCCGAGCAGCGCCGCGCGATCGCCGCGATGGCCGATGACGCCGATGCGAAAACGCTGTTCGCCCAGGTGCAGACGCTGCTGTCGCCGCGCACGATCGACGGCCGCACCTACCGCCCCGGCGGCGGCGAGGCGCTGGCCGCGCTCGACCTGCTGGCCGCCGCCGCGGCCAGCGACGCACGGCTGAACTATGTCGCCGAGCGCATGCAGCAGGCCGGCTTGATCGACGCGCTGCTGCGCCTGCTGCCCTCGGCCCATTACTTCGACACCTCGGCCCATGCCTCGACGCTGATCGCGCTCGTGCAGTCGCGGCTGCCGATCGAGAACGAGAAGCTGATCGAGGACCTGCTGTCCTACGGCCTGTTCGACTGGGCGATCCGCGACTACGAGGCGCTGTTCGCCTACAAGCTGATCCGCCTGCTGCCGCTCGCCGACCAGTACCGTTTCCGGCTGCGCGACGGCGGCAAATGGTATGTGCGCCTGCTCGACAACCTGCCCGACGATCCGGACACGCACGAGGCCTACCCCGGGCTCGAGATCCGCCGCGCCGAGTCGCGCGAGGAGATCGCGCGGCTGCGCCGCCTCGGCGCGACCGAAGTCGACGAGAAGAATCTTTACTACAACGCCTCGCAGCTCTACGAGAAGAAGCGCCTCGAGTCCGGCACGAACGCGGCGATCGAAGGCCTGATCGCCGCCTTCGAGGAGGCCGACAAGGGCGTCTTCCGCGACGCCGAGGCCGAGGACCTGTTCCGCCGCGTCGTCGCCGTCGGCGCCTCGTCGCTGGCGCCGGGCCACGAGCGGGCGGCCGACGAGCTGCTGCGCGCCACCGTCGTCCACGAGCTCGACCGCCGCGGCTGGATAGCGAAGCTGTTCGACAACCTGCCCGACAGCTTCCTCTATGCCGAGGAGAACCGGATCGCGACCGTGAAGATCATGCTCGCGCGCGACCCCGGGCGCGTCACGGCGATGGCGCGCGAACTCGTCTCGCGCGGCTTCACGCATTGGATGGTCAGCGACGGCGAGGCGTATCTCGCTTACCAATGCGTGAAGGCGCTGCCGGCCGACGAGCGCGAGACCTTCGTGCGCGAGCAGCCCGAGCTGTGGTCGCGCATCACCGGCGAGATGAGCGAGTCGATGCGCCAGTCGCGCGACCTCAATCTCTACATCGGCGATACGGCCGGCACCGACCGCGCCGGCGTGCTGGGCCCGTTGGCCGAGGCCGGCACCTGGACCGGCGAAAACGCCGCGCTGCTCGACGACCTGCTGCGCATGGCGATGGCGATGACCGAGCACCGCTACGCCTTCGAGCGCTCGCGCGAGTTCAACGCCATCGCCGTGCCGGCACTGGCGCCGCTGGTCGAGAAATACCGGCTCTGGGACCCGGCGAAGCGGCCGGACTACCGCGCCGACATCCTGCAGGGCACGCATTGGTACGAGGAAGGCATCTTCGCCTCGCTGGCGTCGCTTTGGGGCGGGCTGGTGACGCTGGCGACGATGGACGTGCTTTTCGTCGACCGCAAGGTCGGCGTCAAGGTCGACCTCGGCCATGCGCAGGACTATCTCGGCGGCGACCTCTACGGCGCGCGGCTCGACACGAGCAAGCCCGAGCCATCGGCGCCGCCGGCGAACCCCGACCGCAACAAGCTCACGCTGCTCATCGGCCGCGACGGCAAGTCGGCACACCTCGAACTGCCCGAGCTGAAGATCGCTTCGACCAACGTGCAGCTCGGCGGCTCGACGCTGCAGACCGGCGTCGTCACGCTCGGCGGCCTCGTGCTCGACGCCGCCTTCGACCAGCCCGACATGATGCAGCCGGCGCGCGCCGAGGCGAAGTTCGACCGCCTCGACGCCGCCGACCTGCTGCTGGCGAAGTCGCAGAGCATGCTGACGATCTCGCGGCTCGTCGTCTCGGCGCTGCGGCTGGCCGCTGGCACGCTCGACACCGTCGCTCCCGGCGCGGCGGGCACCGGTTCGCGCGGCGTGGCGATCCCGTTCCCGCTGCTCGTCGTGCCGATGCTGGCGCTGTTCGCGCTGCTGGCGCTGCCGGTGTTCCTGGTTCGCAAGATCGCCTCCCTCGTCGACCAGGGCCTCGAATCGGCCAGCGGCGAGCATTTCGCCGCCGATGTCGCCGAGCGCACGAAGGCGATCAGCTTCACGCTCGGCAGCCTCGACGTCGACAGCCTCACGACCAGCGGCGGCCAGCATGTCGGCCACGCGGCGGTGCGCGACGTCGGTGTGCGCGTCGGCCTCGACAAGGCGACCCGGCTCGAGGCCGAATCGCGCTCGCTCACGCAGCGCATCGCCGCGCTCGCCGGCCGGCCGGAGGCGGCCGAGGCACTGACGGCGCTGCGCCAGCGCAAGGCCCAGGTCGACGCCGAGCATGCCGCGCTCGAACAGGACGAGCTGGCCTATAGACGGCTGATGCAGGAGCTGCGCGCGGGCCAGCCGTCGGCGGCGCGCCAGCGCGAGATCCAGCAGCGGCTGGACGAACTGAACTTCGAGTCCGCCGACGGCGCCTTCATCGACATCGGCGCCATCGAACTGGCCGGCGTCAGCGGCCAGCTGACGGCGAAGGAGCCGATCCGCCTCGACAACGTCCACGGCGAGGGCGGCGGCTCGGCGCTGACGCAATTCTTCGCCCTGCCCACCGCCACCGATGCCGAGCTGTCGCGCCGCGCCGGCGCCGGCGAGCGCCCCGGGCCGCTGCTGGCCGCCGGCGACGAAGGCCATTTCGTGCTCGACCTCGGCACGCTGCACACCGGCGAGCTGCGCGTCGGCGGCGCGCTGCGCAGCGTCGAAGACATCGATGGCCAGCTCGCCGCGCTGGACCCGCAGCGGAGCGAGCTCGCACCGCTGATCGAATCGCTGCGCATGCTGCGCGGCAAGGCCGAACGCTACGAGCTGATGGTGCAGCATGGCGTGTCGCAGCTCGACGCCAAGCAGCTGGCCGAATTCCGCCGCCTGCGCGCCGACCTCGCGGCGCAGTCGGCGCTCGTCGTGCAGCAGCTCGACATCGTGCATGCCAAGCTCGACGCCGATGTCGCGACCGGCAAGGTCGGCTTCTCGGCCGAGTCGCTGCGCGCGGCCGGTGTCGACGCGCCGTCGCGCGGCCTGCATGTCGACGAGATCATCGCCCGCGGCCTCGGCGTCTCGGCGATCCCCAGCGGCGGCCTGCTCGCCTGGACCGACCCGGGACGCGCGCTCGACGGCGCCGAGGGCCACATCGACAGACTCGAGATCCGCCGCGCCCGCAGCGACTACCAGGGCCTGCTGTTCGAGAAGGCGACGCTGACCGGCGCCTACGCCAGGCTCGGCGAGCGCGGCAACGAACTCGAGGCAGGGCTCAAACAATTCGCCGTCGATCAGGTCGGCATCGCGCCGCGCATCGGCCTGATGCGCCAGCGCCTGGCCGGACTGAAGGAAAAGGCGCGGCTGGCTGCCGACGACAAGAGCAGGTCCAAGTTGGCGACCGAGATCGGCGCACTCGAGGGCCGGATCGGCGAGCTGCAGTCGCTCGTCGATGCACGGCTGGCGGCGGCCGTCGCGCTCGAGACGGCCAAGACTGCGGCCGAACGCGAGAGCGCCAAGCAGGCGCTGGCCGAGTCCGATGCGCAGATCGTCATCGGCCTGGCGCAATTTGGCGCCGCGCATGTCGAACTCGACGATTTCGGCGTCAAGGCCACGGGCGCCGGCGACGTGATCTCCGATGTCCTCCAGGGCGGCCCCGACCCGCTGACCCTGCTCGGCCGCGGCGGCGTCGAGATCAGCGGCAGCGGGCCCGACCACCGGCTGTTCTCGCGCTTCGCCGTTCGCGGCGACGAGGGTTCGGTGACGCCGCAGGGCGATAAGGATCCCGTGCGCAGGGCCCAGCTGGGCGATTTCGAGATCGGTCCGACGCGGCTCGACGTCCGGGCCCGGCGCGACGGCGACCGCATCACCGTCGACGTGCCGGCCTTCTCGATCGCCTCGATCGCGCTCGAAGGTTTCGAGTTCACGTCCAGCGCAGCCGACGGCGGCCTGCAGCTGTGGTCCGACGGCCGCAGCGGCATTTACGGACTCGCGTTCAAGGGATCGGTCGAACTGGTCTCGGCGGTCCACGGCAGCAGCGACCTCGCCGATTTCCGGCCCCGGCGCCTCCATGTCGAGCAGGCGCGCATCGATTCGATCCGCGGCAACGGCCTGGGCATCGCGCTGCCCGATCGCCGCATCGAGGCGCGCATCCAGTCCGGCTCGATCGACGGCCTGCATCTGGAAGGCTTCGACATCGCCTTCCCGGACGACCCGCAGGCGGCGCCGCGGTTCAGCGGCAAGGCCGGCATCGATGCGATCGACCAGCTGGTGATCGGCGAGAGCGTCGCCGGGGCCTGGAAGCTCGGCGGCGGTCGCGTCGATGCCCGAGACCTGGGGGTCGAGTTCCTCGAGGACGGCGGCGTCAAGGCCTCGCTGGGCTCGCTGTCGCTGAGTTCGTTCGCGGTGCGCGGACCCGACGGCTGGCTGCGCTTCAACCTCGCCGACCTCGGCGGCCGCTACACGCTGCACGGCAATCGCATCGAGATCGAGGATTTCCATTTCGCCCGCTTCGAGGTGCCTGCGGTGCACTGGAAGATCGGCAAGACCGGATTCGTCGAGGCCGACCGGCCGGTGGCGCTCGTCGGCGTCCACGTGAAGGCGAGCGCGACGCTCGACGACGTCGATTCGAAGGCAACGCCGGGCACGAAGGAGAAACAGCTCGCGACCGCGACCATCGACGAACTGCGCGTCGACCGCGTCAGCGCCGAGCACCTCGTCTACCAGGACGAGGACAACCGCATCGAGGTCGGGCCGCCGCCGGCCGGCGCGCCGGCCTATATGAAGGACTTCAAGCCGCTGGCTATCGAGCAGATCGTCGTCAGCGGGCTGCGCTGGGATCGCGGGCTCGGCGTCGTCGCCGGCAGCGCCGGCGTGAAGCATTACGAGGCCTCGGCGCAGGTCAGCGGACTCAAGGACGCGCTGAAGGTCGGCGCCGCGCTCAAGGGCGACGCGCTGAGCGCCAAGGTCAGCGGGCCGGGGCTGTTCGACGTCGACGTCGGCAAGATCGAGAAGGTGCGCGGCACCTATGCCGACGACAAGCTCTCGACGCGCTTCGGCACCGGCGCGATCACCGGATCGATCGAGATCGGGCCCGACTTCATCGGCGCCCGCGATGTCGACATCGGCGGCGTGATGGCCGCCAAGACGCTGTTCGACGACGCGCCGGGGCGCAGCATCGGCCTGCGCAACGTCTTCGCGGCCAAGGCCCGGCTCGGGCACCTGCGCAGGAATACCGAGGTGTCGACCGACCCGGCCGACGCCGGTCGGCGCGTGATGACGTCGATGACGATCGAGAACCTCGAACTCTGGGACATCTCGGCCCACGATTTCGTCTACGACGGCCAGACCCGGGGCAAGACCGACGACGGCAAGGACACGCAATCGACCCAGCATGTCGAGGCCGATTACGCGACCATCGAGCACCTGATCGTCGAGAAGCTCGAATACGACGCGCGCACGGCCGAGACCCTGGTCAGCGCCAAGGTCGACCAGGGCGAGCCGAAGACCGGCTGGACGCCGCTGCGCATCAGCGGCCTGTCGGCCACGTTGATCAACCGCGTCGGCAGCGAAGAGACCAAGACCAAGCTCGTGACCAACGTAGAAGGCGGCCCGCTGCAGGCCACCGACCTCAAGCTCAAGAGCGTCAAGCTCGGCGTCGACGCCAAGGGCCGGCCGATCACGCGCACCGCGCTCGACGGCGCCTTCCAGCTCACCCGGCTCGGCCTCATCAACCCCGACCTGACGATGACCGATGCCCAGGGCCGCGTCACGCACCTCACGCACGACGGCTACGGCAGCATCGAACTCACGGGGCTGAACCCGCGCTTCCTGCCCAACGGCTCGGCGCTCGTCTCGCTCGACGCGTTGACGGCCAGCAAGCTGCTGCTGACGCGCGGCGGCATGAAGGTCGAGATCCCGTTCGCCGAGATCCGCGACATCGCGCTGGCGATGAAGGGCATGGGCACCGACCAGGGCATCCAGATGCTGGCCGCGAAGGCGAAATCGATCGCGGCGAAGGGGCTGACGATCACCATCGACGTCGATCGCTCGATCGACGACTCCGACGCCGGCTACAAGAAGCGCCACGATGCCTACGAGGAGGCGCTGAAGCAACCCCAGCATGCCTTCATCGCCGAGCCCATCGGTGGCCTGTCGGGCGACGCCGAGGTCGAGGTCGAGAAGGTGCCCAAACTGCCCTGGGATCCGAACCTGACCCTGCCGATCCGCAGCGGCAAGATCAATTTCGACCAGGTCCATCCTTATGCGGTGAACCTGCGCAAGGGCAAGGTCACGATCGGCAATTTCTGGGAGATCTCGCTGAGCAAGCCCAAGGTGCCCGAGGACCTGCCTGGCGTGCACGAGGACCAGAGCGAATACGGCCTGATCAATCTGCGCGAACTGCTCGAGGGGCTGTATGCCGCGCCGCCGACCGAACCGCAGCGCGGCGACCAGCCCGGCGATCTCTCGGGTTTGAACGACCTCAATTTCGGCGCACCGTCGCTGCGACTGGGCAACGGCAGGATCGGCGTAGACCTCAGCGACGACAAGACGCTCGGCCCGGGCGACCTCTACCTCGAGCTCGACCGCCAGGACGACACGCAGAACGTCGTCACGATCCCCTGGCAGCATGTCGGCGAGCGCATCGACATCGACCTGCCGCACCTGCATGCGAACAGCGCCGGCCTGCCCGGCTTCGCGGGCCTGCCGCCGGGCAAGACCGGCGCCATCGACGTGCTCAACCTGCATGTCGGCATCGCCGGTCTCGCGAACCTGAAATTCACGATCACGGTCTACATGAAGGAGGCCAAGGTCGACGGCGTCGAGTTCGGCGACGTGACCTTCCTCGACGCCAAGGACCCGGCCAAGCTCGCCGCGCTGCCCGCGCCGACCGCCAAGGACGTGAACCCCGAAGCCCGCGAGGAGCCGCACCAGCCATGAACGCCACCCGCCAGATCGTGCCGACGAGCAGCAGCAGCGCCGCGCGCACCGCGTTCGCGCCATCGACCGCCGGCCGCGCGCTCGCCGCCGACGACCGCGCCTATTTCGAGGACCGCTACGACACCGATTTCAGCCAGGTGCGCCTGCACACCGATGCACCGGCGGCCGCGCTGGCCGATGCGATCGGCGCCAAGGCCTTCGCCGCCGGCGCCGACATCGCCTTCGGCCCCGGCCGCTATGCGCCCGGCGATGCGCGCGGTCGCGAGCTGCTGGCGCATGAGCTGGCGCATGTGGCGCAGCAGCGCGCCGGCGGCAGCGCCGGCGTGGCGAGTGCCGAGGCGGGTGCGCGCACCGCCGCGAGCCACGTCGCCGCCGGCGGCGCCGTGCCGGCGACGATGCTGGGCGGCGCGCCGACCGGCGTCTATGCCGACGACAAGGACGAGGTCCCGCCCAAG
The DNA here is from genome assembly GCA_028868825.1 of Burkholderiales bacterium. Classification (GTDB taxonomy): domain Bacteria; phylum Pseudomonadota; class Gammaproteobacteria; order Burkholderiales; family Burkholderiaceae_C; genus Rubrivivax. The sequence continues at coordinate 7,073 of JAGWTU010000089.1, read as the reverse complement.
GCGGCATCGCTGCCGCCGCTGCAGCTGACGCCGCCGGCGATCGACTGGATGAAGATGCGCGACCCCTACACCAGCCGCGGCCTGCCGTTCAAGCTGCGCGACGCCGACTCGATCGACGCCGAATGGCAGCGCTCGAGCCACCTGCTCGACACGCTGGGCATCGACGACCGCTTCAAGCTCGGCTTCATCACCAAGCAGTGGCTGCTCAACAAGGGCCTGTCGTTCCAGCTCGATTCGATGAACGCCCGCGACCACCCGAACTTCATGGACCGCTCCAACCTCGACTGGAAGAACGCCCACCCGGGTATGTGGCAGACGCCGATGATCCCGATCTTCGACCTCGACTGGTTCCGCAGCAGCGGCAGCGGGAAGTCGCCATGAGCGGCAGCGCCTTTCCCGGCTCGCCGCGGCTGCTGCGCGGCGGCCTCGTGCTGATCGACCCGACCACCGGCGCCGTGCTGCGCATCATCGCGCTGCAATACAACCCCGACACGATGACGCGCAGCCTGCAGATCAAGGGCGTCAGCGGCGACGGCGGCGACCATCTCGAGGCGCTGCGGCTCAAGGGCCCGCCGGTCGAGACGATCAAGGTCGAGATCGAAATCGACGCCACCGACGCGATGGAGGCCAACGACGCGCAGACCCAGGCCGTCGGCCTGCATCCGCAGCTCGCGGTGATCGAGACGCTGGTCTATCCGGGCAGCGGCTCGCTGATCGCCGCGAACGCCGCGGCCGGCGCCGGCACGCTCGAGATCGCGCCGGCGCTGGCGCCGCTGCCGCTGTTCGTGTTCGGGCCGCAGCGCATCGTGCCGATACGCGTGACCGAGCTGTCGATCACCGAGGAGGCCTTCGACGCGTCGCTGAACCCGACGCGCGCCAAGGTCAGCCTCGGGCTGCGCGTGCTCAGCGTCGACGACCTCGGCTTCGACGCCAAGGGCGGCACGCTGTTCATGGCCCATCTGCTGGCCAAGGAACAGCTGGCGACGAAGGCCCCGGCGGCGAGCTTCGCCACGCTGGGCATCCAGGGCATCTCATGAAGGACGAATCGCGATGAGCAATTACAACTTCGCCCCCACCAGCCGCTATTACGACGTCGCGACGGCGACCTACACCGACACGAACGGCGAGAACTTCGTCTACCTGAGGCGCCGGCTGCTGCCCGATCCGGCGGACTTCGCGCTGCTGCACTGGCATACGGTCGTCGCCGGCGAGCGGCTCGACCTCGTCGCCGCGAGCGAGCTCGGCGACGCCGAGGCCTTCTGGCGCATCGCCGACGCGAACGCCGCGATGCGGCCGCAGGACCTCGTCGCGACGCTGGGGCGGCGGCTGGCGATCACGCTGCCGGCCGGCCTGCCCGCGCCGCCGGCGCTCTGAAGGGCGGACGGGACCCACCATGCTGCAGGGCATCCATCTCACGCTGATGATCGGCCCCGGGCTGCCGGTGCCGGCGCCCAAGGCGGTGATGGACGCGCTGCAATCGGTGCAGGTCACCAGCGGCAAGGACAAGAGCGGCTTCCAGATCACCTTCGCGATCAGCAAGTCGTCGACGCTGCTGCGCACACTGCTGCCGGCCGGCTATTTCGATCCGATCTCGACGCGCGTGATCATCGTCGTCACGCTCGGCGGCTTCCCGAACGTGCTGATGGACGGCGTCGTCACGCACCAGGAGCTGACGCCCAGCAGCGAGCCCGGCCAGTCGACGCTGACGATCACCGGCGAGGACCTGTCGGTGCTGATGGACATCGTCGAGGTCAAGATGCCGTTCCCGCAGATGGACGACACGGTGCAGGCCTACGCCGTGCTCGCGCCCTACGCGGCGCTGGGCATCGTGCCGCTCGTGATCCCCTCGTTCATCCCCGAGGTCAAGATCGCGACGAAGAAGATCGACTCGCAGACCGGTACGCACCGCCAGCACCTGAAGAAGCTGGCGCGCGCCAACGGTTTCGTGTTCTACGTCGAGCCAGGTCCGCTGCCGGGCCAGAGCATCGCCTACCTCGGCCCCGACATCCGCATCCCCGTGCCGCAGCCGGCGCTGTCGATCAACATGGACGCGGCGACGAATGTCGAATCGATGAGCTTCTCGCTCGACGGGCTGGCCAAGGAGACGATGGTCGTCACCGTCTACGACCCCATCACCGGCAAGATCCCGATCCCGCTGCCGATCCCGTCGATCAGCATCTTCCAGCCACCGCTGGGCGCGCGACCGACGCCGCCGGCGAAGATCACCTTCTCCAGCGACCAGGCCGGCGAATCGGTCGACCACACGCTGAAGACCGTGCTCGGCCGCCTGCTCAAGGGATCGGCGAACGCCATCACCGTTTCCGGCAGCCTCGATGTGCTGCGCTACGGCCATGTGCTGCGCTCGAAGGCGCTCGTCGGCGTGCGCGGCGCCGGCATCGCCTACGACGGCCTGTACTACGTCGACAGCGTGACCCACAACCTCAAGCGCGGCGAGTTCAAGCAGAACTTCCAGTTGAGCCGCGACGGCCTGATTTCGCTGACTCCGAAAGTCCCGGTATGACGACAGCCCATGGCGACCATTACCCCGGCCTCTATCGCGGCACGGTGACCCTCAACGCCGATCCGGAATTCCGCGGCCGGCTGATGCTGTCGATCGCCGATGTGCTGGCCTTCTCGCCATCGACCTGGGCCGAGCCCTGCACGCCGCTGGCCGGCCCGACCGGCCCGGCGATGGGCGTGTACATGGTGCCGCCGATCGGCGCCGGCGTCTGGGTGATGTTCGAGCGCGGCGATGTCAACCACCCGGTCTGGCTCGGCTGCCGCTTCGACAACGCGGCCAACGTGCCGCCGACGGCGCTGCTCGGCAACCCGGCCGATCCGAACATCCATATCCAGTCGCTGCTGCAGCATTCGATCTCGATCAGCGACATGCCGCCGACGCCGGCCACCGGCGGCATCGTGCTGCGCAGCACCACTGGCGCGATGGTCGTCGTCAACGACTCGGGCATCTACATCAGCAACGGCAAGGGCGCGACGATCACGATGGTCGGCCCGCTGATCGACTTCAACACCGGCGCGCTGACGGTGAAGTGAAGGAGACGAAGCGATGCCCGGATTCCTCCTCCATTTCGGTGCCGGCATCAAATGCCCGCACCAGATCCCGGCCGTCGTCGCGCCGGCGCAGGCGCGCGTGTTCGTCAGCGGCCAGCCGGTGGCGACGATGACGGCCCAGGTCACCGTCGCCGGCTGCCCCTTCACCGTCCCCGGGCCCAAGCCGCAGCCCTGCGTGACCGTGCAGTGGCAGATGCCCTCGACGCGCGTCTTGGTGATGGGCCAGCCGGTGATGCTGCAGGCCGCGCCGGGGCCGGCGGCGGCCGTCTGCTACAGCCCCGGGCCGCCGCCCGGCATCCCCAACGGGCCGGCGGTCGTCGACCTGATGCAGGCGCGCGTGCTCGCGACCTGAAGCCACCACGGAGCGGACGATGAACATCGATTGGCCCTTCCATCTCGACGCGCGCGGCCGCAGCGCCACCGCCGATCTCGACGACCATGTGCGCGACTTGATCGAGCAGCTGCTGTTCACCAACCATGGCGAGCGCGTCAACCGGCCCGATTTCGGCAGCGGCGTGCAGCAGCTGGTGTTCGCGCCGAACAGCCCCGAACTCGCCGCGACGGTCCAGCTGACGCTGCAGGCGGCGCTGCAGCAATGGCTGGCCGACCTCATCACCGTGCGCGAGCTGAGCGTCAGCGCCGACGACGCGCGGCTGACGGTCGACCTCGCCTACGTCGTCAAGGCCAGCGGCGAGTCGCGCAGCGCGACCTTCACGCAGCCCGGCGTCTGAAGACGGCGCCCACCCGATGCCCGGAGGAACCGCGATGACCGACCAGCTCGCCTGTCTGACCGATCCACGCCGCGACGCGGTGCGCGCCGCCGCCGGCCGCAACGGCCTCGACTATGTCGAGGTGCAGGACGACCCGCCGCAGCTCACCGTGTATTTCCTCGGCAAGCTGCCGCCGGCGCTGCGCACGAATTCGGCGGCGCTGGCGGCGCATTTCGCGCTCGCCGGCGGCGATGCGATCACCGGGCTCGTGATCCAGCGCGCCGAGGCCGTCGTCGACCCCGACCCGGCACGCGACGACTTCGTCGTGCTGCACCTGGACCGCTGCGGCGACCGCTCGGGCTACACGCTGACTCTTGTCGGCGTCGAGGGCATCGATCTGCGCTACGCGAGCGTCGAGTTCTCGTTCCGCATCGATTGCGCGAGCGATGTCGACTGCCGGCCGGTCTGCGACTGTGCGCCGCCCATACTCGACGAGCCGCGACCGAACTATCTGGCCAAGGATTACGCAAGTTTCCGCCAGCTCATCCTCGACCGCCTCGCGCTCGTGATGCCGCAATGGACCGAGCGCCATGTGCCCGACATCGGCATCACGCTCGTCGAGCTGCTGGCCTATGTCGGCGACTACCTGAGCTATTACCAGGACGCCGTCGCGACCGAGGCCTATCTGGCGACGGCACGCCAGCGCATTTCCGTGCGCCGCCATGCGCGGCTCGTCGACTACCGCCTGCACGAGGGCTGCAATGCACGCGCCTGGGTGCAGGTCGGCGTCAGCGCCGACACGCCGGATCTGCTGGCCCCGCAGCTCGCCTTCCTGACGCCGTACAAGAGCGGACTCGCCAGCGCCCTGGTGGCGATCGATGCGCTGGCCAACATCGCGCCTTCGGCCTACGAATGGTACGAGCCGCTGGTCGCCGACCCCGCCGCGCCGCTGCGCTTCCGCGCCGCGCACAACGCGATCGGCTTCTACACCTGGGGCCGGCGTTCCTGCTGCCTCGCCGCCGGCAGCACGCGCGCGACGCTGGTCGACGGCTACGAGCCCGAAGGCAGCCGCCGCCTGCGGCTGGCCGTCGGCGACGTGCTGATCTTCGAGGAAGTGCGCGGCGCGCGCACCGGACTGGCCGCCGACGCCGACCCCAGCCACCGCTGGGCCGTGCGGCTGACGGCCGTGAGGCAGGCCGACGATCCGCTCTACCCGGTGACGCTGCCGGGCGGCGGCGAGATCCCGCAGACGGCGCCGACGCCGCTGCTCGAGATCGAATGGGCAGCCGCCGACGCGCTGCCCTTCGCGCTGTGCCTGAGCGGCATCGGCCTCGCGCCCGAATGCGCCTATCTGAGCGACATCTCGGTCGCGCGCGGCAACATCCTGCTCGTCGACCATGGCCGCACGGTGCCCGCCGAGCCGCTGGGCCCGGTGCCGGCGGCCAGCAGCAGCGCCTGCTGCGAATGCGAGGGCCAGCCCGGCGACGTGACGGTCGGCGCCGCGACCTTCAGGCCGGTGCTCGCGCGCACGCCGCTGACCCATGCGCAGCGCTGGCCGGCCGCCGCGCCGCCGGCCGCCGCGAGCTTGAACCAGGACCCGCGAATCGCCGTGCCGGCCTTGACGCTGGTCGACGACGGCGGCGGGCGCTGGACGCCGCAGACCGACCTCTTCGCCAGCGGTGCCGACGATCGCGATTTCGTCGCCGAGATCGACAACCTCGGCGTCGCCCACCTGCGTTTCGGCGACGGCGAACTCGGCCGCGCGCCGTCCGCAGGGCAGACCTTCAGCGCCGGCTATCGCACCGGCAACGGCAATGCGGGCAATGTCGGCGCCGATTCGATCGGCTGCATCGTCGTCGAGGGCGCGACGCTGGACGGCATCACCTTCACGATCCGCAATCCGCTGCCGGCCAGCGGCGGCACCGAGCCGGAGACCATCGAAGAGGCCAAACGCTATGCGCCGCTGGCCTTTCGCAGGACGCTCGAACGTGCGATCACCGCGGCCGATTACGCCGCCATCGCCGCGCTCGACCCCGAACTCCAGGGCGCGCAGGCGGCACTCGTCTGGACCGGCAGCTGGTACGAGGCCGATGTCGCACTCGACCCCTGGGCGCGCGACGCCGGCGATGCGGCGCTGCCCGGCCGCGTCGCCGCGGCGCTCGAGCGGGTGCGCCGCATCGGCCACGATCTGCGCGTGCAGCGCGCGCGCTACGTGCCGATCACACTTGGCCTGCTCGTCTGCGTCCTTCCCGGCTACGACCGCGGCCACGTCAAGGCCGCGGTGCTCGTGCGCCTCGTCGGCGGCCCGACGAGCCTGTTCGCGAGCGACGAGCTGCGCTTCGGCCAGAGCGTCTATGTCTCGCGCATCGTCGCCGCGGTGATGGGCGTGACCGGCGTGCAGTGCGTGACGGTGACCGAGTTCCACCGCAGCGGCGCGGCGCCGAACCACGAGATCGAGAACGGCGTGCTGCCGCTGGCCGCCGACGAGATTGCCGAACTCGCGAACGACCCCGACCACCCGGACCGCGGCTCGATCGCGATCGCGCTCGGCGGCGGCCGCTGAGAGCAGACACCCCGAAAGGCTTGCGATGACGACCCTCGCGTGTTCCCGCTGCGCCTCGACCTCGCTGCCCTGCGGCTGCTGCAGCGGCGTGCAGCCTCTGACGCCGGCAGCCATCGCCAACCGCCCCGGCCTGCCGGCGCTGGCCTGGCGCGTCGGCAGCCATGGCCGCTTCCTCGAGACGATGAAGTCGCGGCTGTCGACGATGACGGTCGAGGGCGATGCCGGGCCACAGGGTCAGCCCGGCCCGACGCTGCGACCGCTGGCGGCGCTGACGACGCGCGACGCGGCCGACCCGGCGATCGCCCTGCTCGACGGCTGGGCCACGGTCGCCGACCTGCTGAGCTTCTACACCGAGCGCATCGCCAACGAGGGCTATCTCGGCACGGCGACCGAACGGCGTTCGGTGCTCGAACTCGCGAATCTCGTCGGCTACCGGCTGCGGCCGGGCGTCGCGGCCAGCGTCTACCTCGCCTACACGCTCGACGACAACCAGAAGGAGGCCGTGACGATCGCCGCCGGCACGCGCGCACAAAGCCTGCCGGGGCCGGGCGAAACGCCGCAGTCGTTCGAAACCAGCGTCGATCTCGTCGCGCGGCGCGAGTGGAACGACCTGCAGGTGCGGCTGCAGCGGCCGCAGGCGATCACGCTCGCGAATGCGCTGGCGATCGCGCAGCTCTTCGTCACCGACTCGGTCAGCGCGCTGCGCGCCGGCGACCCGCTGCTGCTGC
>JAGWTU010000005.1 GCA_028868825.1 Burkholderiales bacterium | reverse complement strand
CGCGCGCGCCAAGGCCGGCCAGCCGCCGGTCGAGCCGCCGCCGCCCCCGCCCGCCGCCGAACCGGCGCCGGTGGCCCCACCCGCCGAAGCGCCCAAGCCGGTGCTGCGCGTCGTCAAGGCCGCCGACAAGGCGGCCGAGGAACAGGCCAAGACCGACGACCTCGCGCGCCGCCGCAAGGCCGCCGAGGCCGAGGCCGCCGCGATCCGCGCCATGATGGCCGAGCGCTCGGGTCCCAAGGTCGCGAAGAAACCCGTCGAAGTCAAGCCCGACCCGGCCGTCGCCGCCAAGGAAGCGATCAAGGGCACGATCCACAAGCCCAAGGCCGCGCCCGGCGCGACGCCGTCGACGACGGCCGCCAAGCCCGGCGACAAGAAGCAGGTCAAGAGCGAGAAGCTGTCTTCGAGCTGGGCCGACGACGCGGCCAAGAAGCGCGCCGCGCTCAAGGGCCGCGGCGGCGATTCCGGCGCCCGCGCCGGCTGGCGCGCGCCGCGCGGTGGCCCCGGCGGTCGTCGCGACGGCCGCGACGGCCCCGGCGGCAATTTCGCCCAGGCCGCCGAGCAGCAGGTGCAGGAGGTCCATGTGCCCGAGACGATTTCCGTCGCCGACCTCGCGCACAAGATGAGCGTCAAGGCCAGCGAAGTCATCAAGCAGCTGATGAAGCTGGGCCAGATGGTCACCATCAACCAGCAGCTCGACCAGGAGACGGCGATGATCGTCGTCGAGGAAATGGGCCACAAGGCGCTGGCCGCCAAGCTCGACGATCCGGAGGCCTTCACCGAGGAGGAAACCGCGCTGCACGACGCCGCCGAGCAGTTGCCGCGCGCCCCGGTGGTGACGGTGATGGGCCACGTCGACCATGGCAAGACCTCGCTGCTGGACTACATCCGGCGCGCCCGCGTCGCCGCGGGCGAGGCCGGCGGCATCACGCAGCACATCGGCGCGTACCACGTCGAGACGCCGCGCGGCATGATCACCTTCCTCGACACCCCGGGCCACGCCGCGTTCACCGCGATGCGCGCCCGCGGTGCACAGGCGACCGACCTCGTGATCCTGGTCGTCGCCGCCGACGACGGCGTGATGCCGCAGACGAAGGAGGCGATCGCCCACGCCAAGGCGGCGAACGTGCCCATCGTCGTGGCGATCAACAAGATCGACAAGCCCGACGCCAACCTCGAGCGCGTGCGCAGCGAGCTCGTGGCCGAGGGCGTCGTGCCCGAGGAATTCGGCGGCGATGCGCCCTTCGTGCCGGTCTCGGCCAAGGTCGGCACCGGCGTCGACGCGCTGCTCGAGCAGGTGCTGCTGCAGGCCGAGGTGCTGGAGCTGAAGGCACCGAAGGACGCCGCGGCCAAGGGCCTCGTCATCGAAGCCCGCCTCGACAAGGGCCGCGGCCCGGTCGCGACGGTGCTGATCCAGAGCGGCACGCTCAACAAGGGCGATGTCGTGCTCGCCGGCAGCAGCTTCGGCCGCGTGCGGGCGATGCTCGACGAGGACGGCAAGGCGATCGAGTCGGCAGGTCCTTCGATGCCGGTCGAGATCCAGGGCCTGACCGAGGTGCCGCAGGCCGGCGACGAGTTCATGGTGCTCAACGACGAGCGCCGGGCGCGCGAGATCGCCACCTTCCGCCAGGGCAAGTACCGCGAGGTCAACCTGAACCGCCGCCAGGCGGCCAAGCTCGAGGGCATGTTCGAGAACATGGGCGAGGGCGCGGCGCAGACGCTGTCGCTGATCGTCAAGGCCGACGTCCAGGGCTCGCAGGAGGCGCTGTCGCAGAGCCTGCTCAAGCTCAGCACGCCCGAGGTCAAGGTGCAGATCGTGCACGCGGCCGTGGGCGGCATCAGCGAGAGCGACGTCAACCTCGCGATCGCGTCGAAGGCCATCATCATCGGCTTCAACACGCGGGCCGATGCCGGCGCGCGCAAGCTGGCCGAGGGCAACGGCGTCGACATCAAGTACTACAACATCATCTACGACGCGGTCGACGAGATCAAGGCGGCGATGGGCGGCATGCTGGCGCCCGAACAGCGCGAGGAAGTCATCGGCACGGCCGAGATCCGCACGGTGTTCGTCGCGAGCAAGATCGGCACCGTCGCCGGCTGCATGATCACCGCCGGCCAGGTCATCCGCAACGCGCGCTTCCGTCTGCTGCGCGAGAACGTCGTGATCTACACCGGCGAGATCGAGTCGGTGAAGCGCTTGAAGGACGATGTGCGCGAGGTCAAGGAAGGCTTCGAGTGCGGCATCAAGCTCAAGAACTACAACGACATCAAGGAAGGTGATCAGTTGGAGTTCTTCGAAGTCAAGGAGGTCGCACGCACGCTGTAAGGCGGGCGTCGACGCTACCCAGCGATCAGCCCCGCCTCCGCGGCGGGGCTGATTCATTTGGAGCAGGCATGCGACACAAGAAGGCCGTCCCGAACCGCAGCTACCGCGTCGCTGACCAGATCCAGCGCGATGTCGCGATGCTGATCCGCGACCTCAAGGATCCGCGCATCGGCATGGTGACGATCAACAGCGTCGAGGTCTCGCCCGACTACGCCCATGCGCAGGTGTATTTCTCGGTCCTCGTCGGCGATGCCGCCGAGTGCGAGACGGCGCTCAACGAGGCCGCCGGATTCCTGCGCAACAGCCTGTTCAAGAAGCTCGCCATCCACACCGTGCCGACGCTGCATTTCCACTTCGACAAGACGACCGAGCGCGCCGCCGACCTCTCGGCCTTGATTGCGCGAGCGAATTCGGTGCGGGCGAAGGAAGACTGATGAACCGGCCGCGCATCGTCCGCCGCGCGCTGCATGGCGTGCTGCTGCTCGACAAGCCGCTGGGCTGGACGAGCAACGACGCCTTGCAGAAGTGCAAGGGACTGCTGCGCGCCGAAAAGGGCGGCCACACCGGCACGCTCGACCCGCTGGCGACCGGGCTGCTGCCGCTGTGCTTCGGCGCGGCGACGAAGTTCTCGCAGGCCAGCCTCGACGCCGACAAGCGCTACCGCGCGACGCTGTGGCTGGGCCGGCGCACGAGCACCGGCGACGGCGAGGGCGAGGTGCTCGAGGAGCGCCCCGTCGCGCTCGACCGCGCGGCCATCGACGCCGCCTGCGCGCGCTACGTCGGCGCCATCGACCAGCTGCCACCGATGCATTCGGCGCTCAAGCACGAAGGCAAGGCGCTGTACGAATACGCGCGCGCCGGCGTCGCCGTCGAGCGCGAGACGCGCCGCGTGACGATTCATCGCATCGACATCGTCGAATGGCACGATGCCACGCTCGTGATCGACGTCGTCTGCAGCAAGGGCACCTACATCCGGACCCTGGCCGAGGACATCGGCACGGCGCTCGGTTGCGGCGCCTGCCTGAGCGCGCTGCGGCGCACCGGCAGCGGCACGCTCGACCTCGCGCAGGCGGTGACGATCGAGGCGCTGGCCGCGATGACCGAGCCCGAGCGCGAGGCGCTGCTGCTGCCGCCCGACCGCCTCGTCGCCGCCTGGCCCGAGGTGCGCCTGCCCGACGACGAGGCCGGGCGCTTCCTCTGCGGCCTGCGGCGCCGTGTCGCGCTCGCCGATGCCACTGCCGTGCGCGTGTACGCGCAGGCCACCCAGGCCTTCCTGGGCACGGCCCATATCACCGCGGGCGAGCTGATCGCCGACCGCCTGCTGAATCCGATCGAAATCCAGGGAACCCCATGAGCCACGCCGCCATCCGCAATATCGCCATCATCGCCCACGTCGACCATGGCAAGACGACCCTGGTCGACCAGCTGCTGCGCCAGAGCGGCACCTTCCGCGAGAACGAGAAGGTCGCCGAGCGCGTGATGGACAGCAACGACATCGAGCGCGAGCGCGGCATCACGATCCTGGCCAAGAACTGCGCCGTCGAGTGGAAGGGCACGCACATCAACATCGTCGACACCCCCGGCCACGCCGACTTCGGCGGCGAGGTCGAGCGCGCGCTGTCGATGGTCGACGGCGTCGTGCTGCTGATCGACGCCCAGGAAGGCCCGATGCCCCAGACCCGCTTCGTCACGAAGAAGGCGCTGGCGCTGGGACTCAAGCCCATCGTCGTCGTCAACAAGGTCGACAAGCCCGGCTCGCGCCCCGACTACGTCATCAATGCCGCGTTCGAGCTCTTCGACAAGCTCGGCGCGACCGAGGAACAGCTCGATTTCCCGGTCGTCTACGCCTCGGGCCTGAACGGCTGGGCCTCGCTGAACGAAGGCCCCGCCGGCGAGGCCTGGGCGAGTGATATGAGCGCGCTGTTCGACACCGTGCTCGCGCAGGTGCCGGCGCACGAGGGCGACCCGGCGGCGCCGCTGCAGCTGCAGATCTCGTCGCTCGACTATTCGACCTTCGTCGGCCGCATCGGCGTCGGCCGCATCAATGCCGGCACGCTCAAGCCGATGCAGGACGTGCTGGTGATGGAAGGCCCGGACGGCAGGTCGTTCAAGGGCCGCGTCAACCAGGTGCTGAGTTTCGAGGGCCTGGCGCGCGTGCCGGCGACCGAGGCCGGCCCGGGCGACATCGTGCTGATCAACGGCATCGAGGACATCGGCATCGGCGTCACGCTGACCGACCCGCTGGACCCGCAGCCGCTGCCGATGCTGCATGTCGACGAACCGACGCTGACGATGAACTTCTGCGTCAACAACAGCCCGCTGGCCGGCCGCGAAGGCAAGTTCGTCACCAGCCGCCAGCTCTGGGACCGGCTGCAGAAGGAATTGCAGTCGAACGTCGCGCTGCGCGTCAAGGAATCGAACGAGGAAGGCATCTTCGAGGTCAGCGGCCGCGGCGAGCTGCACCTGACGATCCTGCTCGAGAACATGCGCCGCGAGGGCTACGAGATGGCGGTCAGCAAGCCCCGCGTCGTCTTCCACGAAGTCAATGGCGAGCGCCACGAGCCGATCGAGCTCGTCACCGCCGACATCGAGGACCAGCACCAGGGCGGCGTGATGCAGGCGCTGGGCGAGCGCAAGGGCGACCTCGTGAACATGGAGACCGACGGCCGCGGCCGCGTGCGGCTCGAATACCGCATCCCGGCGCGCGGGCTGATCGGCTTCTCCAACGAGTTCATGAACCTGACGCGCGGCACCGGCCTGATCAGCAACATCTTCGACGGCTACGAGCCCTACAAGGGCGAGATCGCCGGGCGCAAGAACGGCGTGCTGATCAGCATGGACGCGGGCGAGATCTTCACCTACGCCTTGGGCAAGCTCGACGACCGCGGCCGCATGTTCGTCAAGGCCGGTGACCCGGTCTACGAGGGCATGATCGTCGGCATCCACAGCCGCGACAACGACCTCGTCGTCAACGCCACGCGCACCAAGCAGCTCACCAACTTCCGCGTCAGCGGCAAGGAGGACGCGATCAAGGTCACGCCGCCGATCGACCTCACACTCGAATACGCGGTCGAATTCATCGCCGACGACGAGCTCGTCGAGATCACGCCCAAGAGCATCCGCGTGCGCAAGCGCCACCTCAGCGAGCATGACCGCAAGCGCGCCTCCAGGGAAAGCTGAGCGAGGCCCGACCGAGGACCCGCGATGAGCCACCGCCGCGCGGTGGCGATGATGGTCGCCGCGGCGCTGCTGTGGAGCATGGCCGGCGTCGTCACCCGCCACCTCGACGCCGCGCGCGGCTTCGAGGTCACCTTCTGGCGCAGCCTGTTCAACGCCGGCGCGCTGGCGCTGCTGCTGGCCTGGCTGCGCGGGCCGGCGACGCTGGCCGCGGCACTGCGCGGCGGCGGCCGCGCGCTGTGGCTGTCGGGGCTGTGCTGGTGCGTGATGTTCACGGCCTTCATGGTCGCGCTGACGCTGACGACGGTGGCCAACGTGCTGATCACGATGTCGGTGGCGCCGCTGCTGACGGCGCTGCTGGCGCGGGGCCTGCTGGGGCACCGGCTGGCGCTGCGCACCTGGGCGGCGATCGCGCTGGCCGGCATCGGCATCGCCTGGATGGTCGGCCATGACCTGCAAGCCGGCGACGCGCGGCAATGGCTGGGCAGCGCGGTGGCGCTGGCGGTGCCGCTGGCCAGTGCCGTCAACTGGACGCTGCTGCACCACCTCAAGAGCCGTGCCGGCGGCGGTGCCGACATGCTGCCGGCGGTGCTCCTGGGTGCGCTGCTGTCGACGCTGCTGACGTTGCCGCTGGCCTGGCCGCCGGCCGCCTCGGCGCACGATCTCGCGCTGCTCGCGCTGCTGGGCGTGGCGCAGCTGGCGATCCCCTGCCTGATGGCGGTGGCCGCCGCGGCGGTGCTCAGCGCGCCCGAGGTCTCGCTGCTGGCGCTGATCGAGGTCGTCGCCGGTGTCGCCTGGGCCTGGATCGGTGCGGCCGAGGCGCCGCGCCCGTCGGTGCTGGTGGGCGGCGCGCTGGTGCTGGGGGCGATGGTCGGCAACGAAGCACTCGCACTGAGACCGGCCGCAAGACGCTAGGATGCGGGCGACGGCTGTTGCCGCCGCCTCGGAAGCCCGCATGGAGCAACTCTCGGGACTGGACGCGACCTTTCTCTACCTCGAGACGGCCGAGATGCCGATGCATGTCGGCGCACTCGCGATCCTCGAGTTGCCGCCGGGATCGAAGATCCGCTACACCGTGGCGCTGCGCCGCCATATCGCGATGCGGCTGCCGCAACTGCCGGCGCTGCGGCGCAAGCTCTGGTGGATGCCGCTGAACATGGCCAACCCGGCCTGGGTCGACGCCGCGCCCGACCTGCAGCGCCATGTCGTCGAGCTCAAGCTGCCCCGGGGCGCCGGCATGGCCGAACTCGAGGCCGAGGTCGCGCGGCTGCACGCGCAGCGACTCGATCGCGAACTGCCGCTGTGGAAGTTCCATGTCCTCGAGGGCCTGGCCAACGGCCCCGGCGGCCACCGCCGCATCGCCGTCTACAGCCAGTTCCACCATGCGGCCGTCGACGGCCAGGCCGCCGTCGCGCTGGCCAACACGCTGTTCGACCTCACGCCCGAACCGCGCCCGGCGCCGGCGCGCGCGTCGCGCCGGCCCAAGGTCTACCGGCTCGAGATGGTGCAGATGCTGCGCGGCGTGCTCGGCGGCCAGGCGCAGAAGGTCGCCGAGATCGTGCGCGGACTGCCCTCGACCGTCGGCACGCTGAAGACCGCCGCGGCGAAGGCGCTGGCGCAGAGCCGGCTGCTGGGTTTGGGCGGTGGCGGCAAGGGCATCCGCAACCTGACGCTGGCGCCGCGCACCCGCCTCAACGCATCGATCACCGCCGGCCGCAGCTACGCGACGGCCTCGCTGCCGCTGGCCGAGCTGCGCGAACTCGGCCGCGCGCAGGGCGCGACGGTCAACGACATGGTGCTCGCCGTCTGCAGCGGCGCGCTGCGGCGCAACCTGGCGCGGCGGCGCGAACTGCCGCGCAAGAGCCTCGTCGCCGCGGTGCCGGTGTCGCTGCGCGAGGCCGGCGACGCCAGCCCCGACAACCAGGCCACGATGAGCCTCGTCAGCCTGGGCACGAACATCGCCGACGCGGCCAAGCGACTGGCCCATGTGCAGGCCGCCGCGGCGGCGATGAAGGAAGACGTGGGCAGCGTCAAGTCGATCCTGCCGACCGATTTCCCGTCGCTGGGCATGCCCTGGCTGATCGAGGCCGCGACGGCGCTGTACGGCAAGGCGCGCATCGCCGATCGCATCCCCGTCGTCGCCAACCTCGTGATCTCCAACGTGCCGGGGCCGCAGCAGCCGCTGTATCTGGCCGGTGCGCGCATGGTCGCCGACCACCCGGCGTCGATCGTCGTCCATGGCATGGCGCTCAACATCACGGTGCAGAGCTACGACGGCCGGCTCGATTTCGGCCTCGTCGCCGACGCCGCGGCGCTGCCCGATCTGCGCGAATTCGCGCGCGACATCGTCACCGCCTGGGACGATCTGCGCGGCGCGCTCGAGCCCGAGCCGGCGCCCGCCGCCGAGGTGCCCGAGCTCGTCGCGCAGGCCACGCGACGGCTGACGACGGCCGTCACCGGGGCCGTCAGCGGCGCCGTGTCGGGCGCCGTCGGCGCGATGGGCGAGACGGTCGGCAAGGCGGCGCGGCAGGTCGTCGGTGCCGCCGTGGGTGCCGCCGTCGAGGGCGCCGTCGCCCAGGCCGTCGGCCGCCGTCCGCCGCCGCGTCGCCGCGGGGCCTGACGATGCGCGTCGTCGCCAACGGCATCGGCATCGAGATCGACGACCAGGGCCCGGCCGGCGCCGAGCCGCTGCTGCTCGTGATGGGCCTGGGCATGCATCTCACGGCCTGGCCGCAGGCGCTGGTGCAGCTGCTGATCGCACGCGGCTTTCGCGTGCTGCGCATGGACAACCGCGACATCGGCCTCAGCCAGGGCTTCGATGCGCTGGGGGTGCCGCACCTGGCCTGGGCCGGCATGCGCCACCTGCTGCATCTGCCGAGCGTCGCGCCCTACAGCCTGGCCGAGATGGCCGCCGACGCGCTCGGCGTGCTCGATGCGCTGGGCATCGGGCGCGCGCATGTCTGCGGCGCGTCGATGGGCGGCATGATCGTCCAGCATCTGGCGGCCGGCCAGCCATCGCGCGTCGCCAGCCTGACGCTGATGATGACGACCAGCGGCGCGCGCCGCCTGCCGCAGCCGACCTGGCCGGTGCGCCAGGCGCTGCTGTCGCGGCCCCGCGGTCGCGGCACAGACGCCGTCGTCGACCATCTCGAGCACATCTACCGCCTCATCGGCAGCCCGGTGTTCCCGGCCGAGCGCGACGAGCTGCGCGCGCGCATCCGCGCCCAGGTCGAGCGCGCCTGGCATCCGGCGGGCACCGCGCGCCAGCTCGTCGCCGTGATCGCCGACGGCGACCGCACGCCGCTGCTCGGCCGCATCGCCGCGCCGACGCTCGTCATCCACGGCGAGGCCGATCCGCTGGTGCCGGTGGCCGCCGGCCACGATCTCGTGAGCCGCATCGCCGGCGCCCAGGGCGACTTCATTCCCGGCATGGGCCACGACCTGCCGCAGCAGCTGCTCGAGCGCTACGCCGACGGCATCGCGGCGAACGCGCGCCGCCGCCCGTAACCAGTCGCCAGTCGCCAGTCGCTAGTAATGCGGCGGCAGTTCGTCGCGCAGGCTGCGCGGCGTGGCCGTCGGCTGCACGGCCTCGCGCAGCGCCGCGACTTCGCGCTCGAGGCGGTCGATCTGCTGCTGCTGGCGCCAGATGACGTCGTTCAGGCGGTCGACGAGGTCCTCGGCGAAGCTGGCCTTGATCTCGAGCTCGGTCAGTCGCTCGTCGGTGCTTGGGGCTGGCGTCATCCCCGTATTGGAACCGAAGACAATCGCGGTGATGGAAACCGTGGCCGTGATCGACTTCGAGACCACCGGCATCTCGCCGGGGCAGGGCGCGCGAGCGACCGAGATCGCTGCCGTGCTGCTGCGCGACGGCGAGATCGTCGGCAGCTACCAGAGCCTGATGAACGCCGGCGCCTGGATCCCGCCGTTCATCGAATCGCTGACCGGCATCAGCAACGCCATGGTCGCCGCCGCGCCGCCGGCGCACGCGGTGATGCGCGAGGTGATGGCCTTCACGCGCGGCTGCCCGATGGTGGCGCACAACGCCTCGTTCGACCGCTCGTTCTGGCTCGCCGAGGCCGCCGCCGCCGGCTGCTCGAGCGACCCGGCGCACCGCTTCGCCTGCACGATGCTGCTGGCTCGGCGCATCTACCCCGAGGCGCCGAACCACAAGCTGGGCTCGCTGGCGGCGCTGCACCGGCTGCCCGACAACGGCCGCGCCCACCGCGCGCTGGCCGACGCGATGACGGCCGCGCAGCTGTGGCTGCGGTTGCAGCATGACCTGCAGGAGCGCTGGGTGGCGACTCCCGCCGCCGCGCCGCTGACGCACGAGGCGATGTGCGAGCTGCAGCGAACGCCGCGCGGCGGCATCGAGCGCTGGCTGCGGGAGCGCGCGGACCGCCAGAGGGAGGCCGTATGAATGTCCCGATCGGCACGGCGCCGGCTCCGAAGGCGGCGGCGAGTCCCTGGCGCCTGTGCGTGGCGCCGATGCTCGACTGGACCGACCGCCATTGCCGCGTCCTGCACCGGCTGATCACACGCCACGCCCGGCTCTACACCGAGATGGTGACGACCGGCGCGTTGCTGCATGGCGACGTGCCGCGCCATCTCGACTACAGCGCGGCCGAGCATCCGCTGGCACTGCAGCTCGGCGGCAGCGAGCCGGCCGACCTCGCGCGCTGCGCGAAGCTGGCGCAGGACTGGGGCTACGACGAGGTCAACCTGAACTGCGGCTGTCCGAGCGAGCGCGTGCAGCGCGGCGCCTTCGGCGCCTGCCTGATGGCCGAGCCGGCGCTCGTCGCCGACTGCGTCAAGGCGATGCGCGACGCGGTGACGCTGCCGGTGACGGTCAAGCACCGCATCGGCATCGATCGCGTCGAGAGCTACGACTTCGTGCGCGACTTCGTCGGCACCGTCGCGCTGCGCGGCGGCTGCGAGGTCTTCATCGTCCACGCCCGCAACGCCTGGCTGCAGGGCCTGAGCCCGAAGGAGAACCGCGAGGTGCCGCCGCTGCGCCACGAGCTCGTGCACCGGCTGGCGCTCGATTTCCCGGCGCTGACCTTCGTCGTCAACGGCGGCATCGTCGGCGACGCCGCGATCGCCGCGCAGCTCGAACAGGTGGACGGCGTGATGGTCGGCCGTCCCGCCTACCACGAGCCCTGGTCGATGGCGAACTGGGATGCGCTGCATGGCGGCGACGCGCCGGCCGCGCGCGACCGCGATGCGGTCGAAGACGCCTTCGTCGACTACATGGACGCGCTGCACGCCGCCGGCGTGCCCTGGGGTCACGCATCGCGGCATATGCTCGGGCTGCGCAACGGGCTGCCCGGGGCGCGGCATTGGCGCCGCGTCTGGTGCGATCCGGCCTTGAAATCGCGGTCGCCGCGCGTGGCGCAGCAACTGGCGCGGGCGGCGGCGCTGCGGGCGCAGCGGCAACCCGCCATGGAGGAACTGGGATGAGCGACGAACCCGTGCTGGGCATCATCGGCGGCAGCGGCCTGTACGACCTGCCGGGGCTGACCGACACGCGCTGGCAGCGCGTCGAGACGCCCTGGGGCGAGCCGTCGGACGAGATCTTCCTCGGCACGCTGAACGGCGCGCGGCTGGCCTTCCTGCCGCGCCACGGTCGCGGCCACCGCGTGCCGCCGTCCGAAGTCAATTACCGCGCCAACATCGCCGCGCTCAAGCATCTGGGCGCCACCGACGTGCTCTCGCTGTCGGCGGTGGGCGGGCTGCGCGCCGACCTCGCGCCGGGCACCTTCGTCGTCGTCGACCAGTTCATCGACCGCACCTATGCGCGCGCGAAGAGCTTCTTCGGCACCGGGCTCGTCGCCCATGTCTCGATGGCGCACCCGGTCTGCCCGCGCCTGGGCGACCATGTGCAGGCGGCGCTGGCGCAACAGGGCGTGCCGCATGTGCGCGGCGGCACCTACCTCGTGATGGAAGGGCCGCAGTTCTCGACGCTGGCCGAATCGCAGCTCTACCGTTCGTGGAACGCCAGCGTGATCGGCATGACCAACATGCCCGAGGCCAAGCTTGCGCGCGAGGCCGAGCTCTGCTACGCCTCGGTGGCGATGGTCACCGATTTCGACTGCTGGCATCCGCAGCACGACGCGGTGACCGTCGATTCGATCATCCGCGTGCTGCTGGCCAATGCCGACGCGGCGCGCACGCTCGTCGCCGGGCTCGCGGCGACGATCGCGGCCGACGCCGCGGCGCCCGGCTGCCATTGCCGGCATGCGCTCGAGCATGCGCTGATCACGTCGCCGGCGGCGCGCGACCCCGCGGTCGTCGAGCGGCTGCGCTTCGTCGCCGCGCGCGTGCTCGGATCGTGAGCGTCGGCGCATGAAGGTCGGCGGCAGCCCGATGCGCACGCTGTGGCCGGCGCCGCAGCGCGATGCGCTGATGGTGATCGACCAGCGCGCGCTGCCGCATGCGCTGCGCATCGAGACGCTGGCCAGCGCCGAGGCGGTCGAGGTCGCCATCCGCGAGATGTGGGTGCGCGGTGCGCCGCTGATCGGCGCCACCGCGGCCTATGGCATCGCGCTGCAGATGAACCGCGATGCCGGCGACGCGGCGCTGGCTGCGGCCGCGTCGATGCTGGCGCGCGCGCGGCCGACCGCCGTCAACCTGGCCTGGGCGCTGCAGCGCATGTCCGATGGCCTGCGGCCGATGGCCGTCGCCGACCGCGCGCGCGTCGCCTGGGACCTTGCCGACGCCATCGCCGAGGCCGATGTCGAGACCAATGCCGCGATCGGCCGCCATGGCCTGGCGCTGCTGCAGGCCATCGCGCGGCGCAAGCCGGGGTCACCGGTGCAGGTGCTGACGCATTGCAACGCCGGCTGGCTCGCCACCGTCGACTGGGGCACGGCGACGGCGCCGATCTACCAGGCCCAGGCCGCCGGCATCGAGGCCCATGTCTGGGTCGACGAGACGCGGCCGCGCAACCAGGGCGCGAGCCTGACGGCCTGGGAACTCGGCCAGGCCGGCGTCGCGCACACGCTGATCGCCGACAACGCCGGCGGCCATCTGATGCAGCGCGGCGAGGTCGACATCGTCATCGTCGGCTGCGACCGCGTGAGCGCGCGCGGCGATGTCTGCAACAAGATCGGCACCTATCTGAAGGCGCTGGCGGCGCACGACAACGGTGTGCCTTTCTACGTCGCGATGCCGATCTCGACGCTCGACGCGGCGCTGGCGGACGGCGCGGCGATCCCGATCGAGGAGCGCGGCGCGCGCGAGGTCACGCATATCGCCGGCGTCGACGCTGCCGGTGCGCTGGTTGAAGTCCGGCTGACGCCCGAAGGCACGGCGGCGGCGAACCCGGCCTTCGATGTCACGCCGGCCAGGCTTGTCACCGGCATCGTCACCGAGCGTGGCATCGTCGCCGCCGAGGCCGGTGCACTGCGCCGTTTGATCGAGCACGCCGCATGAACGAGGACGCGATCCGCACCGCCATCGTCGCCGCCGGGCAGCGCCTCGATGCACTGGGCATGAACCGCGGCAGCACCGGCAATTGCAGCCACCGCTTCGGTGCCGGGATGCTGATCACGCCGACCGGCATGGGCGCCGACGAATTGCGGCCGCAGGACCTCGTCTGGGTCGGCTGGGACGGCAGCGGGCGCGGCGATTGGGAGCCATCGAGCGAATGGCATTTCCATCAGGCGGCCTACCTCGCGCGGGCCGATCTGCAGGCCGTCGTCCACACCCATTCGATCCACGCGACGGCGCTGGCCTGCCTGCGCCGCGGCCTGCCTTCGTTCCACTACATGGTGGCCGTGGCCGGCGGCGACGACGTGCCCTGCGTGCCCTATCACCTGTTCGGCACCGAGGCGCTGTCGAAGGCCGTCGCCACCGCGCTGCGCGAGCGCGATGCCTGCCTGCTCGCCAACCATGGCCTCGTCGCCGCCGGGCCGACGCTGGCCCGGGCGATGAAGGTCGTGCAGGAGATCGAATCGCTGTGCGAGGTCTATCTGAAGGCGCTCGCCGTCGGCGAGCCGGCGCTGCTGTCGGCGGCCGAGATGACGCAGGTGCATGAGCGCTTTGCCCGCTACGGCAAGGCGCGACGCCGCGACTGAGCGCCGCGCCTCGCGTCGCCGCTGGGCTCAGACCGGCCGCGGGGTGCCGCTCGCGGGCCAGGTCGCCAGCACCAGCCCGGCCAGCGCCAGCGCGAACGCGGCGCCATGCGCCGCGCCGAAAGGCTCGCCGAGCACGAGCACGCCGACGAGCGCCGCGCTCACCGGCAGCAGCACCGTGTAGATGCCGGCGCGCGACGAGGGCACCTGGCGCAGCCCGCGCATCCACAGCCACACCGACGCCATGCTCGCGGCCAGCGCGTAGAAGACGAGCAGCCCCCAGTTCGAAGCCGCGACGCCCGACCAGTCGAAACCGCGCGCCTGCCAAAGCCCGAAAGGCGTCACCAGCACCAGTCCCCAGAGGTTGATGAAGGCGCTGATGCGCGGCGGCGAGACGCGCCCCGTGAGCCGCTTGCCGATCACGACATAGGCCGATTCGCAGAACACGGCGCCGAGCAGCAGCGCGTAGCCCAGCGGCGCAGGCGCCGCCGGATCGGCCACGGCGGCGGTCGCGGCCGGATGCCGGGCCAGCGCCAGCAGCGCGATGCCGAGCGCCGCGCAGCCGATCGCCAGCTGCACGCGCGGCAGGATGCGCTCGCCCAGGAACAGCCGCGACATCAGCGCCACCGCGGCCGGTATCGCCGCCATCACGACGCCGGCGGCCAGCGCCGAGGTCAGCGCGACGCCGTAGAGCATGCAGATGCTGAACAGGAAGTTGCCGAGGAAGCTCTCCCAGAACAGCAGCCGCCGGTCGGCGCGCGTCAGCACCGCGTCGCCATCGCGGCGGCGCAGCCACGGCACCATCGCGACGGCGGCGATGCCGAAACGCAGCCAGCTCAGCAGCAGCACCGGGAAGGCGACGACCAGCAGCTTCGACAGCCCGACGTAGCAGCCCACCAGCGTCATGCTGGCGGCCAGGCTGAGATAGGCGGTCCAGGGCGGTTTCAGAACTGGTACGTCCCGCCGATGGTCAGCATCGGCCCGACGGCGCCGTCCTGGTGGAATGCCGGGTTGTACGGCGCGCCGCCCTGCTGCGCGCCGTTGCCGGCCGAGCCGAAGGTCTGCAGGTCGCGCGGCGCGCGCCGGTTCAGCAGGTTGGTGACGCCGGCGTGCAATTGCAGCTTCTTGCTCACGTCGTAGCGGCCGACGACGTTGAGTTCGGTGAACGAGGGCACGCGGCAGAACTGCGCCGGCGGTGGCGTGGTCGGGAATTCGGCCGACAGTGCGGTCGCGCAATCGGGAATGCCGTAGCTCGGGTCGGTGACCGAGAAGCCCGAGATGTAGTTGACCGTCGCCGCGAGCTGCATCGGGCCCCGCTCCCAGGTCAGCGTGAAGGCGGCGCGCGTGCGCGGCGTGCCGGTATCGGTGCTGACGAAGGCCGGCCCGTGGCTGCCGGCGAGGTGGTAGGTCACGCCCTGCGCCGTGAGGTCGTACTGCGTCATGTACGAGGTCTGCAACTCGGCCGTCAGCTTGCCGGCATCGCCCAGGCCGTAGCGCGCGCGCAGATTGAGGTCGAAGCCCGAGGTCGTCGTCGTGTTGGCGTTGATGAAGGGATAGGTGTCGTAGAGCACGTTGCCGCCGGCGTCGCGGTAGATCACGGTGCCCAGCGTGGCGGCGTTGTCGAGGCCGCCCTGGCCGAGCTGGCCGACCGAGATGATCTGGTCGCGGATCGTGATGTGGTAGTAGTCCAGCGTGCCGCTGTAGGTGCTGTTGGGCTCGACGATCAGGCCCAGCGTGAACGACTTCGACTTCTCGGGGTCCAGATGCTTCGATGAAAGCTGGAGCTCCTGCAGCGAGATGCTGCAGGAATCGCTCGTGTAGCCGGGCGGCAGGTTGGCCGATGGCTTGCCGCCGGGGCAGTACAGCGGGTCCTGCAGGTTGCCGACGAAGCCCGAGGTCGATCCGGCGTTGCCGATCTCGGCCGGGTTCGGCGCGCGGAAGCCCTGGCTGTAGGTGCCGCGCAGCGTGAACTCGCGCATCGGCGCGAACTTGAAGCCGACCTTGGGCGTGACCGAACTGCCGTAGGTGTCGTAATGGTCGACGCGCGCCGCGGCATCGATCTCGAGCGACTTGACGATGGGCGCATCGAGCTCGACATAGGCGGCGCCGACGGTCTGCTTGCCGACCGCGAACGAGTAGATACCGCTGGCCTGCTGGCCGTTGATGAACGAGGTCGGGAAGGCCTCGTGCAGCGAGCGCCGCGTCAGCTCGGCACCGGCGCCGAGCTGCATCATGCCGCCCGGCAGCTTCACGAGGTCATGCGATCCGCGCAGGCTCAGGAACGAGAGTTCGTTCGTCGATGTCGACGACGCCGCCGGCGCGATGCCGGCGAGCACCGACGCGCTGTTGCTGCCGCCGACGATGTAGCTGCCGCTGTCGAGCGCGGCCTGCAGGTTCGGGAAATCGATGTAGTTGAAGAGCTCGATCTTCGTCGACACCCGCGTATAGCCGGCCGCGGCGTTCAGGTCCCAGCCGCCCAGCGTGCCGCCGAGTTCGGCGACGAGGCGGGTCGAATTCGACGTCACCTTCTGCGTCTGCGGACCGAGGTCGGGGAAATCGTAGACCAGCGGCGCCGCGGCGCCCGTCGAATTGCCGGGGTAGTTCGACGGCACCGTGATGACGAAGGGGAACTGGTCCGGGAACGCCGGCGTCGGCCCGATATTCGGGCCGAACTTGAACAGGTTGACGCCGCCGCCATTGGCGCCGCTGCCGACGCCGGTGGCGAAGGCGTTGTTGTAGTTGCCGACTTCCTTGGCCTGGCTGTTGAGCAGCGAGGCCTGGACATTCGCCTGCCAGCCGTTGCCGAGGTCGCGCGTGTAGCGGCCGAGCAGGTCGAGGTTGCTCGTCTCGGGCTGGATCGTGATGTTGGGGTTCGCGTAGCCGCATTGATCGGCCGCGGCCGCGGCGGCCGTGCAGCCGGGGTAGTAGTAGATCGGGTTGCCGCTCGTGTCGGTGAGGTAGCCGCTGCCGCTGCCCGCGCCGCTCGAGGCGCCCGACGCCGCACCCGATTGCGTGCCCTGGGTCAGGTTGGCGCCGCCCCAGGGCGTCCAGTCGGTGACGGCGAGGTAGGGCCGGTCCTTGAGCCGGATCGAGTCCTGGTGTCGCGCCTCGAAGGTGATGTAGGCGTTCTGGTGGTCCGCATCGAGATCGCCCCAGCCGGTGGAGAAGCTGAAATGCGCCGTCCTGCCGTCGCGTTTCGTGCTCGACCCGAGTTCGGCGCCTATCGTCGTCGCGGTGATCGTCTTCTTCAGGATCACGTTGACGACGCCGGCCATCGCGTCGGAGCCGTAGACGGCCGAGGCGCCGTCCTTGAGCACCTCGACGCGCTCGATCGCGTCCAGCGGGATCGACGAGATGTCGACGAAATCGCGCTCGCCGTCGTCGGGCATCGGGTAGGCGGCCATGCGGTGGCCGTCGATGAGCACCAGCGTTGCGCCCACCGTCAGCCCGCGCAGCGCGATGCCGCTGCCACCGGCGGCGAAGGCGCCGGGCGAGGCCTGCGACAGCGAGCCCATGTTGTTGGCCGTGATCTGGTGCAGCACGTCGGCGAGATTCGTGTAGCCCGAATCCTTGAGGTCGGCCGCGCTGAGCGTCTGCACCGGGCTCGGTGTCTCGGCATCGGCGCGGTGCAGGTTCGAGCCGGTGACGACGATGCGCTGACCGGGCGCCGCATCCTGCGCCAGCGCGGCGCCATGGATGACGGGCAGCAGCGCCGCCAAGGTGAGACCGGGCCATTTCGGGGCGTAGCGACGCATGCTTGTCTCCTGGGGGGTTGGTCGTTTCGAGGGGCGGCGGCGCGGTCGATCAAGCCGGATCGATGCGCAACCAGGTCGTTTTCAGTTCGGTGTACTTGTCGAAGGCGTGGAGCGATTTGTCGCGGCCGTTGCCGCTTTGCTTGTAACCGCCGAAAGGCACGGTGATGTCGTCCTCGTCGTACTGGTTCACATGCACGGTGCCGGCTCGCAAGGCGCGTGCCACGCGGTGGGCGCGCGACAGCGTGTCGGTCCAGACGCTGGCCTGCAGCCCGTAGTCGCTGTCGTTGGCGACGGCGATCGCCTCGCCTTCGGTCGAGAAGCGCAGCAGCGACAGCACGGGGCCGAAGATCTCCTGGCGCGCGATGGTCATGGCCGGCGCGACGCCGTCGAACAGCGTCGGCTCGACGTAGTAACCGCCGCTGGCCTCGCGCGCGCGGCGTCCGCCGGTGACACATTGCGCACCTGCCGCGCGTCCGGCCTCGATATGGCCGAGCACCGATCGCAGCTGCGTCTCGTCGACGATGGCGCCCATCACCGTCGCCGCGTCGAGCGGGTCGCCGGGCTGGTAGCGCGGCGCCAGCGCGGCGACGGTGGCGGCGAATTCATCGGCGACGCGCTCATGGACGATGGCGCGCGATGGCGCGTTGCAGCTCTCGCCCTGGTTGAACCAGATGCTGGCGGCGATCGTCTGCGCGGCGCGGCCGATGTCGGCGCAATCGTCGAAGACGACGAAGGCCGATTTGCCGCCGAGTTCGTTGTACACGCGCTTGAGATTGGATCGTCCCGCGTATTCGAGCATCCGCCTTCCGACGCGGGTGCTGCCGGTGAAGCCGACGGCATCGACATCGCCGTGCAGCGCCAGCGCCTCGCCGGCCTCGTGGCCGTAGCCGGTGACGACGTTGAAGACGCCCGGCGGCAGCCCGGCCTCGACCGCGATCTCGGCCAGCCGCAGCGCCGTCAGCGGGCTTTTCTCGCTCGGCTTGAGGACCAGCGAATTGCCGGCCGCCAGCGCCGGGCCGAGCTTCCAGGCGGCCATCAGCATCGGGTAGTTCCAGGGCACGATGGCGCCGACGACGCCGACCGGCTCGCGCGTGATCAGCGCCAGTGCCCGGTCGCCCGTGGGCGCGATCTCGCCGTAGACCTTGTCGACCGCTTCGGCATACCAGGCGATGCAGCGCGCCGTCGCCGGCACGTCGACACCGAGTGCATCGGCGATCGGCTTGCCCATGTCCATCGTCTCGAGCAGCGCCAGTTCCTCGCGCGCCGCGAGGATGCCCTCGGCGAAGCGCAGCAGCACCTGCTTGCGCTGCGCCGGCGTCTGGCCGCACCAGCTGCGGCCATCGAATGCCCGGCGCGCGCTGGCGACCGCGGCGTCGATATCGGCCGTCTGGCCGCGCGCGGCAGTGCCGAGCGAGCGGCCGTCGATCGGCGAGCGGTTGTCGAAGGTGGCGCCGTCGGCGGCGGCTATGCGCCGGCCGTCGATGACGAGTCGGCCGTCGGGGCGCAGCGCGGCGGCCCGTTGATGCCAGTCGATGGCGGTCATGTCGTGACTCCTAGGTTCAGGCGCGCGCTGCCGCGGCGAGGTCGAGCAGGCGCTGGCGTTCCTGGCGCGCGATCCAGTAGCTGGCGATCGCCACGCCGGTGCCGACGACGGCCACCGTCACCGCGGCGACGACGTTGACGCTCGGGTTCAGCCCCAGCCGCGCGCGCGAGAAGATCACCAGCGGCAGCGTCGTCGACCCGGGGCCGGAGAGGAAGCTCGAGATCACGACATCGTCGAGCGAGAGCGTGAACGTCAGCAGCCAGGCCGAAACCATCGCCTGCGAGATCATCGGCAGCGTCACGAGCCAGAACACCTGCGCCGGATGCGCGCCGAGGTCCATCGCCGCCTCCTCGAGCTGCGGGTTCAAGTCCTGCAGCCGCGCCTGCACGACGACGGTCGCGTAGGCCATGCCCATCAGCAGATGGCCGAGCCAGATCGTCGACATGCCGCGCTGCGGCACGCCGAAGGCGCGCTGCACGCTGACGAGCATCAGCAGCAGCGACAGCCCGATGACGACCTCGGGCATCACCAGCGGCGCGCTGACCATGCCGCTGAACAGCGTGCGACCGTTGAAGCGCCTGTATTTGACGAGCACGAAGGCCGCCAGCGTGCCCAGCACGACCGAGCCGCAGGCCGTGAGCAGCGCCACGCGCAGGCTGAGAAGGAACGCCGAGATCAGCTCGTCGTCCTCGGCAACCGCGGCATACCACTTGAACGTGAAGCCGCGCCAGACATTGGGCAGCGGCGAATCGTTGAACGAGTAGACGACGAGCGCGACGATGGGCAGGAACAGGAAGGCATAGCCGGCCGTGAGCCAGGCGCGGCCGAACCAGCGGTTGAACTGCGCCGCCCTCATCGCCGCAGCTCCTGCGCCTCGGCGCGGTATTTGTTGAAGACGGCCAGCGGCACGATGATGAGCAGGATCATCACGGTGGCGACGGTGGCGGCCATCGGCCAGTCGTTGTTCGAGAAGAACTCGTCCCAGATGACGCGGCCGATCATCAGGTTCTGCGGACCGCCGAGCAATTCGGGGATCACGTATTCGCCGATGCAGGGTATGAACACGAGCATCGCGCCGGCGATGATGCCGGCCTTCGACAGCGGCACGGTGATGCGCCAGAACGCGACCCAGGGCGTGGCGCCGAGGTCGGCGGCGGCCTCGAGCAGGCGCAGGTCCATCTTCGACAGCGTCGCGTACAGCGGCAGGATCATGAACGGCAGGTAGTTGTAGACCATGCCGACGATCAAGGAGAACGAGGTGTTCATGAACAGCCCCGGGGCGGGGATCAGCCCGGCGGCGGCGAGCAGGCGGTCGGCGCCGCTGGCGATCAGCGCGTCGGAGACGAGTCCGTCGGCGCCCAGCAGCCCCTTCCACGAATAGACGCGCAGCAGGAACGAGGTCCAGAACGGCAGCATCACGAGCATCAGCAGCGCCGGCTGCACGCTGCTGCGAGCGCGCGCCATGAAGTAGGCGAAGGGGTAGCCGATGGCGAGGCAGATCACCGTCGTCAGCGCCGCGTAGCCCAGGCTGCTGAGGTAGGTGCGCAGGTACAGGCTGTCGTGGGCGAGGAAGGCATAGGTCGAGACCTTCACCGCCAGCGTGACGACGCCGTCCTTGAAGCTCAGCACGTCGCGGAAGGCGACGCCCTGCATGTCGCTGATGCTGATCTTGCCGACGATCAGGAAGGGCAGCAGGAAGAACACGAGCAGGAACAGATAGGGCAGGGCGATGACGAGGGTGCGACCGCTCAACAAGCCGCTCAACCTGCCGCGCCAATTCGCGACGGCGGCGCTCATTGCGTCAGCACGACATGGGCCGAGCGCGACCAATGCGCCCAGACCTCGTCGCCCCAGCTGTATTCCTCGTCGCGGTGGCGCTGCACATTGGCCACGCTGACCTTCAGCAGCGCGCCGCTGGCAAGGGTCAGGTGGTAGACCGTGAAGCTGCCGAAATAGGCGATCTCCTTGATCTTGCCGCGCACGGTGTTGAATGCGTCGTCGGGTTGACGGCGCGCGAGGTGGATCTTCTCGGGCCGCAGCGCCACCGTCACCGCCATGCCGACGCTGCCGGTGATGCCGTGGCCGACGTAATGGCGGCAATCGGCGCAGTCGATGACGACATGGTCGGGTTCGTCGACGCTGAGCCGGCCGTCCATCAGGTTGACGTTGCCGATGAAGTCGGCGACGAAGCGCGACGACGGTGTCTCGTAGATGTCGCCCGGCGCGCCGACCTGCAGGAAGCGGCCCTCGTTCATCACCGCCAGCCGCGAGGCCATCGTCATCGCCTCCTCCTGGTCGTGCGTGACCATCACGCAGGTGACGCCGACCTGCTCGATGATGTTGACAAGCTCGAGCTGCGTCTGCTCGCGCAGCTTCTTGTCGAGCGCGCCCAGCGGCTCGTCGAGCAGCAGCAGCTGCGGCTGGCGCGCCAGCGAGCGCGCCAGCGCGACGCGCTGCTGCTGGCCGCCCGAGAGCTGGTGCGGCTTGCGCTCGGCGAACCTCTCGAGCTGCACGAGCTTGAGCATGGCCTGCACGCGCTCGGCGATGGCGTCGCGCGGCTGACCCTGGCGTTCGAGGCCGAAGGCGATGTTCTTCCACACCGTCAGGTGCGGGAACAGCGCATAACTCTGAAACATCATGTTCATCGGCCGCGCATACGGCGGTAGCCCGGCGAGGTCGACACCGCCCAGGCGGATGCTGCCCGAGGTCGGCGTCTCGAAGCCGGCGAGCATGCGCAGCAGCGTGCTCTTGCCGCAGCCCGAGGGGCCGAGCAGCGCGAAGATCTCGCCCTGCGCGATGTCGACGCTGGCCTGGTCGACGGCCTTGTAGCCGTTGAACTCCTTGACGACGTTGCGGATCTGCAGGAAAGCCGGATCGGCGTGGGCCATGGTGGTCAGAGTCCGGTCTTGAAGGTGGTGAAGGTGCGCGTCGAGAGGCGCCGCAGGTCGGGCGTGATCGGCTCGTTGGGAATCATTCGCGCCAGGTCCTGGGCCGAGAGGAAGATCGTCGGGTCGTTGGCCACCGCCGGGTTGATGAAGGGATGCGCGGCGGCGTTCGGATTCGCGTAGAAGACCTTGTTCGTCAGCTCGGCGGCGACCTTGGGCTGCAGGATGTAGTTGATCCAGCGCAGCGCATTGCGCGGGTGCGGCGCGTCGGCGGGAATGGCCATCACGTCGAAGAACAGCTGCGCGCCCGAATTCGGCACCAGCGCCTCGATGTGCGCGCCGGTGTGGCCCTCGATGGCGCGGCGGCGCGCGATGTTGATGTCGCCGGCGAAACCCATCACCAGGCACAGCGAGCCGTTGGCGAGGTCATTGATGTAGCCCGAACTGTCGAAGCGCACGACGGCCGGGCGGATCGATTTCAGCAGCGCGGCGGCGGCGGTGTAGTCCGCCGGGTCCTTGCTGAACGGCGGCCGCCCGAGATAGCGCAGCGCGGCGGGGATGACGTCGCTGGCCGAATCGAGCAGCGTCACGCCGCAGCCCTTGGCGCGCCCGATGTACTCGGGCTTGAAGATCAGGTCCCAGGCATTGGCCGGCATCGGCAGGTCACCGAGCGCCGCCTTGAGCTTGTCGACGTTGATGCCCACCGTGACGTAGCCCCAGAGCCAGTCGACGACATATTGGTTGCCGGGGTCGAGCCTGGCCAGCGCGGCCTCGACATCGGGGTCGAGGTACTTCAGGTTCGGCAGCGCCGACTTGTCGAGCTTGCGCAGCAGGCCGCCGTCGAACATCAGCTTGGCCCATTGCGCCGAGGGCACGATGACGTCGTAGCCGGTGCGTCCGGCCATCATCTTGGCCAGCAGCGTCTCGTTGCTGTCGAAGACGTCGTAGCGCACCTTGATGCCGGTTTCCTTCTCGAAATCGGCGATCGTGTTCGGGCCGATGTAATCGGACCAGTTGTAGACGTTGAGGACCGGCTCCTCCGGCGCACCAGGCTGGGGCGGCGTCGGCCCGCAGGCGCCGAGGGTGGCGAGTGCGGTGATGCCGAGGCCGGCGAGGAGGAGCTTCCAGTTCATCGGTGGCGCAGCAGTCTAAGCGAGCCACCCGGCGCGGCGCGCGTCCTCGAGCGTCAGATCGAGGCAGCGTCGTATCAGCGCCACCATCTCGTCGACCTGCGCGCGCGTCATCACCAGCGGCGGCGCGACGATCATGCGGTCGCCGACGGCGCGCATGATCAGCCCTTCGGCGAAGCAATGGCCGCGGCAGACCATGCCGATGCCGATCTCGGGCGCGAAAGGCGTGCCGCGCGCCTTGTCCTGCACCAGGCGCAGCGCGCCCATCAGGCCGCAGGTCTCGGCGCTGCCGACGAGCGGATGTTCGGCCAGCCGCGCGTAATGCGCCGCCAGGTAGGGGCCGACATCGTCGTGCACATGTTCGACGAGCCGGCGCTGCTGGATCAGCTCGAGGTTGGCGAGCGCGACGGCGCAGGCCACCGGGTGCCCCGAATAGGTGTAGCCATGCTCGAACTCGCCGCCCTCGTCGATCAGCGCGCGCGCGACGCGGTCGCCGACCATCACGCCGCCCAGGGGGATGTAGCCGCTCGTCACGCCCTTGGCGAAGGTCATGAGATCGGGCGTGTAGCCCATCGTCTCGCAACCGAACCAGCGTCCGGTGCGGCCGAAGCCGCAGATCACCTCGTCGCTGACGAGCAGGATGTCGTGGCGGCGGCAGATGCGCTCGATCTCGGGCCAGTAGGTCGCCGGCGGGATGATGACGCCGCCGGCGCCCTGGATCGGCTCGCCGATGAAGGCGGCGACGCGGTCGGCGCCGATCTCCTCGATCTTCGCCTCGAGCCAGCGCGCGGCGACGAGGCCGAATTCGTCGCGCGTCAGGCCGCGGCTCGGGCCATCCTCGTGCGGCCGCCAGTACGGCTGGTCGATGTGCACGATGTCGGGGATCGGCAATCCACCCTGGGCATGCATCGCCGCCATGCCGCCGAGCGAGGCGCCGGCCATCGTCGAGCCGTGGTAGCCGTTGATGCGGCCGATGATGACCTTGCGCTGCGGCCGCCCGGCGATGTCCCAGTAGCGCCGCACCATGCGCACGATGGTGTCGTTGCCCTCGGAGCCCGATCCGGCGAAGAACACATGGTTGAAGGACGGCGGCGTGACCTCGGCCAGGCGCTGCGCGAGCTCGATCGCCGGCGGCGTCGCGGTCTGGAAGAAGGCGTTGTAGAAGGGCAGCTGTTCGAGCTGGCGCGTCGCCGCGTCGATCAGCGTGCGCTGGCCGTAGCCGACGTTGACGCACCACAGGCCGCTCATCGCGTCGAGGATCTTGGCGCCCTCGCTGTCCCAGAGGTAGATGTCGTCGGCGCGCGTGACGATGCGCGAGCCCTTGTCGGCCAGCGCCTTGAAGTCGGTGAACGGGTGCAGGAAATGCGCCGCGTCGGCGGCTTGCCAGGCGGCAGTATTGCGGTTGCTCATGGTCGGCCTCTCACTCAGTGACTCACTGACTCAGACATGCAGCAGCAGATGCTCGCGTTCCCAGGGCGAGATCACCTTCATGAATTCGGCGTACTCGATCTCCTTGACCTCGGTGTAGACGGTGATGAACGAGGCGCCGAGCACATGCGCGAGGTCGGTCTGGTCGCGCAGCAGCGTCAGCGCCTCGCCGAGGCTGCGCGGCAGCTGGAAGTCGCCGAGGTAGGCGTCGCCGCGGCATTCCGGCGTCGGCTCGATCTGGTTCTTCATGCCGAGATAGCCGCAGGCCAGCGTCGCCGCCAGCGCCACGTAGGGATTCGCGTCGGCGCCGATGACGCGGTTCTCGATGCGCCGCGCCGCCGGCGGCGCCACCGGGCTGCGGATGCCGACGGTGCGGTTGTCGGTGCCCCACTGGATGTTGATCGGCGCCGCGTTCGAGCGCACGAGCCGGCGATACGAATTGACGTAGGGCGCGAACAGCGCCATCGCCGCCGGGATGTATTTCTGCAGCCCGCCGATGTACCAGTAGAACTCGGGGCTGGCGCTGCCGTCCTCGTTGCTGAACAGGTTGCGGCCATTGTCCTTGCGCACGATGCTCTGGTGGATGTGCATCGCGCTGCCCGGCTCGCCGGCGATCGGCTTGGCCATGAAGGTCGCGAACATGTCCTTGCGCATCGCCGCCTCGCGCACCGTGCGCTTGAACAGGAACACCTCGTCGGCCAGCCCCAGCGGCTTGGCGTGGAAGAAGTTGATCTCCATCTGGCCCGCGCCGACCTCGTGGATCAGCGTGTCGACGTTGAGCTCCATCTTTTCGCAGTACTCGTAGATCTCCTCGAACAGCGGGTCGAACTCGTTGACGGCGTCGATCGAATAGGCCTGGCGCGAGGTCTCGGCGCGGCCGCTGCGGCCGATCGGCGGCTTCAGCGGCATGTCGGGATCGGTGTTGCGGGCGACGAGGTAGAACTCGAGCTCGGGCGCGACGATGGGCTGCCAGCCCTCGGCATCGAAGAGGTCGCAGACGCGCCGCAGCACCGAACGCGGCGCGAACGGGATCAGCTGGCCATCCTTGTCGAAGCAGTCGTGGATGACCTGCGCCGTCGGGTCGGTGGCCCAGGGGACGATGCGCACCGTCGACGGGTCGGGGCGCAGATGCATGTCGCGGTCGGTCGGGCTGATGACGTCGTAGTACGGGCCCTCCTCGGGGAATTCGCCGGTCACCCCCATCGCCACGACGGCCTCGGGCAGCCGCATGCCGCGGTCCTCGGTGAACTTCTCGCGCGGCAGGATCTTGCCGCGCGCCACGCCGGTGAGGTCGGGGACGAGGCATTCGAGCTCGGTCACGCGTTGCTGGTCGAGCCAATGCTCGAGATCGCTGAATGTGAATGGTTCTCTGACCATCATGGGACACCTGTTTCGGTTCGCAAGGGGGGGGCGCCGGTGGCGGCGCTGCGCTGTCAGTCTGCGCCGGACCGGGGCAATGGCACGCGGGCGCGATCGCGGAACAGGCGCAGCGCCTGGCCGAAGGCCTCGAACAGGCGCATCGACACCGGGTTGGCCGTGGCCTGCCATTCGGGGTGCCATTGGACGGCGAGATTGAAGCCCGGCGCGTCCGGCGCGGTATAGGCCTCGATCAAGCCGTCCGGCGCATGGCCTTCGGCGCGCAGACGCGGCGCCAAGCGGGCGACGCCCTGGCCATGCAGCGAATTGACCTCGAATTCGCGCGCACCGACGATGCGCTCGAGCATGCCGCCGGGGACGACGGCGATGCCGTGCGCCGGGCCGTACTGGACCTCGACCGGCGCGTCGTGGTCGTCGCGGTGGTCGAGCATGCCCGGCGTCTCGTGCACGGCCTGGATCAGCGTGCCGCCGAGCGCGACATTGACCTCCTGCGCGCCACGGCAGATCGCGAGCAGCGGCATGCCGCGATCGAGCACCGACCGCACCAGCGGCAGCGCCCAGGCGTCGCGCTCGCGGTCCAGCGGCAGCGTCGGGTCGTGGATGGCCTGGCCGTAGTTGGACGCGTCGATATTCGACGGCGAGCCGGTCATCAGCACGCCGTCGACGCCGTCGAGCAGCGCCTCGAGGTCGGCCAGGTCCAGCGGCGGCGCGATCAGCGGCAGCGCGCCGGCCAGTCGTACGGCATCGACGTATTTGCGGCCGGCGATGTGGTGCGGATGGTGACCCAGCATGCGCAGGCAACTGGTCACGATGACGAGGGGTTTGCGTTCCATGACTGAAGTTCACCCGAGCATATCGCGCAGCCGGTACCAGGCCATGCCGAGCACGAGAGCCGGCACGCGCAACGCGGCGCCGCCGGGGAAGTCGCGATGCCGCAGCCGCGCGAAGACGTCGAAGCGCGACGCGTCGCCGGCGATCGCCTGCGCGACGAGCTGGCCCGCGAGCCCACCCAGCGCCAGGCCGTGGCCGGAAAAGCCTTGCAGGTAATAGACGTTGCGCGCCGCGCCGAGGCGGCCGAAATCGGGCGCCCGGTTCATCGAGATGTCGACATGGCCACCCCAGGCGTATTCGATGCGCGCATCGGCGAGCTGGGGAAAGCTCAGCAGCAGGCGCCGGCGCATGCTGCCCGCGACATCGGCCGGCGCGCGGCCGCTGTAGCTGACGCGGCCGCCATAGAGCAACCGGTGGTCGGCCGTGGGGCGGAAATAGTCGAGCACGAAATTGGTGTCGCAGACCGCCGAGCGCGAAGGCACGAGCGCCGCGGCGCGATCGGCGCCCAGCGCCTCGGTGCAGGCGATGTAGGTGCCGACCGGCATGATGCGAGCGGCGATCTCGGGTGCCAGGCCGCCCAGGTAGACATTGCCCGCGAGCACGACCTGGCGCGCGCGCAGCGTCGCGCCGCCGCTGTGCAGATCCACGGGCGTGCCTTGGACCAGCCGGGTGACGGGCGAGTGTTCGTGGATCCGTACGCCGGCGGCGGCGGCGGCGCGCGCCAGCCCGAGCGTGTATTTCAGCGGATGCAGATGGCCCGAGCGCGGATCGTGGATGCCGCCGTGAAAGCGCGGGCTGGCGATCCAGCGCCTGACCTCGGGCGCGGCGATGCGCGTCAGCCCATAGCCGTAGACCGACTCGATGCGGTCGGCCCAGGCCGCCAGCGCCCGGGCCTTGCGCGCGCTCGTCGCCAGGCCGAGAAAACCGTCCTGCCATTCGCAGTCGATCGCGTGATCGGCGATGCGCCGGCGCAGCAGCTCGAGCGCCTCGATCGACATCGCCCAGACGCGGCGCGCGTCGTCGGGTCCGAGCTGTTGCTCGATGACCTGCTGATCGCAGGCCAGGCCATGGATCGCCTGGCCGCCGTTGCGCCCGCTGGCACCGCCGCCGACGCGACCGGCCTCGAGCAGCCGCACGTCGAAGCCGCGCTGCGCCAGTTCGAGCGCCGCCGACAGCCCGGCGATGCCGCCGCCGACGACGGCGACGTCGCAGCTCGCGTCGGCGTCGAGTGCGGGCCGCGCCGGCGGCAGCGGCGCGGTCGCCGTGTAGTACGAATTCGCGGCGAGTCGGGCGTCGGTGGCGGCCAGGCGCTGCACGTTCAGGCGGCTTTGCGGATCGCCGCTCGCAGCGTCTCGACGATGATGCCGATCTGTTCGCGCTCGATGATCAGCGGCGGCGAGAGCGCGATGATGTCGCCGGTCGTGCGCACGAGCAGCCCGTTGTCCCAGCAATCGAGGAAGGCGCGCCAGGCGCGCTGCGGCGGCCCGCCGGGCACCGGCGCGAGCTCGACCGCGCCGACGAGGCCGATGTTGCGCACGTCGATGACGTTGGGTTCGCCGCGCAGCGAGTGCAGCGCGCGCCCGAATTCCTCCTGCAGTTCGGCGCCGCGCGTCAGCAGGCCTTCCTCGGCGTAGGTGTCGAGCGTGGCCAGCGCGGCCGCGCAGGCCAGCGGATGCGCCGAATAGGTGTAGCCATGGGCGAATTCGATCATCCGCTCGTCGCCCTGCATGAAGGCGTCGTGGATCGCGTTCTTCGCCAGCACGGCGCCCATCGGCACGCAGCCGTTGGTGATGCCCTTGGCCAGCGTCATCAGGTCGGGCGTGACGCCGAAGGTCTGGGCACCGAAAGGCGCGCCGGTGCGACCGAAGCCGGTGATGACCTCGTCGAAGATGAGCAGGATGCCGTGGCGGTCGCAGATCTCGCGCAGCCGCTGCAGATAGCCCTGCGGCGGGATCAGCACGCCGGCCGAACCCGCCATCGGCTCGACGATGACGGCGGCGATGGTCGACGCGTCGTGCAGCGCCACCAGGCGTTCGAGGTCGTCGGCGAGTTCGGCGCCATGCGCCGGCATGCCGAAGCTGAAGGCGTTGCGCGCCACGTCGTGGGTGTGGCGCAGGTGGTCGACACCGGCGAGCAGGGTGCCGAAGAGCTTGCGGTTGCCGACGATGCCGCCGACCGAGGTGCCGCCGAAATTCACGCCGTGGTAGCCGCGTTCGCGGCCGATCAACCGCGTGCGCGCGCCGTCGCCGCGCACGCGGTGGTAGGCCAGCGCGATCTTCAACGCCGTCTCCACCGCCTCGGAACCCGAGTTGGAGAAGAACACCTTGCCCATGCCCGCGGGCGCGATCGCCGCAAGGCGTTCGGCGAGCTCGAAGGCCTTGGGGTGGCCCATCTGGAACGTCGGCGCGAAATCGAGCTCGCCCGCCTGCTCCCGGATCGCCTTGACGATGCGCGGCCGCGTGTGGCCGGCATTGACGCACCACAGCCCCGCCTGGCCGTCGAGGATCTGGCGGCCCTGGTCGTCCCAGTAGTACATGCCGGCGGCGCGCGTGATCAGTCGCGGCGACTGCTTGTACTGGCGGTTGGCCGTGAAGGGCATCCAGAAGGCGTCGAGGGCTTGATGATTCATCACGGGCGGGCTCACAGGCGGTTCGGCTGAACCCCAGTCTAGCCAGGGTGGCGCGCAATGGGGTTGCGCCTTGGACTCGGGTCTGCCCCGCTTCGCGCAATACAATTGCGAAAATTCAATAGAAAGCGGTGCTTCGTGCGAATGGGCGACCCATCACCACAACAGCGTGCCGTGCTCGATGCGCTCGACCGCAGCATCCTCGAACAGCTCCAGGCCGATGGCCGGCTCAGCAATGTCGAGCTCGCGCAGCGAGTCCATCTCTCGCCCTCGGCCTGCCTGCGCCGCGTCAAGGCGCTCGAGGAGGCGGGGGTGATTGCGGGCTACGTGGCCTTGCTCGACGCCCGCGCGCTCGGGCGCCATGGCACCAGCTACACGATCGTCAATCTCGAGAGCACGCAGCCGGCGCGGCTCGAGGCCTTCGAGCAGGCGGTGCGCGACACGCCCGAGATCCTCGACTGCTTCTACGTCGCCGGCGCCAACGACTACCTGATCCGTTTCGTCTACCGCGACGCCGAGGACCTCGAGCGCTTCCACGCCGAGGTGCTGTCGCGCCTGCCCGGCGTGCTGCGCTCGAATTCGATGCTGGTGCTGCGCCGGGTCAAGCAGACAACGGCTCTGGCGCTGTAGATCGCGCCGTGGGCGCGCCGGCTCAGTGCGCTGCGCCGCGCTCGTCGGCGGCCTGCTTGATCGCTTCCTTCTGGCGCTTGGCCTCGGGATAGATCAGCGACTCTTCGAGCGCGATGTGGTCGTGGTACAGGCGCGTGAACACCGGCAGCGCGGCGCGCAGCATCGCCAGGTCGTACCAGTTGTAGCCGTTGGCGACGGCCTCGATCTGCGGCGCGAGTTCGCGCCAGTCTTCCTCGATCCAGCCATGGTCCTGCTGCAGGCGGTGGATGTGCGCCGTCATCACCGGGTCCTTGCGCGCGAGCAGCAGCGGGAACACATGCACTTCCTCCTCGGCATGGTGCTGGCGGCCGGGGCCGGCGAAGAAGCCCATGATCTCCTTGGCCGAGGCGCGCGCCTGGTCGTCCAGGCCCCGGTCGTCGAGGTGCTGCAGCAGGCGCTCGAAGGCTTCGAGCATCTGCATCGCCGCGGCGTGGGTGCGGTCGAGGCGGTCGAACTCGGGCAGCGGCGGTACCGGCGGGCGTTGTGGACGTGCGGTGGCAGGGCTCTTCATGGTCACTCCTGAACGTTGCGTCGATTGTTCGTGGCAGTGCCCCGGCCGATTTGAGCGGGATCAACAAAGCCCGGGCCACCGGCGCCTTTCGCATCGTGCGGTGAATTTCACAATGCAAGATTGATGTCGCTGCGCTGCAGCAAAAATCCATCATCTGGGAGAATTGGCTATCGCTATATGAAACGATCACTCCAAGTTGTTGATTTTATTGAAAACAGTCTAGTGTCTTATATAAGACATAAGTCATGGCCGATGCGCTGCAACAAGGTAACCTAGCGGTGTCGAATCTTCGTTTCCAACCCCTTCATCAACCCCTTGGAGCATCCATGACCCAACTCACCCGCGATCAGCAAGCCGCCGCCCTCGAGAAGGACTGGGCCGAGAACCCGCGCTGGAAAGGCATCCAGCGCGGCTATAGCGCTGCCGACGTCGTGCGCCTGCGCGGCTCGCTGCAAATCGAGCACACGCTGGCCAAGCGTGGCGCCGAGAAGCTGTGGAACCTCGTCAACACCGAGCCCTTCGTCAACACGCTGGGCGCGCTCACCGGCAACCAGGCGATGCAGCAGGTCAAGGCCGGCCTGAAGGCGATCTACCTCAGCGGTTGGCAGGTCGCGGCCGACGCCAACGACAACGGCGAGATGTACCCCGACCAGAGCCTGTACTCGGTCGACTCGGTGCCCAAGGTCGTCAAGCGCATCAACGGCGCCTTCGCCCGTGCCGACCAGATCCAGTGGAGCGAAGGCAAGAACGACGTCGACTACTTCGCGCCCATCGTCGCCGATGCCGAGGCCGGCTTCGGTGGCGTGCTCAATGCGTTCGAGTTGATGAAGGCGATGATCGATGCCGGTGCCGCCGGCGTCCACTTCGAGGACCAGCTGGCCTCGGTGAAGAAGTGCGGCCACATGGGCGGCAAGGTCCTGGTGCCGACGCGCGACGCCGTCAGCAAGCTCATCGCCGCGCGCCTGGCCGCCGACGTCATGGGCACGCCGACCGTGCTGCTGGCGCGTACCGACGCCGAAGCCGCCGACCTCGTGACGAGCGATGTCGACGACAACGACAAGCCCTTCCTCACCGGTGAGCGCACCGTCGAAGGCTTCTTCAAGTCGAAGAATGGCCTCGAGCAGTCGATCAGCCGCGGCCTGGCCTATGCGCCTTACGCCGACATGATCTGGTGCGAGACCGGCAAGCCCGACCTGGCCTTCGCCAAGGCCTTCGCCGACGCGATCCATGCGAAGTTCCCGGGCAAGCTGCTGGCCTACAACTGCAGCCCGAGCTTCAACTGGAAGAAGAACCTCGACGACGCGACGATCGCCAAGTTCCAGCGCGAACTCGGCGCCATGGGCTACAAGTTCCAGTTCATCACGCTGGCCGGCTTCCACAGCCTGAACTACGGCATGTTCGAGCTGGCCTATGGCTATGCCCGCAACAACATGAGCGCCTTCGTCGAATTGCAGGAGCGCGAGTTCGCCGCCGCCGACAAGGGCTTCACGGCCGTCAAGCACCAGCGCGAGGTCGGCACCGGCTACTTCGACGCCGTGACGACGACGATCGAAGCCAAGTCGTCGACCGCCGCGCTCAAGGGTTCGACCGAGGACGAACAGTTCTTCGACGGAACGAATCACTGATCGGCGCCTGGCGCCGATCAGGAGAGGGGCCCATTGGGGCCCCTTTTTCTTGGCCACCCGCGCGCGCCCAAAGAAAAACCCGCCACGCGGGCGGGTTCGTCTGGGGTCGTGGGCTCTTACTTGAGCTTCACTTCCTTGTACAGCACGTGCTTGCGCGCCTTGGGATCGAATTTCAGGAATTCGAGCTTCTCGGGCGTCGTCTTCTTGTTCTTGCTCGTGGTGTAGAAGTGACCGGTGCCGGCACTCGACTCCAGCTTGATCTTCTCGCGTCCGCCTTTGCTGGCCATGTCTTGCTCCTAGAGGTTCAGATTTCGCCGCGGGCGCGGAGGTCGGCGACGACCTTCTCGATGCCCACCTTGTCGATCAAACGCAGCGCCGCGTTGCTGATGCGCAGGCGCACCCAGCGGTTCTCGGTCTCGAGCCAGAAACGGCGGTACTGCAGATTGGGCAGGAACCGACGCTTGGTCTTGTTGTTCGCATGCGAGACGTTGTTGCCCACCATCGGGCGCTTGCCGGTAACTTGACAGACGCGTGCCATGACGCTCTCCAGGGTTGGTTTGGCCGAACCGCGAGCCCCGAAACTACCGTCTGGCCGCGATATTCAGCAAAGCCGGCGATTCTAACCCGGATTTCAGCCTTCGAGCTGCTCCAGGTAGCGCTGCGCGTCCAGCGCCGCCATGCAACCGGTGCCGGCGCTGGTGATGGCCTGGCGGTAGACATGGTCCTGGACATCGCCGGCGGCGAAGATGCCGGGGATGCTGGTCGCCGTCGCCATGCCATCCAGGCCGGTGCGCGTGACGATGTAGCCGTCCTTCATCTCGAGCTGGTCCTGGAACAGTTCGGTGTTGGGCTGGTGGCCGATGGCGATGAAGCAGCCCTTGACCGCGAGGTCGCGGGTGGCGCCGCCGTCCTTCGTGCTGCGCAGGCGCACGCCGGTGACGCCGCTGTCGTCGCCGAGCACCTCGTCGAGCGTGTTCCACAGGTGCAGCTCCATGTTGCCGGCCGCGACCTTGGCCATGACCTTGTCGACGAGGATGGGCTCGGCGCGGAACTTGTCGCGGCGATGGATCAGATGCACCTTGCTCGCGATGTTCGACAGGTACAGCGCCTCCTCGACGGCGGTGTTGCCGCCGCCGACGACGCAGACGACATCGCCGCGGTAGAAGAAGCCGTCGCAGGTCGCGCAGCCGCTGACACCCTTGCCCATGAACGACTGCTCGCTCGGCAGGCCGAGGTATTTCGCGCTCGCGCCGGTGGCGATGATCAGCGCGTCGCAGGTGTAGCTGCCCGAGTCGCCGGTGAGCGTGAAGGGGCGCTTGCTGAAGTCGACGCGGTTGATGTGGTCGAAGACGATGTGGGTCTCGAAGCGCTCGGCATGCTGCTGGAAGCGCTGCATCAGCTCGGGGCCCTGGACGCCGGCGACATCGGCGGGCCAGTTGTCGACCTCGGTCGTCGTCATCAGCTGGCCGCCCTGGGCGATGCCGGTGATCAGCGTCGGCTTCAGGTTGGCGCGCGCGGCGTAGATCGCGGCGCTGTAGCCGGCCGGGCCGGAGCCGAGGATGAGGACGCGGGCATGGGTCGTGGAGGTGGTCATGGCTGGGCTTTGGAGGTTGAAGTCGGCCGGTGCGCGTCGCGCCCGACCGACGGACAGCCGCAGATAAGGGCGGACCGGGCTTGTTACAAGCCCGGTAGTCGGCACAATAGGGCCGATTCTTGCAGACGGCGCCCATCCACGGCTCGCGGTGCAAGCGGCAGAAAACAAAGAGGAGCGAGTTCGATGTCGATGCTGTCCAACCTGGACCTGATCCGCCGCGTACCCCTGTTCTCGATGCTCAGCGCCGAACACGCGCAGTCGATCGCCGACAGCGTCGTCAAGCGGCGCTTTCGCCGTGGCGAGCTGGTGGTCGAGCAGGGGCGCAAGAGCAATGCGCTGTTCATCCTGCTCAACGGCCGCGCCCGCGTGCTGACGGCCGACACGCGAGGGCGCGAGGTCATCCTCGCGGTGCTCGAGTCGGGCGACTATGTCGGCGAGATGAGCCTGATCGACGGCGAGCCGCATTCGGCCACCGTGCGCGCCGAGATCCAGACCGACATGCTGGTGCTGGCGCGTGCCGATTTCGCGCGCTGCCTGCCCGAGGGCTCGTCGCTGGCCTACGGCATCCTGCGCGGCCTCGTGCGCCGGCTGCGCAACGCCGACCGCCAGATCGAGTCGCTGGCGCTGCTCGATGTCTACGGCCGCGTCGCGCGCACGCTGCTCGACATGGCCGAGGACGTCGACGGCACGAAGATCATCCGCCACAAGGTCAGCCGCCAGGACATGGCCAAGGTCGTCGGCGCCTCGCGCGAGATGGTCAGCCGCGTGATGAAGGATCTCGAGGAGCGCGGTGTCATCGAGACCCAGGACAACGGGTCGGTGGTGATCAAGGAGCGGCTGCCTCAAGATTGATGCGGAGGGTCGTGGCCGCCCATCGGCCACAATCCCCTTCATGAGTTTTCCGCTCGGTTCCTTGCGCGGCGAAGGTGCCGCTTCCGCGCCGTTGTCCGTGCCGCGCTGGCGCCAGCAGGCGCTGCTGCTGGCCGGCGCCATCGCCTGGCTGCTGTTCTTCATCGCGATGGCCACGCACCAGGCCTCGGATGCGGCCTTCACGACCTCGGGCAATGGCGAGCCGGTCGCCAACAAGGTCGGCGTGCTCGGCGCGCGCATCTCGGACATGGCGCTGTTCCTCTTCGGCTGGTCGGCCTGGTGGCTGGTGCCGGTGGGGCTGCGCGCCTGGCTCGCCGCGCTGGCGCTGGCGCTGCGGCGCAACCGGCCGGCGCCGCCGGCGGCCGAGGCGCCGCCCGCCCATCCGCGCTGGCTCTTCTGGGCCGGCCTGGCGGCGCTGCTGGCGGCGAGCTGCGCGCTCGAATGGACAAGGCTGTATCGCTGGGAGGCGGCGCTGCCCGGCCATGCCGGCGGCGTGCTCGGCTACACGCTGGGGCCGCTGTCGATGCGCTGGCTCGGCTTCGCCGGTTCCGGCGTGCTGTGGATCGCGATGCTCGTCGTCGGATCGGCGCTCGCGCTGCGATTCTCCTGGCTGCAATGCGCCGACTGGATCGGCGAGCGCCTCGACCGCCTGCGCGTGAGCCGCCACGACAAGCGCGAGGCCGAGGAGGACCGGCGCCTGGGCGAGCTCGCCGCGCGCGAGCGCGAGCAGGTCGTCGAGGAGCAGCGCCACGAGGTCCAGGAGCATGTCCCGGTGGTCATCGCGCCGGCCGCGCCGCTCGATCTGCCGCCGTCGCCGCGCGTCGCCAAGGAGCGCCAGAAGCCGCTCTTCGCCGAGCTCGTCGATACGAAGCTGCCGCAGGTCGACCTGCTCGACGCCGCGGCGGCGAATCGCCCCGAGACGGTCACGGCCGAGTCGATCGAGATGACCTCGCGGCTGATCGAGAAGAAGCTCAAGGACTTCGGCGTCGAGGTGCGCGTCGTCGCCGCGTCGCCCGGGCCGGTGATCACGCGCTACGAGATCGAGCCGGCGACCGGCGTCAAGGGCGCGCAGGTCGTCAACCTCGCGCGCGACCTCGCACGCTCGCTCTCGCTGGTCAGCATCCGCGTCGTCGAGGTCATCCCGGGCAAGAACTACATGGCGCTGGAGCTGCCGAACGCGCGCCGCCAGACGATCAAGCTCTCCGAGATCCTCGGCAGCGAGGTCTACAACGACTCGGCCTCGATGCTGACGATGGGGCTGGGCAAGGACATCGTCGGCAAGCCCGTCGTCGCCGACCTCGCGAAGATGCCGCATTGCCTGGTCGCCGGCACCACCGGTTCGGGCAAGAGCGTGGGCATCAACGCGATGATCCTGAGCCTGCTCTACAAGGCCGAGGCGCGCGACGTGCGGCTGATCCTGATCGACCCGAAGATGCTCGAGATGAGCGTCTACGAGGGCATCCCGCATCTGCTCGCGCCCGTCGTCACCGACATGAAGCAGGCCGCCAACGCGCTGAACTGGTGCGTCGGCGAGATGGAGCGGCGCTACAAGCTGATGAGCAAGCTCGGCGTGCGCA
Organism: Burkholderiales bacterium; assembly: GCA_028868825.1. GTDB lineage: Bacteria > Pseudomonadota > Gammaproteobacteria > Burkholderiales > Burkholderiaceae_C > Rubrivivax. The sequence continues at coordinate 124,170 of JAGWTU010000005.1, read as the reverse complement.
ACCTCGCCGGCTACAACAAGAAGATCGACGAGGCGAGCGAGCGCGGCGCCAAGCTGCCCAACCCCTTCAGCCTCACACCCGAGGCGCCCGAGCCGCTCGAGCGGCTGCCGCATGTCGTCGTCGTCATCGACGAGCTCGCCGACCTGATGATGGTCGTCGGCAAGAAGATCGAGGAGCTGATCGCGCGGCTGGCGCAGAAGGCGCGCGCCGCCGGCATCCACCTCATCCTGGCGACCCAGCGGCCCAGCGTCGACGTCATCACCGGTCTCATCAAGGCCAACATCCCGACGCGCCTGAGCTTCCAGGTCAGCAGCAAGATCGACAGCCGCACCATCCTCGACCAGATGGGCGCCGAGGCGCTGCTCGGCCAGGGCGACATGCTCTATCTCGCGCCCGGCACCGGGCTGCCGGTGCGCGTGCACGGCGCCTTTGTCAGCGACGAGGAGGTGCACCGCGTTGTGGAGTATCTGCGCACCCAGGGAGAACCGAATTACATCGAAGGCATCCTCGAAGGCGGCATCCTCGACGGCGACGCGCCGGCCGGTGATGGCGCTGCGGCCGGCAGCGGCGGTGGCGAGGCGGACGCGCTCTACGACCAGGCGGTCGAGGTCGTGCTGCAGCACCGGCGCGCTTCGATCTCGCTCGTCCAGCGCCACCTGCGCATCGGCTACAACCGCGCCGCGCGGCTGCTCGAGCAGATGGAGCAGTCAGGGCTGGTCACGGCGATGGGGCACAACGGCAATCGCGAGATCATCGTCCCCAAGCGCGACGAATGAGGGCTTCCATGCGGCGTAACTTCCTGATCCTGGCGGCCTTGACCGCTGCCTTGGCGGCCGGTGCCGCCCATGCCGACGCGGTCGAGCAGTTGCGCGCCTTCGTGCGTGACGTGAAGACCGGCCGCGCGGCGTTCACCCAGGTCGTGACCTCGACCGACGGCGCGCGCCGCAAGACCTCGAGCGGCGAGTTCGAGTTCATGCGACCCAACCGCTTCCGCTTCCAGTACCTCAAGCCCTTCGAGCAGCTCATCGTCGCCGACGGCACGAAGGTCTGGATCTACGACGCCGACCTCAACCAGGTCAGCTCGCGGCGCATCGGCCAGGCCCTGGGTTCGACGCCCGCGGCGCTGCTCGCCGGCGGCTCGCTCGACGCCGATTTCGACCTCGCCGACCAGGCCGGCGACGGCGGCTTGAACTGGGTGCTGGCCACGCCCAAGGCCAAGGACGGGCCGTTCAAGTCGATGCGCATCGGCTTCAAAGGCGCCGTGCCCGCCGTCGTCGAGATCGTCGACAGCTTCGGCCAGCGTTCGCAGCTCACGTTCAGCGGCTTCGAGGCGAATCCGTCGATGGACGCAGCGCGCTTCGAATACCACCCCCCGGCGGGCGCCGACGTCGTCGAGCAGTAGGCGAGCGGCCATCGCGGCGGCCGTGGCCGCCGCGGTCGTGACGGCCCGTCAGTCGGCCGCCGACGCGATCAGCACCGCGTTCGTGCCGCCGAAGGCGAAGGAATTGCTCATCGCATGGCGCAGCGCCGGCAGCTCGCGTGCACCGCCGCGCACGAGGTCGATCTCGAACGCCGGGTCGACGCGGTCGACGGCGCCGGTCGGCGGCGCCAGCCGGCGCTCGAGCGCGCGCAGCGTCGCCACCAGCTCGAGCGCGCCGCCGGCACCCAGCAGATGGCCGACGATGGCCTTGGTGCCGCTGACCGCGGGTGCTGCGTTGCCGGTGAACAGGCGCCGCAGCGACTCGGCCTCGGCCGCGTCGCCGGCCTGCGTCGCCGTGCCATGGGCGTTGACGTGGCCGATGTCGGCGGCGCTCAGGCCGGCGTCGCGCAGTGCGTCGGCCATCGCCCGCTGCTGGCCCTCGGGGTCGGGCTGGGTGATGTGGCGGGCGTCGCAATTCGTCGCGTAGCCGGCCAGGCGGCTGCGCCATGTCGCACCCCGCGAGCGGGCGTGGGCAGCCGATTCGAGCACCAGCGCCGCCGCGCCCTCGCCGAGCGCAAAGCCGTTGCGGTCGGCGCCGAAGGGGCGGCAGGCGGCATCGGCGCCGGCGCCGCCGGCGGCCACCGGCGCGAGCACGCGCATCGCCTGCCAGGCCAGCATGACGCCGGGCGAGATCAGCGCCTCGCTGCCGCCGACGATGGCGACATCGACGCGGCCCTCGCGCACGGCGCGCAGGCCCTCGCCGATCGCCACGGCCGCCGAGGCGCAGGCGCAGGCATAGCCCAGCGCCGCGGCGCGCGCGCCGAAGCGCAGTGCCAGTTCGGCCAGCGGCGCGTTGGGCATGCCGGTGACGACGCTGGTCGGGCGCATCCGCCGGTGGTCGGCGTAGAGGGCGCGGCAGTTGGCGTCGAAGGTCGACGCGCCGCCCATGCCGCTGCCCCAGTAGACGGCCAGTCGCAGCGGGTCGACGCTGTCGGCGTTCAATGTGGCGGCGGCGGCGGCCGATTCGGCGGCCGCCAGCGCCATCGCGCTGCCGCGGTCCAGCGGCAGTTTCGAGGGTGCGCGCACCCTGCCGGCATCGAACTCGCAGCGCGCCAGCGGCAACCAGCAGGGGTCCTGGCCGGCGACTTCGAGCAACTCGCCGCGGATCGCCGAGCGGCCCTCGAAGAGTGCGGTGTCGAAGCGATCGATGGCGTCGCCCAACGGCGAGACGACACCGTACCCGGTGATGCAGACCTCGGTCATCGGCGGCGTCGGCGCGGCTTCAGTGCGCCGGCGTGCTGGCGCGTTGCGCCAAGGCCTCGTCGAGGGCGCTGCAGAGGTCGCCCAGCGTCAGATCGGCCTGGCGCGGGTCGAGCTTGTCCTCGGGGATGCGCAGCGTGAAGTGGTCCTCGATCGCGAACACGAATTCCATCAGCGACAACGAGTCCAGCCCCAGTTTGGCCAGCGGCGCCTCGGGAGTGATCAGGTCGCGCTCGACATGGAACTGGTCGGTCAGGACCGTCACGATGGCGTCAAACGTTGGGGATGGCGTAGGCATGTTCGAGGTCTCCGCGGGCGTGCGTGGGGCGTCCGCCAGGGTTGGCGGTCGCTACGGCGTCAACGAAGCGCAGCGTTTCGGCGACCACCTGCAAGCGGTCATTATCGATGGTGATCATGTGATGGCTGTTCGGAAGCATCACAGCGCGGAAGGACGGCGCCTGCAGGCGGCGCTCGAGCAGGGCCACGTTGGTCGGGCTGGCGACCTCGTCGTCATGGGCATGCAGGGCCAGCACGGGCGGGCAGTGCAGGGCGCCGAGCTGGCGCCGCACGAGGCGGCGCATGCGGTCGTGCTCGCGCAGGTGCGGCACGCCGATGACCGCGGCGCCGGCGCGCGAGACGCGGCGCGCCGCCAGTTCGCGCTCGATCCAGCGCCTCACGCGCGGGTTCTTGACGCCGTAGGGCGGACGTTCCTTGTATGTCCAGAAACGGCCCAGCGGGGTGTAGAGCGCGATCGGCATCAGGAAATGGTAGGACGGGATGGCCCAGCCATCGTAATGCAGCGTCGTCGACATCAGTACCAGACCGTCGATGACGTCGGCGCAATGCGCCGTCGCCGCCAGCGCCAGCGTCGCGCCAGCCGAGATGCCGACGAGGACCACGCGCTGTCCCAGGCCATGCTGGCGCCGCGCCTCGCGGGCGACGAACTGCACCCACAGCCGGTACGAGCTGGCGTGCTGGTCCTGCTGCGCGGGGTCGAACGAGTAGCCCGGGACGACGAGCGGCAGCACGCGGTGACCGGCATCGGCCAGCGCGGTCTGCACCGGCATCAGTTCGTCGGGGGTGCTGCACAGACCATGCAGCAGCAAGGCGGTGGTACGGGTGGTCACTTGGGGCGGGTTCACGTCGGCCGGGCCGCGGCCTGGGATCTGATCATGGGGGCGTCTCCTTACACGCGGCCGCACCGCCCGCGGTTGACAGGCGAGCGGCCGCCGCGGGTTCCATCCCCGAGGCGGGCATGGCCTGACCGGGGCCTGGCGTATGCTCCGGCCGCTTTATCGCCCGCCGCGCCTGACCACCACCTGACCATGCGGTTTCTGCTCGTAGAGGACGACGCCGTGCTGCGCGACGTGATGCAGCGCAGCCTCGGCGATGCCGGCCATCGCGTCGACGTCGCCGCGACCGCCGCCGAGGCGCGCCACCTCTGGCGCGTGCAACCGGTGGACGCGGTGCTGCTCGACCTCAACCTGCCCGACGGCAACGGCCAGGCCGTGCTGCGCGACGCGCGCGGCCGCGGCGACCGCACGCCGGTGCTGGTGCTGACGGCGCGCAACCGCACCGAGGAGCGCATCGCCGGGCTCGACGCCGGCGCCGACGACTATCTGGGCAAGCCCTTCGACCTCGCCGAGGTCGAGGCGCGGCTGCGCGCGCTGGTGCGGCGCGCCCAGGGTGCCGACGACCGCGTCGAGGTCGGCGCGCTGCTGCTCGACCGCCACGCACGTCGCTTCTACCTCGGCGGCGCCGAGCTCGAGCTGCCGGCGCGCGAGTTCGAGGTCCTCTACGAGCTCATGACCCCGCCCGGCCGCGTCGTCAACAAGCGCGCGCTGGCCGACAAGCTTTCGGGTTTCGACGACGCGCTCGGCGACAACGCGCTCGAGACCTTCGTCTCGCGCCTGCGGCGCAAGCTGCAGGGCAGCGGCGCCGGCATCCGCACGCTGCGCGGTCTGGGCTATCTCATCGAAGGCCAGACCGATGCCTGAAGCCCGGCGGCGATGAATTCGGGTTCCGACGACGATCTCCTGCCGTCGCTGCGCCGGCGCATGTCATGGCGCGTCATCGCGCCGCTGGCGCTGACCTGGCTGCTGGGCAGCGTCGTGACGACGGCGGTGGCCTATGTCTACACGCGCAAGGCGTTCGACCGCACGCTCGTCGACGACGCCTACGCGATTGCCGCCAATGTCGCGCTCGACCGCGATGGCCTGCGCTCGCAGCTGACGCCGCGCGAACTCGGCGCCGTGCTGTTCGACCCCAACGAGACGGTCTACTTCGCGGTCCTCGACGGTCAGGGGCGGCTGATGGCGGGCCAGGGCGACCTCGTGCCGCGCGCGGTCGGCGCCGGCGATCGCGGCGAACGCTACGGCTTCGAAGACCGCCATTACCGCGGCCACGACCTGCGCCTGGTGACGTTGCGGCGCGACCAGCCGGCGCCGCACACGGTCATCGTGGCCGAGACGACGAACAGCCGCTCGGCGCTGGCCGAGCAACTGCTGCTGGCCTCCGTGGCACCGCAGGCGCTGCTGCTGCTGCTGCTGGGGCTGTGGCTGCGGCGCTCGATCGGCACCGAGCTGGCGCCGCTGGCGCGGCTCGAGGAGGCGCTCGAGCAGCGCGACACCAACGACCTCACGCCGGTGGACCTCGAGCCGCGCTCGCGCGACATCGCCCATCTGGCCGACGCCTTCAACGCGCTGATGGCGCGCATCGACGCCGGCGTCACGGCGCAGCGCGAGTTCGCCGGCAACGTCGCCCACGAGCTGCGCACGCCGCTGGCCGGCATCCGCTCGCTGGCCGAATACGGCCTGGCGCAGAAGGATCCGGCGGCCTGGGCGGCGCAGCTGCGCAGCATCGTCGCGAGCGAGGCTCGGGCCAGCCACCTCGTCGACCAGCTGCTGGCGCTGGCGCTGGCCGACGAGGCGCGCGAGAGCCTGCAGCTCGCGCCTGTGGCGATCGATGCCGTGCTGCGCGACCTGCTGCTGCGCCTGCTGCCGCGCGCCGATGCGGCCGGCGTCGACCTCGGTGCCGAGGGCATCGACGAGCCGATCCACGCCATCGGCACCGCCGCCCTCGTCGAAGGGGTGCTCGGCAATCTGATCGACAACGCGCTGCGCTACGGCCGGCCGCGCGAGGCCGGCGTGAAGCCGCATGTGACCGTGCATGCCGAGCCGCAGGGCGCCGAGCTGCTGCTCACCGTCACCGACAACGGACCCGGCATGGACGAGGCGCAGCGCCAGCGCGTGCTCGCGCGCTGGGAGCAGGGAGCATCGGGCGTGCAGCAGGGCTCGGGCGCGGGGCTCGGCCTGGCCATCGTCGCGCGCTACGTCGCGCTGCTGGGCGGGCGCCTGTCGCTGCAGGCGGCGACCGAAGGCCGCGGTCTGCGTGCCTGCGTCTGGCTGTTGCGGTCCTGAGGCGGAACCGAGGTGCCCGATGCTGTCGATAATGCGGCGATGACCCCTCAGGACGGACTGTTCGGCGACGACGAGGCCGCGGCCGTGGCGCCGCCCGACGCGCCGCTGGCCGAGAGGCTGCGCCCGCGGCACCTCGACGAGGTCGTCGGCCAGCGCCATCTGCTGGGCCCGGGGAGGCCGCTGCGCGTCGCGTTCGAGAGCGGCCGCCTGCCGTCGATCATCCTCTGGGGACCGCCCGGGGTCGGCAAGACGACGCTGGCGCGGCTGCTCGCGGCGGCGACGGGCGCGCGCATGATCGTGCTCTCGGCGGTGCTGGCCGGCGTCAAGGAGATCCGCGGCGCCGTCGAGCAGGCCGAGGCCTGGCGCCGCGCCGGGCAGGCGACCGTCGTCTTCGTCGACGAGGTCCATCGCTTCAACAAGGCGCAGCAGGACGCCTTCCTGCCGCATGTCGAATCGGGGCTGTTCAGCTTCATCGGTGCGACCACCGAGAACCCCTCGTTCGAGGTCAACTCGGCGCTGCTCTCGCGCGCCACCGTGCATGTGCTGCATCCGCTCGACGAGGCCGACCTCACGGCGCTGATCGAGCGCGCGCGCGCGCTGCTGGCGGCGCCGCCGTTGACCGAGGCCGCGCGCGCGCGCCTCGTGGCGCACGCCGACGGCGACGCCAGGCGGCTGCTCAACGCCTACGAGAACCTCGCCGCCGCGCACCGCGATGCGGCCGAGCTCGACGAGGCGCGTCTGGAGACGACGCTGGGCGAGCTGCTGCGCCGCGGTGACAAGGGCGGCGACGTCTTCTACGACCAGATCTCGGCGCTGCACAAATCGGTACGCGGCTCCGACCCCGACGCCGCCTTGTACTGGCTGGCACGCATGCTCGACGCCGGGGCCGACCCGCGCTACGCCGCGCGTCGCCTCGTGCGCATGGCCAGCGAGGACATCGGGCTGGCGGACGCGCGCGCGCTGCGGCTGACGCTGGACGCCGCCGAGGTCTACGAGCGGCTCGGCTCGCCCGAGGGCGAGCTGGCGCTGGCGCAGGCCGTCGTCTACCTGGCGATCGCGCCGAAGTCCAACGCCGTCTACAAGGCCTGGGGCGCCGTGCGCGAGCTCGTGCGCAGCGACGGCTCGCGGCCGGTGCCGCCGCATCTGCGCAACGCGCCGACGAAGCTGATGAAAACGCTCGGCCATGGCGCCGCCTACCGCTACGCCCACGACGAGCCCGAGGGCTACGCGGCCGGCGAGGACTACCTGCCCGAGGGCCTGCCGCAGCGTCGCTGGTACGAGCCGGTGCCGCGCGGTCTCGAGGCGCGCATCGCCGAGCGGCTCGAACACCTGCGCGCGCTCGATGCCGCGGCCAAACCAGACGAGGGCTAGAGCGCATGGAAACCTTCTTCCAGCAGATCATCAACGGCCTCGTGCTGGGCAGCATGTACGCGCTCGTGGCGCTGGGCTACACGATGGTCTACGGCATCATCAACCTCATCAACTTCGCCCATGGCGAGGTGCTGATGGTCGGCGCGATGACGAGCTGGACCGTCGTCGGCGCGCTGCAGGACAGCGGGCTGCCCGGCTGGGCGCTGCTGCTGATCTCGCTCATCTGCGCCATCGTCGTCTGCGCGGCGCTGAACTACGCGATCGAGAAGCTCGCCTACCGGCCGCTGCGCAACGCGCCGCGGCTGGCGCCGCTGATCACCGCGATGGGTGTCAGCCTGCTGCTGCAGACGCTGGCGATGATCATCTGGAAGCCCAACCCCAAGCCCTTTGCGCTGCTGCTGCCGACCGACCCGATCAACCTCGGCGGCCCGGTGATCAGCGTCACCCAATGCCTGATCCTGGGCGTCACCGCGGTGCTGCTGATCGGCCTGACCTGGCTCGTCAACCGCACGAAGCTCGGCCGCGCCATGCGCGCGACGGCCGAGAACCCGCGCGTCGCGGCGCTGATGGGCGTGCGCCCCGACCGCGTGATCTCGGCCACCTTCGTCATCGGCGCCGCGCTGGCCGCCGTCGCCGGTGTGATGTGGGCGGCCAACTACGGCACCGTCCAGCACACGATGGGCTTCATGCCCGGGCTCAAGGCCTTCACCGCGGCCGTGCTCGGGGGCATCGGCAATCTGCCCGGCGCGGTCGTCGGTGCGCTCGTGCTCGGGCTCGTCGAGGCGCTCGGCGCCGGCTACCTCGACCAGCTCACGGGCGGCCTGTTCGGCAGCCAGTACGCCGACATCTTTGCTTTCGTCGCGCTCATCCTCGTGCTCACGCTGCGCCCGGCCGGCTTGCTCGGCGAGCGCGTCGCCGACCGCGCCTGAGCCCTCGAGGAAGCCGCGATGAAATACCGCCGACTCGCCTTCCTCGCCGCCGCGCTGGCGCTGCTCGTGCTGCCGCTGGTGGCCCAGCATTTCGGCGCCGGCTGGGTGCGCATCCTGGCCAATTCGCTGCTTTACGTGATGCTGGCACTCGGGCTGAACATCGTCGTCGGCTATGCCGGGCTGCTCGACCTCGGCTACGTCGCGTTCTACGCCGTCGGCGCCTACATGTACGCGCTGCTGGCGAGCCCGCAGCTGGTCGAGAACTTCGCGTGGATCGCGCGCGCGCTGCCGCAGGGCATGCACACGCCGATCTTCGTCGTCATCCCGCTGGCCGCGGGGCTCGCGGCGGTGGCCGGCGTGCTGCTCGGCGCGCCGGTGCTCAAGCTGCGCGGCGACTATCTCGCCATCGTCACGCTGGGCTTCGGCGAGATCATCCGCGTGTTCATGAACAACCTCGAGCAGCCGCTGAACATCACCAACGGCCCGCGCGGCATCGACCGCATCGACCCGATGCACCTGGGCGGCTTCAGCTTCGGCTCGCCGATCGAGATCGGCCCGTTCGTCATCGCCTCGGTGACGCTGTACTACTACCTGTTCCTGGCGCTGGTCGTCTTCAGCGTCGTCATCTGTCAGCGGCTCGAGGACTCGCGCATCGGCCGCGCCTGGATGGCGATCCGCGAGGACGAGATCGCCGCCAAGGCGATGGGCATCAACACGCGCAACATGAAGCTGCTGGCGTTCGCGATGGGTGCCACCTTCGGCGGCGTCTCGGGTTCGATGTTCGCGGCCTTCCAGGGCTTCGTCTCGCCGGAGTCGTTCAGCCTGCAGGAAAGCATCATGATCGTCGCGATGGTCGTGCTCGGCGGCATGGGCCATCTGCCGGGCGTGATCCTCGGCGCCGTGCTGCTGTCGGCCCTGCCGGAGGTGCTGCGCTACGTCGCCGCGCCGCTGCAGCAGGCCACCGGCGGGCGGCTCGATGCATCGATCCTGCGCCAGCTGCTGATCGCGCTGGCGATGATCTCGATCATGCTGCTGCGGCCGCGCGGCCTGTGGCCGGCGCGCGAACATGGCAAGGCGGCTGCGGCCGCGGTGCGCTGAGGGGCCGGCGCATGGTGCAGACGGGACAAGCGGTGCAAACAGTGCTCAGGGTCGAAGGCGTGTCCAAGCGCTTCGGCGGGCTGCAGGCGCTGTCCGATGTCGGCATCGCGATCGAGGCCGGCCAGGTCTACGGCCTGATCGGCCCCAACGGCGCCGGCAAGACGACCTTCTTCAACGTCATCACGGGCCTGTACAAGCCCGACGCCGGGCGCTTCGAGCTCGGCGGCCGGCCGTACCGGCCGAGCGCCGTGCACGAGGTCGCCATCGCCGGCATCGCGCGCACGTTCCAGAACATCCGCCTGTTCGCCGAGATGACGGCGCTCGAGAACGTGATGGTCGGCCGCCATCCGCGCACGCATTCGGGCCTCATCGGCGCCGTGCTGCGCACGCGCGCCTTCCGCGCCGAGGAGGCGGCGATCGCCGCACGCGCGCAGGAGCTGCTGGACTATGTCGGCATCGGCCACTACGCCGAATTCAAGGCGCGCACGCTGAGCTACGGCGACCAGCGGCGCCTGGAGATCGCGCGCGCGCTGGCCACCGACCCGAAGCTGATCGCCCTCGATGAACCCGCCGCCGGCATGAACGCGACCGAGAAGGGCGTGCTGCGCGAACTCATCGACCGCATCCGCCACGACGGCCGCACGATCCTGCTCATCGAGCACGACGTCAAGCTCGTGATGGGCCTGTGCGACCGCGTCACCGTGCTCGACTACGGCCGCACCATCGCCGAGGGCACGCCGGCCGAAGTGCAGAAGGATGCGGCCGTGATCGAGGCCTATCTCGGCGCGGGGGCGCATTGACGACGCCCGCCGCCCCGACGCTGCTGTCCGTGCGCGGCCTGAAGGTCGCCTATGGCGGCATCCAGGCCGTCAAGGGCGTCGATTTCGAGGTCCGCGCCGGCGAGCTCGTGAGCCTGATCGGCGCCAACGGCGCCGGCAAGACGACGACGCTGAAGGCCATCACCGGCGTGCAGCCGCTGGCCGCCGGGACCATCGAGTTCAAGGGCCGCGACATCGGCGGCCAGGGACCCTGGGACCTCGTGCGCCAGGGGCTCGTGATGGTGCCCGAGGGCCGCGGCATGTTCGCGCGCATGACGATCACCGAGAACCTGCTGATGGGCGCCTATGTGCGCGACGACGACGAGATCGGCGCCGACATGGAGTCCGTGTTCGAGCGCTTCCCGCGCCTGAAGGAACGCCGCAACCAGCTCGCCGGGACGATGAGCGGCGGCGAACAGCAGATGCTGGCGCTGGGCCGCGCGCTGATGGCGCGGCCGCAGGTGCTGCTGCTCGATGAGCCGAGCATGGGGCTGTCGCCGCTGATGGTCGACAAGGTGTTCGAGGTCGTCGCCGATGTCCACCGCCGCGGCACGACGGTGCTGCTGGTCGAGCAGAACGCCAGCCGCGCGCTGGGCCTGGCCGACCGCGGCTACGTGATGGACTCGGGCGAGATCACGATGGGCGGCGACGCGAAGGCGTTGCTCGCCGATCCGAAGGTGCGCGCGGCCTACCTGGGCGAGTGAGGCTCAGTCGACGCGCGCGCCGCTGGCCTTGACCACCGCCTCGTATTTCTTCAGCTCGTGCGCGACGAAGGTACCGAATTGCGCCGGCGTCGTTGGCGATGGTTCGGCCATCAGCGTCGCCAGCCGCGCACGGACCTCGGGCCGCGCGAGCGCGTCGACATAGGCCTTGTTCAGCCGCGTCACCAGTTCGGGCGCCATGTGCGCGGGGCCGAAGAGGCCGAACCAGGTGCCGATGTCGAAGTCCTTCAGACCCAGCGCGGCGCCGGCCTCGGCCAGGGTCGGCAGTTCGGGCAGCGCGGTCGAGCGTTGCGCCGTCGTCACCGCCAGCGCCAGCAGCTTGCCGCTGCGGATGTTGGCTGCCGCGGTCGCGAGGTTGTCGAAGGTGTAGTCGATCTGCTCGCCGAGCAGCGCCAGCTGTGCCGCGGGGCCGCCGGTGTAGGGGATGTGGACGGCGTCGACATGGGCCTCGGCCTTGAACATCTCGCCGGCGAGATGGCCCGCGCTGCCGTTGCCGCCGCTGCCGTATTTCAGCCGGCCCGGATGCTCGCGCCCCCAGCGCACGAGGTCGGCAATCGAGCGGATCTGCAGCCGCGCCGCCGCCGCGGCGTTCATCACGAGGACGTTGGGCACCTGGGCGACGAGCGTGATCGGCGTGAAGTCGCGCAGCGGGTCGTAGGGCACCTTGGCATAGAGCCAGGGGTTGATCGCATGCGTGGCCACCGCGCCCATCACGAGCATGCGGCCGTCGGGCGCGGCGCGGGCGACGATGTCGGCGCCGATGTTGCCGCCGGCGCCCGGCCGGTTGTCGATGACGACCACGCCCAGCGTGTCGTGCACGGCCTCGGCGAGCGCGCGCGCCGCGGTGTCGAGCGGGCCGCCGGCCGGGTAGGGGACGACGATGTGCATCGCCGCGCCGGATTGCGCGCGCGCCAGCGGCGCGGCCAGCGCCGCGGCGCCAGCGAGGCCACCGAGCCGGATCAGGGCCAGGCGGCGGGTCGTGCGGTCGGAATTACGTGTTGCCATGCTTGTCGGCCTCCGAAGTGAATGCATCGGCGTAGAACTCGTCGGCCGGCAGCCGGCATTGCGCGACGAAGTCGCGCTGCGCCGATTGGACCATCACCGGCACGCCGCAGGCGTAGACCTGGTGACCCGAGAGATCGGGGAAGTCTTCCATGACCGCGCGGTGGACGAAGCCGCTGCGGCCGCTCCAGGCGTCGTCGGGCGCGGCGTCGGAGAGCACCGGCACGTAGCGCAGCGACGGCATGTCGGCAGCGACGCGCTCGCACCAGTCGTTCAGGTAGAGGTCGGCGCGGCGCCTTGCGCCCCAGTACAGCGTCACCGGCCGCGCGCTGCCGATATGCTGCAACTGCTCGACGATGGCCTTCACCGGTGCCAGTCCGGTGCCGCTGGCCAGCAGCACGATGGGCTTGTCCGAATCCTCGCGCAGGAAGAAGCTGCCGTAGGGTCCCTCGGCGCGCAGGATGTCCTTGGCCTTCATCGTGCCGAAGACGGCATCGGTGAACAGCCCGCCCGGCATGTGGCGCAGGTGCAGCTCGACCGACGGCGGCTGGCCGACGTGGTGCGGCGCCGTGGCCATGCTGTAGCTGCGGCGCGCGCCGTCGCGCAGGATGAACTCGATGTACTGGCCGGCGCGGTACTGCAGGTTCTGGTTGGCCGGAAGTTGCAGTTTCAGGATCGCCACGTCGGGCGCCGCGCGCTCGATCGAGATGACCCGGGTCGGGAACTTCAGCACCGGGAATTCCCCGGCGCCGGGGACGCTGCGCGCCTCGACGATGCAATCGGTCTGCGGATGCGCGCAGCAGGTCAGGATCAGCCCGGCTTCCTCCTCGGCCTGCGAGAGCGCCTTGGCCTGGTGCTCGCCGTGGACGACGCGGCCCTGCAGCAGCCGGCTCTTGCACGAACCGCAGGCGCCGTCGCGGCAGCCGTAGGGCAGTCCGATGCCCTCGCGGATGGCGGCGGCGAGCATCGCCTCGTCGCCTTCGACGACGAACTGGCGGCCGGCGGGCTGCAGGGTGACGGTGTAATTCATCGATGACAATCGGGGCGACGGGAACGGGTCCCGGATTGTGCCCAAGCGCCGACGATGAAGACGCCCACCGCTGCCGCGCGCCGACCGACGCTGCTCGTCGTCGGCTGCGGCGACATCGGCTGCCGCGTGCTGCGCCTGCTGCGCCCGCGCTGGCGGCTGCTGGCGCTGACCTCGACGCCCGCGCGGGTGCCGGCGCTGCGCGCGCTCGGCGCGCTGCCGCTGGTCGGCGACCTCGACGACGCGCGCACGCTCGGGCGGCTGGCCGGCCTCGCCGATGCCGTGCTGCACCTGGCGCCGCCGCAGCCCCAGGGCGCCTGCGACCGCCGCACCGCGAACCTGATCGCCGCATTGGCGCGCTCGCCGCGCACGACGCGGCTGGTCTACGTCGGGACCAGCGGCGTCTATGGCGATGGCGCCGGTGCGCGCTTCGACGAGACGCGCGCCATCGCCCCCGCCACCGACCGCGCGCGCCGCCGCGCCGATGCGGAAAGCCAGCTACGCGCCTATGCCCGCCGCCACGGCGTGCGCGTGACGCTGCTGCGCGTGCCCGGCATCTACGCCGCCGACCGCGCCGGCGGCGACCCGCGCGAGCGCCTCGCGCGCGGCACGCCGGTGCTGGCTGCCGCCGACGATGTCTACACCAACCACATCCACGCCGACGACCTCGCGCGCGCCTGCGTCGCGGCGCTGCACCGCGGCCGACCGCAGCGCGTGATCCATGCCAGTGACGACAGCGAGCTGAGGATGGGCGACTACTTCGACCTCGCCGCCGACCTCGCCGGCCTGCCGCGGCCGCCGCGCGTGCCGCGGGCGCAGGCGGCCGGCCTGCTGGGTCCGCTGCAGCTGAGCTTCATGAGCGAATCGCGCCGGCTCGACAACCGGCGGCTGAAGTGCGAGCTGCGCCTCGTGCTGCGCTACCCGACGGTGGCCGCGGGCCTGCCCCGCGCCTGAAGCCGCTCAGCGGCGGCGGCCCGTGCCTCGGCTGTTGCGCCAGTAGACGAACATCAGCCAGCCGCCGAGCATGCCGCCCAGGTGCGCGAAATGGGCGATGCCGCCGGCCGTCATGAACAGGCCCTGGTAGAGCTCGATGGCGCCGAAGATCGCGACCATCGTCAGCGACTTCACCGGCAGCGGCGGGATCGGCACGGCGCCGCGGTTCGTCAGCATCGTCACGTACAGCATCATGCCGACGACGTTGAGCAGCAGCGACGGCACCATCAGCAGCACCATCGGCAGGAAGCCGACGAGGTCGAACTGGCGCCGCGGGAAGGCCAGCGCGTAGGCCAGCAGCAGGCCGTAGATCGCGCCCGAGATGCCGATCGTCTCGCCGCTCATGCCCAGCAGCGGCGTGATCAGCAGCTGCGCCGCGGCCGCGCTGAGCGTGCACACGGCCACGTACTGCAGGTAGCGGCGCTCGCCCCAGTAGCGCTCGAGGTCGGAGCCGAACATCCACAGGCCGAGCATGTTGAACAGCAGATGCGCGATGCCGCCATGCAGGAAGGCATAGCTCAGCAGCTGCCAGGGCATGAAGAAACCGCTTTGCAGCGGCCACAGCGCGAACCAGCGCAGCAGGAACTGCTCGAGCGCCGGGTGGAGCTGCTGCAGCAGGAACATGGCCACGCAGGCGATGATCAGGTTGCGTGTCTGCGGTGGGATCTGCGGCATGGGCTCTGATCGGGAATGGTGCCGAGGTGCGTGCCGGCTGGTGCCCGCGGCCAGACTCGAACTGGCACGCCTTGCGGCGGCGGATTTTGAATCCGCTACGTCTACCGATTTCGTCACGCGGGCAGGGGGCGCCGGCGCTGGCACCCTCCAAGGGACGGCGATTATCACATGCGCTGCCGACGCCGCCGGGTTCGCGCTGCGACAATGCAAGGCATCCCAGGAGCCGTCATGAACCCAGCGGGACCACCCGTCTACCGAACCCTCGAAGATGCCATCGGCCGCACGCCGCTGGTGCAGTTGCGGCGCCTCGTGCCGGCGGGCCGCGGCAACGTGCTGCTGGCCAAGCTCGAAGGCAACAACCCGGCCGGTTCGGTCAAGGACCGGCCGGCGATCAGCATGATCCGCCGCGCCGAGGAGCGCGGCGAGATCCGCCCCGGCGACACGCTGATCGAGGCCACCTCGGGCAACACCGGCATCGCGCTGGCGATGGCCGCGGCGATCCGCGGCTACCGCATGGTGCTGATCATGCCCGAGGACCTCTCGGTCGAGCGCGCGCAGACGATGAAGGCCTATGGCGCCGAGCTCATCCTGACGCCGCGTTCGGGCGGCATGGAACATGCGCGCGACCTCGCGCTGCAGATGCAGGCCGCCGGCGAGGGCCGCGTGCTCGACCAGTTCGCCAATGCCGACAACCCGCGCATCCACTACGAGACCACCGGCCCCGAGATCTGGGAGGACACCGGCGGCCGCGTCACGCATTTCGTCAGCGCGATGGGCACCACGGGCACGATCACCGGCGTCGCGCGCTATCTGAAGGAGCGCAACGGCGCGGTACGCATCGTCGGCGCGCAGCCGGCCGAGGGTTCGCGCATTCCGGGCATACGCAAATGGCCCGAGGCCTATATGCCCAAGATCTACGATCCGACGCATATCGACGAGCAGGTGGCCGTGAGCCAGGCCGATGCCGAGGAGATGGCGCGCCGGCTGGCGCGCGAGGAGGGGCTGTTCGCCGGCATCTCGGCGGCCGGCGCCTGCTGGGTCGCGCTGCAGATCGCGGCGCAGGTCGAGAACGCGACGATCGTCTTCATCGTCTGCGATCGCGGCGACCGCTACCTGTCGACCGGCGTATTCCCGGCATGACGGTCTACGAGACGCGCTACTGCCCGCATTGCGCGACGGCGCTGGCGGCCGTCGAGCAGATCGAGGACGGCGGCGCGCGCACGCGCAACCGCTGCCCGGCCTGCGGCTGGACGCATTGGAACAACCCGACACCGGTGCTGGCGGCGATCGTCGAATGCGCCGACCAGGGCGGCCGCGTGCTGCTGGCGCGCAATGCCGCCTGGAGCGCTCGCCTATTCGCGCTCATCACGGGTTTCATGGAGGCCGGCGAGACGCCCGAGCAGGGCATCGCGCGCGAGGTCGGCGAGGAGACATCGCTCGAGGTGCTGCAGTTGAAGCTCGTCGGCGTCTACGACTTCCAGCGCATGAACCAGGTCATCATCGCCTACCATGCGCTGGCGCGCGGCACGGTGCGTCTGTCGCCCGAACTCGCCGAGTACCGGCTGTTCGAACCGCAGGACCTGCGCTGCTGGCGCGCAGGCACCGGCTATGCGCTGGCCGACTGGCTGCGCACGCGCGGGCTCGAACCGCAATTCATCGAACTGCCCCCGGACCCCAGGACCTCGACATGACCGAAGCGAGCAAGGAAATCGACACCCGCGGGCTGAACTGTCCGCTGCCCATCTTGAAGGCGAAGAAGGCGCTGGCGGACATGGCCAGCGGACAGGTGCTCAAGGTCGTCGCGACCGACCCCGGCTCGATGCGCGATTTCCAGGCCTTCGCGCGCCAGACCGGGCATGAACTGGTCGAGCAGCGCAGCGTCGGCGCCGAATTCATCCACCTGCTGCGCCGGCGCTGAGGCCATCGCCGGCGGGCGCGGCCTACAACTCGAGCCGCTTGAGGAATTCGCGGAAGCCCGGCCCCAGCTGAGGATGGGCGAGTGCCAGTTCGACATTCGCTTCGAGGAAGCCTTCCTTGCTGCCGCAGTCGTAGCGCTTGCCCTCGTAGCGGTAGGCAAAGACCTTCTCGCGCCGCAGCAGCGAGGCGATGCCGTCGGTGAGCTGGATCTCGCCGCCGACGCCGCGCGGCTGCGTCGCGATCTCGTGGAAGACGCCCGGCGTGAGGATGTAGCGCCCGGCCACGCCCAGCCGCGACGGCGCGACTTCGGGTGCCGGCTTCTCGACGATGCGGTTGATGTCCAGCATGCGCTCGCTGACCGGCGTGCCGGCGACGATGCCGTAGCGCCGCGTCTGCTCGGCCGGCACCTCCTGCACGGCGAGGATCGAGGCGCGCCATTCCTTGAACTGCTCGACCATCTGCGCCAGCACCGGCGGCGTGCCGACCATCAGGTCGTCGGCGAGCAGCACCGCGAAGGGCTGGTTGCCGACCAGGCGCTGGCCGCAGAGCACGGCATGGCCGAGGCCGAGCGCCTGCGGCTGGCGCACGTAGATGCACTCCATGTCGTCGGGCTTGACGCTGCGCACGACCTCGAGCAGTTCCTGCTTGTTCGCCTGCTCGAGCGCGACCTCGAGCTCGAAGGTCATGTCGAAATGGTCCTCGATCGGCCGCTTGTGACGCCCCGTGACGAAGATCATCTCGCGCACGCCCGCCGCATAGGCCTCCTCGACGGCGTACTGGATCAGCGGCTTGTCGACCACCGGCAGCATCTCCTTGGGCTGCGCCTTGGTCGCCGGGAGGAAGCGGGTGCCCAGACCCGCCACCGGGAAAATTGCCTTCTGTACCGACATGGGTCTCTTTAGAATGTCCCTTTGCGGTCGATTATGCATGTGGGCCTCCATGGGCTCGTGACCCTCCCCCTCGATTGAGCCGATGGATGTGCTGATCGTCGAACCGCTGGATGCCGAGGTGCTGAAGTGGCTCGGCGCGCGGCATGCCGTGCGCGCGGCGCCCGCGCTGGCGCAGGACCCGTTGGCCTTCCGCAGCGCGCTGGCGCGGGTGCGCGCCGTCATCATCCCGCCGTCGGTGACGATAGACGCCGCGACGCTGCACAAGGCACCGCGGCTGCGCGTCGTCGGCCGGCTCTCGGTCGGCTCGGAGAACATCGACATCGACGCCTGCGCCCGGGCCCGCGTCGAGGTCGTGCGCCCGGCGGCGGCCAGTGCCGTCGCCGAGGCGGAATTCGCCATCGGCGCGCTGCTGCAGATGCTGCGTCGCATCCCCATCCTCAACGGCGAAGGACTGCTCGTCGGCCGCGAACTCGGCGGCTGCACCGTCGGCGTCGTCGGCATGACGCCGGCGGTGAAGCCGCTGGCGCAGATCCTCGCGGCCTTCGGCGCCACGCTGATCGGCTACGACCCGGCCGTGCATGCCTCGGACCCGTCATGGGAGCGGGCCGGCGTCGAACCGGTGGGGCTGCGCGACCTGATGCGGCGCAGCGACGCCGTGTGCGTGCTGCTGCCGTTCTTCGCGCGCTACGTCGGACTCTTCGGCGAGCGGCTGCTCTCGGAATCCAAGCCCGACCAGATCCTCGTCAGCCTGGCGCATTCGAGCCTGTTCAACGAGGCCGCGCTGGCGCGCGCGCTGACCGAGGGCCCGCTGGCCGCGGCCTGGTTCGACAGCCTCGAGCCCGGGCTGCTCGACCCCGGGCGGGCGCTGCGCCATGTCGACACGCTGCAGGTGACGCCGCGCGTCAGCGGCACGACGGCGCAATCGCGCCAGCGCGCCGCCTGGGCCGTGGCGCGGCGCATCGACGAACTGCTAGACGACGCCGCCGACACCGTGCCGCGCGGCTTCGACAGCCGCTGGACGCAGCTGCCCGCGGCGCTCGAGGCGGACGACGACGAGGACGAACTCAGCGCGGCGAAGCCAGCCCTGCAAGCTGGTTCCGCAGGCGGTCCAGAGCGGATCTGAAGTCGCCCAGCCGGGCGCGTTCCTGCGCGACGACGGCCGCCGGCGCGCGGGCGACGAAGGACTCGTTGCCGAGCTTGGCCTCGCCCTTGACGATCTCGCCCTCGAGCCGAGCGATCTCCTTTGTCAGCCGCAGCGTCTCGGCCGCGACGTCGACGGTGACATGCAGCGCCAGCCGCAGCGAGCCGGCCAGCGCCACCGGCGCCGTCTGTGTCGCGGCGGCGAACTCGGCTTCGGTCAGCGTGCGCACGTCGCCGAGTCGCGCCAGTGCCTTGAGCAGCGGCGTCGCGGCGGTGACGAAGTCCTCGTCGCCCTGCGTCAGCAGCGGCACGCGCTCGCCCGGCGGCAGGTTCATCTCGCTGCGCAGGCGCCGGCATTCGAGCACCACGGCCTTCAGCCGCGCGACCCATTGGTCGGCCACGGGGTCGATCTTTTCCGGCTGCGCCTGCGGGTAGGGCGCGGTGACGATGCTGGGTGTCGTCTTGCGGCCTGCCACCGGCGCCACCGCTTCCCAGAGCTCGGCGGTGACGAAGGGCGCGACCGGGTGCATCAGCCGCAGCACGGTCTCGAGCGTGCGGATGAGGGTGCGCCTCGTCGCGCGCTGTTCGGCCTCGCTGCCGTTCGCGAGCTGGACCTTGGCGATCTCGAGGTACCAGTCGCAGTACTCGTCCCAGACAAAGGCGTAGATCGCATTGGCGACGTTGTCGAGCCGGTAATCGGCATAGCCCTGGGCGGCGGCGGCTTCGACACGCTGCAGCTCGCCGGCGATCCAGCGGTCGGCGGCGCTGAAGCGCAGGTAGCCGTGGAACGGCCCGCCCTCGGCGCAATCGGCCTTCGTGTGTTCGGCCAGTCCGCAGTCCTTGCCCTCGCAATTCATCAGCACGAACTTGGTCGCGTTCCAGAGCTTGTTGCAGAAGTTGCGGTAGCCCTCGCAGCGCTTGCTGTCGAAATTGATGTTGCGGCCCAGCGTCGCGTAGCTGGCCATCGTCAA
Organism: Burkholderiales bacterium; assembly: GCA_028868825.1. GTDB lineage: Bacteria > Pseudomonadota > Gammaproteobacteria > Burkholderiales > Burkholderiaceae_C > Rubrivivax. The sequence goes on along the minus strand of JAGWTU010000005.1, from coordinate 104,518 downwards.
CCGCAGCGCATCGGCGCCGAAGGCGGGGATGCCCTGCGGGAATTCCTTCTCGGTGTCCTTGCGCACGCGCGGCGCCGTCTCGGGGCGGCGCAGGCCGACGACGCGCTTGTCCAGCAGCTCGGGCAGGGCGATGCCGTCGATGAGGTCGACCGGGTCGAGCACGTTGCCCTCGCTCTTGCTCATCTTGTGGCCCTGCGCGTCGCGCACGAGGCCGTGGATGTAGACGTCCTTGAACGGCACCTTGCCGGTGAAGTGGGTCGTCATCATGATCATCCGGGCGACCCAGAAGAAGATGATGTCGAAGCCGGTGACGAGCACGGTCGAGGGCAGGAACAGCTCCTGCTCGATCGTCTGGGCCGGCCAGCCCAGCGTCGAGAACGGCACCAGCGCCGACGAATACCAGGTGTCGAGCACGTCGGCGTCGCGCGTCAGCTCGCCGGTGTAGCCGGCGGCCGCGGCGCGCTGGCGCGCTTCCTCCTCGCTGCGCGCGACGAACAGCTCGCCGCCGCTGCCGTACCAGGCCGGGATCTGGTGGCCCCACCAGAGCTGGCGGCTGATGCACCAGTCCTGCAGGTTGTCCATCCAGTGGTTGTAGGTGTTGACCCATTGCTCGGGGACGAAGCGCACCTGGCCCGAGGCGACGGCGTTGCGCGCCTTCGCCGCGATGCTGCTGCCGTCGGCGGCCGGCTTGTTGACGGCGACGAACCATTGGTCGGTCAGCATCGGCTCGATGACCTGGCCGGTGCGCTCGCAGCGCGGCACCGTCAGCCGGTGCTTCTTGACCTCGACGAGCAGGCCCAGCGCCTCGAGGTCGGCGACGACTTTCTTGCGCGCGACGAAGCGGTCGAGGCCGCGGTAGGCGGCGGGTGCCTGGTCGTTGATCGTCGCGTCGAGCGCGAGCACGCCGATCATCGGCAGGCCGTGGCGCAGGCCGACGGCGTAGTCGTTGGCGTCGTGCGCCGGCGTGACCTTGACGACGCCGGTGCCGAACTCGCGGTCGACATAGGCGTCGGCGATGACCGGGATCAGCCGTTCGGCCAGCGGCAGCCGCACCGTCTTGCCGACCAGCGCCGTATAGCGCTCGTCGTCGGGGTGGACCATCACCGCGGTGTCGCCGAGCATCGTCTCGGGCCGCGTCGTCGCGACGACGACGCTGCCGCTGCCGTCGGCCAGCGGATAGCGGATATGCCAGAGGAAGCCGTCCTCCTCCTCGCTCTCGACCTCGAGGTCGGAGACGGCCGATTTCAGCGTCGGGTCCCAGCTCACGAGGCGCTTGCCGCGGTAGATCAGGCCTTCCTCGTACAGGCGCACGAAGGTCTCGGTGACGGTGGCCGAAAGCCTGTCGTCCATCGTGAAGTACTCGCGCGACCAGTCGACGCTGTCGCCGACGCGGCGCATCTGCTGCGTGATCGTCGCGCCGCTGGCCTGCTTCCATTCCCAGACGCGGGCGACGAAGTTCTTGCGCCCGAGTTCGTGGCGGCTCTCGCCGCGATCCTGCAGCTGGCGCTCGACGACAATCTGCGTCGCGATGCCGGCATGGTCGGTGCCCGGCAGCCACAGCGCGTTGTCGCCGCGCATGCGGTGGTAGCGCGTCAGCGAGTCCATGATCGTGTGGTTGAACGCATGCCCCATGTGCAGCGTGCCGGTGACGTTGGGCGGCGGCAGCTGGATGCAGAACGAGGGCCGCGACGGGTCCAGCGTCGGTGCGTGGTCGGCGGTCTGCGCCCAGACGGCGCCCCAGCGGGCCTCGATGGCGGCGGGTTCGAAGGACTTGGCGAGTTCGGTCATGCTCGAATTGTAGGTGGCGGTCCCTGGGGCGACCGGGGGGCCGAGGCGGCTCCACTACAGTGGCGCCGATGTCGCGCAGCGCCCGCCTCCTCGACCTGATCCAGCTGCTGCGCCGGCATCGAAGGCCGCTGTCGGGCCATGCGATCGCCGGCGCGCTCGGCGTCAGCCTGCGCACGCTGTACCGCGACATCGCGACGCTGCAGGCGCAGGGCGCGCGCATCGACGGCGCGCCCGGGCTCGGCTACGCGCTGCGCGACGGCTATCTGCTGCCGCCGCTGATGTTCGCCGCCGACGAGGTCGAGGCGATCGTTCTCGGCATGCGCTGGGTCAGCGAGCGCGGCGACGCCCAGCTTGCCGCCGCCGCGCGCGACGCGCTGGCCAAGATCGCCGCCGTGCTGCCGGCCGAACTGCGCCACGAGCTCGATACCGCGGCGCTGCTCGTCGGCCCCGGCAGCGAGCCGGCGCGTGTCGACGAGGCGGCCGTGCGGCTGGCGATACGCCGCCAGCACAAGCTGCGCATCGACTACCGCGACGCCGACGGCCGCGCCAGCCGCCGCCTCGTCTGGCCCTTCGCGCTCGGCTATTTCGACCGCGTCCAGGTGATAGTCGCCTGGTGCGAGCTGCGCGGCGCGACGCGGCATTTCCGCAGCGACCGCATCGCCGCGCTCGAGGCGACGGCCGAGCGCTACCCGCGCTCGCGCCAGCAGCTGCTCAAGGACTGGAAGCGCGAGCAGGGCATCGCCGCTGCTGACGGAATCTGACAGGGTGCCTTCCTAGCATGGGGCCTTCGCAACCCCCTCCAGAAAGGCCCGCCATGACCGACCCCGATTTCATCCTGCTCTACGTCGCCGACCCGCTCGCCAGCGCCGCGTTCTACGCCCGGCTGCTCGGCAAACCGGCGCTCGATGCCTCGCCCGGATTCGCGATGTTCGGGCTCGATTCCGGCGTCAAGCTCGGCCTGTGGGCCGCGGCCGGCGTCGAGCCGGCAGCCACGCGACCCGGCGGCGCCGAACTGGGGTTCGCCGTCGCCGACCGGGCTGCCGTGCAGGCCCGCCACGAGGCCTGGAAGCGCGACGGCCTGACGATTCTCCAGCCGCCGACGGCGATGGACTTCGGCTACACGTACACCGCGCTCGACCCCGACGGCCACCGGCTGCGCGTGTTCACGCCGACCGCCGCCTGAGCGCGACCGCCGGCTTTCACATGAACAGGTGCTCGCCCGCGTTCTCGCCGCCGAGCACGACGTAGTTGACCTTCTTGAGATCGGTCAGCACGCGCCCGCCGGCGTAGCTGATCGAGCTCTGCAGGTCCTCGCGCATCTCGCGCAACGTCTCGGCCAGCGTGCCCTTGATCGGCTCGAGGATGCGCTTGCCCTCGACATGCTTGTACTCGCCCTTGTTGAAGTCGCTGGCGCTGCCGTAGTACTCCTTGTAGCGGCGGCCGTCGACCTCGACGGTGGCGCCGGGCGATTCCTCGTGGCCGGCGAACAGCGAGCCGACCATCACCATCGCGGCACCGAAGCGCACGCTCTTGGCGATGTCGCCATGGTGGCGGATGCCGCCGTCGGCGATGATCGGTTTCGTCGCCACGCGGGCGCACCACTTCAGCGCGCTGAGCTGCCAGCCGCCGGTGCCGAAGCCGGTCTTGAGCTTGGTGATGCAGACCTTGCCCGGGCCGACGCCGACCTTGGTCGCATCCGCACCCCAGTTCTCGAGGTCGATCACCGCCTCGGGCGTGGCGACGTTGCCGGCGATGACGAAGGCTTGCGGCAGCCGCGCCTTGATGTGGTCGATCATGCGGTGCACGCTGTCGGCGTGACCATGCGCGATGTCGATCGTGATGTAGTCGGCGCCGACGCCGTCGGCGGCGAGGCGGTCGATGACCTCGCAGTCGGCCGCCTTGACGCCCGAGCTCAGCGAGACGTAATGGCCGCGGTCGCGCATGCGCTTGGCATAGGCGACGTTGTCGAGGTCGAAGCGGTGCATGACGTAGAAATGGCCGCTGGCCGCGAGCTGCTCGCTGATCGGCTCGTCGACGACGGTCTTCATGTTCGACGGCACGACGGGCAGCGCGAAGCGCCGGCCGCCGAACTCGACCGAGGGGTCGCAGTCGGCGCGGCTGTCGACGCGGCATTTGCGGGGCAGCAGCAGGATGTTGTCGTAGTCGAAGATTTCCATGGATGGGGAGTCGGTGCGCCGCCCGGGTCGGGAGGGCTGAAATTCTAAGTCGCGGCCCCGCCGCGCGCCGGCGCTGCCCGCGGCGGCTGCCCCGCTTGGCCGACAATCGCGCCATGAATCCCGCCGATCCCGTGAACCCGGCCCCCGCCGCGCTGCCGCTGCTCGACCGCCTCAATCCCGAGCAGCTGGCGGCCGTGACGCTGCCGGCGGTGCCGGCCTTGATCCTCGCCGGTGCCGGCTCGGGCAAGACGCGGGTGCTGACGACGCGCATCGCCTGGCTGCTGCAGACCGGCCAGGTCTCGCCCGGCGGCGTGCTCGCCGTGACCTTCACGAACAAGGCGGCCAAGGAGATGCTGACCCGGCTGTCGGCGATGCTGCCGGTGGCCGTGCGGGGCATGTGGATCGGCACCTTCCACGGCCTGTGCAACCGCTTCCTGCGCGCGCATTGGAAGCTCGCCGGGCTGACGCAGTCGTTCCAGATCCTCGACAGCAGCGACCAGCAAAGCGCCGTCAAGCGCGTCATCAAGGCGATGAACCTCGACGAGGAGCGCTTCGTCCCCAAGCAGGTGACCTGGTTCATCGCCGGATCGAAGGAGGAAGGGCGGCGGCCGCGCGACGTCGAGGTGCGCGACGAGCAGACGCGCAAGCTCGTCGAGATCTACCAGGCCTACGAGGAGCAATGCCAGCGCGAGGGCGTCGTCGATTTCGCCGAGCTGATGCTGCGCACGTATGAGCTGCTGCGCGACAACGATGCGCTGCGCGAGCACTACCAGCGCCGTTTCCGCCATCTGCTGGTCGACGAATTCCAGGACACGAACCGGCTGCAATACGCCTGGCTGAAGATGTTCGCCCCACCCGGCGCGCAGCCGGCGCAGGGCGTGTTCGCCGTCGGCGACGACGACCAGAGCATCTACGCCTTCCGCGGCGCGCGTGTCGGCAACATGGCCGATTTCGAGCGCGAATACCGCGTGCCGGCGATCATCAAGCTCGAGCAGAACTACCGCAGCTACGGCCATATCCTGGACGCCGCCAACGGCCTCATCGGCCACAACCACCAGCGCCTGGGCAAGGTGCTGCGCACCGATGCCGGCGCCGGCGAGCCGGTGCGCGTCTACGAGTCGACGAGCGACTACGCCGAGGCGCAATGGCTGCTCGAGGAGGCGCAGCAGCTGCACCGCGGCGGCCTGCCGCGCAGCGAGATCGCGCTGCTGTACCGCTCGAATGCGCAGAGCCGCGTGCTCGAGAGCGCGCTGTTCAACGCCGGCGTGCCTTACCGCGTCTACGGCGGCCTGCGCTTCTTCGAGCGCGCCGAGGTCAAGCATGCGCTGGCCTATCTGCGCCTGCTCGAGAACGCCAACGACGACACGAGCTTCCTGCGCGTCGTCAATTTCCCGGCGCGCGGCATCGGCGCGCGCTCGATCGAGCAGTTGCAGGACGCGGCGCGCGCCAGCGGCCGCAGCCTGGCGCAGAGCGTCGGCGCCGTCGCCGGCAAGGCGGGGGCGAACCTGCAGGCCTTCGTCGCGCTCGTCGACGCGATGCGCGGCGCCACGCAGGGGCTGACGCTGCGCGAGATCATCGAGCATGTCCTGGCGCAGTCGGGGCTGGTCGATTTCTACCGCCACGACAAGGAAGGCCAGGACCGCATCGAGAACCTCGAGGAACTCGTCAACGCCGCCGAGAGCTTCGTCACCCAGGAGGGCTTCGGCAAGGACGCCGTCGCGCTGCCGGTCGACGAGCGCGCCGACGATCAGCTGCCGGCGCCCGATGTCGAGACCGGCGAGATCCTGTCGCCGCTGGCCGCCTTCCTCACCCATGCCTCGCTCGAAGCGGGCGACAATCAGGCGCAGGCGGGCGCCGACGCGATCCAGCTGATGACCGTGCATTCGGCCAAGGGGCTCGAATTCGACGCGGTGTTCATCACCGGCATCGAGGAGGGCTTGTTCCCGCACGAGCAGTCGCTGTCGGACGCCGACGGCGTCGAGGAGGAGCGGCGGCTGATGTACGTGGCGATCACGCGGGCCAGGAAGCGCCTGTACCTGAGCTTCAGCCAGACGCGCATGCTGCACGGCCAGACGCGCTACAACGTCAAGAGCCGCTTCTTCGACGAGATTCCCGAGGGCACGCTGAAGTGGATCACGCCGCGCCAGCAGGGCTTCGGCTCGGGCTATGCGCGCGAGTACCAGCAGGCCTGGGAGCGCGGCAGCGGCTTGTCGGGCATCGTCGGCGCCGGCCGCGTCGCGCCGCAGCCGTCATTGCCGGTCCCGGCCTCGACGCCCGGGATGCAGGGCCTGCGCGTGGGACAGACGGTGTTCCACACCAAGTTCGGCGAGGGCGTCGTGACGACGCTCGAAGGCCGCGGCGCCGACGCCCGCGCCCAGGTGCAGTTCGGGCGCCATGGCAGCAAATGGCTGGCGCTGGCGATTGCCAAACTGACGCCGGTGGACTGATCAGGCGGCCGGCGGCGGCAGCGGTTCAGCGCTCGGCAGCGCGCCGCCGAAGCAGTCGTTGAAGGTGAACAGCACCGAGAGGTAGAACACGCTCGAGAAGACGATGCCGGCCGGGACGCCGAGTGCGCCGGCCGCCTGCTGCGCGTCGAAGAGGCCGAAGACCAAGGCGCTGACGAGGGCGAAGGACAGCATCGTCGCCATCCACGCGAGCATGTACATCGCGTACGCGCCCTTGTTGCGCCACAACGCCAGCGTGCTCGAGAACAGCGCCTGGCGCACGCCCTGGCCGCCCCAGTGGACGAGTGCCGGCGCATGCCAGAACGGCACCGACAGCAGCGAACCCAGCACCGCGGCGATCAGCGTGCCCCAGGCGACGCCGGGCTCGGCGAGCAGATCGGCGACCTGTTCGCGCGCCGCTTCGCCCTGCGCCAGCAGCGGCTGCAGTCGTTCCCAGGCATGGTCGGAGACGGCGTCCGACAGCATCAGGATCGCCAGCGCCGCCAGGCCGTAGCCCAGGCACAGCAGCGCGATCGCGCGCCGGCGCCGCTCGTCGGTGCGCAGCGCCTCGATGAAATGCTGTGGCAGCGCCGGCCCGCCGAGCAGCACCGACTGGCCGGCGATCATGAAGCCCAGCGAGAGCAGCGGCAGCAGCATCATCTGCAGCAGGCCGCCGATCCACGGCAGCAGCGCCAGCAGCATCGCGACGACGAGGAAGAGCGCGAACAGGAAAGTGAAGCCGATCGGCCGCCGCACGAAAAGGCGGAAGGCGTCGGCGACCCAGCGCGGGCCGCGCGACGCCGGGACCGATCTCAGGACGATGGCCATCGCGAGCGCGCCCTCAGCCCGCCGGGTGCCAGGGCGCGGCAATGCGCGCCCGCAGCAAGCGCTCGAAATGCGCCGGGTCCTTGGCTTGCAGCAGTGCCGCGTCGCGCGGCAGGTGCCAGTCCCACAGCCGGCTGATCCAGAAGCGCAGCGCCGCCGCGCGCAGCAGCGCCGGCAGGGCGCGGCGCTCGGCGCCGGCGAGCGGCCGCACGCCCTCGTAGGCGGCGACGAAGGCCGTGGCGCGGGCCTCGTCGAGCGCGGCGCCGTCGGCGCACCAGTCGTTGAGACAGACGGCGACATCGAACAGCAGCAGGTCGGTGCCGGCGAAATAGAAGTCGAAGAAACCGCACAGCCGGTCCGGCCCCGCCGTGTCGTCGAACATCACGTTGTCGCGGAACAGGTCGGCGTGGATGGGGCCGCGCGGCAGCGCCTGCGCGGCCGGCGAGGAGGCGAAGTGCTGCTGGTAGTCGAGTTCTTCGCGCAGCAGCTCGGCCTGCTCGGGCTGCAGATGCGGCAGCACCAGCGGCGCCGTCTCGCGCCACCAGGTCAGGCCGCGCAGGTGTGGCTGTTCGAGCTCGAAATCGGCGCCCGCCAGGTGCATGCGCGCCAGCATCGCGCCGACCTGGGCGCAATGGTCGACGTCCGGGGCCAGGCGGTGGCCGCCGGGCAGCCGCGTGACGATGGCCGCCGGCTTGCCGGCGATCTCGTGCACGAGTTCGCCATCGAGGGCGGGCTGTGGCGCCGGCACCGGGATGCCGTGGCCGGCCAGATGCTGCATCAGCCGCAGGTAATAGGGCAGTTCCGTGCGGCCCAGGCGCTCGAACAGCGTCAGCACCCACTGGCCGCGCGTCGTCGTCGCGTAGTAGTTGGTGTTCTCGATGCCCGAGCGGATGCCGCGCAATTCGGTCAGCCGGCCCAGGCCCAGGCGGGCGCAAAGCGCGGCGGCATCGGCTTCGCCGACCTCGGTGTAAACCGCCATCGCGCCGGGATCAGAAGTCGAACAGCGACCAGGCGCTCTGGCCTGCTGCACCGTGGTCGTTGGCCGTGTCGCGCGCGCCGATGTTGTCCTTGCCGACGAGGATGTCGTAGGCTTTCGCACCGACCGGGATCTTCGGCTGCACCGTGATGCGCTGGGCCTGGCCGCCGATGCGCGTCTCCTCGATGCGCACCGCCTTGTCCTCGATGACGTGGACATGCGGGGCGAGCCGGTTGCGTTCGGGTGCCGACGCGCTCTCGTGCGGCGCCGATGCGGCCGCGGCCGTCGCCACGACCTGGGCGCCGCAGACGCAGGACAGGCCGCACAGCGACAGACAGAAGGCGAGGCGGGGCAGGGCAGGCATCTCAGGGATTCTACGCGGTGCGTATCGGCGCCGCAGCGCTCGGCGACCGCCGCGGTCATGCGGCGCCACAATCGCCGCATGAGCGAAAAACTGATGCTGCTGGTCGACGGTTCGAGCTATCTCTACCGCGCCTACCACGCCATGCCCGACCTGCGCGCGCCCGACGGTTTCCCCACCGGCGCCGTGCACGGCATGGTGGCGATGATGAAGTGGCTGCGCGAGCGCTATCCGGCCGAACATGCGGTGTGCGTGTTCGACGCCAAGGGCCCGACCTTCCGCGACGACTGGTACCCCGAGTACAAGGCGCATCGCGCGCCGATGCCCGAGCCGCTGGTGCAGCAGATCGCGCCCATCCACGAGGTCGTGCGGCTGCTCGGCTGGCCCGTGCTCGAAGTGCCCGGGATCGAGGCCGACGACGCCATCGGCACGCTCGCACGGGTGGCTGCCGCCAGCGGCCACCAGGTGCTGATCTCGACCGGCGACAAGGACCTGGCGCAACTCGTCACGCCCGCGGTGACGCTGATCAACACGATGGCCAAGCCGCCCGAGCGGCTCGACGTCGAGGGCGTGCAGGCCAAGTTCGGCGTCCCGCCCGAGCGCATCGTCGACTACCTGACGCTGATCGGCGACACCGTCGACAACGTGCCCGGGGTCGAGAAGGTGGGACCGAAGACGGCCGTCAAATGGCTCGCCGATTTCGGCTCGCTCGACGGCGTCGTCGCCGCCGCCGACAGCATCAAGGGCGTGGCCGGCGAGAACCTGCGCAAGGCGCGGGACTGGCTGCCGCAGGGCAGGCGGCTCGTCACCGTCGTCACCGATTGCGACCTCGCCGCCCACGTCGCCGGCTGGCCGAACCTGGATGCGCTGGCGCTGCGCGAGGTCGATCGCGCCGGCCTGCACGATTTCTACCAGCGCTACGGCTTCAAGACCTGGCTGCGCGACATCGAGCAGGCGCCGGCCGCCGAGGGGGCCGAGGCGGTCGCCGCGCCGGCACCCCGCGCCGCAGGTCCGGCGATCGCGCGCGCGTACGAGACGATCACCGACTGGACACGCTTCGATGCCTGGATGGAGCGGCTGCGCGGCGCCGACCTCGTCGCCATCGACACCGAGACCGACAGCCTCGACGGCATGCGGGCGCGCATCGTCGGCATCAGCTTCGCCGTCGAGCCCGGCCGCGCGGCCTATGTCCCGCTGGCGCACAGCTACCCCGACGCGCCGGCGCAGCTGCCGCTGGCCGAGGTGCTGGCGCGGCTGAAGCCCTGGCTCGAGGACGCGACGCGCGCCAAGCTGGGCCAGAACATCAAGTACGACCTCCATGTCTTCGCCAACGCCGGCATCGAGGTGCGCGGCTACCGCCATGACACGATGCTCGAGAGCTATGTCGTCGAGGCGCACCGCACGCATGGCCTGGCGGCGCTGGCCGAGCGCCACCTCGGCCGCAAGGGGCTCGAATACGAGGATCTCTGCGGCAAGGGCGTGAACCAGATCCCGTTCGCCCAGGTCGATGTCGCGAAGGCGACCGAGTACTCGGGCGAGGACAGCGAGATGGCGCTGCAGGTGCACCAGGTGCTGTGGCCCGAGATCGAGGCCGACGCCGGCCTGACGCGCGTCTACGAAACGATCGAGCTGCCCGTCTCGATAGTGCTCGAGCGCATCGAGCGCCATGGCGTGCTGATCGACCCGGCGCTGCTCGCGCGCCAGAGCCAGGAACTGGCCGAGCGCATGGTCGCCCTCGAACAGGAGGCCTACGCCATCGCCGGCCAGCCCTTCAACCTCGGCAGCCCGAAGCAGATCGGCGAGATCCTCTTCAACAAACTCGGCCTGCCGGTGAAGAAGAAGACGGCCAGCGGCGCGCCGAGCACCGACGAGGAGGTGCTGGCCGAACTCGCCGCCGACTATCCGCTGCCGGCGCGCATCCTCGACCACCGCAGCCTGGCCAAGCTCAAGGGCACCTACACCGACAAGCTGCCGCTGATGATCAACGCGCAGACCGGGCGCGTGCACACGACCTACTCGCAGGCGGTGGCGGTGACCGGGCGGCTGGCGAGCAACGACCCGAACCTGCAGAACATCCCCATCCGCACCGCCGAGGGGCGGCGCGTGCGCGAGGCCTTCATCGCGCCGCCGGGACACAGCCTGATGAGCGCCGACTATTCGCAGATCGAGCTGCGCATCATGGCGCACATCAGCGAGGACCCGGCGCTGCTGCGCGCCTTCGCCGAGGGCATCGACGTCCATCGCGCGACGGCCAGCGAGGTCTTCGCGGTGCCGGTCGACGCCGTCAGCAGCGAACAGCGGCGTTACGCGAAGGTGATCAATTTCGGCCTCATCTACGGCATGGGCGCATTCGGCCTGGCGAGCAACCTGGGCATCGAACAGAAGGCGGCCAAGGATTACATCGAGCGCTATTTCGCGCGTTTCGCCGGCGTCAAGCGCTATATGGACGAAACCAAGGTCAGTGCACGCCGGCAGGGTTATGTCGAAACGGCCTTCGGGCGCCGCCTCTGGCTGCCCGAGATCAATTCGGGCAATGGACCGCGCAAATCGGGCGCCGAAAGACAGGCCATCAATGCGCCGATGCAAGGCACGGCGGCCGACCTGATCAAGCTCGCGATGATCGCCGTGCAGCGCGCGCTCGACGACGAGCGCCGCGCGACGCGCATGGTGATGCAGGTGCACGACGAGCTCGTGCTCGAGGTGCCCGACGCCGAACTCGCCTGGGCGCGCGAGGCCATTCCGCGGCTGATGGCCGGCGTTGCCGAACTCAAGGTACCGCTGCTCGCCGAGGTCGGCGTCGGCGCGAACTGGGAGCAGGCGCACTGAAGCGCCTTGGGTGGGCGCGCCTTCGGCGGTCTCAGGTCGGCGTGTAGGCCAGCCGGACGTAGATCGGCGCGAACGCCTCGGCCTGCGTCACTTCCAGCAGTTGCTCGCGCGAGAGCTCGAGCAGCGCGATGAAGGTGACGACGAGGACCGGGACGCCGCGGCCGGCGTCGAACAGGTCCTGGAATTCGACGAAGCGCCGCCCCTGCAGCTTGCGCAGCACGATGCTCATGTGCTCGCGCACCGAGAGCTGCTCGCGGCTGATCGTGTGGTGGCGGTTGAGCTTGGCACGGGCGAGGATCTCGGCCCAGGCCGCGCGCAGGTCGTCGGGTTCGACATCGGGCCAGCGCGGCTGCAGGCTCTGCTCGATGTGGACCTGGGCGCGCAGGAAGTCGCGCCCGGCCAGCGGCATCGCGTCCAGCCGTGCCGCCGCGAGCTTGATCTGCTCGTACTCGATGAGCCGGCGCACGAGTTCGGCCCGCGGATCCTCGGGCTCGCCGGTCTCCGCGCTCTTCTTCGGCGGCAGCAGCATGCGCGACTTGATCTCGATCAGCATCGCCGCCATCAGCAGGTATTCGCTCGCCAGCTCGAGGTTGTGGCGGCGGATCTGGTCGACGTAATCGAGGTACTGGCGCGTCACGCTGGCCAGCGGGATGTCGAGGATGTTGAAGTTCTGGCGCCGGATCAGGTACAGCAGCAGGTCCAGCGGCCCCTCGAAGGCCTCGAGGAAGACCTCGAGCGCGTCGGGCGGGATGTAGAGGTCATGCGGCAGCCTGAACAGCGGCTCGCCGTACAGGCGCGCGACGGCAACCTGATCGATCACCTCGGGTGCCGCCGCCTCGTCCGGCCCGAGTTCGACCGCCAGTTCGGGCACGCCGCTCAGGAATGCGTCTGGTAGACGTAGGGCTGCTGCGGCACGCGGGCCTCGCGCCACTCGGCCTGGGCGCTGCGGTCGATGTCGCGGTCCCAGAGCAGGGCGCGGCCGGCCTTCTGTTCGGATTCCAGCGTCGGCTTCTTCGCCTTGAGTTCATCGATGAAGCTCGCGACGTCGGACTTGTAGGGCTTCCAGAACATAGGCATGGGATGTGGGCGCGGCCGGCGCGGCAGAATGAAGGCATGGATTTTATGCGGACGACGGGGATGGCCGGATCGGGAACCTTGATCGCGGCACTTGCGCTGGCGCTCGCGCTGCTCGCGGGCTGTGATCCGCAGCGCGTCGACAAGCTCGAGGAAGGCGTGGCGACCGAGGCCCAGGTGCGCCAGCAATTCGGCAACCCGGACCAGATCGACGTCGAGTCCGACGGCACGCGCGTGCTGTCCTACCCGCGCCAGCCCCAGGGCTGGACGAACTACGAGATCCGCATCGGGCCCGACGGCAAGATGAGCTCGCTGCGCCAGCTGCTCAACGAGGACAACTTCGCCCGCGTCAAGCCGGGGATGCCGTCGATGGAGGTGCGCCGGATGCTGGGCAAGCCCGCCCAGACCCAGCATTACGACTTCAAGGACGAGACCGTCATCGACTGGCGCTTCAAGCAGCGCGGCCAGGAGTCCAAGCTCTTCAGCGTCACCTTCGGACCCGACGCGAAGGTCATCTCGACCGCGATCGGCGACGATCCCAGGGAAATGCACTAAAAATTAGCGCACCCTGAGCCCCGGCTCGGCCCCGGCGCCAGGCTCGAGCAGGAAAATCCCCGGGTGCGCCTTCTCGTCGGCATGGCTGGCGGCCAGCACCATGCCCTCGGAGACGCCGAACTTCATCTTGCGCGGCGCGAGGTTGGCCACCAGCACGGTCAGCCGGCCGACCAGCGACTCGGGCTTGTGCGCCGATGCAATGCCGCTGAAGACATTGCGCAGCCTATCCTCGCCGGCGTCCAGCGTCAGCCGCAACAGCTTCGTGCTGCCCTCGACGCGGTCGGCGGCGACGATGCGGGCGATGCGCAGGTCGACCTTGGCGAAATCGGCGATGCCGATCTCGTCGGCGACGGCCTCGCCGCCGGGCAGCACCGGCGCCGCGGCCACGGGCGCGGCGGGCTCGAACAGCGCGTCGACCTGCTGCGGGTCGACGCGCTGCATCAGGTGCTTGTAGGCGCCGATGCGGTGGTGCCCCATCGAGCGCGCCGCATCGGCCCATTGCAGCGGCGCGATCTGCAGGAAGGCCTCGACGCGCGCCGCCAGCGTCGGCAGCACCGGCTTGAGGTAGAGCGTGAGGATGCGGAAGGCCTCGATGCAGACGCTGCAGACATCGTGCAGCGCGGCGTCCATCCCGGCCTGCTTGGCCAGCTCCCAGGGCTTGTGGCGGTCGACGAACTCGTTGACGCGGTCGGCCAGCAGCATCACCTCGCGCAGTGCCTTGCCGTATTCGCGCCCCTCGTAGAGCCCGCGGATGGCCTCCGACTGCGCGCGCAGGCCGTCGATCAGCACCCGGCCCTCGACGCCGAGGTCGGCCGAGAGCTGGCCGTCGAAGCGCTTGGCGACGAAGCCGGCGGCGCGGCTGGCGATGTTGATGTACTTGCCGACGAGGTCGGCGTTGACGCGGGCGCAGAAGTCCTCGGGGTTGAAATCGAGGTCCTCGACGCGATCGTTGAGCTTGGCCGCGATGTAGTAGCGCAGCCATTCGGCGTCGAGTCCGAGCTCGAGGTAGCGCAGCGGGCTGATGCCGGTGCCGCGGCTCTTGCTCATCTTCTCGCCGCTGACGGTGAGGAAGCCGTGCACGTAGACGCGGTCCGGCACCTTGCGGCCGCTGAACTTGAGCATCGCCGGCCAGAACAGCGTGTGGAAGGTGACGATGTCCTTGCCGATGAAGTGAATCTGCTCGACCGCGGGGTCGGCGAGGTAGGCGTCGAAGTCGATGCCGAGGCGGCCGAACAGGTTCTTCAGCGACGCCAGATAGCCGATCGGCGCGTCGAGCCAGACATAGAAGTACTTGCCCGGCGCGTCGGGGATCTCGATGCCGAAATACGGCGCCTCGCGGCTGATGTCCCAGTCGCCGAGGCCCGATTTGCCGTCGGCGTCGCGCTTGAACCACTCCTTGACCTTGTTCGCGACCTCGCTCTGCAGCCGGCCGTCCTGGGTCCAGTTCTCGAGGAATTCGACGCAGCGCGGGTCCGACAGGCGGAAGAAGAAATGCTCGCTGCTGCGCAGCTCGGGCTTGGCGCCCGAGAGCGCCGAATAGGGGTTGCGCAGTTCGGTCGGTGCATAGACGGCGCCGCAGTTCTCGCAGTTGTCGCCGTACTGGTCCTTGGCGCCGCAGTTCGGGCACTCGCCCTTGATGAAGCGGTCGGGCAGGAACATGCCCTTTTGCGGGTCGTAGAACTGCTCGACGGTCTTGACGTCGATGAGGGCGTTGGCGCGCAGCGCGAGGTAGATGCTGCGCGCGAGCTCGTGGTTCTCGGCGCCGTCGGTCGAATGCCAGTTGTCGAAGCCGATGTGGAAGCCGTCGAGGTAGGGCTTGCGCCCGGCGGCGATGCCGGCGACGAACTGCTGCGGCGTCAGGCCCGCCTTCTCGGCCGCGATCATGATCGGCGCGCCATGGGCATCGTCGGCGCAGACGAAATGCACCTCGTGACCCTGCATGCGCTGGAAGCGGACCCAGGTGTCGGCCTGGATGTACTCCATGATGTGGCCGATATGGAACGCCGCATTGGCGTAGGGCAGGGCGGTGGTGACGAAGAGCTTGCGGGTCATGGCCTGATTCTAGGAGGGCAGCGGCCACGGCCCGGCTCCATTAGACTGGCCGACTACCTTGCAGGAGCCCGATCCTTCCATGTCCACCTCCGTCACCGAGAGCGCGCTGCTCCAAGCGCTGCAGTCCGTCGTCGATGCCGACACCGGCAAGGACTTCGTCAGCACCCGCGCCGTCAAGGGCCTGCGCATCGAGGGCGGCGACGTCGCCTTCGGCGTCGAGCTCGGCTATCCGGCCAAGAGCCGCCACGCGGCGCTGCGCAAGGCGCTGATCGCCGCCGCGCGCGGCGTGCCGGGGGTCGACAACGTCAGCGTCGAGATCACGACCCATGTCGTCAGCCACGCCGTGCAGCGCGGCGTGCCGCTGCTGCCGCAGGTCAAGAACGTCATCGCCATCGCCTCGGGCAAGGGCGGCGTCGGCAAGAGCACGACGGCCGTCAACCTGGCGCTGGCGCTGGCCGCCGAGGGCGCCAGCGTCGGCATCCTCGACGCCGACATCTACGGCCCGAGCCAGCCGACGATGCTCGGCATCACCGGCCGCCCCGACAGCGCCGACGGCAAGACGATGGAGCCGCTGGAGAACTACGGCATCCAGGTGATGTCGATCGGTTTCCTCGTCGACGACGACCAGGCGATGATCTGGCGCGGCCCGATGGCCACGCAGGCGCTCGACCAGCTGCTGCGGCAGACGAACTGGCGCGCGCTCGACTACCTGCTCGTCGACATGCCGCCGGGCACCGGCGACATCGCGCTGACGCTGAGCCAGCGCGTGCCGCTGACCGGCGCCGTCATCGTCACGACGCCGCAGGACATCGCGCTGCTCGACGCCAAGAAGGGCCTGAAGATGTTCGAGAAGGTCGGCGTGCCGATCCTGGGCATCGTCGAGAACATGGCCGTCTACCACTGCCCGTCGTGCGGCCATACCGAGCATATCTTCGGCGCCGACGGCGGCAGCCGGATGGCGGCGCAGTACGGCGTCGACTACCTCGGCGGCCTGCCGCTGACGATGGCCATACGCGAGCAGGCCGACGCCGGCCGGCCCACCGTCGTCGCCGACGCCGAGGGCGAGATCGCCGGCATCTACAAGGCGGTGGCGCGGCGCATCGCGGTGAAGATCGCGCTCAAGGCCAAGGACTACACAGCCAAGTTCCCGACGATCAGCGTCTCGAAGGACACCTGAACGGCGCCGGCGATCGGCGACTGGCGTCAGGCGACCGGCAGCCGCAACGTGAAGACGGCGCCGCCGCGCTCGCGATTGGCCGCGGCGATCTCGCCGCCGCAGCGTTCGACGATGCTGCGGCTGATCCACAGCCCGAGCCCGGTGCCGCCGGTGCGGCGGGTGACGAAGGGCTCGAAGAGGTGCTCGGGCTGGCCGGCCGGCAGCCCGGTGCCGGTGTCGGCGACGACGACCTCGACGGCGCCGTCCGCGGCGTCGGCGCAGCCCAGCGTCAGCGTGCCGCCGCCGGGCATCGCCTGCAGCGCGTTGACGATGAGGTTGACGAACACCTGCTGCAGCTCGCCGCGATGGGCCAGCGGCCGGCCGGTGGCGCGGTAGTCGCGTTCGACGGTCAGTGGACCCCGCATGGGCTGGTGGCGCGCCAGCGCCAGGCACTCGTCGAGCAGCGCGCCGATGTCGATGCGCTCGCAGCGGCCGGCGAATTCGCCCGGCTTGGCGTATTGGAGCAGCCGCGTGACGATGAGCCGCATGCGCTCGATCTGCTCGTCGACGAGGCCCAGCTCGGCGGCGACGCGGCCGCCGGCCTCGGGGCCGAGCAGCTCGCGCATCACGTCGAGGTTGCCCTGGATGACGGCGATCGGGTTGTTGACCTCGTGCGCGATGCCGGCCGTCAACCGGCCGACGGTGGCCAGCTTCTCGTTGCGCAGCAGGCCCTGCTGGGCCTCGCGCAGCGCCCGCGTGCGCTCGGCGACCTGGGCGTCGAGCGCGCCGGTATGGGCCTCGATCGCGGCCAGCAGGCGGTCGAGGTGGCGCGCGAGCCGGCCGATCTCGTCGCCGCTGGCGGTCTCGCCGACGCGCGCGCCGAGCTCGCCGGCCTGCACCCGCCGCAGCGTCGCCTCCATCTGCTCGAGCGGGCGGAAGATCGACCGCGCCCAGCGCAGCGAGAAGCCGGCCGCGGCGGCCAGCGCCGCGACGAGCAGCGCGCCGACCGCCGCCAGCGCCGCGATCTTGACGAGCGTGTAGGGCCGCTCGAGCACGCCGACGTAGAGCATGCCGACGCGCTCGCCGGCGCCGTCGGCCAGCGGCAGATAGCCCGAGACATACCAGTCGTCGACGACGAAGGCGCGGTCGAGCCAGGTGTGGCCGCTGCCGAGCACGAGGTCGCGCACGCGGCGCGAGACGCGGGTGCCGATCGCGCGTTCGTCGGTCATCGAGCCGAACAGCCGCACGTTGGTGCTGATGCGCACGTCGCCGAGGAACAGCGTCGCCGTGCCGTGACCGCCGAAGGGCAGCGAGCCCTCGGGGTAGACGATCTCGTTGAGGTGGTCGATGAAGCGCAGGTTGCGGTTCAGCAGCACGCCGCCCTCGAGCCAGCCGACGAGGCGGTTGTCGGCGGCGCGCACGGCGCGGCGCGCGCGCAGCACCATCGCGCGGTCCTCGACGCGGCGCGCCGTCGGCGCGGCGTCCAGCGTCGGCCGCAGCGGCACCGCGACGCGCGCCAGCAGCGCCGGCGCCAGCGCCGCGAACGCGGGCGCGCCGAGCACCTCGACGCTGGTCGCGTCGACGGTCGCGGCATCGGCCGGCAGCAGGTGCAGGAAGTCGAGCCGCTGGCGCGTCGCGGCGCGCCGCAGCAGCGCGTCGATGCCGGCCGACGGGCCCGCCAGCGCCAGCGCCAGCGCCTGCGATTCGGCGATGGCACCGACCCCGGCGCCGACCTCGCCGAGCACGCGCTCGAAATAGCCGTGGGCGACGGCCAGGTCGGCGCGCACCTTGGCCAGCAGGACGCGGTCGATCGCCTCACTGCCCCAGCCGATCAGCAGGGCGCCGAGCAGCGGCAGCATCACCGCCAGCGGCAGCAACACCATCGCCAGCAGCTTGTGGCGGATCGACCGCTCGAGCCAGCGCGGCCCCACGCTCACGGTCGCGCCTTCAGGTCGGCGACCATTCGGCCCAGCGGCGCTCGAGCGTGCGCCGCGAGATCCCGAGCAGCTGCGCCGCGCGCGACTTGTCGCCGGCGACGGACTCGAGCACGGCCAGGATATGGCGCTTTTCCAGCGCGTGCAGGTCGGTCGGCGCGGCGGCCTCGGGCGGCGCTCGCGGCCGCTCGGCGCGCCGACGCGACAACCCCTGGTACAGCGCCGAGACGTTGAGCGCGCCGACGATGAGCGAGCGCTCGATCAGGTTGCGCAGCTCGCGCACGTTGCCGGGCCAGTCGTATTGCTGGAGGTAGCGCATCTCGTCGTCGCTGACCTCGATGGTCGGCACGCCCAACTGCGGCGCCAGCGTGGCGATGAAATGGGCGACGAGGTCGGGGATGTCCTCCTTGTGCGACTCCAGCGGCGGCAGGTGGATCTCGACGACCTGCAGCCGCCAATAGAGGTCGGCGCGGAAGCGCCCCGCGTCGACCTCGTCGCGCAGCGGTCGGTTGCTCGCCGCGACGATGCGCGCATCGACCTCGACCTCCTGCTCGCTGCCCGGCGAGCGGATGCGCCGCGTCTCGAGCGCGCGCAGCAGCGTCGCCTGCAGCGGCAGCGGCAGCTCGGCGATCCCGTCGAGGAACAGCGTGCCGCCCTGGGCGCAAACGAAGAGGCCGTCGTGGCCGGGGCTGCCGAAGAGTTCGGCCTCGATCTGTGCCGGTGAGACGGCGGCGCAGTGGACGGGCACGAAGGGCCCGGCCGCATGGGTGCTGAGCCGGTGCAGCGCGAGCGCGGCAAGTTCCTTGCCGGTGCCCGATTCGCCGCTCAGCAGCACGGTGCTGTCGACCGCGGCGACGCGCTCGATAGCGGCCTGCAGGCCCTTGACGACGATCGAGCGGCCGACGAGCCCGGCCGCGGCCGGCGTACGCTCGCGCAGCGCGCGTTCGAGCAGCCAGTTCGCGCGCCGCAGCCGGCTGCGCTCGAGCGCGCGCGTGACCGCGCCGAGCAGCTGCGCAACGCGGAAGGGCTTGAGCAGCAGGTCACCGGCGCCGGCGCGCAGCGCCTCGATCGCGACCTCGAGGTCGGCATAGGCCGAGATCAGCACGACCTCGCCGGGATGGCCCTGCTCGCGCAGTCGGCGCAGCAGCTCGAGCCCGCTCATGCCGGGCAGCGTGATGTCGACGATGAAGAGGTCGAAGCGCTGGCGCTGCGCCAGCGCCAACGCCTCCTCGGCCGAGCCGGCGGCCAGGGCAAGCGCGAACTGCGGCTGCAGCGCCTTGACGATGAAGCTGCACATCCCGGGTTCGTCGTCGACGACCAGGGCCGTTTCGCGCGGACGATGCGCGGCGCTGGGGTCGGTTGCGGCGCGGGCCATGCCGAGGGCGATCGTAGCTGCGCTACCCTAGTGGGGTGAATGATCAACAACAGCGTCCGCGAGGCGTCCATCTGCAATACCGCTTCGAGGCCGCCGGCGACGACGCGACGCCGGCCCAGCGCGGCGGCGAGGTCCAGAACCCGCTGTTCGACCTGTTGCTGGCGCTGCGCGAGCATGGTTCGATCCAGCAGGCGGCGCGTGCCGCCGGGGTGTCCTACCGCCATCTCTGGGGCGCGCTCAAGCATTGGCAGGACGTGCTCGGTGAGCCGCTCGTGAGCTGGGTCCAGGGTCAGCCGGCGCGGCTGACGCCGTTCGCCGAGCGGCTGCTGTGGGCCGAGCGGCGCGCGCGCGCGCGGCTGACGCCGCATATCGAGGCGCTGCGCAGCGAGCTCGCGCGCGTGCTCGTCGAGGCCTTCGACGGCAGCCAGCAGGTGCTGCCGGTGTTCGCCAGCCACGACCTCGCGCTGCCGGTGCTGCGCGAGCATGCGGCGGCGACGCGCTCGCTGCACATCGACTTGCGCTTCGCCGGCAGCATCGACGCGCTGCGCGCGCTCGCCGCCGGGCGCTGCGTCGTCGCCGGCTTCCACGTGCCGCCGCTGGCGCCCGGCGCCAACGTCTTCGCGCGCCAGCTCAAGCGGCTGCTCGTGCCCGGGCGCCACAAGCTGATCGGCTGCGCGCGCCGCCGCCAGGGGCTGCTGGTGCCGCGCGGCAATCCGCTGCAGATCCAGGGCCTGGCCGACGCGGCCGCGCGCGGCCTGCGCTTCGTGCAGCGCCAGGACGGCTCGGGCACGCAGCTGCTGCTCGAGCATCTGTGCCTGGCGCAGGGTGTCGACATCGCGAGGCTGGCCGGCGCGCGGCTGCCGGCCGAGGACAGCCACCTCGCGGTGGCCGCCGCGGTGGCCAGCGACGCCGCCGACGCCGGCATCGGCATCGAGGCCGCCGCGGTGCGTTTCGGACTCGATTTCGTGCCGCTCGTCGAGGAGGACTATTTCCTCGTCTGCCTGCACGATGCGCTCGAGCAACCGCCGGTGCTGGCGCTGCGCCAGGCGCTGCAGGATCCCTTGTGGCTGGAGCGACTCGCGGCGCTGCCGGGCTATGCCGGATCGTCCAGCGGCGAGGTGCTGTCGCTGACCCGCGCGCTGCCCTGGTGGCGCTTCCGCACGCCGCGCGCGCACTGACCGCGAAATCGACCGCGACGGTTCACGGCTGCTGCTGTTGCTGCAACTGCTGCAGCTCGGCCAGCGTGTTGGCGTTGAAGAAGGCTGCGGCGTCGTCGAACACGACCTCGACGCAGCGGTGCCGCGCGGTCCAGCGGTCGACCTTGCGTTCGCCGGCGTGGAGATAGGCGACCAGGCTCTCGAGCAGCGAGGCGCGCAGCAGGCAGAACACCGGCTGGCGTCGCACGACGCCTTCTTCGCGCGTCGCCGCCATCGCGATCTCTGCATCGGCTTTGGCAAGCGCGGTGGCAAGTCGGGCCACGAGGTCGGTCGGAAATCCCGGCGTGTCGCAGGGCACGGTGACCAGGTAGGGCGTCTCGCAATGCTCGATCCCGGCGAGCCAGCCGGCAAGCGGGCCGGCGTAGTCCTCGATCGGGTCGGGCCAGACCGGCACGCCCATCGATTCATAGGCCGCGAGGTTGCGGTTCGCATTGACCATCGCGCGGCCGACCTGGGGTTGCAGCCGCAGCAGCGCGTGCAGCGCCAGCGGCATGCCGAGATGCATCTGCAGGCCCTTGTCGACGCCGCCCATGCGGCTGCCGCGGCCGCCGGCGAGCACGAGCCCCGTGATGTCGTCGATGGCGATCGTCATTCAGTCCTCGAAGAGTTCGAAGCCCTGGGCCTCGACGCGCATGAATTCGGCCGTGTAGCGTGCCAGCGCCGCCCAGACGACGGCGCGCGGATGCGCGGCGACGGTCTCGCAAAAGCGCTCGACCCACGGCTGCAGATGGTCGCCGAAGTATCGCCGCTGGGCTGGCAGATTGCAGACGGCATCGCCGCCGGCGATCAGGTAGCGCATGACCTCGAAGCCGTAGGCCACATGGTCCTCGGTCTCGAGCGCGCGCGGCTCGCGCGCGAGGCCCAGGCGGGCGAGGTCGGCGCGCAGCGCCGCCAGCGGCTTCTCGTTGAGAAAGCCGCTGAGGTGGTACGAGGCGTAGGCGAACAGCTCGGGCTTGCCGACGCCGCCGAACAGCGCGTCGAACTCGGCCGCGGCCTCGGCCGGCGTGGTCGCGCGCAGCGCGGCGACGAGCGCCTGCCAGGGCGCCTCGAGCCAGGCGCCGGGCGGCGGCGAAGGGGCGCCGGCCAGGCGCTGCAACAGCCCGGCGTCGGGGGCCGCCAGCCAAAGCCGCGCGAGCAGGCCGTAGATCTCGGCGCGGGCGAGTTCGCCGGCGTCGGCGGGGCCCGGCAGGGTCTGTGCGTTCATGGTCCGACGATGCGGGCTTCGCCGCCGGCGCTGTGGATGTCGATGACGCGGCAACCGCCGCACATCCTCAGCCGCTCGGCCGCCGCGCCCTGGAACGCCGCGTGGCCGGCGAGGCGCTCGATCATCGTCTCGATCGCCTTCTGCGTGCCGAAGGGCTTGCCGCAGCGCACGCAGCGGTAGGGCGTCATCTCGGCGAGCAGGCGCGGTGCCTGGCGCGCACGCCCGCCATCGGCCAGCCACAGCCGCGGCTGCAAGGTGATCGCGCTTTCGGGGCAGGTGCGCTCGCACAGGCCGCATTGGGTGCACAACTTCTCGGTGAAGCGCAGCTGCGGCCGCTCGGGGTTGTCGGCGAGTGCCGAGGTCGGGCAGGCGCCGACGCAGCTCAGGCACAGCGTGCATTTCGCGGCGTCGACCAGCACGGCGCCGAAGGGCGCGCCGGCGGCGGGCAGGGCGATCGCATCGGGCAGCGCCGCCGGGGCCCGCGCACGCAGATGCTCGAGCGCGAGCTCGAGCGTGCCGCGCTTGTCGGCCTGCACGGCGAATGTGGCCGCCGGCGCCACGCCCTGCGCCGGCGCCGCGCGCAAGGCGGCATCGAGCGCGCCGAGGTCGCGTGCGTCGCGGGCCTCGAGCAGGCGCAGATGCTCGCCGCCGTAGCCCAGGCCGCTGAGCAGCGCCTGCGCGACGGCCATCTGCTCGGCCAGCGCCTGCCGATATTCGGGTGCCTCCTCGCCGGTCAGCAGCACCCGGATCTGGTTCGCGCCCAGCGCCAGCGCCGCTATCCAGAGGTCGATGCCGACGCTGGCGGTATGCCGCACCGCCAGCGGCAGCACGCGCGCCGGCAGGCCTTGGATCGCGGGGTCGATGCGGCTCGCGCGGCCGAGGTCCTCGACGATGCGCCGGCCCGCTTCGTCGCTGTGGATGAGCAGCACCGCGTCGCGGCCGCCGGCCGCCGCGTAGGTGGCCAGCGCCGTGCGCAGCCGCCGCCCCTGGTCGCTGGTGCCGGGGTAGGCGTAGGCCATGGCGCCGCTCGGGCAGACGGTGGTGCAGGCGCCGCAGCCGACGCAGAGGTGCGCTTCGACGATCACGCCGCCGGGCTTGGCGCCGCCCGATGGGACGCGCCCCTTGGCCGAGGCGTCGCTGCGGATCGCGCGCGCCGAGCAGACATCGATGCAGGCGTTGCAGCCGATGCGCTCGTTGCGGCTGTGCACGCACAAGCGCTGCTGGTAGCGCAGGAAGCGGGGATGGTCGAACTCGCCGACGAATTCGCGCAGTGCCAGCACCGCGTCGGCGAGCCGCTGCGGGTCGGCACCGGCGTGGAAATAGCCTTGCGGCGGCTGGTGCATCGTGAACGCCGGGGCGGCCCGCAGGTCGAGCACGAGGTCGTAGGACTCCTCGTGCTCGATCGCCTCGCGGTCGAAATCGATCGCGCCGGCGGCGTCGCAGGCGCGCACGCAGGCGCGGTGGCTGCGGCAGGCGTCGAGGTCGATGCGGTAGTCGAGCCCGATTGCGCCCTCCGGGCAGGCCGCGAGGCAGGCGTTGCAGCGCGTGCACAGGTCGAGGTCGATCGGGTTGTCGCTGCGCCAGCGCGCCAGGAACTGGCCCAGCCAGCCGGTCAGCGCGATCAGCCGACCGTGATGCGTGGCCCGGCCATGGGCCTGGGCGATGGCGCCGCCGGGTTCGCTGACGAGGACGCTGGCGTCGATCGCGTCGCCGAGCATCGCGGCGGCGCGCTCGGCCGCCTCGGCCGCGCCGATGACGAGGCAGCGGCCGCTCGAGCGGAAGCCGACGGTGGCCACCGGTTCGGGCGCCGGCAACTGCGCCAGCGCCAGCAGCGCGGCGATCTTCGGCGTCGCGGCGGCGCCGTCGCGCGACCAGCCCGCGGTCTCGCGGATGTTGACGAAACGGATCGGCCGCTCCTGCACCTTGGCCGCGCCCTCGGTGGCGTCGTTGAGTTCGAGGAACAGCCGCTGCTCCTGCGTGCAGGCGACGACGAGTTCCTCGCCGGCGGCTGCCGTCTCGCGCGCCGCGCGCTGGAACGCCGCCGCCTCGCGCCGGCACAGCAACGTGTGGACGGTCTCCAGCCCCTCAGGGCTGGCCGTCGCCGCCAGCGCGCGGCGCAGCGCCGGCGCGTCCAGTGTCATCGTCCGGTTGCAGTTGCAGATCAGCGTTTTCATCGGGGCGGGCCAGGTTCGGCGGGGAGGGCGCCGGGGGCGGCGGTGGTGACGGCGGTAGTGACGGCGGTAGTGACGGCGGCGGGTCGTCGGGCGCGCGCCCGGCGTCGGCGTCGGCATCGAAGAGCCCGAGCAGCTGCGACTGTGCCATCTCGCGCAGCATGCCGGGCGGCAGGGGATCGGGCCGGGTGTAATCCTCGAACGTGGAATCGAGCCCGTCCATGACGTTGTAGCGCGGATCGGCGAAGAGCTTCCTCAGCGCCGCGTTCCTGACCTCGGCAGTGACGTCGGTGGCGACGTAACGGCCGAAGTCCGACTCCGGCGTCAGCGCAGCGACGTCGGCCAGGGTCGGCGCCGGCTCGGACGTCGGATCGGGTGGACGCGCCGAGGGTGGCGTGGCGTCGAGCGGCGTTTCGGGGGCGGTCGGCATGGCCGGTGCCGACGGGGGCGCCGGTGCCGGAGCCGTTACTTCGGCGCGGGCCTGCGTCCCGTCGTCCCGCGCCTGCGACTTGCGCCGTGACCAGCGGGCGATGAAGCCGTCGCCTTCGTTCATCGCGCTCAGCGCTCGCTCGTCGGCCGGAACGATGCCGGCCGCTGGCGGCGGCGCGGTTCGGGCACGTAATGGACATCGGTGTAGGCCTGCAGCCAGTCGCGCACGGCCGGCGGCACCGGCAGCGAGTCGACTTGCTCCTGGGCGTCGAGCAGTCGGGCGGCCTCGTGGTACGACAGCGTCACGCGCTCAGGCCAGACGCGGGGCGGGTCGCCGCCATCGCGGCGCCACATCACGAACCAGGCCGGCGCGCCGCTGGCGAGGTTGAGGTGATAGCCCTCGGCCTCGTCGCGGTACAGCATCACGTCGAAGCCGGGGTGGAGGAAGAGCGCCGATCGACCGTCGTCGCGCAGGGTCCGCTCGACTTCGCCGAAGCGGCCCTCGTCGAGCATCACCGCGTCGATGCGGAAACGCCAATCTTCCCAGGGGTTGGGTTGGCGTTGCCGCTCGATCTGCACCGCAACGCGTAGGGCGGGATGGGCTTGCACGGTTGGCCTGCGGGGCGCCGGCCCCGGAAGGGGCGCGATTCTAGGCCGCGCCTCAGGTCCATGCGGTTCATGCGTCGTCAGCAATGTCATTGGCGGGTCAATTCCTCGTGCGACAACTTGTCGCGCGCATCACGGTGGCATTACCGATTGAAGGCCCGTCGACGCGAGTCCCCAATGGGTCGGGTGCTATGCAGCGGCCTGCATACGCGCCTCAGACGCGCTTCATACGCGACCGCTGCATTCCATGGAGCTGTGATGGACATGAATACCCCGCCCAATGAAATGACCGCCGCGGCGCCCTTGGGTCGGCGCAGCCTGTTTGCCGGCGTCGGCGCCGTCGGGACTCTCGCGGCCGTGGCGACCTGGTGGCCGCGCAGTGCCGAGCTGCCGGCTGCCGCGGTGGCCGAGCCGGCGCAGGACGCGGGCGGCTACCGGCTGACCGACCATGTCCGGCGCTACTACCGCAGCGCCGGCATCTGAGCCGCAGCGCCATCCGATGAGGACCCACGCCATGCTGCTGACACGCAAGAACGTCGCCGTCGCCGAGCGGCCATCGCCGCTCGTCGCCCATCTGGCCCAGGGCATGGCGCGCAGCATTCCGAGGCTCGACCGCCGCGCCTTCCTGCGCCGCTCGGGGCTCGGTGTCGGGGTCGGCCTCGCGACCAGCCCGCTGCTGCTCGTGCGCAAGGCCGACGCTGCCGACAACGCCACGCCGGCGCCGGGATCGAAGCAGGTGCAGACGCGCCGCACGGTCTGCGGGCATTGCTCGGTCGGCTGCGCCGTCGACGCGGTCATCGACAACGGCGTCTGGGTGCGCCAGGAGCCGGTCTTCGACAGCCCGCTGAATCTCGGCGGCCATTGCGCCAAGGGCGCTGCGCTGCGCGAGCATGGCCATGGCGAGTACCGGCTCAGGTATCCGATGAAGCTCGTCAACGGCAAGTACCAGCGCATCAGCTGGGACGTGGCGCTCGACGAGATCAGCCGCAGGATGCTCGACCTGCGCCAGCAGAGCGGACCCGACGCGATGTTCTTCGTCGGCTCGTCCAAGCACAACAACGAGCAGTCGTACCTGTTGCGCAAATTGGTGTCGTTCTGGGGCACCAACAACACCGACCACCAGGCCCGCATCTGCCACAGCACGACCGTCTCGGGCGTCGCCAACACCTGGGGCTATGGTGCGATGACGAATTCGTACAACGACATGCAGAACTCGAAGGCGGCGATGTACATCGGCAGCAATGCCGCCGAGGCGCATCCGGTCAGCATGGTCCACCTGCTGCACGCCAAGGAGAACGGCTGCAAGGTCATCGTCGTCGACCCGCGCTTCACGCGCACGGCGGCCAAGGCCGACCAGTTCGTGCGCATGCGCAGCGGCGGCGACATCCCCTTCCTGTTCGGCGTCATGTACCACGTCTTCAAGAACGGCTGGGAGGACAAGCAGTACATCGCCGACCGGGTCTACGGCATGGACCAGGTGCGCGCCGAGATCCTCGCCAAATGGACGCCCGACAAGGTGTTTGAAGCCTGCGGCGTCGACGAGGCGCAGGCCTTCAAGGTCGCGCAGACCTTGGCGCTGAACCGGCCCAGCACCGTCGTCTGGTGCATGGGCCAGACGCAGCATTCGATCGGCAATGCGATGGTGCGCGCCTCCTGCCTGTTGCAGCTGGCGCTGGGCAATGTCGGCGTCAGCGGCGGCGGCACGAACATCTTCCGCGGCCACGACAACGTCCAGGGTGCGACCGACATCGGCCCGAACCCGGATTCGCTGCCCGGCTATTACGGCTTGTCCGAAGGCTCGTGGAAGCATTTCGCGCGCGCCTGGGGCGTCGACTACGAATGGATCAAGAAACAGTACGCGCCCGGCGGCATGACCAAGTCGGGGATGACGGTGTCGCGCTGGATCGACGGCGTGCTCGAGAAGAACGAGCTGATCGACCAGGACAGCAACTTGCGCGGCCTGTTCTTCTGGGGCCATGCGCCGAACTCGCAGACGCGCGGCCTCGAGATGAAGCGGGCGATGGACAAGCTCGACCTGCTCGTCGTCGTCGATCCCTACCCGAGCGCGACGGCGGCGATGGCGGCGATGCCCGGCGCCGCCGGCGACCTCAACCCCAACCGCGCCGTCTACCTGCTGCCGGCCTGCACGCAGTTCGAGACCACCGGCTCGGTGACGGCGTCGAACCGCTCGCTGCAATGGCGCGAGCAGGTGATCGAGCCGCTGTGGGAAAGCCGCGGCGACCAGATGATCATGGTCCAGCTCGCCGACAAGCTCGGCTTCGGCAAGGAGCTGGTGAAGAACTACAAGATGGTGCCGGGCAAGGGCGGCCTGCCCGAACCCGAGACTGAATCGATCCTGCGCGAGATCAACGGCTGCGTCTGGACCGTCGGCTACACGGGCCAGAGCCCGGAGCGTCTGAAAGCGCATATGCGCAACATGCATGTCTTCGACGTCAGGACGCTGCGCGCCCGCGGTGGCGTCGACAAGGAGACCGGCTACTCGCTCGACGGCGACTATTTCGGCCTGCCCTGGCCCTGCTACGGCACGCCGGCGATGAAGCACCCGGGCTCGGCCAATCTCTACGACACGAGCCGCCATGTGATGGACGGCGGCGGCAACTTCCGCGCCAATTTCGGCGTCGAGCGCGACGGCGTTCCGCTGCTTGCGGGCGACGGTTCGCATTCGAAGGGCTCGGAGCTGACGAGCGGCTACCCCGAGTTCGACCATGTCCTGCTGAAGAAGCTCGGCTGGTGGGGCGACCTCACCGAGGCCGAACAGAAGGCCGCCGACGGGAAGAACTGGAAGACCGATCCCTCGGGCGGGATCATCCGCGTCGTCATGGCAGTGCATGGCTGCCACCCCTTCGGCAACGCCAAGGCGCGCGCCGTGGTGTGGAACTTCCCCGACCCGATACCGCAGCACCGCGAGCCGATCTACAGCAACCGGCCCGACCTCGTCGCCAAATACCCGACGCACGACGACAAGAAGAACTTCTGGCGCCTGCCGACGCTGTTCCGCTCGCTGCAGGAGCGGAACAAGGACATCGGCAAGACCTTCCCGCTGGTGATGACCAGCGGCCGGCTCGTCGAGTACGAAGGCGGCGGCGAGGAGACGCGGTCGAACCCCTGGCTGGCCGAGCTGCAGCAGGACATGTTCGTCGAGATCAACCCGCGCGCCGCCAACGACCGCGGCATCCGCAACGGTGACATGGTGTGGGTGCGCACGCCAGCCATGCAGGCGGTGCCCGAATTCAAGGGCCTGCGCGTGAAGGCGCGCGTCACCGAACGGGTCGGCGAGGACACGGTGTTCCTGCCGTTCCACTTCTCGGGCCATTGGGGCGGTGCCGACCTGCTGGCCTATTACCCCGAGGGCGCGCACCCGGTCGTGCGCGGCGAGGCGGCCAACACCGCCACCACCTACGGCTACGACAGCGTGACGATGATGCAGGAGACCAAGACCACGGTCTGCCAGGTCGAGCGCGCATCGGCCTGAAGGAGGAAGCGCCATGGCGAGAATGAAATTCATCTGCGACGCCGAGCGCTGCATCGCGTGCAACGGCTGCGCCACCGCCTGCAAGGCCGAGAACGACGTGCCCTGGGGCGTCAACCGCCGCCGCGTCGTCACGATGGGCGAGGGCCTGCCGGGTGAGAAGAGCATCTCGGTGGCCTGCATGCATTGCAGCGACGCGCCCTGCATGGCGGTGTGCCCGGTCGACTGCTTCTACCGCACCGAGGAAGGCGTCGTGCTGCACGACAAGGACGTCTGCATCGGCTGCGGCTATTGCAGCTACGCCTGCCCCTTCGGCGCGCCGCAGTTCCCGAGCAACGGCGCCTTCGGCCTGCGCGGCAAGATGGACAAGTGCACCTTCTGCGCCGGCGGTCCCGAGGTCCATGGCAGCGAGACCGAGTTCGAGAAATACGGTCGCAATCGCCTGTCCGAGGGCAAGCTGCCGGCCTGCGCCGAAATGTGCGCGACGAAGGCGCTGCTCGGCGGCGACGGCGACGTCATCGCCGACATCTTCCGCCAGCGCGTGCTCGTGCGCGGCACGGGCAGCGAGGTCTGGGGCTGGGGCACGGCCTATGGCAAGCCCTCGGGTGGCGCGGCCCCCAAACGCGAAGGCACGAAGTCATGATGAAGCACCCCTGGTGGATCCTCGCCGCCGTGCCGTTGCTGGCCGCCTGCGGCGAGCAGGCGCAGACCGCCGGCCACGCGGCCGCCGAGCAGGCTTGGCGCGGCCCCGCGACGGCCTACACGGCCGCGGGCTGGCAGGTCGGCGACGAGACGAGCTGGCAGGCGCAGATGCGGCGTCGCGCCCAGGGCCAGAACGAATACTCGCGCAGCGGTTCGCTGCCTTGAACGATGCCGGAGGCGCCATGATCCGCTCCACCCGGGCCATCGTTCAATTCGCCGCCGTCGCCGCCGCTGCACTGCTGCTGGCCTGCGGCCTCGTGGTCGCGCAGCCGGCGCCGGCGCCGGCGCCGGCCTCGGCCGCAGCGGCCGGGCCTGCCGCCGTGGCGCTGCCGCAACCCGGCGAGGACAACGGCGCGCGCGCGATCTCGCAGCCCGGCAACAACGCGCCGATGTGGCGCGAGGTGCGCGGCGCCGTCGCCGGCGCGACGACGCTGCCCGGCCTCGAGAAGGGCGTGCTGATCCAGCCGCTGGTGCAATACCCGGGCACCCGCGTCACGACCGCCGGCGAGGCCTGGCGCGAGCTGCGCAATCGCTGGCTGATCCCCTACGGCGGCGCGCTGTTCGTGATCACCTTGCTCGCGCTCGCAGCGTTCTATTTGAAGCGCGGTGCCATCGGTGGCCGCCATCCCGACACCGGGCGGCTGATCGAGCGCTTCACCTACTTCGAGCGCGCCGCCCATTGGAGCGTGGCCGGCAGCTTCGTCATCCTGGCCGTCTCGGGACTGGTGATGGCCTTCGGCAAGTTCCTGCTGCTGCCGGTGATGGGCGGCCTGCTGTTCGGCTGGCTCAGCGTCGCCCTGAAGACCCTGCACAATTTCGTCGGGCCGCTGTTCGCGGTTGCGCTGGCCGTCGTGCTCGTGACCTTCGTGCGCGACAACCTGCCGCGTGCCGGCGACCTGCGCTGGCTGCTGCGCCTGGGCGGCATGGTCGGCGGCGAGGAGATCGCATCGCATCGCTTCAACGCCGGCGAGAAGGTCGTCTACTGGGTCGGCGTCTTCGTCCTCGGCATCGCCGCCGTGGGCTCGGGGCTGGTGCTCGACCAGCTGATCCCCGGCGTGCAGCCCACGCGCGGCAATATGCAAGTGGCGCATATCGTCCACGACGTCGCGACGCTGCTGATGATGGCGCTGTTCCTGCTCCACATCTACATGGGCACGGTGGGCATGCGCGGCGCGCTGGCCGCGATGAAGACCGGCTCCGTCGACGAGGCCTGGGCGCGCGAGCACCATGCGCTGTGGTGCGACGACATCGAGGCCGGCAGGATCCCGGCCTGGCGCAGCATGGCCGCCGATGCCGAGGGCGGCGCAGCGCCGGTAGCGCCGCAGAACCCCGCCCCGACCTAAACAACCGGAGGATCGCGATGACACCGAAGTCTCTCGCCGCCGTGGCGCTGGTGGCCCTGCTGGCAACCCTGCTGGCGGCCACCACCGCGCTGGGCAAGCTGCCGCCGCCGAGCGAGGAGGCCCGCGCCCAGGCCGCCGCCGCGGCGGCCAAGGCCGAGTGGAGCAAGCGGGTGGCCGCCTACGAGCTGTGCCGGGAGCAGGACCGGGTCGCGGCGGCCTATTTCGCGCATGCCAGGCAGGAACACAAGGCGGTCAAGCCGGCGGTCGCGACGCCGCCCTGCGTGTCCCCGGGGCCGTACGTGGCCCAGGCGAAGACGCCCTCGCCATCGCCCTCGCCGACGCCCGCGCCGGCGAAGAAGTAAGCTACGCAGAGCCAACCTCCCCGCGCCCCGCGATGCCCGAGATGAACCCGATGACCGCGACCGCCGAAGCCTGGACCCTGGCTCCCGGCGCGCCGCGGCTGACCGCGGCCCGCTGCGAGCTGTTGCGCGAGATCACCATCCTCGACCAGACGGGCGAGCGCCGCCGCATCGCGATTCCCGTCGAGCGTCCGCTGACGATCTTCGTCGACCGCCGCGAACTCGTCACGCTGATGACGCTGGGCGTGAACCCCGAGCTGCTCGTGCTGGGCTATCTGCGCAACCAGCGGCTGATCGATCGCGTCGACGAGGTCGAGTCGATCACCGTCGATTGGGATGTCGCCGCGGCCGCCGTGCGCACCCATGCCGGCGTCGTCGACATCGCCGCGCGCACGGCGCGGCGCGTCGTCACCACCGGCTGCGGCCAGGGCACGGTGTTCGGCGACCTGCTGGTCCAGCTCGAAGGGATCCGGTTGCCCGACGCGGCGACGACGCGGCTGCGCCAGGGCACGCTGGCGCGCATGCTCGAGACGATGCGCCAGCAGGAGACGGTGCATCGCAAGGCCGGTTCGGTCCATGGCTGCGCGCTGTTCCGCATCGGCGGGCCGGCCTGCGAGATGCTGATGTTCGTCGAGGATGTCGGCCGCCACAACGCGATCGACACGATCGCCGGCTGGATGGCGCTGCACGGCGTCGACGGCGGCGACAAGGCCTTCTACACGACCGGCCGGCTGACGAGCGAGATGGTGATGAAGTCGGCCCAGCTCGGCGTGCCGATCATCGTCTCGCGCAACGGCGTCACGGCGATGGGCCACGAACTCGCCGAGCGCCTGGGCATGGCGCTGTTCGGCCGCGCCGCGAACCGCCACTTCCTCTGCTACACAGGCTTCGAACGCTTCGATTCCGAACCCGAGCCGCCGCCCACCGCGGTGCGCGTCGTCGTCTGAGCGGTCGCAGCCGCTAGACCAGGCCGTCGAAAAGCAGCACGTCGACCGGATCGCCGGCCGCCACCGATCCCTGTTCGTGGCGCAGCACGACGAGTGCGTTGGCCTCGCTCATGCTGCGCAGGATGCCCGCACCCTGCGATCCGGTCAGCCGCACCTGCCAGCCGCCGCCGGCGGCGGGCTCGACGATCGCGCGCTGGAACTCGGTGCGGCCGGGGCGCTTGCGGATAGGTGTCGCGCAGCGCGCCTGCAGCATCGGCACCGGCCGCGCAGCGGCGCCGGCCAGTTGCAGCAGCGCGTCGCGCGCCAGCGCGTAGAACGTGACCAGCGCGGCCACCGGGTTGCCCGGCAGCGCGAACAGCCAGGCCGAGCGACCGGCGGCGCGCAGCGGGCCGAAGGCGAACGGACGCCCGGGGCGCATCGCGACCTTCCAGAACGCGACCTCGCCCATGCGCGCGAGCACGGCGCGCACATGGTCGGCGTCGCCCATGCTGACGCCGCCGCTCGTGAGCACGACATCGGCCCGCGCGACTGCCTGCTCGAGCGTCGCCTGCAGCGCCGCCGGGTCGTCGGCGACGAGACCGAGGTCGATGACCTCGAAACCCAGGCGCTCGAGCGCCGCGCGCAGCGTGTAGCGGTTGCTGTCGTAGATGCAGCCCGGGTCCAGCGGCTGGCCGAGCGTGCGCAACTCGTCGCCGGTGGAAAACAGCGCCACGCGCAGTCGCGCGACGACGGCTACGCGGTCGATGCCGAGCGAGGCGATCAGGCCCAGTTCGGCCGGACGCAGCAGGGTGCCGGCGCGCAGGGCCGGCAGCCCGAGCTTCAGGTCCTCGCCGCGGCGGCGGCGGTTCTCGCCGGCGCGGATCACGCCGGGCTCGATCGTCACGGTGTCGCCGTCGACGCGGCAGAGTTCGTGCGGCACGACCGTGTCGAGCCCGGCCGGCATGACGGCGCCGGTCATGATGCGCAGGCAACTCCCCGGGGCGACGGCGCCGGCGTACGGCGCGCCGGCCAGCAGCGTGCCGCAGGCCTGCAGCCGGGTCGGCGCGTCGGCGCGCAGGTCGGCCGACGCGAAGGCGTAGCCGTCCATCGCCGAGTTGTCGTGCGCGGGCACGTCGATGGGCGAGACGACATCGGCACCGAGCACGCGGCCGAGCGCGGCCGTCAGCTCGACGGTCTCGCTGCGATCCAGCGGCCGCAGCGCGCCGGCGATCGCCGCGCGCGCCTCGGCGACGCTGCAGTTGCGATCCCCCGCCGCCAGCGGCGACTCACCCAGTTCGGCCATCGATGCGCTTTCCCTGCGTCCGACCTCGGGACGCTGCTGGCATTCTGCACCGCATGACATGATCGCGACCCGAGCGCAAGAATCCCGAAACAAGAGATGACCGACAGCCTGGGGCTCGCCTGGAGCCTGATCGCCCATGGCGACGCCGCGATGTGGCATGTCGTCCTCCTCTCGATCTCGGTCAGCGGCAGCGCCTGCGCGATCGGCGCTGTCCTCGGACTCGCGCTGGGCACGGCGCTCGCGGTCTCGACCTTCCCCGGGCAGGGCGTGCTGGTCTGGGCGCTGAACACGCTGCTGGCGCTGCCCTCGGTCGTCGCCGGCCTGCTGATCTACCTGCTGCTGTCGCGCGCCGGGCCGCTCGGCAACTGGGGCATCCTGTTCACGCCCGCGGCGATGGTGATCGTGCAGAGCCTGCTCGTCGTGCCGCTGATCGCGGCGTTGACGCGCCGCCTCGTCATCGATGCGCTGGGCGAAGGCGGCGAGCAACTGCGCTCGCTGGGCGCGACGCGGCTCCAGGCCGGGTTGCTGATGCTCGTGCACGAGCGTTTCGGCGTGCTCACGGTGCTGCTGACGGCCTTCGGCCGCGCCATCGCCGAGGTCGGCGCGGTGATGATCGTCGGCGGCAACATCGACGGCGTGACGCGCGTGATGACGACCGCGATCGCCCTCGAGACGAGCAAGGGCGACCTGCCGCTGGCGCTCGCGCTCGGCTTCGTGCTGCTCGGTGCGGTCGGCCTCATCAACCTCGTCGTCGGCGCCATCCAGGGTCGCAGCGCGCTGGCGCGCGACGTGCGGCGATGACCGAACGCCTGCTCACGCTGCACGGCGCGTCGGTGCGCTACGGCCCGGTCGAGGCGCTCGCCGCGGTCGACCTGAGCCTGCATCGAGGCGAGCGGCTGGCGCTGGTGGGTGCCAACGGCTCGGGCAAGACGACGCTGCTGCGCCTGCTCGACGGCATGCCGGCCAGCGGCGGCGAACGCCGGGTGCATCGCGCCGTGCCGTCGGCGATGCTGTTCCAGCGCCCGTTCCTGCTGCGCCTGTCGGTGCGCGCCAACGTGATGCTGTCACTGGCGCTGCGCCGCGTCGCGCGAGGCGAGCGTCGCGCGCGCTGCGACGAGGCGCTGCGCCGGGTCGGGCTGCTCGCGCTCGCCGACAGGCTCGCCCCCGCGCTCTCGGGCGGGCAGCAGCAGCGGCTGGCGCTGGCGCGGGCCTGGGCGCTGCGGCCCGAATTGCTGCTGCTCGACGAACCCACCGCCAGCCTCGACCCCGGCGCCAAGCGCGAGATCGAGTCGCTGATCGAGGAGGTCGCCGCCGACGGCGTCACGATCGTGATGAGCACGCACAATCTGGGGCAAGCCAAACGCCTCGCAACCCGGGTGGTCTATCTGGAAGCGGGCAAACTCGTCGTCGACCTGCCGGTCGACCGCTTTTTCAACGATGCGCTGCCGAGCGAGGCGGCGCAATTCCTCCAAGGAGAACTCCCATGGCCTTGAATTCCGCACTGCGTCGCCTGCTCTGCCTCGCCGCCGCATCCCTGTGGCTCGCCGGCGGCGCCGCGCAGGCGCAGGAACGCCACATCGTGATGGCGTCGACGACCTCGACCGAGCAGTCCGGGCTGTTCGGCCATCTGCTGCCGGCCTTCAAGGCCGCGACCGGCATCGACGTGCGCGTCGTCGCCGTCGGCACCGGCCAGGCGCTGGACATGGCGCGCCGCGGCGACGCCGATGTCGTCTTCGTCCACGACACCGCGGCCGAGGAGAAGTTCGTCGCCGAGGGCTGGTCCAAGCGGCGCTGGCCGGTGATGTACAACGATTTCGTCCTCATCGGACCGGCGGCGGATCCGGTGCAGGTTCAGGGCAAGGACATCGCGGCGGCGCTGAAGAAGATCGCCGGCGCCGGCGCGGGCGCGGTCTTCGTCTCGCGCGGCGACAAGAGCGGCACCAACGCGGCCGAGCTGCGGCTGTGGAAGGTGGCCGGCGTCGACCTCGCCGCGGCCAAGCCCGCCGGCTACCGCGAATGCGGCTGCGGCATGGGGCCGGCTCTGAACATCGCCTCGTCGATGAACGCCTACACGATCAGCGACCGCGGCACCTGGCTCAACTTCAAGAACCGCGGCGAGCTGAAGATCCTCGTCGAGGGCGACCAGCGCCTGTTCAATCAGTACGGCGTGATGGTCGTCAACCCCGAGCGCTACCCGCAGGTGAAGGCCGCGCTGGCGCAGGAATTCGCCGACTGGGTGACCTCGCCCGCGGGCCAGGCGGTGATCGCCGGCTACAAGGTCGGCGGCGAGCAGGCGTTCTTCCCCAACGCCAAGCGCGATTGATCCGGACGGATGCCCGAGCGAGGCGCCCGGGCGGATCCCCGGCGCACTCCTAGAATCGGCCCCTGCAACGAGCAGGGAAACCGATGACGATCAAGAGCGACAAGTGGATCCGCCGCATGGCCCAGGAGCACGGGATGATCGAGCCGTACGAACCGGGCCAGGTCCGCACGGCGGCCGACGGTCACCGCATCGTCAGCTACGGCACCAGCAGCTACGGCTACGACATCCGCTGCGCGCCCGAATTCAAGGTCTTCACGAACATCTACAGCACCGTCGTCGACCCGAAGAACTTCGACGAGAAGAGCTTCGTCGACATCGAGGCCGATGTCTGCGTGATCCCGCCGAACAGCTTCGCGCTGGCGCGCACGCTCGAGTACTTCCGCATCCCGCGCAACGTGCTGACGATCTGCCTCGGCAAGAGCACCTACGCGCGCTGCGGCATCATCGTCAACGTCACGCCGTTCGAGCCCGAATGGGAAGGCTACGTGACGCTCGAATTCAGCAACACGACACCGCTGCCGGCCAAGATCTACGCCGGCGAGGGCTGCGCCCAGGTGCTGTTCTTCGAGAGCGACGAGGTCTGCGAAACGAGCTACAAGGATCGCGGCGGCAAGTACCAGGGCCAGCGCGGCGTCACGCTGCCCAAGACCTGAGGCGCGACCGCACCGACGGATAGGACGGTGCCCCGGCCCCGGATGCAGAATCCGCAGCCGGGGCCGCGATGGTCCACGCAGGAGGCAGGCGATGAAGTGGGAAGGCCAGGAACAGAGCGACAACGTCGAGGACCGTCGCGATGGCGGTGGTGGGGGCGGCGGCATCGGCGGACGCCACATCGGCATCGGCGGCATCGTGATCGCGCTTGCCGCGAGCTACTTCTTCGGCATCAACCCGCTCACCGTACTCGGGCTGATGAGCGGCGGCGGCGGCATGCCCGCGGCGCAGACGGCCCCGGCCCATGCACCGCCACCGGGCGACAAGCAGGCCGAATTCGTCAGTGTCGTGCTGCGCGACACCGAGAAGGAGTGGACCTCGATCTTCCAGGCCGCGGGGGGCCGCTATGTCGACCCCAAGCTGGTGCTGTTCCGCGGCGAGACGCCGACCGCCTGCGGCACCGGCGAGACGGCGATGGGCCCGTTCTACTGCCCGGGCGACAGCAAGGTCTACCTCGACCTCAATTTCTTCGATACGCTGAGCCGGCGCCTGGGCGCGCCGGGGCAGTTCGCCGAGGCCTATGTGGTCGCGCACGAGGTCGGTCACCATGTCCAGCATCTGCTGGGCATCACCGACAAGGTCGACGCGCTGCGCCAGCGCCAGAGCCAGGCGCAGCAGAACGCGACCTCGGTGCGCGTCGAACTGCAGGCCGACTGCTTCGCCGGCGTCTGGGCCTTCCATTCGCAGCAGAGCAAGGGCTGGCTGGAGACTGGCGACGTCGAATCGGCGCTGAACGCGGCCAGCCAGATCGGCGACGACACGCTGCAGCGCCACAGCCAGGGCCGCGTCGTCCCCGAGTCGTTCACCCATGGCACGAGCGCGCAGCGCGTCGGCTGGTTCAAGCGCGGGCTGGCCGGCGGCGACATCAAGCAGTGCGACACCTTCTCGTCCAGCGAGTAGCGTCATGCAAGCGCGCGATCGCATGGCCGGTCTGCGCGGCGGCGGCAAGGGCAAGGTGGTCACGGCGGCCGAGGCGCTGCAGCTCGTGCGCGACGGCGATACGGTGGCCAGCAGCGGCTTCGTCGGCATCGGCTTCGCCGAGAACCTGGCGGTCGCGCTCGAGGAGCGCTTCCTCGCCCAGGGCAGCCCGCGCGGTCTGACCCTGGTCTACGCCGCGGGGCAGGGCGACGGCCGCCACCGCGGGCTCAACCACCTCGGCCACGAAGGGCTGGTCGCGCGCGTGATCGGCGGCCACTGGGGCCTGGTGCCGACGCTGGGCAAGCTCGCGGTCGAGAACCGCATCGAGGCCTGGAACCTGCCGCAGGGCGTGATCTCGCAGCTGTTCCGCGACATCGCCGCCGGCCGCCCGGGCCACCTGACGCGCGTCGGCCTGGGCACCTTCGTCGACCCGCGCCATGGCGGCGGCCGCGTCAACGAGCGCACGACCGAGGAGCTGGTGCGGCTGATCGAGATCGACGGCGCCGAATACCTGCTCTACAAGACCTTCCCGATCGACGTCGGCCTGATCCGCGCCACCACCGCCGACACCGACGGCAACCTGACGCTCGAACGCGAGGCCTTGACGCTCGAATCGCTGGCCATCGCGATGGCGGTGCGCAACAGCGGCGGCATCGTCATCGCCCAGGTCGAGCGCCTGGCCGAGAACCACACGCTGAACCCGCGCCAGGTGAAGATCCCGGGCATCCTCGTCGACTGCGTCGTCGTCGCCGAGCGCCCCGAACTCCATCAGCAGACCTTCGCCGAGCCGTACAGCGCGGCCTTTGCCGGCGAGCTGCGGCTGCCGGCCGCCAGCGTCGCGCCGATGCCGCTCAACGACCGCAAGTTCATCGCCCGCCGCGCCGCTCTCGAGCTGCGGCCGAACGCGGTCGTGAACCTGGGCATCGGCATGCCCGAGGGCGTCGCCGCGGTGGCGGCCGAGGAGCGCGTGATCGACCTCATCACGCTGACGACCGAACCGGGCGTGATCGGCGGCATCCCGGCCGGTGGCCTGAATTTCGGCGCCGCCGTCAACACGCAGGCGATCATCGACCAGCCCTACCAGTTCGATTTCTACGACGGTGGCGGACTCGACCTCGCCTTCCTCGGCCTCGCGCAGGCCGACGCCGAGGGCAACGTCAACGTCAGCCGCTTCGGCCCGCGGCTGGCCGGCGCCGGCGGCTTCATCAACATCAGCCAGAACGCGCGCAAGGTCGTCTTCCTCGGCGCCTTCAGCGCCGGCGGCGCACCGAAGTTCGTCGAGCGCGTCGAGCAGCGCACGTATTCGGGCCGCGAGGCCTGGCGGCGCGGCCAGTCGGTGCTCTACGTCACCGAGCGCTGCGTCTTCGGGCTGCACGAGCGCGGCATCGAGCTGCTCGAGGTGGCGCCCGGGCTCGACATCGAGCGCGACATCGTCGCCGGCATGGCGTTCCGCCCGGTGATCGAGCGCGAGCCCAAGGTCATGGAGGCGGCGCTGTTCGCCGCCGGCGCGATGGGGCTGCGCGCGCGGCTGCTGATGCTGCCGCTGGCCGACCGCTTCACCTACGACGCCGCCAGCCGCACCTTCTTCGTCAACTTCGAGCGCCTGACGATACGCAGCGCCGACGATGTCGCCGCCGTCGCGCGCGAGATCGAGGCGCGGCTGGCGCCGCTGGGCCACAAGGTCTACGGCGTCGTCAATTACGACCATTTCGTGCTCGACCCCGCGGTCGAGGACGACTGGGCGGCGATGGTCAAGGAGATCGTCGACCGCCATTACATCGAGGTCGCGCGCTACACCACGTCGGGTTTCCTGCGCGCCAAGCTCGGGCCGGCGCTGGCCGCGCGCGGCGTCGCGCCGCATCTGCACGAGACGGCCGACGAGGCGCGCCGCGCCGTGCAGTCGAAAAACTGAGGTTTTTCGGCCGCCCCTGGCGCCCGGGATCGCTGGTTGCGGCGGCATCGCGGCCCAGTTGTGGCCTAATCGCGGGTTTACTCGAAATCCAACGGAGCCAGTTCATGGGCAACAAGATCATCACCGAGGCCGATCGCAAGGCATCCCCGCGTCCCGTCGCCCCCACCGGCGTCACCGTGACGACCGTGCGCGGCCAGAAGGTCAGCCTCGAGCGCGGCTCGCACACGCGCAGCAAGAAGAACCCCGGCAAGCGTCCGAAGAAGGGCGGCTGATCCGGCGCGGGCCGCGCCAGCCGCCCGAGCCCCTCGCCGATGTTGCGCATCACCGAACTGCGGCTGCCGCTGGATCACGCCGAGGCCGATCTGCGCCCGGCGATCCTGGCGCGCCTGGGCCTGCGTGACGCGCAACTGCTGAGCCACCGCGTCTTCCGCCGCGCCTACGACGCGCGGCGCAAGTCCGCCGTGCTGCTGATCTACACGATCGATTGCGAACTCGCCGCCGACGCCGGCGAGGCGGCGCTGCTCGCGCGCGGCGACCCGCATCTGCGGCCGACGCCCGACATGACGTACCGGCCGGTTGCGCAGGCGCCGGCCGATTTCAAGGCCGGCGGCCGGCCGCGGCCGGTCGTCGTCGGCTTCGGCCCTTGTGGCCTGTTCGCGGCGCTGATCCTGGCGCAGATGGGTTTCGCGCCGATCGTGCTCGAGCGCGGCCGCGCCGTGCGCGAGCGCACCCAGGACACCTGGGGGCTGTGGCGCCAGGGCCGGCTCGACCCCGAGTCGAACGTGCAGTTCGGCGAGGGCGGCGCCGGCACCTTCAGCGACGGCAAGCTCTGGAGCCAGATCAGCGACCCGCGCCATCTCACGCGCAAGGTGCTCGCCGAATTCGTCAAGGCCGGCGCGCCCGACGAGATCGAATTCGTCAGCAAGCCGCATATCGGCACTTTCCGCCTCGTCAGCATGATCGAGAAGATGCGCGCCGAGATCGTCGAACTCGGCGGCGAGGTGCGCTTCGGCGCCCAGCTGACCGACCTGCTGATCGAGGACGGCGCGATTCGAGGGCTCGTGCTGGCCGACGGCAGCGAGCTGCGTGCCGACCATCTCGTGCTCGCGCCCGGACACAGCGCGCGCGACACCTTCGCGATGCTGCAGCGGCGCGGCGTCGCGCTGCAGGCCAAGCCGTTCTCGGTCGGCTTCCGCATCGAGCATCCGCAGGGGATGATCGACCGCGCCCGCTTCGGCCCCGCGGCCGGTCACCCCATCCTCGGCGCCGCCGACTACAAGCTCGTGCACCACGCGGCCAACGGCCGCGGCGTCTACAGCTTCTGCATGTGCCCGGGCGGCACCGTCGTCGCCGCGACCTCGGAGGCCGAGCGCGTCGTCACCAACGGCATGAGCCAGTATTCGCGCAACGAGCGCAACGCCAACGCCGGCATCGTCGTCGGCATCGATCCGCGCGATTACCGCCGCAGCCCGGGCGAGGGCGCCGTCGATCCGCTCGACGGCGTCGCGTTCCAGCGCGAGTGGGAGTCGCGCGCCTACGAACTCGGCGGCGGCGGCTACCGCGCGCCGGGGCAGCTCGTCGGCGACTTCATCAGGCGCCAGCGCTCTGCCGTGCTCGGCGACGTGCTGCCCTCGTACAAGCCCGGCGTGACGCTGACCGATCTCGCCGACCCGGCGCGGCCCAGCTTGCCCGGCTACGTGCTCGACGCGATCCGCGAAGCGCTGCCGGCGTTCGCACGCCAGATCCCCGGCTTCGATCGCGCCGACGCCTTGCTCACCGGCGTCGAGACGCGCACCTCGTCGCCGCTGCGCATCCCGCGCGGCGCCGACCGCCAGTCGGTCAATGTCGCCGGGCTGTACCCGGCGGGCGAGGGCGCGGGCTATGCCGGCGGCATCATGTCGGCGGCGGTCGACGGCATCGAGACCGCCGAGGCGCTCGCGCGAGCGATGACGGCCGCCATCGCGCCGCACTGAGCCGCAGCCGGCCCGGCCGGCCTTCATGGATATGCGGGATGGGGGCTATGGCTCGCCGGGCCGAGAATGCCGAGGCCAGGCCGCGGCGCCGCGGCCCATCGAGGGGAACCACCATGAACCTGATCCAGCGCGCCCAAGACATCCTGCTCAAGCCCAAGGAGACCTGGCCCGAGATCGCCCAGGAGGGCGGCGACCCGGCGTCGATCTACACCGGCTACGTGATGATCCTGGCGGCGATCCCCGCGGTGGCCGGGTTCATCGGCTTGACGGTGGTCGGCGCCGGCGCCTTCGGCGTCAGGGTCCATCTGCCGTTCGGCGTCGGTCTGGCGCAGATGGTCGTCGGCTACGTGATGTCGCTCGTCTCGGTGTTCGTGCTGACGCTGATCACCGACGCGCTCGCGCCCACTTTCGGCGGCACCCGCAGCCCGAATGACGCGCTCAAGCTCGTCGCCTACGGCAGCACCGCGGGTTTCGTCGGCGGCATCTTCAGCCTGCTGCCGTCGATCTCGGTGCTGGGTGTGGTCGCGGCGCTGTACTCGATCTACCTTTTCTACCTCGGGCTGCCGGTGCTGATGAAATGCCCGCCCGAGAAGGCCGCCGGCTATACCGCGGTGGTCACGATCTGCGGCATCGTCGCGATGGCGGTGCTGAGCCTGGCGACCTCGCTGTTCACGCCCGGTGCGGTGCCGGTCGCGCATTGATCACCCAACGGTCGCTCAGTCGTCGATGAGCGCCGGATCCCAGGCATGCACGGTCTGGCGCTGCTCGCCCAGGCCGGTGACACCCAGCCGCATCACGTCGCCCGGCTTCAGGAACACCGGCTGCGGTTTCATGCCCATGCCGACGCCGGGTGGAGTGCCGGTCGTGATGAGGTCGCCCGGGCTCAGCGTCATGAAGCGGCTGAGGTAGCTCACGAGTGTCGCGACGCCGAAGATCATCGTCTTCGTGTGGCCGCTCTGGCGCCGCACGCCGTTGACCTCGAGCCAGAGTTCGAGCGCCTGCGGGTCGCCGATCTCGTCGGCGGTGACGAGCCAGGGCCCGATGGGGCCGAAGGTGTCGCAGCCCTTGCCCTTGTCCCATTGGCCGCCGCGCTCGAGCTGGTACTCGCGTTCGGAGACATCGTTGACGACGCAATAGCCGGCGACATGGTTCAGCGCGTCGGCCTCGGACACGTAGCGCGCCCGCTTGCCGATGACGACGCCGAGTTCGACCTCCCAATCGCCCTTCAGCGATCCCTGCGGCAGCACGACGGGGTCGTTGCAGCCGATCGCGCAGTCGATCGCCTTCATGAACACGACCGGCTCGCGCGGGATCGGCATGCCGGCCTCGGCCGCATGGTCGGCGTAGTTCAGCCCGATGGCGATGAACTTCCCCATGCCCGACCAAGGCACCGCGAGGCGGCCCAGCGGTGCGATCGGCAGCGCCTGCACGTCGATCGCGCGCAGCGCCGCCAGTCCCGCCGGCGCGAGCGTGGCCGGGGTGATGTCGGCAATCAGCGGGCTCAGGTCGCGCACGTGGCCCTGGGCGTCGAGCAGGCCCGGTTTCTCGTGGCCCTTGGGGCCGTGGCGCAGCAGTTTCATCGCGGGTCTCCGGGTCAGCCGCGGCCGACGTAGGGCATCTGGGTGGCCATCACGGTCATGAACAGCACGTTCGCCGACAGCGGCAGCCGCACCATCGCCATGAAGGTGTCGGCCACCTGGGCCAGGTCCATGCGCGCCTCGGCGCGCAGGCTGCCGTCGGCCTGCGGCACGCCGACGGCCATGCGCGCCGTCATCTCGCTGGCCGCGTTGCCGATGTCGATCTGACCGACGGCGATGTCGTGACGCCGGCCGTCGAGCGCAGCCGCGCGCGTGAGCCCAGTCACCGCATGCTTGGTCGCCGTGTAGGCGATGCTGCCGGGGCGTGGCGCATGGGCCGAGATCGAGCCGTTGTTGATGATGCGGCCGCCGCGCGGCTGCTGCGCCCGCATCAGCCTGAAGGCATGCGACAGG
Source organism: Burkholderiales bacterium (assembly GCA_028868825.1). GTDB lineage: Bacteria > Pseudomonadota > Gammaproteobacteria > Burkholderiales > Burkholderiaceae_C > Rubrivivax. The sequence goes on along the minus strand of JAGWTU010000005.1, from coordinate 61,397 downwards.
CAGTAGAACGAGCCGTTGAGGTTGGCGTCGACGACGCGGCGCCAGTCGGCGCCCGAGACCTCGTCGGGGGTCTGCGGCGGCAGGCTCATGCCGGCGTTGTTGAACAGCAGATCGAGCCGGCCGCAGCGCTCGCGCACGCGGTCGAACAGCGCCGCGACGGCGGCCTCGTCGCCGACATCGCAAGTCATCGCGATGCCGCGCGGCGCATCGGCGCCAGCGGCGGCGATCGCGGCTTCGAGCGTCTCGACGCGGCGGCCGACGAAGACGACCTGCCAGCCTTCCTTCAACAGCGCATGGGCGCAGACCTGGCCGATGCCGCTGCCGGCGCCGGTGACGATGGCGACTTTCGAATTCATCATGCGGCGATCTTCCTCGAAGCTTCGGACGCGGCATAGTATGGCCCCAGCCTCACCAGCCGTTCGACGCCCCGATGTCCATCGAGAAGATCGTCCTCTACACCGGCAGCGACGGCCGCGCGCGCTTCCGCAGCGAGTCCGTCGAATTGCCCGAAGGCACGCCGCAGTCGCGCCTGACGCCGCTGCTGCCCAGCGGTGGCTACCAGCTGCGGCGCAGCCCGGTGGGCTTTCGCAGCAGTTTTCATTGCACCGGCGATCCGCAATGGGTCTTCATCCTCGGCGGCCGGATGGAAATCGGGTTGCAAGACGGCAGCTCGCGCATCTTCGGCCCGGGCGAGCATTTCTATTCGGCCGATACGCTGCCGCCGGGCGCGACCTTCGACCCCGCCGTGCACGGTCATTGGAGCCGGCAGCTCGGCGACGAGGAACTGACGACGCTTTTTGTGCGCTCGGTTTCCTGAACGGGGCAGGTGCGACTATTGCCGCGGCCACTGCCACCACCGCGCGAGCCGAGGCCACCGGGTACCCGTCTCCGTTCATGTCCCCCGGTCTGAGCTGGCGCTCAGCCCTCCTCCTTGACTTTCCTACGACGGGCACCCGGCGTCCTCGGCAACCACCCGGGGTCGTGCGCCTGCTGGCCTGCGGCGATGGTGGTGGATCAGGACGGCGGGGCGGCCTGCCGCGGGAAGTCAAGGAGGAGGGCCGTACCCGGCCCGGGGGACATGGACGCGGCAGGCTGCCCCGTCGGCCTGATCTCGCGCCGACGTCGTAACGCGGCCTCTGCGCGCGGCAGGTGGGCCGGACGGCTCCGAGCGCGAGCCGCGCCCCTCCATTTCACGCGCCGCCGATCCGCCCGAGCAGCAGGTACTCCATCAGCGCCTTCTGCACGTGGAGCCGGTTCTCGGCCTCGTCCCAGACGACCGACTGCGGCCCGTCGATGACCTCGGCCGTGACCTCCTCGCCGCGATGCGCCGGCAGGCAATGCATGAACAGCGCGTCGGGTCGGGCCACGGCCATCATCTCCTCGTCGACGCACCAGTCGACGAAGGCCTTGGCGCGCTCCTCGTTCTCGGCCTCGTAGCCCATGCTCGTCCAGACATCGGTCGTCACGAGATGGGCGCCGGCGCAGGCGTCGCGCGGGTGGTCGAACACCTTGTAGCAGCTGCGGTCGCTGATGCCGGCCACCTTCGCGTCGACCTCGTAGCCGCCGGGCGTGCTGACGTGCACGGTGAAGCCGAGGATCTCGGCCGCCTGCAGCCAGGTGTTGGCCATGTTGTTGCCGTCGCCGACCCAGGCCACGACCTTGCCCTCGAGGCATTTCACGGCGTCGATGCCACCGCCGCGCGGGCCGCGGTGCTCGATGTAGGTGAACAGGTCGGCGAGGATCTGGCAGGGGTGGTATTCGTTCGTCAGGCCGTTGATCACCGGCACGCGCGAATGCGCCGCGAAGCGCTCGATCATCTCCTGCGCATAGGTGCGGATCATCACGATGTCGCACATGCGGCTGATGACGCGAGCCGAATCCTCGGCCGGTTCGGCGCGGCCGAGCTGGCTGTCGCCGGTGGTCAGGTTCACGACCGAGCCGCCCATCTGGTACATGCCGGCCTCGAAGCTCACGCGCGTGCGCGTGCTCGCCTTCTCGAAGATCATCACCAGCGTGCGGTCAGTCAGCGGCTGGTAGCGCTCGTAGTTCTTGAAGCGCGACTTGATGATCCGCGCGCGGTCGAACAGGTAGGCGTATTCCTCGGCCCGGAAGTCCTTGAACTGCAGGTAATGCCGCATCAGCTTGTCCCCCGGCTTCATGATTCCGCGAGGAAGGTCCGCACCAGCGGGCAGAGGATGGCCGCGATGCGGCGCGCCTCGTCGGCGCTGAGGATCAACGGCGGCAGCAGGCGCACGACGCGGTCGGCCGTGACGCTGATCATCAGCCCGGCCTCGGCCGCGCGGCCGAGCAGCGCACCGCAGGGGCGCGGCAGCGCGATGCCGATCATCAGCCCCGCGCCGCGGAATTCGACCGGCAAGCCGGCCAACCCCGCTTCGAGCTCGCCGCGCAGCAGGTGGCCGATTTCCGCCGCATGGGCGACGAGGCCGTCCTCCTCCATGATGCGTAGCGTCTCGACGCCGGCGCGCATCGCCAGCGGGTTGCCGCCGAAGGTCGTGCCGTGGTTGCCGGGTCCGAAGACATCCTTGGCGCGTGCGCCGACGACGAGCGCGCCGATCGGCACGCCCGAGCCCAGGCCCTTGGCCAGCGGCATCACGTCGGGCTTGATGCCGGCCCATTGGTGCGCGAACCACCTGCCGGTACGTCCGATGCCGCATTGCACCTCGTCGAGCATCAGCAGCCAGTCCTGGCGGTCGCAGATCGCGCGCAGGCCCTGCAGGTACTCGTTGCGGCTGCGGTTGATGCCGCCTTCGCCCTGGATGACTTCGAGGAAGACGGCGACGACGTTGGGATTCGTCTTCGCTTCATGCTCGATCGCCGCGAGGTCGTTCAGCGGCACGCGCACGAAGCCCTCGACGAGCGGGCCGAAACCGGCCTGCACCTTGGGGTTGCCGGTGGCCGACAGCGTCGCGATCGAGCGCCCGTGGAAGGCATGCTCGTAGACGATGATCTCGGGCCGCGCTATGCCCTTGTCGTGGCCGAACTTGCGCGCGATCTTCAGCGCCGCCTCGTTGGCCTCGAGACCGGAGTTGCAGAAGAAGGCCGCCTCGAGCCCGGAGATCTCGCACAGCTTGGCCGCGAGCTGCTCCTGCAGCGGCACCTCGTAGTAGTTCGAGCAGTGGATCAGCTTGGCCACCTGATCCTGCAGCGCCGGCACCAGTTTGGGGTGGTCATGCCCCAAGGTGTTCACGGCGATGCCGCCGAGGCCGTCGAGATACTTGCGGCCCTGCGTGTCCCACAGCCAGCAGCCTCGCCCGTAGGCCAGCGCGATCGGCAGGCGGCCGTACGTGTTCATCACGTGCGGCAGCGGGCGGGTGTTCGGGTCGGCGGGCGCATTCATCGCGGTTTCCTTCGCAGTACAGAAGAAAACGCCGGTCGGCGACGCATCGGTCACGTTCCGGCGAGCGCGAATTCTAAAGGCCGCTTCGTGACGGCCGTAGCGAGGGACTGTCGAGTCACGCGGAAGTCAGGCATGCATGCTGCAATGCAACAACAAAGGGGCACAATGCCGGCAGCGGCGGTCGCCGGACGACCGCCGACCATCAGGGCCCTGGGCCCGCGAGCGTCGATGAACCAGAACAAGCATCGCCAATATCACATCCGCGGCGTGACGCGGTCGGGACGTCCCTTCAGGCCCAGCGACTGGGCCGAACGGCTGGCGGGCGCGATGTCGAGCTTCCGCCCCGCCGGATCGGCCGGGGGCATCGGCGCCTACATCGGCTATTCGCCCTATTGCGTGCCGCTGGTGATCGACGGCGTGCGCTGCGTGATGGTCAACGACGCGCTGCAGGAGATCGAGCCGATGGCCTGGGACTTCGTGATGAACTTCGCCCGCGACAACGACCTGCCGGTGACCGAGGTCGAAGCGCCGCCACAATGACGAAGGGCCCGCCAGGCGGGCCCTCGTTGCAAGCGCTGGCGCTCAAGCGGCCAGGGCGAGCGCCTTGACCTTGGCCGACAGGCGGCTCTTCAGGCGCGCGGCCTTGTTCTTGTGAAAGATGCCCTTGTCGGCCACCGAGTCGATGACGCTCTGCGCGGCCTTGAAGGTGTCGACCGCCTTGGCCTTGTCACCACCGGTCACCGCCTTCTGGACGTTCTTGACGACGGTGCGGAAATGCGAGCGCAGCGACGTGTTGGCGGCGTTCAGCTTGACGTCCTGGCGGGCGCGCTTGCGGCCCGAGGCGAGGCGAACGGTCTTCTTCTTGGCTTTGGACGAGGTGGCCATGCGTTATGAGCGGTGTCGTGATGAACGGTGGTGTATTGCCGTAAGGGGCAAAGAGTGTCGAGTATAGCACGCCGCGTTGTCCAGCAACAGGGGCCCTGTCGAGTCCGCCTATACTGCCGAGTTGCCCTGCGCCGCCATCGCGCCGCAACGCCGCCGCCGCTGCGCTGCGGTCTGCCCCCCGCCCGTGAACCTCCTCAAGACCGCATCCACCGTTTCGCTGCTGACGCTGCTCTCGCGCATCGCCGGTCTGGTGCGCGAACAGCTCGTCGCCGCGCTGTTCGGCGCCAGCGGCGTCACCGACGCCTTCAACGTCGCCTTCCGCATTCCGAACCTGTTCAGGCGCCTGTTCGGCGAAGGTGCGTTCTCGCAGGCGTTCGTGCCCCTGCTGGCGGCGACGCGCGAGCGCGACGGCGACGACGCCACGCACCTGCTGATCAACGCCGTCGCCACCGTGCTCGCTTGGGTGCTGCTGGTGCTGTGCATCGCCGGCGTCGTCGGCGCGCCGCTGCTGGTCTGGTTGATGGGCGCGGCGCTCGAGCGCTTCGACACGGCCGTCGTGATGACGCGCTGGATGTTCCCCTATATCGGCTTGATGTCGATGGTCGCGCTGGCCGCCGGTGTGCTCAACACCTGGAAGCGATTCGCGGTGCCGGCGGTAACGCCGGTGCTGCTCAATATCGCCATCATCGCCTGCGCCTGGTGGGGCGCGCCCTGGCTCAAGGCCCATGGCCATGAGCCGATCTACGCCCTGGCCGCCGGGGTCGTCGTCGGCGGTCTGCTGCAGGCTTTCGTGCAGCTGCCGGCGCTGGCGGCCATCGGCTGCGCGCCGCGCATCGGCTGGAGTCCGCGGGCCGTCGCCGCCGCCTGGCACCACCCCGGCGTGCGCGAGGTCCTGCGCAAGATGGGGCCGGCGGTGTTCGGCGTCTCGGTGGCGCAGCTCTCGCTGCTGATCAACACCCAGATCGCGACCCATGTCGGCGTCGGCGCGGTGTCCTGGCTCAGCTTCGCCGACCGCCTGATGGAGTTCCCGACGGGGCTGCTCGGCGTCGCGCTGGGCGTCGTGCTGCTGCCGCAGCTGGCCGCGGCGAAGGCGCGCGAAGACGGCGCCGGTTATTCGGCGATGATCGACTGGGGCCTGCGCCTGCTGCTGCTGTCGACGCTGCCCTGCGCGCTGGCGCTGCTGATCTTCCCGGTCGGGCTGGTGTCGGTGCTGTTCCATTACGGGCATTTCGGCGCCGACGACGTCGCGATGACGGCGCGGGCGCTGCGCGGCTACGGCGTCGGGCTGATGGGCATCGTCTCGCTCAAGGTGCTGGCACCGGCGTTCTACGCCCGCCACGACATGCGCACGCCGGTCAAGGTCGCCGTCGGCGCCCTCGTCGCGACGCAGCTGATGAACCTCGTCTTCGTGCCCTGGCTCGGCCATGCCGGGCTGGCGTTGTCGATCGGCCTCGGCGCGCTGGCCAATGCCGGACTGCTGCTGGCGTTGCTGCTGCGCCGCGGCACCTACGCGCCCAGCCCGGGATGGGGGCGGTTCGCGCTGCGGCTGCTGGCGGGCAATGCCGTCGCCGCGGCGATCCTGTGGCTGGCGGCGAGCGACATCGACTGGATCGGCCTGCGCGCGCACCCGGGCCAGCGCGTGGCCTGGGTCGCGCTGACGCTGGGCGGGGTCGCCGCGGCCTACCTCGGCACGCTGATCGTCTGCGGCCTGCGCGGGCGCGATTTCGTCCGCCGCGGCTGACCTACACTGACGCCAATGGCCGGCCCCCTTTCGTTCGAAGCGCCCACCGCCCTCGACTATTTCGCGGCGCTGGTGGCCGACGATGCCAGCTTCTCGGTGCTCGAGGCGGCGGCCGCGGTGGCGCAGGACGACGAGCCCGATCTCGACGTCCAGGGCCTGCTGGCCCAGGTCGACGAGCTCGCCGAGCGGCTGCGCCGGCGCCTGCCGGCCGACGCCGCGCCGCTGCAGCGGCTGCGGCTGCTGAACCAGTATTTCTTCAACGAGCTCGGCTTCTCGGGCAACGTCAACGATTACTACGACCTCGCCAACAGCTCGCTGGCGGCGGTGCTGCGCACGCGGCGCGGCATCCCGCTGACGCTGGCCTTGCTCTATATCGAGATCGCGACGCAGGCCGGGCTGCGCGCCGCCGGCGTCGCCTTTCCGGGCCATTTCCTCGTCAAGCTGCACATGCCGCGCGGCGAGGTCGTGATCGATCCCTTCAGCGGCCGCTCGCTCGGGCGCGAGGAGCTCGAGGACCTGCTGCTGCCGTACCGGCGCGACAGCGGCCTCATCGGCGACGACGAGGCGCCGCTGGGCCTGTTCCTGCAGGCGGCGCCGGCGCGCGAGATCATCGCCCGGCTGCTGCGCAACCTCAAGGAGATCCACACCGGCGCGCGCGACTGGCCGCGTCTGCGCTCGGTGCTGCAGCGGCTGGTGATCCTGCTGCCCGAGGACTGGGACGAGCGCCGCGACCACGCGCTGGTGCTGGGCCGGCTCGGCCGCCGGGCCGAGGCCGCGCGCGAACTCGCCCAATACCTGCAGCACCGCGGCGACGCCGCCGACGCGCATGAATTGCGGCGCCAGCTCGCCGCCTGGCGCCTGCCATGACGATGGGTGCGATGGAGCAGCTGCCGCTGGCGATCGTCCCCGAGCCGCAGCCGAGTTTCGACAACTACCTCGCGGGCGCGAACGCCGCGGCCGTCGACGACCTGCGCGCATTGGCATTGCCGTCGCCGCCGGTCTACCTCTGGGGGCCGGCCGGTTGCGGCAAGACGCATCTGCTGCGCGCGCTGGCGCGACGCTGCGAGGAGGGCGGGCAGGGCGTGGCCTGGTTCGACGCCGACACGCCGCTGCCCTGGCTCGTCAAGCCGCAGGGCGCGCTGGTCGTCATCGACCGTTGCGAGGCCCTCCAGGAAGCGGCCCAGCATGCGGCCTTCGCGCTCTTCGTCGAGGCCGCCGATCGCGGCCTGCAGATGGCCGCCGCGGGCCGGCTGCCGCCGGTCGATCTGGCGCTGCGCGACGACCTGCGCACGCGGCTGGGCTGGGGCCCGGTCTACGCGCTGCAGCCGCTCGACGACGAGCTCACGCGGGCGGCGCTGCAAAGCGAGGCCTGGCGGCGCGGCATCGAATTGCCCGACGAGCTCGTTCATCATCTGCTGCACCATCACCCGCGCGACCTCGGCCACCTGATGCAACTGATCGACCGCCTCGACCACTACGCGCTGGCCCATGCCCGGCGCATCACCGTGCCGCTGTTGCGCCGCATGCTCGCCGAACGCAGCCCGGCGGTCTCGGCATGAAGCTGACCCTGTTCGACCTCGACGGCACCCTGATCCCCCAGGATTCGGACCATGCCTTCGGCGAATTCGCGATCGCGCTCGGCTGGGCCGATGGCGACGAATTCAGGCGCCGCAACGACGGTTTCTACGCCGACTACCTCGCTGGCAATCTCGACATCGGCGCCTATGTCGATTTCGCGACCCGGCCCTGGCGCGAGCGGCCGGCGGCCGAACTCGCCGCGGCGACGACGCGCTTTCTCGAGCAGGTCGTGCGCCCGATGCTGCTGCCGCAGGCGCTCGCGCTCGTGCGGCGGCACCAGGACGCCGGCGATCTCGTCGCGATCGTCACGGCGACCAACGAATTCGTGACGCGTCCGATCGCGCAGCTGTTCGGCGTCGACGAGCTGATCGCCACCGAACTCGAGCGCGACGCCCGCGGCCGCGTCACCGGCGCGATCCGCGGCGTGCCCTCGTTCCGCGAGGGCAAGGTCGCGCGGCTGGAGTCCTGGCTCGGCGCGCGCGGACTGAAGCGCGCCGATTTCGAGACCAGCACGTTCTACAGCGATTCCACCAACGACCTGCCGCTGCTCGAATGGGTGACCGCGCCGGTGGCCACCAACCCCGGGCCCGCACTCGAGCGCATCGCCGACGATCGCGGCTGGCCCGTCCTCAAGCTCTTCACATGATCAAGAAGCTCATCAAGCGCCTGCTCGGCAAGTCCGTCGTCGACGAAGCACCGGCGATCCCGCTGGGTGCCCGCGTCGAGATCCCCGCGACCGAACACCGCATCGACCCCGCGCTGCTCGACGCCAACGCCGTGCGCGTCGTCAAGACGCTGCAGGAGGCGGGGCACGCGGCCTACATCGTCGGCGGCGCCGTGCGCGACCTGCTCGTCGGGCTGCGACCGAAGGACTTCGACGTCGCCACCGACGCCACGCCCGAGCAGGTCAAGGCGCTGTTCCGGCGCGCCTTCATCATCGGGCGGCGATTCCGCATCGTCCACGTCGTCTACGGCCGCGGCCGCGAACACGAGGTGATCGAGGTCAGCACCTTCCGCGCTTACCTCGACCCCAACGCCGCCGATCAGGCCGCCGGCAGCGACAAGACGAGCAAGGGCGGCAGCGCCGCCGACGGCAAGCATGTCGTCGACGCCAGCGGCCGCGTGCTGCGCGACAACGTCTGGGGGCCGCAGATCGAGGACGCGGCGCGCCGCGACTTCACGATCAACGCGATGTACTACGACCCGCTGACGCAGACCGTCGTCGACTACCACGGCGGCCTGGCCGACGCGCGGGCGCGCCGGCTGCGCATGATCGGCGACCCCGGCACGCGCTACCGCGAGGACCCGGTGCGCATCATCCGCGCCGCGCGCTTCGCCGCGAAGACCGGATTCGCGCTCGACCCGGCGACACAGAAACCGATCGCCGCCGCGCTGCCGCTGCTGGCCAACGTGCCGATCTCGCGCCTGTTCGACGAGATGGTCAAGCTGCTGCAGACCGGCCATGCGCTGGCCAGCGTCGAGCAGTTGCGACGCTTCGGCCTCATCGGCGGCACGACGCCGGTGTTCCCGGTGCTCGACGCCGCGCTGGCGCCGGTGCCGCCCAACCCGGCGCGCGAGAAGTTCGTCCGCGCGGTGCTCGAGGACACCGACCGCCGCGTCGCCGAGGGCCGCGCCGTCGTGCCCAGCTACATGCTCGCCTGCATGCTCTGGCACGACGTGCAGGCGCGCTGGACGGCGCTGCGCGCCGGCGGCGAGGGCGCTTTCCCGGCGCTGCAGCAGGCCGTCGATGCCGTCTTCGACGCGCGCATCGGCGACATTTCCGGCCGCGGCAAGCTCGCTGCCGACATGCGCGAGATCTGGCTCATGCAGCCGCGCTTCGAACGCCGCACGGCGAACTCGGCGCCGGCGCTCGCCGGCCAGGCACGCTTCCGCGCCGGCTACGACTTCCTGCGCCTGCGCGCCGACAACGGCGAAGTCCCGGCCGAGCTCGCCGACTGGTGGGAGGACTACCACCTGGGCAGCGACGACGACCGCGAGGCCCTGCTGCGCGACCTGCGTGGCCACGCGCCGCAGCGGGCGCGGCGCGCGCCGGCGGCCGCCGGCGACGCAGGGCCGTCCGCAGCGACGGACGAGCCGCGCGCGGCCGCGTTGGACGAAGGTGAAGGCCGGGATGAAGGCCGGATCGAAGGCGAGGGCGGCGCACCGCGCAAACGCCGCCGGCGCCGCCGCAAGCCCGCCGGCGGTGGCGGCGCGGGCGACGGTGGCAGCGCCGCGGCCGGCGACGGCGCCGGTGGCTGAGCGCGTCTTCGTCGGCCTCGGCGCCAACCTGGGCGATGCCGGCGCGACCTTGGACGCGGCACTGGCCGAGCTCGCCGCGCTGCCCGAGACGATGCTCGTCGCCGTCTCGTCGCGCTATCGCAGCGCGCCGGTCGACGCGCAAGGCCCCGATTACCTCAATGCGGTCGCCGAACTGTCGACCGCGATCGAGCCGCTGCCGCTGCTGCGGCTGCTGCAGGCCATCGAGTCGCGCCACGGTCGCGAACGCCCGTACCGGAATGCGCCGCGCACGCTCGACCTCGATCTGCTGCTCCACGGTCAGCGGCGCTGTGTCACACCCGAACTCGTGCTGCCGCATCCGCGCCTGCACGAGCGCGCCTTCGTGCTGCTGCCGCTGCTCGAGCTCGCGCCCGATCTCGTACACCCCGATTGGGGGCCGCTCGCACCCTGCGCCGAGCGTGTGCGCGACCAACGCATCGAACGCTTGATCTGAGCCGCCCCCCGCGGCTGGAAGTCGCCGGCCGTATGACAGAATCGTGACGGAACGATGACAGCGAACGAGGGGAGTGCATGGTGTTCGGCCGCTTGCTGCCACGCGACGGGAATTTCTTCGAGCTCTTCAACCAGCATGCGGTCCACATCGCCGAGGGCGCGCGCGCCTTCGGGGCCATGGTCCAGCATTTCGCCGATCCGGCCGAGCGTGCGCGCCTGGCCGACGCGGTCGACGCCTCGGAGCATGCCGCCGACAAGATCACGGCCGAGGTTCATCGCCTGCTCCATCGCACCTTCATCACGCCGCTGGATCGCGACCAGATCCACCGCCTGATCAACGCCATGGACGACGTGCTGGACATGCTCCAGGACACCTCCGAGGTGATGTCGCTGTACAACCTGCAGCGCCTGTCCGAAGAGGCCGTGCGGCTGTCGGAGATCTCGGTGCGCTGCTGCGAACGCGTGCAGGACGTGATCCAGCTGCTGCCGAACCTGCGTCGCAGCGAGGCGGCCGAGTCGGTGCTCAAGACCTGCGAGGAGATCGACCGCCTCGAGTCCGACGCCGACCGCGTGATGCGCAGCGCGATGTCGCGCCTGTTCCGCGAGGAGCCCGACACGCGCGAGCTGATCAAGCTCAAGGCCGTGTACGAGCACCTGGAATCGATATCCGACCGCTGCGAGGATGTCGCGAATCTGGTCGAAGGCATCGTGCTCGAGAACAGCTGAGCGATGACGCCCGTGGCCTTCGGGGTCGTGGTGGCGCTGGTGGCGCTGGCACTCCTGTTCGACTTTCTCAACGGCTTCCACGATGCGGCGAACTCGATCGCCACCGTCGTCTCCACCGGCGTGCTCAAGCCGGGCCAGGCGGTCGCCTTCGCGGCCTTCTTCAACGTCGTCGCGATCTTCGTATTCGGCCTGCACGTGGCGGCCACGGTGGGCAAGGGCATCGTCGACCCGGCCATCGTCGATGCCGACGTCATCTTCGGCGCGCTCGGCGGCGCCATCGTCTGGAACGTCGTCACCTGGTGGCTCGGCATCCCGTCGAGCAGCTCGCACGCGCTCATCGGCGGCATCGTCGGCGCAGGCATCGCCAAGGCCGGCCCGGGCACGCTCGTCGGCGACGGGCTGCTGAAGACGGTGATCTTCATCTTCGCCTCGCCGCTGCTCGGCTTCATCCTCGGTTCACTCCTGATGGTCGCCGTGTCCTGGATCTGCCGGCGCAGCTCGCCGCTGCGCGTCGACCGGCGCTTCCGGCGGGCGCAGCTCATCTCGGCCGGGCTCTATTCGCTCGGCCATGGCGGCAACGACGCACAGAAGACGATCGGCGTCATCTGGCTGCTGCTGATCGCCGCCGGCATCGCGCCCGCCGGCGCGCAGATGCCGCCGACCTGGGTCATCTGGTCCTGCTATCTGGCGATGGGGACCGGCACCCTGCTCGGCGGCTGGCGCATCGTGCGCACGATGGGCCAGCGCATCACCAAGCTCAAGCCGGTCGGCGGTTTCTGCGCCGAGACGGGCGGCGCGATCACGCTGTTCATGGCGTCGTCGCTGGGCATACCGGTGTCGACGACGCACACGATCACGGGTGCCATCTACGGCGTCGGCTCGGTGCGCAACCCATCGGCCGTGCATTGGGGGCTGGCGCGGCACATCGTGATCGCCTGGATCTTCACGATCCCCGTCACGGCGCTGATCGCCGCCGCGCTCTACGCGCTGGCGCGCGCGTTCAGCTAGACGGCGCCGACGCCGCGGCGTCGGCCGGCGCTTCGAGCTGCCATTCGAAATAACGCTGGGCGCTGAACGCGATCGTCGCCATCAGCACGCCGCCGCCCAGCAGCAGTGCCGCGATGGCCGCGAGGACTGCGCCCCAGCCGGCTGCGGCCGGCGCGCGGCCGGCATTGAAGCGCGCATTCCAGCGCTCGTCGTGCGTGAGGGCGATGACGATGGCGCTGAGCATCGCCGCGGCGATCGTCAGCCCGAGGACCGGGATCAGCACCCAGGCCAGCCGGTCGTCCTGGCCCCAGCGGTCCATGCGCCAGACGCCGTACAGGCCCACCAGGGTCGGCAACGGCAACAGACGTCCCCAGCGGTCGCCCCAGCCGTGGAGGTAGAAGCGGTGGGCGCCCAAGGGGCCCAGCAGCGCGGCGAGCCATGCGGCGACGGTTTTCGAGCGCGGGCTCATCGAAGGAAGTGAATGCGGTGATGGAAGGCCATGCCGCCGAGTTTATAATGCTGGGTTTTCGGCGCTGGCCTGGGTGGAAATCCAGGCGTATCTACGGCGACGATCAGGGTCGGTGCGTGGCGGATTCGAGCGACGAAGAAACGTCGGATCCGCCGCGCGCCGGCCAAACCGATGGCGCGGCCGGTGTGTCTCCCGTGCTGGACCGTCGACCCAAGTTCCTCGAGGATTCTGCAATGGTCGTCATCCGTCTTTCCCGTGGCGGCGCGAAGAAGCGCCCGTTCTACAACATCGTCGTCGCCGACGCGCGCGAGCGCCGCGATGGCCGCTTCATCGAGCGCGTCGGTTTCTACAACCCGATCGCCTCGGGTGCCGAGCAGGGCCTGCGCGTCGCGCTCGACCGCGTCACCCATTGGGCCGGCGTCGGCGCCCAGCTCTCGCCCACCGTGGCGCGACTGGTCGAACAGGCCAAGAAGGCGGTCTGAACCGCTGCCCGCCGTGAGCCCTGACGAGGGCACGGTCCCCGATGACGCGGTCGAGGTCGGCCGCATCATCGGCGCCTGGGGCATCAAGGGAGCGCTGAAGGTCCTGCCCTTCGCGTCCGACCCGCAGGCACTCTTCTCTTCCAAGCGCTGGTACATCCTGCCGCCCGAGGCCGCCCCCGGCGTGCCCGCGTCCAAGCGGACGACGCCCTGGCCGACGCTGCTGCGCGTGGTCGGTGCCAAGGAGCATGGCGACGGTGTCGTCGCCACCGTGCACGACATCGCCGACCGCGATGCGGCCGAGGCGCTCAAGGGCGCGCGCGTGCTCGTGCCGCGATCGAGCTTCCCGACCCCCGACGACGGCGAGTTCTATTGGGTCGACCTCATCGGTCTGGCCGTGCGCAACCGCGCCGGGGTCGAACTGGGGAACGTCATCGGCCTGATCGAGACCGGCCCGCATTGCGTGCTGCGCGTGCAGGGCGCGGCGCCCGATGTCGGCGAGATCCTGATCCCGTTCGTCGACGCCTATGTCGACGGCGTCGACCTCGCGGCCAGGCGCATCACGGTCGACTGGGAAGCCGACTACTGAACCGTGCGATGCGCTTCGACGTCGTCACGATCTTCCCCGAGCTGTTCGCCCCGCACCTGAGCCAGGGCGTGACGCGGCGCGCCTTCCAGTCGGCGCAGGTCGACGTGCGGCTGTGGCCGCTGCGCGACTATGCCGACGACACCTACCGCCGCGTCGACGACCGCCCCTACGGCGGCGGGCCGGGCATGGTGATGCTGGTCGAGCCGCTGCTGCGCGCGCTGGCCGCCATCGAGGCCGAGCGTGGCAAGTCGCGCGTCGTGCATTTCACACCCACCGGGCGCCGCATCGATCAGGCGCTGGTGCAGGAATTCGCGGCGGGGCACGGCGCCGTGCTGCTGTGCGGGCGCTACGAGGGCATCGACCAGCGCTTGATCGATGCCGCCGTGACCGATGAATTGAGCCTGGGGGACTTCGTGCTCTCGGGCGGCGAGTTGCCGGCACTGGCGCTGCTCGACGCCGTCGCGCGGCTGCAGGAGGGCGTGCTCAATGCGCCGTCGCACGAACAGGACAGCTTCGGCGACGGCCTGCTCGAGGGGCCGCATTACAGCCGCCCCGAGCGGCTGCAGCTGGGCGGCGCCGAGCGCGCCGTGCCGCCGGTGCTGCTGTCGGGCAACCATGCCGAGATCGCGCGCTGGCGTCGCGACCGCGCGCTCGAGCTGACGGCGCGGCGCCGCCCCGACCTGATCATTGCGGCGCGTGCCGCCGGGCGCCTCTCGGCGCGCGACGAGCGGCACCTGGCGTCGTTCACGCTATAATCATAGGCTTGCCCATCCTCTGCCGGGAATGGCGAGCGCGACTCGAGCAGCAAGGTCTGCCGAGCCTTCGAGAACCCTCCTCGAGAGATTTCGAGAAGGCAGCGCCCGCCGCACTCATTCCAACCGCCCGCTGCACGATGGCTTACGGAGCCCCATGAACCTCATCGCCACGCTCGAGCAGGAAGAGATCACGCGTCTCAACCGCACCATCCCCGCATTCGCACCCGGCGACACGGTGATCGTCAACGTCAACGTCGTCGAAGGCACGCGCAAGCGCGTCCAGGCCTACGAAGGCGTCGTCATCGCCAAGCGCAACCGCGGCCTCAACAGCAGCTTCATCGTGCGCAAGATCTCCAGCGGCGAAGGCGTCGAGCGCACGTTCCAGACCTACAGCCCGCTGATCGCCAGCGTCGAGGTCAAGCGCCGCGGCGACGTCCGTCGCGCCAAGCTGTACTACCTGCGTCAGCGCAGCGGCAAGTCGGCGCGGATCAAAGAGAAGCTGGCCTGACCCGGGACGATCGCCAGCCGGCGGCGACGATGACGCCGCCCCGCATCGCCAACCCGCGCGACGTCCCGGTCGTCGGGGTCGACTCGCAACTGCCCGCCGTGGCGCCCGAGAGGCTGCGCCCGGCGGCATTGCGTTCGCGCTTCGCGCAGGCGCTTGCCCTGCAACCCGAATTCGGCGGCGACGCCGGCGCCCATGCCGGGTCGCGGCCGCTCGCACGTGCCGCCGTGCTGGTGCCTCTGGTCGAGCGCGAGTCCGGCCTGCATGTCCTGCTGACGCGACGCACCGACCACCTGCGCGACCATGCCGGCCAGATCGCCTTCCCCGGCGGCCGCGCCGAGGACAGCGACGCCGACGCCGCGGCGACCGCGCTGCGCGAGGCCGAGGAGGAGGTCGGCCTGCCGCCGGCCCGGGTCGACGTGATCGGCCAGATGCCGACCTACACGACGGTGACACGCTATGTCGTCACGCCGATCATCGCCCTCATCCATCCGCCGCTCGATCCCGCCGCGCTGAAGCTCGACCGCAACGAGGTCGCCGAGGCCTTCGAGGTGCCGCTGGCGTTCCTGATGGACCCCGCCCATCACCGTCGCCACCGCTACGAATTCGAAGGCGGCGCGCGCCACTTCCTCTCGATGCCCTGGGAGGGCCGCGGCAGCGACGGGCAGTGGCGCGAATACTTCATCTGGGGCGCGACGGCGGCGATGTTGCGCAACCTCTACCGCGTACTGGCCGAGTGACCCTCTATCATCATCAGCGATGAGCTTCTTCGCCGTCCTGTTCGCGCTGCTGATCGAACAGCTCAAACCGCTGCCGCGCGACAACTGGGTCCATGAGACGCTGACGGCCTGGGTGCGCTGGACCGGCCGCAACTTCGACGCCGGCCAGCCGCACCATGCCTGGGTCGTCTGGTGCGTGACCGTCCTCGTGCCGTCGACGCTGGCGGCGGCCGCGTACCTGCTGATCGATCATTACAGCCTGCTGCTGGCGCTGGCCTTCGACGTCGCGCTGCTGTATCTGACGCTGGGTTTCCGCCAGTTCAGCCATTACTACACCGACATCCGCGATGCGCTGGAGCGCGGCGACGAGAACGAGGCGCGGCGGCTGCTCGCCGAATGGCGCCACCTCGACGCCAGCGAGTTGCCGCGCACCGAGGTGCTGCGCCATGTCATCGAACATGCGCTGCTGGCCGCACACCGCCATGTCTTCGGCGTCTTCTTCTGGTTCGTCGTCCTCTCGGCCGTGGGGCTCGGCCCGATGGGCGCGGTCGGCTACCGCATGGCCGAGTTCTGCACGCGCTACTGGGGCTACCGCCAGCGCGCGATCGACGCGCCGAGCAACGACGCGCTGCTGGCGATCTCGCGCCGCATGTTCGGCGCCATCGACCATGTGCCGGCGCGGCTGACGGCCTTCGGCTTCGCCGTCGTCGGCAATTTCGAGGAGGCGATCGCGAGCTGGCGTCGCGATTCAAGCCTGTGGCTGCACGAGAACGAAGGTGTCATCCTCGCCGCGGCGGCCGGTGCGGTCGGCGTCCAGCTCGGCGGCGCCGCGGCGCCCGGTGTGACGCCCGACCGGTCGAAGACCTTCAACGCCGGTGGTCAGCCCGACCTCGCCGACGCGCATGGATCGACGGCCGGCGTGCCGGCGCAGACGGGGCATCTGCAGAGCGTCGTCGGCCTCGTCTGGCGCTCGGTCGTGCTGTGGATGCTGCTCGTCGCCCTGCTGACGCTCGCGAATATCGTCGGCTGAGGCTCAGCAAGAACTCTTCAGTAGCGCTTGCGCGACAGCTCGTCGTAGAGCTCCTCGTAGATGCGCTGGCGCGACGCGGAGATCTCGCCGCGTTCGATCGCCGCGCGCACGCCGCAGCCCGGCTCGTGGCGGTGGCTGCAGTTGTGGAAGCGGCAGGCGCCGAGCGCGGCGGCGTAGTCGGGCATCAGCCGCGCGAGGTGTTCGGGTTCGACCTGGCGCAGCCCGAATTCCTGGAACCCGGGCGTGTCGATGATGGCGCCGCTGCGCTGCGCGTCGAGCCAGTACCACAGCGTGCTCGTCGTCGTGTGCCGCCCGGTGCCCAGCGCCTGCGAGATCTCGCCGACCTGCGCCGCAGCGCTGGGCACGACGAGGTTGATCAGCGTGCTCTTGCCCATGCCGCTGGCGCCCAGCACCAGCGTCGTGCGCGCGGCGAGCAGCGGCGCCAGCGTCGCTCCCGCGCGCTCGGGTTCGACCTTCAGCGCCAGTTCGATCACCGGCACGCCCATCGCCACGTAGGGCGCCAGCCGCTGGCGCGCCAGCGGCGCGGTCGGCAGGTCGACCTTGTTGAGCGCGATCAGCGCCGGGATGCCCGCCGCCTGCGCCGCGATCAGCGCGCGGGACAGCTGCGATTCGCCGAACACCGGCTCCGAGGCGACGACCATCAGCATCTGGTCGAGGTTGGCGGCGAAGGATTTCGTGCGCCATTCGTCCTGCCGCAGCAGCAGGTTGCGGCGCGGCTCGAGGTGTTCGACGACGCCGCCGTCGCCGGCCGGCATCCAGCGCACGCGGTCGCCGACGACGAGCTCGCTCTTCTTGCCGCGCGGGTGGCAGAGCACGCGCTCGCCCTCGGGCGTCTCGACCATCACGTGCCGGCCATGCGCGGCGACGACGAGGCCGAGGTCGAGCTCGCGTGCGGCCGTCAAGGCTGCCAGTCGTGCGCGGCGCGCGAGGCCATCAACGCCATGGTCACGCCGGGTGCGGCGCCGGCAAGGCCGCCAGCCGCTCGCCGGCCGGCGGATGCGAGTAGTAGAAGCGCGCGTAGACCGGGTCGGGCGTCAGCGTCGTCGCATTGTCCTCGTGCAGCTTGAGCAGCGCGCTGGCCAGCTCGCTGCCGTCGGCCTGCGCGCAGGCGTAGGCGTCGGCCTGGAACTCGTGACGGCGCGACCACTGCGCCATCAGCGGCGAGACGAAGAACATGAACGGCGGCAGCGCGAGCATGAACAGCAGCAGCGCCAACGCATCGTTCGGCGCGCCGAGGTTGGGCGTGACGCCCAGGCCGAGATAGAAGCCGCTGCGGCTGGCGAGCCAGCCCAGCAACGCCAGGGCGGCCAGGCTGAGCGCGAACAGGCTGACCATGCGCTGCAGCACGTGCCGGTGCTTGAAGTGGCCGAGCTCGTGCGCCAGCACCGCCTCGACCTCGCCCGGCGAGAGTCGCTGCAGCAGCGTGTCGAAGAAGACGACTCGCTTGGATGAACCCAGCCCCGTGAAATAGGCGTTGGCATGCGCCGAGCGGCGGCTGCCGTCCATCACGAACAGGCCTTTGGCGGCGAAGCCGCAGCGCTGCATCAGCGCCTGCACGCGGGCGACGAGCGCGCCGTCGGCCAGCGGCTCGAACTTGTTGAACAGCGGCGCGATCAGCGTCGGGTAGACGACCAGCGCCAGCAGGTTGAACGCCGTCCAGGCGATCCAGGCCCAGAGCCACCACAGGCCGCCAGACGCGCCCATGATCCACAGGATCAGCGCCGCCAGCGGCAGCCCGATCGCCGCGCCCAGCGCCGCGCCCTTGGCGAGGTCGGCGAACCACAGTGCCGGCGTCATGCGGTTGAAGCCGAAGCGCTGCTCGATGCGGAAGGTCTCGTACCAGTCCAGCGGCAGTTCGGCCAGCGAGCCGATGACCGCGAACGCCGCCAGCAGCGCCAGTTGATAGACGAGCGCGCCGTGGCGCTCGAGCAGCGCGTCGCGCAGCAGCGCATTGAGCGCATCGAGCCCGCCGAGCAACGTCCAGGCGAGCAGCAGCGCCGCCGACCAGGCCATCGCGACGAGGCCGTGGCGGCCGCGCGCCAGCGTGTAGTCGGCGGCGCGCTGGTGGGCCTGCAGCGTGACGCGGCCTTCGAAGATCGCCGGCACCTCGTCGCGGTGCAGCGCCACATGGCGCATCTGGCGCGTCGAGAGCCAGCAGCGCAGGGCCGTGGACAGCAGCAGCGCGGCGACGAAGGCGTAGGTGACGAGGGAAGGCGACATGGGCCGGGAGTGTAGTTGGGCGAGAATCACCGGCTTTGACCGAGGCGCCTTCCATGAGCGAAACCGAACTGGCCGCGAACGACCAGAACCTGATCTGGATCGACCTCGAGATGACCGGCCTGCTGCCCGACAGCGACCGCATCATCGAGATCGCGGTCGTCGTCACCGACGCGCAGCTGACGCGGCGCGTCGAAGGCCCGGTGTTCGCGGTGCACCAGAGCGACGCCATCCTCGACGGCATGGACGCCTGGAACAAGGGTACCCATGGTCGCAGCGGCCTGACCGAGCGCGTGCGCGCGTCGACCATCGACGAGGCGGCCGCGCAGCAGCAAACGATCGAGTTCCTGCAGCGCTACGTGCCCAAGGGCAAGAGCCCGATGTGCGGCAATTCGATCTGCCAGGACCGTCGCTTCCTCGCCAACTACATGCCGGCGCTGGAGGCCTTCTTCCATTACCGCAACCTCGACGTCAGCACGCTCAAGGAGCTGGCGCGGCGCTGGAAGCCGGGCGTGCTCGAAGGCTTCAAGAAGGCCCAGGCGCATACGGCGCTGGCCGACATCCACGAATCGATCGACGAGCTGGTCCATTACCGGACCCATTTCCTGGCCCTCTGATCGGACCTATGGGCCCGGCCGCCGCACCGCCTCCAGCGCCCGCGACAGCCCCACCGTCAGGCGTTCCGAGGTCAGCGGCTTGTGCCAGTATTCCTGGGCGCCCAGGCTCAGCGCCTTGACGACGTCGATCGAGAAGCTGTCGCTGGTCAGCAGCACGACGCGCAGCGCGCGCTCGGCGATCAGCTCGCTGAGTTCGCGCACCACCTGCAGTCCGCTGATGTCGGGCAGCTTCATGTCGAGCAGCACGAGGTCGGGGTGCTCCGAACGCGCCAGGCGCAGGCCGTCGCGACCGCCAGTGGCCTTGACCAGGCGCACCGCCGGGTGCTGCGCCAGGATGACCTCGACCAGCGCCATGCACACCGGCTCGTCCTCGATGCACAGCACCGTGCCCGACAGTTGCGTGTCGCCTACGCTCATCCCGGTGCCCGCTTGCGTGCGACGATGAACAGGCGCGGAAAGGCCAGCAGATGCCGGCCGTCGGCCCGCGCCGGATAGGCCGCCGCGATGCGCCGTTCATAGTCGGCGAGGAACGCCGACCGCTCGGAATCGGGCAGCGGATCGAGGAAGGGTCGCAGTCCGGTCGAACGCAGCCATTCGACGATCGCCGCGGCGTCGGCCATCGGGTGCTGGTAGGTCGTGCGCCAGACATCCACGTCGGCCCGCGGCGCCAGCAGGTCGTAATAGCGCTGCTCCGCCAGCAGTCGCGAACGCAGCCGCGCCGCGTCGCCCAGCGCGCCGGCGTAGCGCGGCAGCGCCGCGACTTCGCGCATCAGCGCATGGCTGGGCTGGTCGAGGTTGTCGGGCATCTGCAGCGCCAGCACGCCGCCTTCGTTCACCTGGTCCAGCAGGCGCGGCAGCAGCCGCTCGTGGTCGTCCAGCCATTGCAGCGACGCATTGGCATAGGCCACGTCGACCGGCCGCGGCGGCTGCCATTGCGCGATGTCGCCGGTCTCGAAGGCGAGCGCCGGCAGGCGCTGGCCGGCGCTCTCGAGCATCGCCGGCGAGTTGTCGATGCCGACGATGTGCGCCTGCGGCCAGCGCTGCGCCAGCAGTTCGGTCGAATTGCCGGGGCCGCAGCCGAGGTCGACGACCTCTCGCGGCGCCTCGATCGGCACCCGCGCCAGCAGTTCCGCCGCAGGGCGCGTGCGCTCCTGCTCGTAGCGGCCGTAAAGGGCGGGATTCCAGTCGCGCATGGATTCCTTGCACGGGACGATCGGGACCGAGTATGGACGAGCCGGCGCTCCACTGCACGATGATGCCATGCTGGGCTGAAACCCCTAGTCGAGCGGCCAGCCATTGTCAGCCTGGCGTCAGTCGAGAGGTTGATGCTGCACCGCAACATGGGAACCGCCACTACCTTGCAGCTGGGTCTGGATGATCTGCTGGCCGATCTGCGCTACGCGCGCCGCGGTCGCGACCTGGGTCGACTCGCGCTGCTGGCGTATTGCGAAGTCCGTCGCTGGGCGCGCGACGCCGGTGAGAGCGAACTCGCGGCGCATTCGTCGGCGATGGTGCTGGGTGCGCCCGAGGTCGACCGCGACGCCTTCCTGCACCATATCGACGGCCTGATCTGCGAGCTCGAGCAAGTGCAGCCCAAGTTCAATGCCCATCCGCTGGCCGGCTCCGACCCGCGCGCGCCCTATGGCAGTGCGGCGCAGGCGCCGGTCGCCAGCCAGGCCTCGAGCGCGGGCGCGGTCAGCGGCGTCGAGTACAGGTAGCCCTGGCCCTTCTCGCAGCCGAGCTGGCGCACCAGCCGCGCCTGCGACTCGGTCTCGATGCCCTCGGCTACCGTGCCCAGATCGAGGCTGCGCGCGACCTGCACCGTGGCTTCCACGAGCACGCGGTGGTAGTTGCTGGAATCGACCTGGCTGACGAAGCTGCGGTCGATCTTCACCAGGTCCACCGGCAGCCGGTGCAGGCTCGACAGCGATGAATAGCCGGTGCCGAAATCGTCCAGCGCCAGCGAGACTCCGAGTGCCTTCAGCTCGGCCAGCGCCACGCGCACCTCGTCGTCCTCGGCGGCCATGCTCTCGGTGATCTCGAGCTGCAGGCAGCCCGGTGGCATCTCGGTGCTGCACATCGTGTCGCGGACCATGTCGACGAGGTCGGGCAGGAAGAGCTGGGCCCGCGAGACGTTGACCGCCAGCGTCCCCGGGGCGCGATCGCCGAGCCGCGCGCGCCAGCGCATGAACTGCTCGCAGGCGATGGCCAGCACGTGGCGCCCGAGGTCGCCGATGAGCCCGCTGTCCTCGGCGATGCCGATGAATTCGATGGGCGGCACGATGCCGCGCTGCGGGTGCAGCCAGCGCACCAGCGCCTCGACCCCGGTGCAGCGCAAGGCGTCGCCTTCCTCGCCGAGCTCGACGACGGGCTGGTAGACGACGTAGAGCTCGTGGCGCTCGAGCGCGCCGCGCAGGCCCTCCTCGATGAGGCCGCGGCTGGCCGCGCGCTCGCGCATCGAGGGCTCGAAGACGGCGTAGCGGCCGCGGCCGGCGCGCCGCGACTCGTTGACCGCGATGTTCGCGTCGTTGAGCATCTCGACGCCGGTGCGGGCCGCCTGTGCCGCGAGCACGATGCCGGCGCTGACGCGCACGTGCAGCTGCTGCTCGCCGACGCCGAAGGGCTGCGCCACGACGTCGAGCAGCCGCATCGCGATGCCGTGGATGTCGTCGGAGCGGCGCAGGTCGTCGACGACGATGGCGAACTCGTCGTTGCCGACGCGCGTCGCCACCACGGCCGGCGCGGACGCGCCGTCGTCGCGCACATGGCGGCGCAGCTGGGTGTTCAGGCGCGCCGCGAGCAGGCGCAGGATCTCGTCGCCGGCGGCATGTCCCAGGCTGTCGTTGACCTGGTGGAAGCGGTCGATATTGACGAGGATGAGCGCGAACGGTGGCGTCGATTCATCCTCGCGCCGGGCATCGATCAGGCGCTGCAGGCGCTCGATGGCGACCGCGCGGTTGGGCAGCCCGGTGAGTGCATCGGTGCGCGAGAGGTCGGTCAGGCGCTGGTCGAGGTCGCGCTGTTCGCGCCGGACCTCGTTCGTGACATCGTTGAGCACGGCCATCAGCATCTGCGGGCCGACCTTCGTCAGCGTCAGTGTCAGCACGCTGGCTTCGGGGCCGAGGCTGCCCGCCGGCAGGGCAAAGCGCAATGCCTCGCACAGGGCACCCGAGGGCCCGCGGTATTCGCGGACGAGCCGCGGCAGCTGCGGCGCCACGTCGGCCAGCGCGGTGTAGAGGTTGTCGAGTTCGGGTCGGGCCGCCAGCGCCAGCAGCAGCCGGGCCGCCGCCGGCGTGATCATCTCGATCGCGCCATCGGGCGCGATCTGCATGAGGCCGAACGGCGCCTGGTAGAGGAAGCTCAGCAGCGCCCGGTACTCGCGCGCGTAGTCGATGCCCGGCGATCGGAGCTCGATGGCGGTGGCGGGCATCTGGGTCGGGGCCCTCAGACGCGATGCCGCAACAGCAGCAGCCGCTGCGCGAGCCCGGGCCGCGCGAGCATGCGCAGACGCACCTTGGTCGGCCGCATGCGCCAGGTCAGGACATAGTCGATCGTCTCGTCCAGCGGCACGC
Source organism: Burkholderiales bacterium (assembly GCA_028868825.1). Taxonomy (GTDB): domain Bacteria; phylum Pseudomonadota; class Gammaproteobacteria; order Burkholderiales; family Burkholderiaceae_C; genus Rubrivivax. The sequence goes on along the minus strand of JAGWTU010000005.1, from coordinate 38,419 downwards.
CGGCGGCGGCGCTGTCCTCGAAGCGCTGCGCCACGAGATAGTTGTTCATGCATTGCGCGAGCGACGTGAACACGTGCAGGCCGCGGACCTCGGCCGGATCGAGCCCGGTCTGCGCGCTCTCATAGGCGCTGTAGCGCAGGACGATGCCGTCGCCATTGAAGGCGATGACACCGTAATCGAGCGCGTCGAAATCCTCGTCGGCGAGCTCGGCGATGCGCGTCAGCGCGTCCGCGGCGTCGAAGCCGGGCAGGTCTGAAACATTCATGGCGCGAATCTCCGGTCCGTTCGTGCCCCGTTGTGGCGGCCGTTGATTTCAGTTCACCGTCTTGAAGGCTGAATGAGTCTGAACTAAAGTATGAAAGGCAACAGTCTGAAGTTGTATGCCGTCAAAGTCAGATTCCATGCCGCTGCGGGTCTCGCAGCCGGTATCGGCGACGGGTCCATGCCCTCGGGTGCTCGTCGTCGACGATCGCACCGACTCGGTGGCGCTGTTGCTGGACTACTTCGAAGGTCAGGCGCTCGAGGTGATGGTCGCGCTCGACGGCCCCGACGGCATCCGCAAGGCCGCCGCCGGCCGCCCCGATGCGATCCTGCTCGACGTCTCGATGCTGGGCATGGACGGCTACGCCGTCTGCCGTGCCCTCAAGGCCGATCCCCGCACGGCGGCGATCCCGGTGGTCTTCCTCTCGGCGGCGACGTCGCTGGCCGACAAGCTCGAGGGCTTTGCCGCCGGCGGCGTCGACTACATCGCCAAGCCCTTCAGCTCCGAGGAGGTGCTGGCGCGGCTGTTCGTGCACCTGCGCCTGAGCCAACCCGCATGGCGGCTGTCGGACGAGCGCCGGTCCGAGGCACGCGAGGCCTCCTGCCTGACCGCCGCCGTCGCCGAACTGCAGCGCCAGGGCGCCGGCTGGCCCGGTCTCGAGGCGCTGGCGCGCAGCGTCGGCACGAACGAGAAGCGGCTCACCGAGCTGTTCCGCAAGCATCTGGGGATGACGGCCTGGGAGTACCTGATCGAGCTGCGGCTGGAGGCTGCGCGCGCCGAGCTGGCGCGCGCCGACACGCAGATCCAGCTCATCGCCGACCGCGCCGGCTACCGCAACGCCAGCGACTTCTCGCGCGCGTTCCGCCGCCGCTACGGTGTCGGGCCACGCCAGTACCGACGCGCCGGCGCCGGTGCGCCGGCCGCGCTCGCCATCGATGGCGTCGATCCGGACGCGGTGGAGTGCGCGCTTTGATGACCGTCTTCGATCCGCTCCAGGGCGCCGCGCCGCAGCGGCGCCCGCCGGCGCTGGCCGAGCCCTTGCCGGGCATGGTCGCGCACTGGACGCGCGATCTGCGCTGCAGCTACGCCAACCGGGCCTGGCGCGAGTTCTACGGTCGCGGCGCGGAGGTCGTCGTCGGCCGCCACCTGCAGGAGTTGCTGGGCAGCCAGGCCTGCGCCCGCCTCGAGGGCCGCCTGGCCGGTGTGCTCGCGGGGACGCCGCAGGCGTTCGAGGACCGCCTGCGACGGCCCGAGGGCGGCGCGGCGCACCTGTGGGTGCAGCTCGTCCCCGAGATCGACGGCGGCGTCGTCTGCGGTTTCCAGCTCCTGGTCACCGACATCACGCGCTTCAAGCGCGCTCAGCTCGCGCTCGAGCGCACGACGAGGGCCCTGGATCTCGAGCAGAGCGCAGCCTCGCGGCAGCAGGCGGCGCTGATCGCCGGCGACCGCCGCTACCGCGCGCTGTTCGACAACATGCAGGACGGCGCGGCCCAGGGCCGGGTGCTGTTCGAGCGCGGCCGCGCCGCCGACTTCGAGCTGATCGACGTCAACGCCGCTTTCGCGACGCTGAGCGGCGTCGCCCGGGCCGCCGGGCGCCGGCTCGGCGAGGTCTGGCCCGAGCTCGTCGCGGACGACTCGCCGACGCTGGCGCTGCTGGCGCGCGTCGGGCGCGGCGGCCCCGCCGAGCGCACCGAGCTCCATCTGCCGCGGCGTGCCCAGTGGCTCGTGATCTCGGCCTGCCGGACCGGCGCCGACGAGGTGGCGCTGATCTTCGATGACATTTCCGACCGCAAGCGCGCCGAGGCTGCCGTCGCGCTGGCGCATGAACGCTTCGAGCGCCTGAGCGCGGCGAACATCGTCGGCATCGCGGTCGGCAGCGCCGATGGCCGGCTCAGCTACGCCAACGACCACTACCTCGCGCTGCTGGGCTGCACGCGCGCGGATTTCGAAAGCGGGAAGCTGCGCTGGACCGAATTCACCGCACCCGAGTACCGCGAGGCCGATGCACGCGCGCTGGCGCAGGCGCGTGCATCGGGCTCGTGCATGCCCTACGAGAAGGAGTACCGCCGCCGCGACGGCACCCGCTGCACCGTCGACCTGGCGCTGGCGATGCTGCCGGGGCCGGACCCGCAGGAGCAGTTTCTCGCCATCGCCATCGACACCAGCGCGCGCAAGCGCGGCCAGCTCGCCCTCGAGCGCGTCAACGCGGCCCTGGCCGAGCGCCGGCGCGAAGCCGAGGACGCCAACCGCGCGAAGACCAACTTCCTCTCGCTCGTCAACCACGAGCTGCGCACGCCCGTGCACACGCTGCTGGGCTATCTGCGGCTGCTGCGCCGGCGCGGCAGCGGTGCCCAGCTGCGCCAGCTCGAGATCGCCGAGCGCAGCGGCGTGCAGCTCGAGCGGCTGATCAACGACCTGCTCGAATTCAGCGTCGACAGCCGCGAGGCCAAGCTGATGCCGGCGCCGGTGAGCCTGCGCGAATTAGTCGCCGAGGTCGAGGCCGCCGGCCGCGTGATGGCGCGCGCCACGGGCAACACGCTCGAGGTCCACGTCGACGGCGGACTGCCCGACCATGTCCGCGTCGACGCGCAGCGGCTGCTGCAGGTCCTGCAGAACCTGCTGGCCAACGCCTGCAAGTACACGCGCGCCGGCCGCGTCGACCTCGTCGTTGCGCCGCTGCCGGCGCCGGCGGCGCCTGCGCGCTGCCGCATCGCCTTCGGCGTCGAGGACACCGGCAGCGGCATCGAAGCCGGCGAGCTGGGCCGCATCTTCGAAGCCTTCCAGCGCGGCAGCTCGGCCGCCGGCACCGCCGGGCTCGGGCTCGGGCTGGCGATCGCGCGCCATTGGGTCGAGGCGATGGGCGGCCGCCTCGACGTCGCCAGCGTGCCGGGGCGCGGCAGCCGCTTCTCGTTCGCGCTCGAACTGCCGGTCGTCGACGAAGGGCCGCCGCCGCGCGAGAGCGACGCGGATATCGGCGCACCGCCGGCGTCGCCGGCGGCGCCGGCGACGCTGCTGGTCGTCGACGACATCGCCGCCAACCGCGCGTTCCTGCGCGACCTCTGCGAGGACTGGGGCTACCGCGTCGTCGAGGCCGAGGAGGGCCAGGCCGCGCTCGAGCAATGCCGGGTCGAGCGGCCCGACGCGCTGCTCGTCGACCAGTTCATGCCCGGCGTCGACGGCTGGGGCCTGCTCGAGCGGTTGCGCGCCGACCCGGCGCTGGCGGCGCTGCCGGTGGCGCTGGTCTCGGCGTCGAGCCCGCAGCCGCCGCCGGGGCTGGCGCCGGGACTGGCCTTCGACGCCTGTTTCGGCAAGCCGATCGATTTCGACGCCGTCGAGCGTTTCCTCGCGCGGCGGCTGGGCCCGTCGCGCGCCAAGCCGGTGCCACCGCCGGCGACGCCCGCTCGCCTGTCGCGACCCGATGCCGCCGAGCTCGCGACGGCCGCCGGACTGCTCGAACTCGGCCTCGTCGGTCGCATCGAGCAATGGGCGCAGGCGTTGGCCGCGCGCGAGCCGGACTGGCAGGATTTCGCCGAGCAGACGATCGGGCTCTGTCGCAACGCCGATCTGCAGGGGCTGGCGGCCTGGATCGAGGACGAGCAGGGCGCGCAGGGCGGCGGCCGTCGCCGTGCGGATTCGCCGCCCGTCTAGGACGCGGGGTGGCCGCTCGCGTCGGCGGCCAGCGCCTGCAGCGCGCGGGCGCGGCGCCGGGCGCCGACGCGGATGTCGAACGCGATGATCGCCAGCGGCCCCGCCAGCAGCAGCGCGAGGCAGGCGACGAAGGGCGCGCCGGCGGCGGCCGCGGCGATGACGGCAGCGAACTGCAACGCGTTGAACAGCGCCAGCGCGAGATGCGCACCGTCGAAGGCCGCGAGCGCGGCGTAGACGGCGACGCAGACGAGTTCGAAGACGAGGATGGGCAGCGCGATCAACGCCAGCACCAGCGGCGCCGCATGCGCGTGCGGGTGGCCGATGGCGTCGGCGGCCACGTGCAGGCCCGAGCCCATCGCGGCCAGCGAGGCGAACACGAAGGCGCTGCCATAGCCCCAGCGCAGCGCGACGGCGCGCCGCGCCGCCAGCGCCGCGCCGTGCGGGATGATGAAGTAGATCCACCACAGGCAGAAAGTGAGCGCGGTGCCGACGCCGCCGACCAGCGCGAGATCGAACGACCAGCCTTCGGTGGCCTGCACCGACTGGATCGCCGCGACCGTGCCCACGAGGCCCTCGCCGAGCACGATGATCGCGAAGGCCGCATAACGGTCGGCGATGTGGTGCGGGTGCCAGGGCGTCTGGCCGGCACGCTCGGCCCACACCGGCACCGCGAGTTCGGCGACGAGGAGCACCGGGTAGTACAGCAGCAAGTCGGCGGCGGGTACGAACAGCGCCCCGGCGATCCAGGCCAACTGCAGCAGCGCGATCGTCGTCGCGTAGCGCAGGCAGGTGCGGCGCCGCGCCGGGTCGCCGCGCGCGGCGCGCAGCCACATCGCGACCAGCGCCACGCGCATCGTCGCGTAGCCGACGACGACGGTGCCGTTGCGCGGCGTCTCGGCGTAGATGTCGGGGATGCCGGTGGCCATGATCAGCGCGCCGAGGATCTGCGTCAGCGTCAGCAGGCGGTGGATGCCGTCGTCGTTGTCGTAGGCCGAGGCGTACCAGGTGAAGTTCATCCAGGCCCACCAGACGGCGAAGAACGAGAAGCCGAAGCCGAACAGCGCGTGGCCGATGCGCCCCTGCGCCGCCGCGTGGGCGAAGTTCGACGCCGCGACGCTGATGCCGATCGCGAAACACAGGTCGAACAGCAGCTCGAGCGGCGTCGACGCGCGGTGCGCTTCGTGGATGTCGCGACCGGCGGGCGGTCGCTTGAGGGGCCGGTTCACGGGGCGCGGGGATCTCAGTCGACGAAGGCGATGCTGTCCTCGGGGTCGCCGGGCCGCCGCGGGCGCCGGATCAGCAGCAGCAGCGGCATCGACAGCAGCGTGACGATGAACATGACGCGGAAGTCGGCAATATAGGCGAGCAGCGACGCCTGCCGCGTCACTTCGGCGTTCAGCGCCGCGACGCCGCCGGCCTGGCCGAGGTCCCAGGCGCCGCCCGCGAGCGCGCCCGTGTGCGCGGCAGCCGCGAGGTCGGCATGGGCGCTGGCCAGGCGCTGCGTGTGCAGCGACTGCACGATCGAGATGCCGACGCTGCTGCCGATGTTGCGCACCAGGCTGTAGATCGGCGTGCCGTCGTGGCGCAGCGCCGGGTCCAGCGTCGCGAAGGCGGCCGTGCTCAGCGGCACGAAGGTGAACCCCATGCCCACGCCCTGGATGAAGCCCGAGAGGATCACGATATGGCTGTCCATCTGCGGCGTGATCGTCGCCATCTGGTACAGCGACAGCGCCGTGAGCCCGAAACCGAAGGCCATCAGCGCGCGCAGGTCGACGCGCTGCACGAGTCGGCCGACGACGAACATCGCCAGCATCGTGCCGACGCCGCGCGGCGCCATCACCTCGCCGGTGTAGACGACGGGGTAGCCGAGCTGGCCCTGCAGCAGTTGCGGCAGCAGCGCCATCGTCGCGTAGATGATCATGCCGACGACGAAGCCGAACAACACGCAGGTGACGAAGTTGCGGTCGCGCAGCAGCGCGCGGTTGAGGAAGCAGTCGCCGCGCACCGTCGCCGTGTGGGCGACGAAGAACAGCGTCGCGACGACGCAGCCGGCGGCCTCGAGGCGGATCTCGGGCGCGTCGAACCAGTCGAGCAGGTCGCCGCGGTCGAGGAACATCTGCAGCAGTCCCACCGCGAGGCTCAGCGTGGCGAAGCCGAAGAGGTCGAGCTTCTGCCCCTCGGGCCGGCTCTCGGGCAGCCAGCGCGCCATGCCGTACAGCGCCATCAGCCCCACCGGCAGGTTGATCAGGAAGACCCAGCGCCAGCTCGCGTTCTCGGTCAGCCAGCCGCCGAGCATGGGCCCGAGGATGGGCCCGACCATGATGCCGGCGCCCCAGATCGCCATCGCCTGGCCGACCTTCTCCTTCGGGTTGATGTCGAGCAGCACGGCCTGCGACAGCGGCACCAGCGCGGCGCCGAAGACGCCCTGCAGCAGCCGCGCGGCGACGATCTGCCACAGGCTGTCGGCCAGGCCGCACAGCGCCGAGGCGACGGTGAAGCCGATCACCGCGCCCATGAACACGCGGCGCCGGCCGAAGCGGCCGCACAGCCAGCCCGACAGCGGCGTGGCGATGGCCGCGGCGACGATGTACGAGGTCAGCACCCAGGTGATCTGGTCCTGCGCCGCCTGCAGGCTGCCCTGCATGTGCGGCAGCGCGACGTTGGCGATCGTCGTGTCCAGCGCCTGCATGATGGTCGCCAGCATGATCGACAGGGTGATCATGCCGCGGTGCGGCACCGCCGCCGCGGTGGGGCTCATTCGATGGCCTCCGCCGCCGCGTGCAGTTGCTCGAGCAGCCGCGCCGCGTCCTCGAGGCTGGCCGCGTCGATGCCGGCGAGCAGCCGGTGGCGCACGGCGTCGGCCTCGCGGCGCACCTGCGCGTACAGCAGCCGGCCGGCGTCCGTGAGTTCGACGAGCTTGACGCGGCGGTCGGTGGGCGAGGGCGCTCGCGTGATCAGCCCGGCCTTGGCGAGCCGGTCGAGCATCGCGACCATCGTCGCGCCTTCGACGCCGACATGGCGGGCGATCTCGGTCTGCGATCGCGGCGCCTTGGCGACGACGGCGATCGTCATCCAGCCGGCCTGGCTCAGCCCGAGGTCCTTGAGCCGGCGGTCGACCGCCAGGCGCCAAGCGCGGGCGCTGTGATGGAGCGCCGCGCTGAAGCGCTCCTCGATCGGGGTCGAGGCCATGGTGATAGCGATCTAATCATTAGAGAGCTATCGATTATCGCGCAGTCCCGGAATCCCGCTGCCCGCTATCCCGCCGGGGCGCTCAATGCGGGCCGGCGGCCAGCGCCTGCGCGACGCGCTGGACGAGGGCGAGGAAGCGCGCATGCAGCGCGCGCCCGCGCGCGGCCCAATGCACGGCCGCGGCGCCGGCGTCGACGCCGCTCTCGATCTCCCCGAGCTCGCGTGCGAGCTCGGGGGCGCCGACGACGGCACAGGCGCCGCGCGTCGAGTGGCAGACCCCGCGCCAGGCGTCCAGGTTCTCGGCGCAGGGCGGCTCGAGCAGCACCGGCGCGCCGCCGCCGTAGTTCCTGACGAAGCTGCGCAGCACGATCTCGAGCGTCTCGCCGCGGCCGCCGACGAAATGCATCACCTGCGCGACGTCGAGATCGGCGATGCCCGCCAGCCGCTCGTGCAGCTGCGAGGCGGCGCTGTCGTCGGCGGGCTGCGGCGCCGCCGCGCCGGCACCGCCGTGCGGCGGCAGCCAGCGCAGCAGCAGCGCATAGAACGCCGGCGGGTCGACCGGCTTGGCGACATGGTCGTTCATCCCCGCCGCGAGACAGCTCTCGCGGTCCTCGGCGTAGGCGTTCGCGGTCATCGCGATGATCGGCAGCGCCTGGCCGAGGCTGCGGCGGATCTCGCGCGTCGCGGCGATGCCGTCGATCTCGGGCATCTGCATGTCCATCAGCACGAGGTCGTATTCGCGCGTGCGGGCCAGCTCGACTGCGGTGCGGCCGTCTTCCGCCACCTCGACGGTGAGGCCGACATTCGTCAGCAGCGCCAGCGCCACCTCCTGGTTCACCGGGTTGTCCTCGGCCAGCAGGACGCGGCGGCCGGCGTGTTGGCCGCGCAGCGCGGCCTCGGCCTCGCCGACCGGCCGTGGCCCCGGCGGCGGCGCGTCGCTGCCGCGGCGCAGCGCCTGGACGAGCGCGTCGTGCAGCGACGAGGCCGTGGGCGGCTTGGCGAGCACGGCGTCGAAGCCGGCGGCGCGCGCCTGCTCGCCCAGCGAGTCCTCGCCATGGGCGGTGACGAGGATCGCCGGCGGCATGCCGTCGCCGAGCAGCCGGCGCAGCGCGCGCAGCGTCTCGAGGCCGTCCATCGCGTCCATGCGCCAGTCGATCAGCATCAGGTCGTAGTGGCGGCCGGCGGCGCTGGCCGCCTCCACGCGCGCCAGCGTCTGGGCGCCGTCGCTCAGCGCCTCGACCTCGAGCCCCAGCCGCTCGAGCTGGGCGCCGATGACGAGCCGCGCCTCGGCGAGGTCGTCGACGAGCAGCGCGCGCAGCCCGCGCAGCGACGCCGGATCGGTCCGCGACGGCGCCGGCCCGGCTTGTTGCAGCCAGGCCGTGAACCAGAACGCGCTGCCCTGGCCGGGTTCGCTCTCGACACCGACCTCGCCGCCCATCAGCTCGGCCAGCCGGCGCGTCAGGGCCAGGCCCAGTCCGGTGCCGCCATGGCGCCGCGTCGTCGAGACATCGACCTGCTCGAAATCGTTGAACAGCGCCGCACGGCGGTCCGCCGGGATGCCGATGCCGGTGTCGCGGACCTCGAAGCGCAGCAGCGAGCGAGCGCCTTGCTCGGCGAGCCGTTCGGCACGCAGGCGCACCCAGCCGCGATCGGTGAACTTGACCGCGTTGGCCAGCAGGTTGATCAGCGCCTGCGCCAGGTGCTTGCGGTCGCCGACCAGCCGTTCGGGCATCTCGTCGGCGTCGAGGACCAGCTCGATGCCCTTGTCGCCGGCGGCTTGGGCGACCATCTCGAACACCGATCCCAGCAGCTCGTCGCGCGCGAACTCGATCTGCTCGAGCGCGAGCTTGCCGGCGTCGATCTTCGACAGGTCGAGGATGTCGTTGATGACGTGCAGCAGGTGCTTGGCCGCGCCGTCGATCTTCGCCAGGCGCGCGCGCTGCAGCGCGTCGCGGCTGTCGCGCTCGAGCAGGTAGGTCAGGCCGATGACGGCGTTCATCGGCGTGCGGATCTCGTGGCTCATATTGGCCAGGAAGGCGCTCTTGGAGCGGTTCGCCGCGTCGGCCTGGTCGCGCGCGGCGATGAGCTCGGCGTTGGTGCGCCGCAACTCGGAATCGGCCTGCTTGAGCGCCGTGATGTCGAAGGCCATCACGAAGATGCCGTGCGGCGGCGCGTCGTCGCGCAGGTCGGGCACGACGACGAGCTGGTGCACGTAGGGCCGGTCGTCGCGCCGGCTCGCGTACTCGAAGGTCCGGCGCTCGCCCGCGAGGCCGGCGCGGGCCTGCGGTTCGCACACGCGCGCCTGCTCGGCGTCGAGCGTCTCGGCCAGGCCGCGCCCGAGCAGCGCCCAGGCCGGCGCGCCGACCCAGTCGAGGAAGGTCCGGTTGGCGTAGCGCAGCCGCAGCCCGTCGTCCCAGTAGCTCACGCGCACCGGCAGGTTGTCGATGAGGGCGCGGTTGAAGCGCGCGCTCTCCTCGAGCGAGCGGTAGGCCTCCTCGAGCTCGGCCGTGCGCTGCTCGACGAGCGTCGCCAGCTGCTGCCGCTGGTCCGCGAGTTCGCGCTGCGCCTGCTTGCGCGGCGTGATGTCGCTGGCCATCGCGATCATGTGCGCGACGCCGCCGATCTCGATCGGGCAGGCCGAATGCTCGACGTCGACGATGCGGCCGTCCTGGCGCCGGAACTGCGTCTCCAGCGTCGGCGGCGCTCGGCCACCGCGCACCGCTTCGAGCATCGTTGCGCGGGCCTGCGGGTCGACCCAGATGCCGAGCTCGGCGCCGGTGCGTCCGATCGCCTCGTCGCGGCGGTGGCCGAGCAACGCCTCCCAGGCCGGATTGAGCTCGATGAAGCGGGCGTCCGCGGCCTGTCCGATCGCGATGGCGACCGGGCTGTGCTCGAACACGCCGGCGAAGCGCTCGTGGGCGTCGTGCAGCGCCCGCTCGGCGCGCATGCGCTCGCTGATGTCCTCGGTCGCGACGATGATGCCGCCGATCGCACCGGCCGCGTCGGTCCAGGGCACGACGGCCCAGCGGTGCCATTCCTCGCGGCCGTCGTCGCGCAGCCAATGGTCGGCGTCCGCCGTCACCGTCTCGCCGGCGAGTGCGCGCCGGTGGATCTCGCGCCAGCGCGGGGGCTGGTCGGGCAGGAGTTCGTAATGATGGCGGCCGACGAGTTCGTCCGCGCCATGCCCGTGCTGGGTGACCCAGCGCTGGCTCACCGCGAGGTAGTTCATGCGGCGGTCGAAGATCGCCATGCAGCTCGGCGCCTGGCGGATGAAGCTGTGGAGCTGGGCCTGCGAACGCGCGAGGCGCTCGCGGTCCTGGCGGCGCAGGCTGACGTCGCGGTGCACCGAGAGCCGACCGATCACCTCGCCGCCGCTGCCGTGGATGGTCAGCACGCGCGATTCGCCCCAGAACAGCACGCCGTCCTTGCGCCGGTAGCACAGCTCGTAGGTCCGCGGCGGCGTGCCGGCGGCGGCGGCTTCGTGCTCGCGGCCGATGCTGGCGTGGTCGCCGGCATCGGCGTACATCGCTTCGGTCGTGCGGCCGACGATCTCGGCGGCGGCGTAGCCGAAGGTGGTGCTGAACATCGGATTGACGAGCCGCACGCGGCGCTCGGCGTCGGTGTAGACGACGGCGTCGGGCAGGCCGTCGAACAGCGTCCTGAAGGTCGCCTCGCGCTCGCCCAGCGCCTGCAGCGCCGCTTCGCGTTCCCGTGCGCCGGCGTCGATGCGCCGACGCAATGCGGCAAACTCGGCGATCCCGGGTTCGCCGCCGGCCGCCGGCTCGGCCAGCAGGGCCGCGTCGCGCGCCAGCCGGCGGCTGACGCGGCTGCCCATCAGCAGGCCGGCCAGCGTGGCGGCGACGATCAGCGCGATCAGCGCCAGCGCGGTGCGCACGAGCGGGTCGACGGTGGCCGAGCGCGGGAACTGCAGCTCGACGGTCCAGGGGGCGCTCGGCAGCGCCAGGCGACGGCCCGGTTCGGCGCCATCGGCGGCGCCGCGGGCGCCGCGCCGCGCGAGCACGGTGCCGCGGCTGTCGCGCACGACCACCGTGGTGCCGGCGTCGAGTCGCAGGCGGTCGACGATCTGCTGGATGCGCGCGGCGTCGATCACCGTCAGCAGCACCAGGGTCGGTCGACCGCTGCGCACGACCGGCACGGCGATCGCGAACTGCAGGCGATGCGACAGCGGGCCGACGAAGCCGTCGCCGACCGCCGGGCGGCCGCTGCCGATCGCCGCCGGCGCCGCGGCGGCGCCGGGCGGCCGCGGCAGGGCCGGCAACGGCTCGCCGTAGGGGTGGGCACTGTGCAGCAGCATGCGGCCCTCGCCGTCGCCCAGCACGACCGCGCTGCCGAAGGCGCGCTCGAAGGCCTGCAGTTGCCGGTGCAGATCGGCCCAGCGCGCCGGGTCGTCGAGCCAGGGCGATGCGGCGATCACGCGCAGCGACTGCATCGCCGGCGCCAGCCCGTTGTCGATGACGAGAGCGGATTGCTCGCCCTGGCGCAGGGCCGCGACATCGTTGGCATCGAAATCGTGGCGCAGGTCGGCCAGCGCCAGCAGCGCGGCCAGGATCAGCAGCGGCGCCATCGACCAGCCGATCAGGCGCCAGAGCACCGCGCGCAGGCCGGGACGCGGCGATGGCGCAGCCGGTGACGCGGCCGGTGACGCGGCTTCGAGGCTCATGGGTCGGTAGGGTCGTGAGGTCGACTCGACCGGGATGGGTGAGCGACGTTTCCTAGCGGCCACGTTACCGTGGTTCGGACCTGGGTATGGGGGACCATCCCCGGCGCGCACTAGTGAATAGGAACTCCCTGCGGCGTCGATCCAGAACTCCCCGCAAATTCGTCGAAATCGACGACATAGGGGTCGGCGTCGCGCAGCCATTGCTCGCGCTCCGCGCACCAGGCGGGCAGGGCGGCGCCGCTCATCGGTCGCGCAATGAACCAGCCCTGCGCGACATCGCAACCCGCGGCGCGCACGGCCAGCCAGTCGGCCTCGTCCTCGACGCCCTCGGCGACCGTGCGCATGCCCAGCAGATGCGCCATCTCGATGCTGGCGGCGACGATGGCGCGCTGCGTCGTGCTGTGCGTGCTGCCGTGGACGAAGCTGCGGTCGATCTTGAGCTCGTCGAAGGGCAGGTCGCGCAACTGGGCGAGCGACGAGTGCCCGGTGCCGAAATCGTCGATCGCGAGCTGGACATGGTGCAGGCGCAGCCGCGTCAGGATGTCCATCGAGGCGGCCCGGTGCGACATCAGGCGCGACTCGGTGAGTTCGAGCAGCAGCGTCGCCGGCCCCAGCCGGTGTGCCGCCAGCGCGGCGCGCAGGCGGTCGGGGAAGTCGAGCCGGTACAGGTTGTCCATCGACATGTTCACCGCGATGCGCGGCGTCAGGCCCACCTGCTCGCGCCAGCACGCGGCCTGGGCCAGCGCCAGCGCGAGCACGCGGTCGGTGAGTTCGTCGATCAGGCCATGGGCCTCGATGTCCTCGACGAAATCCCCCGGACCGACGACGCCGTCGAAAGGATGCTGCCAGCGCACCAGGGCCTCGACGGCGGCGAAACGCCCGTCGGACAAGGCCACCTGCGGCTGGTATTCGAGGATCAGCTCGTCCTGCACGAGCGCGCGCCGCAGTTCGGCCACGCCGTAGCTGCGGCGCGGTCGCTGCGGCGCCGCGGTCGCGCTTTCGCTCCAGGCCTGGACGACGGCGCGCAGCATCGGCAGCGAGGCCGGCTTGCGGGCATGGCCGACGACGTTGAAGCCATGCTCGCGGGCCAGCCGCACGGCGCTTTCGAGCACGCGGCCGCCGACGACGCTGATGAGCGCGATCGCGCCGGCGTAGCGCCGCTGGGCGAGGCCGCGCATCAGCTCGACGCCGTCCATGCCGGGCATCTCGAGGTCGATGATGAGCAGCATGCGGGCGCTGTCGATCTGCGCCAGCCGCTGCAACGCGAACGCCCCCGACGGCCAGTCCTCGACCGCGTCGTGGCCGAGGTTGAACAGCAGCTGGCGCATGACTTCGCGCTGGAAAGCGTCGTCGTCGACGATGGCGATCCGCGGCGGGGCTGCGGTGACTTCGGTGCGTTCCGGCGGCGCTGGCATGGAGGGGCTCCCTGACGGCGTCCTGGGGGCCGGACGCCCGACCCGAGTCACTCTAGAGGGCGCTGTGCAGCGGGTCTGCGGGGAATCCTCGACGCCGCGGGTGCGGTCACCTTACTTTTCATCTGCACGGATGATGCCGGCGCGGATCGCGAAGCGCACCAGGGCCGGCACGTCGGCGACGCCGAGCTTGGACATCAGCCGGCTGCGGTACGAGTCCACCGTCTTGGGCGACAGGTGCAGCAGCGCGCCGATCTCGGCGCTGGAATGTCCGCGCACGACCAGCGAGGCCATCTGGCGCTCGCGCGGCGACAGCGACTTCAGCGCCACCTGTTCGTCGACCGCCGTGAGGCCCTGGACCGCGAGTTCGGCGACCTCGACGCTGAGGTAGCGCCGGCCCGCGAGCACGGTCTCGATGGCCTGCAGCAGCTCGGCCGACGGCGCCCCCTTGAGCAGATAGCCGGCGGCGCCCAAGCGCAGGGCCTCGGCCACGTCGCGCGGTTGAGTCGACATCGACAGCACGATCGCGCGCACCTCGAGCTGGCGCTTGTGCAGCTCGGCCAGCAGCTCGAAGCCCGAGCGCGGTCCCAGGTTGAGGTCGAGCAGCGCCAGCGCGGGGCGCAGGCGCTGGATCTCGGCCAGCGCCACCGTCGGGTCGGCGGTCTCGCCCGCGACCTCGTGGCCTGCCGCGCCCAACAGTGCCGCCACGCCGTCGCGCATCATCACGTGATCATCGACCAGATAAATCCGGCTCATCCTGTCTCCTGCTGCCCATCCCGGACCACCCGCATGCCGACTGCGGCGACGCGCGCGATCGTGACGACCGCGGCGCCGCGCGCATGATGCCTGTTCCTGATCGGCCGGCGGACCAGTACCGGATGCGCAGGGGTTTATCGCGAGGCATCGAGAGCCGTGAATCGCGCGTCTGATTGACCCCTGCTGACGCAAGGGATTCGGTGATCCCAGGTCGCGAGGTCAGCCGCGGGCGCGGCACACCGCGTCGAGCCAGTCACCCCAGGCCTGCGGCCTCGGCGGCAGCAGCGGCGCGCTGCCGACGAAGCGGTTCCAGGCCTCGAGATGGCGCGTCGAGACGGCCGTCAGCACCGGCACGCCCTGGGCCATCAGTGCCAGCAGCTCGTCGGCGAAGCCACCGCCCTCGGCCTCGAGCGAGCCGTAGCGGTTGCAGATCACGAGGTCGGTGTCGGCGGCCAGCGCGTCGCGCAGCACGCTACTCGCGCGCGCGAAGCCCTGCGGGTCGGCGGCGCAGGACTGCGAGCCGCTGCCCATGGGCTGCGAGACGAGGTACTCGTCGCCCTTGTCGATGTCGGTGAGGATCATCTCGGCGCGGCAGCCGGCCTCGGCATTGCACAGGCGCATCAGCAGCCCGCGCACGCGCCGCCCGGCGGCGCGCTGGCTGGCGGCGAATTCGGCGAGCAGCGCATCGACGTCGCAGGTGCCGTCGTTGTGGATCGCGGCGACCGCGGGCAATTCGTCGTTCGTATCGTCGGCGTTCATGGCGGCTGTCTTTCGGTGCGCCAGCATAGCGCGATCGACCGCCAGCCTATGCAAAGGCATTCATCGGTGCCAACCCTCGAATGCATAGGCGTGGAGCAGGTCACTGTTGTTGCAGCGTCTCGCGATGGAGCAGCAGTCCTGGTGTCACGCGATCGAACAGCGCGTCGCGCCGGCGATTTCAGCCCATTTTGCCGGCCCGCGAGCGGCGCCGACGGCCCCGCAGGCTGGCACGACGATTGCGGTTGAAGCGGTCAAGCGGCGGCGATCCAGCCCGGCCGCCCAGGGGTGGATCCACCCCCTGTCCACTCGTTTCATTCAGGAGACCGTCATGACCGTTTACGCAGCTCCCGGCACCGCCGGTGCCAAAGTCGCCTTCAAGTCGCGCTACGACAACTTCATCGGCGGCAAGTTCGTGCCGCCCGTCGAGGGCCAGTACTTCGACGTCATCTCGCCGATCAACGGCAAGCCCTACACCCAGGTCGCGCGCTCGGGCGCCGCCGACATCGAGCGCGCGCTCGACGCCGCCCATGCGGCCAAGGCCGGCTGGGCCGCGACCTCGCCGACGACGCGCTCGAACATCCTGCTCAAGATCGCCGACCGCATCGAGGCCAACCTCGAGGCCCTGGCCTACGCCGAGACGGTCGACAACGGCAAGCCCATCCGCGAGACGCTGAACGCCGACATCCCGCTGACCGTCGACCATTTCCGCTATTTCGCCGGCTGCGTGCGGGCCCAGGAGGGCGCGCTGTCGGAGATCGACGGCAACACCATCGCCTACCACTTCCACGAGCCGCTGGGCGTCGTCGGCCAGATCATCCCCTGGAACTTCCCGATCCTGATGGCGGCCTGGAAGCTGGCGCCGGCGCTGGGCGCGGGCAACTGCGTCGTGCTCAAGCCGGCCGAGTCGACGCCGGTCAGCATCCTCGTGCTGATGGAGATCATCGGCGACCTGCTGCCCCCGGGCGTGCTCAACATCGTCAACGGTTACGGCCGCGAGGCCGGCATGCCGCTGGCCAACAACAAGCGCATCAACAAGATCGCGTTCACCGGCTCGACCGCCACCGGCAAGGTCATCGCCCAGGCCGCGGCTTCGAACCTGATCCCGGCGACGCTGGAACTCGGCGGCAAGAGCCCCAACGTGTTCTTCGACAACGTGATGGCGCAGGACGACGCCTTCCTCGACAAGGCGATCGAGGGCCTGGTGCTGTTCGCGTTCAACCAGGGCGAGGTCTGCACCTGCCCGAGCCGCGCGCTGATCCAGGAATCGATCTACGACCGCTTCATCGACCGCGCCTTGAAGCGCGTCGCCGCGATCAAGCAGGGCAGCCCGCTCGACACCGACACGATGATGGGTGCGCAGGCCTCGGCCATGCAGATGGACAAGATCATGACCTACCTCGACCTGGGCAAGCAGGAAGGGGCGCAGGTGCTGTGCGGCGGCGGCCGCGCGCAGATGGGCGGCGACCTGGCCGGCGGCTACTACATCCAGCCGACGCTGTTCAAGGGCCACAACAACATGCGCATCTTCCGCGAGGAGATCTTCGGGCCGGTGCTGGCGGTGACGACGTTCAAGGACGAGGCCGAAGCGCTGGCGATCGCCAACGACACGCCCTACGGCCTGGGCGCCGGCGTCTGGACGCGTGACGGCAGCCAGGCCTATCGCATGGGCCGCGCCATCCAGGCCGGACGCGTGTGGACCAACTGCTACCACGCCTACCCGGCGCATGCGGCGTTCGGCGGCTACAAGGAATCGGGCATCGGTCGCGAGACCCACAAGGCGATGCTCGACCATTACCAGCAGACCAAGAACCTGCTCGTCAGCTACGACCCGAACAAGCTGGGCTTCTTCTGATCAACGGGCGATTCGACCGGGGCTGCCGCGCGAACGCGGCGGCTTGACAGCGGCGGCCTCGGCCGCCGCTCTTTTTCTGGTTGCGAGACATGACGATGGACACCCATGTGCAGGCGAGCGATGCCGCGCGCGCCCTGCTGGCGTCGCTGCGCCAGCGCCACGGCGAGATCCTGGTCTACCAGAGCCACGGCTGCTGCGAGGGCAGCATGCCGATGTGCTTCGCGCCGGGCGAGATGGCGCTCAACTCCGAGGACATGATCCTCGGTCATATCGACGGCACCCCGTTCTGGGCCAGCCAGGCGCAGTTCGACTACCTGCGCACGATGCGCATCACGCTCGACCTCGAGCCCGGCAATGCCGGCACTTTCTCGCTCGAGGACGGCTCGGGCCAGCATTTCGTCGTCCGGCTGCAGCTCGTCGACGGCACGCCGTTCGAGCCGTATTGCGACATGCGCGATTTGCGCGGGACGGGCTCGCCGGCTTGATCGCCAAGGTGCAGACTCGCGTCCTGCACCATGACCTCAACGCCATCGATCGTCGTCGTCGGCGCCGGCGCCGTCGGCAGCTATTTCGGCGCGCTGCTCGCCCGCGCGGGGGCTCGCGTGACGTTGATCGGCCGCGCCGCGCATGTCGACGCGATCCGCGCCGACGGGCTGCGGCTGCAGACGGCGGCCGGCGTCCTGCGCATCACCGGCATCGAGGCCGACACCGGCTACGGCGCGTTGCGCGGTGCCGAGCTGATCCTGTGCTGCGTCAAATCGGCCGCCACCGAGGCGCTGGCGCGCGAGATCGCGCCGCTGCTGCGCGCCGACGCGGTCGTGCTGAGCCTGCAGAACGGCGTCGAGAACCCGCAGCGGCTGGCACGCCATCTGCCCTGCGCCGTCGTCGCCGGCGTCGTCTACGCGGCGCTGTCGCTGCCGGCGCCGGGCCTCGTGCGGCATGCCGGCGGCGGCGAGCTCGTGCTCGGCGCCGTGACGCCGGGGCTCGCGCCGGCGCGCCTGGAAGCAATCGCCGCGCGGTGGACCACTGCCGGCGTCGCCGTGCGCCTGAGCGATCAGCCGCTCGCCGAGCTCTGGCACAAACTGGTCGTGAATTGCGCCTGGAACGCGATCTCGGCCTTGACGCAAGCCGACTACGCGACCATCGCCGCCGACGCCGATTTGCGTGAACTGCAGCTCGCACTGCTGCGCGAGGCGGTCGCGGTCGCGCGGGCCGAGGGGCAGGGGCTCGAATTCGAGGCCCTGCGCGCCGCCGTCGAACGCATCGCGGTGGCGATGCCGACGCAGCGCAGTTCGACGGCACAGGACCTCGCCGCCGCCAAGCCGACCGAGATCGACGACCTCAACGGCGCCGTCGTGCGCATTGGCGCGCGGCATGGCATCGCGACGCCCTTCAATGCCGCGCTGACGGCGCTCGTGCGTCTGCGTCAGAACGCGGCGTGCAGCCGCAGCGCCCAGATCGAGACCGGCCCGCGGTCGCGGTTGTAGGCCGGGTTGGCGATGCGCTGGAAATCGAGGCCGAGCTGGCCCCAGTGACCGAGCGCCAGCGCGTAATAAGCCTCGGCGATGCTTTCGCGGCCGTAGTCCAGGCGCCCATCGCCGATCAAGATGCCGAGGCCGCCGGCGGCGAAGAACGCGCGCGCGTCGCCCGAGAGTTCGTCGACCGCCAGCGCGACACCGACACGGTCGTCGCCGCGCCCCCACGGCGAGCCGGCCACCGACACGCCGGTGCTCGCCGAGCGGTTGATGTCGCTGAACTCGTAGGCCTCCTTGCGGCCGCCGTTGGCCGAAACGCGGCCGAACCAGCCCACACCGGTCGCCAGCTCCTGCTCGACGTTGACGGCCCAGCCCGAGTTCGTCGCCAGCCGCCGCACGGGCGCCGGGTCGGGCGCCGCAGCGTGGGCGCGGCCCCAGGCAAGGGCGTCGGCATAGCTCGCCATGCCGGCGCGGTTGCTCCAGGCGAGCAGGCGGACCTTGCCCGGATGGTCCAGCCAGGCGTGGCGCTCCTCGACCTCGACGACGACCGAGCGATCGCGCCCATGCAGGCCGCTGATCTTCGAGTTCGGCACCGGCGACATCTGGAACAGGCCGCCGCGCAGCGTCCAGCGGCTCTGGTTCCATTCGACGGCGGCGCCGTTCGTGTAGCCCCAGGCGTCGGCGGCGTAGTCGAAGGTGCCGGCGTCGATGATGGCCCAGTTGAGGAAGTCGGCGCGCGGGTCGTGGGCGTAGGCGTTGTTGTCGAAGACATCGACGACCGAGAACTTGCCCAGCGTCACGGTGACGTTGTCGGCGGCGCGCTTCGCCGCCAACTGGTTCGGCGCCGCGTCGACGGCCTGCATCTCGCCGCCGAGCTCGAACACCTGGCGGGCGAAGGCGCGCGGCAGGCGCGGATAAGGCCGGTCGGCGCCGACCTTGTAGGCCTCGCCGCTGGGGAATCCGGCCGTGCCGAGCGTGTTGTCGAGCCCGAAACCCTGGTCGATCTCACCATCGATCCAGAACTCGGCGCCTTGCCAGAGCCCGCGCCCGGCGTAGACCGTGAGGTCGGTGGTCTCCTTGCGCTGCGCCGTCGCGCTCAGGCTCTGCGGCCCGCTGTAGGCGGCGGCAAAGCCCGCATGGCCCTGGACGACCAGGGTGCCCTGGCCATAGGCGGACCAGGCGCTTTGCGCATGGGCGGTCGGTGCGAGCGCACAGGCGCCGGCGACGAGGAGCAGGACGGACGGGGTCTTCATCGGCAGACGGCGGGGCGGGCGTGATCGTCGTGGTGGCGGACGCCGATTCTCGGTCCCGTTCGTGGCATCGCTGCGACGCTCGCGGCGACGGCCGCTGTCACCGGCGCGTCATCGACAACGGCGACGATGGCCGGTTGCACCCCTGATCCACGGAACCTTCTCCTCATGAAGTCGAATCTCGCCCCACTCGCCAGCCTGATCGCTGCCGCCCTCGTCGCGGCCTGCGCCGCGCCGCCATCGATGGCCCCGGCGCCGACGCGCACCATCATCATGGTCTGGGACGGGCTGCGGCCCGATTCGATCAACGCGCAGGAGACGCCCAACCTCGCGCGTCTGCGCGACCAGGGTGTGAACTTCGCCGACAACCACGCGACCTTTCCGACCTTCACGATGATGAACGGCTCGTCGTTCGCCACCGGCGCGTTCCCGCAGCACAGCGGCTTCTACGGCAACACCTTCTGGACGCCGCCGCAGGGCAAGACGATCCCCGTGGGCAAATCGGCTGCGGGCGGCAAGCAGGATTACGTCGCGCCGGTGTTCACCGAGGACTGGCGCGTGCTCGCCACGCTCAACGAGACCTACGGCAACGAGATGCTGATGGTGCAGAACCTGTTCGCCGCCGCGCGCGCCGCCGGCATGAGCACGGCGACCGTCGGCAAGTCGGGCGCTGCCTTCCTGCAGGACCTGAGCCGCGGCGGCTCGTTCGTCGACGAGAACATGGTGCTGCCGCGCAGCCTGGCGGTCGAACTGCAGGCCGCCGGCATCGCCCTGCCGGCCAACGTCGTCAACGGCTACGAGGGCGCCGACGCGGTGACGCTGGCGGCAAACAACGGCAACCCGACGAACCGACCCGGCTACGTCACCTTCGACACCACCGCCTTCGACCCCGCGGGCCAGCTCGCGATCCCCGCGCGCGACGGCTCCGATCGCAGCCAGGGCGCCGGCGAGGACGCCGCCAACCGCTACATGCTCTCGGTCTACACGCGCTACATCCTGCCGCGCAAGCAGCCGATGCTGTCGCTGATCTGGTTCCGCACGCCCGACAACAACCAGCATGGCTACGGCCCGGGCAGCGCCAACGCGCGCGCCGGCCTGCGCTCGCAGGACGCACGGCTGGGCGAGCTGCTGGCCGCGCTGCGCGAGCAGGGGCTGGCCGAGTCGACCAACGTCGTCGTCGTCTCCGACCATGGCCACAGCAGCGTCTCGGGGCCGTTCGCGCTGTACCCGCTGCGCGCCATCGAGCCTTCGAAGACGCCGCCCGACGGCCCGGCCGTCAACGGCGCGGCGAGCGGCCGCACGGCGGCGAGGATCGGCGCCGTCGACCCGGTCGGCGGCTATTCGTTCTCGGGCGACGTGCGCTCGGCCGACCTGCTGACCTACCGCGGCTTCAAGGCCTACGACGGCAACGGCTGCGCCGCCTCGCCGATGTCGGGGCTGGACGCCGCCGCGCGGCCGACGCTGCCGCTGCGCGTCGACGCCAGCGGCGCGCTGTGCGGCAAGGCCGGCACGCGCTACCAGGCGTTGAGCGCGACGCTGGCGCAGCCGGTGGCGAGCTTCAAGGTGCCGGCGCCGGGCGGCCTGCCCGACGACGGCATCGTCATCGCCGCCAACGGCGGCTCCGACTACTTCTACCTGCCCGGCCACGACGACGCGCTCGTGCGCCGCCTCGTCACCTTCCTGCAGCAGCGCGAGGAATACGGCGCGATCTTCGTCGACACGCGCTACGGCGCCATCCCCGGCACCTTCCCGCTGGCCCAGGTGCGGCTGGAGAACGGCATGCGCCGCGACCATGGCCAGCCCGACGTCGTCGTCAGCTACGCCTGGGACGACCGGGCGGTGATTCAGGGCATGCCGGGCATCGAGTTCGAGAGCTTCGGCCCCGGCCAGCGCGGCATGCACGGCAGCTTCGGACCGACCGACGTGCACAACACGCTCATCGCCGCCGGCCCCTCGTTCCGCCGCGCAACGACGGTGACGGACCCGAGCGGCAACGTCGACCTCGCGCCGACGGTGGCGCATGTGCTCGGCCTGGCGCTGCCGCAGGCCGACGGCCGCATCCTCGACGAGGCGCTGGAGGCGCCGGCGAGCCGCTCGGCGCCCAGCGTCGTCGCGCACGTGCTGCGCCCCGAGGCCGACGCCGGCGGTCTGCGCTTCGAGCTGCCGACCGACCCCAGCGGCGCCACCGCCGATGCGGCGCTCGTCGGGCATTACAGCGCCGAGCTCGCGGTCAAGGACCTCACGGTCGACGGCCGCACCTACCGCTATTTCGACTACGCCCGGGCCCTGCGCCGCTAGTCCGGGTCGGCGAGCCGGACCGTGAACCAGAACGTCGACCCGCGGCCGAGCTCGCTGGCGACACCGATGCGACCGCCCATGAGTTCGACGAGATGGCGGCAGACCGCCAGCCCGAGGCCGGCGCCGCCGTGCCTTCGCGTCGACGAGCCGTCGACCTGCGCGAACGGCGCGAAGAGGCCGCGCTGGGCTTCGGCGGCGATGCCGATGCCCTGGTCCTCGACCTCGAAGCGCAGCAGCGGTGGCGACGCGGCCTCGTCGGCCACCACCATGGGCACGGCGATGGCCACGCGTGCCTCGATGCGGCCCTGGTCGCTGAACTTGATCGCGTTCTCGGTCAGGTTGCGCAGCACCTGTTCGAGGCGCGTCGCGTCGCCGACGAAAGTGCGCTCGCGCAGCGCCGCGTCGGCGTGGGTGGCGTAGCTGAGCCCCTTGGCGGCGGCCTCGGGCGCGGCCACCGCGGCCACCGCATCGAGCATCTCGCCGAGCCGGAAGCGGCGCGGCTCGAGCTGCAGCCGGTTCGATTCGAGCGCCGAGAGGTCGAGCACGTCCTCGACGAGACCGGCCAGGCGCCGCGCCGAGTTGCGGATCATCTCGAGCATCGGTGCCGTCGCCGCGTCGGGGCCGCGCGCGCGCAGCACCTCGGTGAGGCCGATGATGCCGTTCATCGGCGTGCGCAGCTCGTGGCTGATGTTGGCCAGGAAGGTCGATTTCGCGCGCAGCGCGAGCTCGGCGTATTCCTTGGCCTGGCGCAGTGCCGCCTTGTTCGTCAGCAGTCGCGCCTCGGCCGCCTTCTGCTGCGTGACGTCGCGGTTCGACGCGCGATGGCCGACGAAGGCGCCGGCCTCGTCGTAGACGGGCCGGCAGGAATGCGAGATCCAGACCTCGCGGCCCTGGGCGTGGAGGATGCGGAACTGGGTCTCGCCGAAGGGCCCGTCCTCGACGCCGGTGGCTTCGAGATGGGCGCGCACCGACGCCCGGTCATCGGCGTGGACGATGCGCAGGAAGAGATCCGGGTCGGCCATGAAGTCCGCCGCCGCGTGCCCGGTGATGCGCTCGCACGAGGGCGAGCAGTACAGCCATTGCCCGTCGGGTCCGTTCCAGCTCTCCCAGTGGTAGGTGTGGTCGGCCACCGTGCGGTAGCGCAGTTCGGCGCGCGTGAGCTCGGCCGTGCGCTCGGCGACGCGGTGCTCGAGGTTCTCGCGTTCGTCGGCCAGCGAGCGCATGGCCAGCCTGCGCCCGCGGATGTTGGTCACCAGCACGGCGATGAGCAGCGCCTGCAGCAGCACCAGGGCGCCGCCGCCGAGCAGCTGGCGGCGGTAATCGGTCCACAGCGAGGGTTGGTGGAAGCGGATCTGGGCGCCCGCGGGCAGGGCGCTCTCGGCGATGCCCCAGCGCTGCAGCTGGCGTTCGTCGAAGGCCAGCACCGTCGTCGCCGGCGCCCGCGATGGTTGCGCGTGGCCGAGGCCGCCGGCGGCCTGCAGCGCGACGCCCAGCAGTTGATGACCGACCTCGCCCGCCTGCGTGACCAGGCCGCCGACGGCACCGCGGCCGATCATCGTGTCCCAGAACGAGTAGATCGGCACCCGGCTCGCGCGCGCGATGCGCTCGAGCGCGGACGCCGGCGCCAGCGGCCGGCCTTCGTCGTCGTGGAAGATCAGCGCATAGAGCGCGATGGCATGGCCACCCGCGGGGATCTGGCCCAGCCGTGCCGCCAGCTGGTCGAGCGTCAGATCGTCGAGCCGCTCGACGCGGATCGAGGGGTGCACGGCCAGCATCGACGCGAGCTTGGCGATGTCGGCCTGCGATTCCGCGTTGGCGCGGTCGCCGATCAGGTAGACCTTGGTCGGCCGGTGGATCGCCAGCGCCACGTCGAGCGTCTCGGAGAACTTGGTCGAAACCGACACCTCGGCCGCGGCGCCCAGTCCCAGCTCGGGATCGGCCTGTTCGCGCAGCAGGACCGTCGGCACGCCGGCCAGCGCCTCGCGCAGGTGGCGCTGGTAGAAGAGCTCGGCCGGCAGCGATTCGCAGATCACCACGTCGGGGCGCAGCTGGCGGTAGCGCTCGGCGATGAGCCGGGCCTGCGCGGCGTCGAGCTCGGGCGTCGCGGCGCGAGCCTGGTCGAGCATCTGCAGGTCGAGCTGGACCGTGCCCCGGGCCGCCGCCTCGTCGAGCAGGCCGTCCGTCACCGCCCGCGTCCAGGGCAGCTGCGGGTTGTAGGACATCAGCGCCAGCACCCGGGTCGCTCCGGTGGCCGGCGCGCCGGCCGCCGACACAGACAAAAGTATAGCTAGAACAACACGCCGAATGGACGGGATCACGTCTCGACGATAGTCGGGTCGGCGAGCGGCGGTCAACCGGAATCGGCGGCCTGACGGCGCCGATTCCGGCACACGTTCACCCCGGCGTGGCGGGCGTGGCGAGGCGGGGCAGGGCGGCGCTACAGCTCGCGCAACGCCGTCGTCACCGGCAGCCGCGCCGCGCGCAGGGCCGGGAAGAAGCCGCCGATGAAGCCGATCGCCAGCGCCCATTTGAGCCCGTTCCACAGCAGCGCCGGCGTCACCCGCAGATCGAAGCTGAGCTGGCCGGTGTTGGCCATCGTCGACGCGCCGTAGCCGTCGAAGACGAGGTAGGCGATGAGCCCGCCGATGGCGCCGCCGATCAGCGCCAGCAGCATCGTCTCGAGCATCACCGCGACGACCACCGGCAGCCCGGCGAAGCCGATGGCGCGCAGCGTCGCGATCTCGCGTGCGCGCGCCGCGACGGCGGCGAACATCGTGTTCAGCGCGCCGAACACGGCGCCCACGGCCATGATCGAGCCGACCGTGATGCCGATGATGCGCAGCACCTTCGTCACGCCCTCGGACTGGCGGGCGTAGTAGTCGGCCGTCGTGCTCGTGTCGACCTGCAGCTGCGGGTTGGTGTCCAGCGCCGCCTTCAGCGTCGCGAAGGCCGCCGGGTCGGTCAGGCGCACCGTCACGGCGTTGCGGCTGGCGCCGCGGCGGAAGGTGTCGGCGACGACGGCGGCGTCGCCCCAGAGCTCGGACTCGAGCGCGTCGCCGCTGGCAAAGACGCCGGCCACCGTCCAGGTCTCGCTGCCCAGCCGCACCGTCCTGCCCGGCGCCAGGCCGGCGAACTGGCGCACCGCGCCGCGGCCGACGACGAGCTCGCGCAGCCCCGGCTGGAAGCGCCGGCCTTCGACGATCTTCATCTGCGGCCGCACCGCCCAGGCCATCTCGCCGACGCCGCGCAACTGCGCGCTGCCCTCGTCGCCTGGGGCGCCGCGGCGCACCGGCAGGTTGACGGCGACGACGGTCTCGGCCGACGCCAGCGGCTTGCCGGCGGCGTCGCGCGCAATGCCCGGCGCCTGCTCGATCTGCACCAGGGCGTCGCGGCCGAGCACCGAGGCGACCTCGGAGGCCGAGGCGCCGCGCATCACGATCGCGGTGTCGGTGTTGCCGGTGCCGCGCAGCGTCTGGCCGTAGCCCTCGGCCATCGCCAGCAGCGCGACGAGCACGCCGACGACGCCGGCGATGCCGACGACGATCACCGCCGAGGAGCCCAGGCGCTGCGTCAGCGTGCTGACCCCCACGTGGGCCACCGACGCCGTCTGGCGCCCGCGCCGCGTCAGCGCCAGCCAGGCCACGACGAGCACGGCCAGCGCCACCGCGCCCGGCCAGGGCATGAAGATCCAGGCCGCCAGCAGCGCCAGCAGCAGCAGGAAAGATCCGAGATTCGTCAGCACGCGCATCGGATTTCCTTCAGCGCCCGGCCAGGGCATCGACGATGTTCAGCCGCATCGCGCTCCAGGCCGGCAGCCAGCCGACGACGAGTCCGATCGCGATCATCAGCACCGCGCCCAGCGCCCAGCTGCCGGCAGCGACCGGCGGCAGGTTCAGCATGCCGCCGCTGCCGGCGGTGACGACCGGCACCAGCAGCGTCGCCAGCCCGAGGCCGATGACGCCGCCGAGCACCAGCAGCAGCACCGATTCGGCCAGCACCATCGCCAGCACGCTGCGGTTGGAGAAGCCGATCGTCTTCAGCACCGCGAGCTCGCTGGTGCGCTCGCGCACCGCCTGCATCATCGTGTTGCCCGACAGCAGCAGCAGCGTGAAGAACACCGCGCCCATGATCGAGCCGACGATGAGCCCGATGTCGGCGACCTGCTTCATCCACGAGGCCGTCGCCGCCTGCTCGGTCTGGGTGCGCGTCTCGTGATCGGAATTCGCCGACAGCGCGTCGATCGCGCGCGCGACGCGGTCGGCCTGGTTGACGTCGGCGACGCGGCTGACATACCAGCCGACATCGCCGCCGTTGTAGGTCGTCGTCTCGTCGAAGTATTTCCAGTGCAGCAGGAACAGCTGGTCGAAGAAGCCGCCGGCCTTCTTGTCGCCCGAATGGATGATGCCGACGATGTCGAACGACCAGTTCTTGCTGCCGCTGCGGTCGGCGAAGATCAGCGACTGCAGCGGCACCTTGTCGCCGACCTTCCATTTGTATTTCTGCGCCAGCCGCTCGCCGACGAGGGCGCCGGTGCGCGTCTCGGCGAAGGCCTTGCGCTCGGCGTCGGAGACGATCATCTCGGGGTAGAGATCGAGGTAGTTCGGCGCGACGGCGAAGCTGAAGACCTGGTTCTTCGGATCCTGGTAGGCGCCGCCGAACCAGTTCGCGTAGGTCACCGCCTTGACGCCGGGCACGGCGGCGATCTGGGCGTCCAGCGACTGCGGCAGCGTCTGGATGAACGAGAGCTTGGAGCCGGTCTGCAGCCGCTGCGCGCCGTTGGCGCTCTGGCCGGCCTGGTCGAAGGCGTGCCGCACCGCGTCGAGCATGCCGAAGAGCAGGAAGGCGGCGACGATCGAGACCAGGGTCAGGATCGTGCGCGTCTTGCGCCGGAACAGCGCCGCCCAGACCAGGTGCAGGTACTTCATGCCGGCGCCGACGCCGTCGCCTCGACGAGCGTGCCCTTGTCGAGGTGCAGGATCTGGTTCGCGTATTCGGCGGCCTTGGGGTCGTGGGTGACCATCAGCACCGTCTTGCCATGCTCGCGGTTGAGCAGCCGCAGCAGCCCCAGCACCTCCTCGGCCGACTGGCGGTCGAGGTCGCCGGTGGGCTCGTCGCAGACCAGCAGCGTCGGGTCGGAGACGATGGCGCGGGCGATCGAGACGCGCTGCTGCTGGCCGCCCGAGAGTTCGGTCGGCTTGTGGCTGGCGCGGTCGGCGAGGCCGACGAGCTGCAGCGCGATCGCCGCGCGCTTCCTGCGCTCGGCCGCCGAGAGCTTGGTCAGCAGCAGCGGCAGCTCGACGTTGCGCTGCGCCGAGAGCATCGGCATCAGGTTGTAGAACTGGAACACGAAGCCGACCTTGGCGGCGCGCCAGCGCGCCAGCGCGCCGGCGCCGAGCTGGTCGATGCGCTGGCCGTCGACGCTGATGCTGCCCGCGCTCGGCAGGTCGAGCCCGCCGATGAGGTTGAGCAGCGTCGTCTTGCCCGAGCCCGAGGGGCCCATCAGCGCCAGGTACTCGCCCTGCTCGACATCGAGGTCGATGTGGTGCAGGACTTCGACCTTCTGCTTGCCGCGCTCGTAGACCTTGGAGAGGTCGCGGATCTCGATCAATCGGGTCATCTCGGTTCCCTTCCTGGCGCGGCGCGGCCGCGGATCAATGGGCGTCGGGCGCCGCGGTCGTCACCGCCGCGCCGTCGGCCAGCGCGGCGGGCGGCGCCAGGACGACGGCGTCGCCGGCCTTGAGACCGGCGGGGATCAGCTTCATCGATCCGTAGTCGCTGCCCGGGGTGACGCCGCGCTGGCGCGCATGGCCGTCCTCGACGACGAAGACGACGCTGGCGCCGCCGCGCGTGGCGATGGCCTCGGGCGGGATCAGCACACCCTTGGGTGGCTCCTTCGAGGCCGGCGCCGCGGCGGCGAGGAACGAGACGCGCACGCCCATGTCGGGCACGATGCGCGCGTCCTTCTGGCCCAGGCCGACGCGCACCTTGACGGTGGCCTTGCCGCGGTCGGCCGAGGGCACGATGGCTATCACGTGGGCGGGGATGCGCCAGTCGGGGTAGGCGCTGAGGACGGCCTCGGCGGCCATGCCGGGCTTGACCTGGCCGATATAGGTCTCGCTGACGTCGACGTCGATCTCGAGCGAGTCCATGTCGACGATGGTGCCGACGCCGGTGCGCGTGAAGCCGCCGCCGGCCGACAGCGGCGAGATGATCTCGCCGACCTGCGCCGCCTTCACGGTGACGACGCCGGAGAACGGCGCGCGCACGACGGTGTAGTCGAAATTGACCTGCGACTGCGTGACCTGGGCGCGCGCCGCATCGACCTCGCGGCGGCGCGCGTCGAGCGTCGCCGCGGCCGTGGCGACGGCCGTGCGCGCCTGCTCGGCGCCCTGCCTGGTCGCCATGCCGCTGGCGGCCAGCTCGTCCTGGCGCCGCGCATCGGCCTGCGCCTGCGCCAGCGTGGCCTGTGCCTGCGCCACCTGGGCCTGCGACGACAGCAGATTGGCCTGCGCGACGGCAAGCGCCGCGCGCAGCCCGGTGTCCTCGAGCCGCGCGATGACCTGGCCCTGGCGCACCTGGTCGCCTTCCTCGATCAGCACCTGGGTCAGCGTGCCCGTCATCTGCGCCGAGACGGTGGCCTGGCGCCGTGCCGTGATGTAGCCGGTGGCCTGCAGCAGCGCCGCCGGTGCTGCCGAGCCGGGGGCGAGCGCGGCGGCGGTGCGCACGGGCAGCGGGCGCGAACCCAGGTACCACCAGCCGGCGGCCGCGGCCAGCAAGGCCAGCAGCGCCAGCGCGGCGACGATCCAGGGCCAGCGCGCCGCCGTGGACTCGATGCTGTCGCGGTCCGCGCCGCCGATGCGCAGTTCGTTGAGCAGGTCGGCCTTGGTTTCTCCCATGGGGCGCGAGGATAGCCGAGCGCAGGGCTCGACCCGCCCGCTTCAGGCCCGGACGCCGTGGCCCTCGTCGGCCAGCGGGTCGTAGCGCTGGCCGAGGAGCAGCATGAACGGCGACTTCCAGTACTCGACGACGTTGTTGAACGGGTCGGTGATGATCTTCGTCGCCCAGGCCAGGCCCCAGGCAGGCCCGCGCAGGAAGAACAGTTGGAAGGTGCGGAACAGCAGACCGCCGACGCCCAGCGCCAGCCACATCAGGCCGACATCGTGCACGTAGTGATGCCAGTCGCTGCTCGGCTGGATGAGTCCGAACAGGCTCGGGCTGATGTACAGCAGCAGCGGCAGCGCGAGCCAGACCGTGATCAGGATGCCCTTGCGGCGCATGTTGTAGCCGGCCTTGATCGCTTCCTTGTGTTCGTAGGTCGCGCCGTTGATGCGGTCGTAGCCGCGCGGCTCGAAGAAGATATGCCCCGACTGGCGCGTCACCATGCCGACGAGCCAGCCGATCAATCCGGCCTGGGCCGGGTCGACGAAGAGCATCGCGTACGCCGCGAGGAAGCTCAGCGCGCTGATCAGGTGCAGCGTCTGGTTGATGCGGCATTGGTGGTAGTAGCGGTGGTCGTCCCAGCGCAGTTGCTCGACCTTCTTCATGAATTCAGCCATCGATCACTCTCCTTTGCGCGATTGCGTGAAGCAAGCGTGACGACGCCAGATGAAGGGCGCTTGACGGATCGGTGTCGATTTCGAGTCAGATCGCGCCGGCTTGATCCAGGCCAAGGCGCTGCGCCGCGTCCCTAGAATGCCCGCGATGTGGACCGAAGCGCTGGGCATCGGCATCGGCACCTGGGCGGCCGGGCTCGGTGTCGTCGCGGCGGCGCAGCGGCGCCTGATCTTCAAGCCACCGGTCCGTGTGCGCCGGCTGCCGCCGGGACCGGCGGCGGGGGGCTTCCGCATCGAGCCGCTGACGCTGCGCGTCGCGCCCGGCGTCACGCTCGAAGGCTGGCGGTCGCTGCCGCTGGACGGCCTGGCGCCGCGCGCGACGCTGCTGTATTTCGGTGGCCGCGGCGAGAACGCCGCCTGGGCGCCGCACATGAGCGGCTATCTGCACGGCTGGTCGGTGCTGGCCTTCAATTACCGCGGCTTCGGGGCCTCGCTCGGCCGCGCGACCGAGGCCGTGGTCTGCGCCGATGCGCTGCGCATCCACGACCACTGCATCGGCGACGCGCCTGCCGCGATCATGGGCCGCAGCCTCGGCACCGCGGTGGCGATCCGCCTCGCGGCGGCCGTGCCGGCGCAGGCCCTGGTGCTCGTCTCGCCCTTCGACAGCCTGGGCGCCATCGCGGCGGCGAACCCGCTGCTGGCGCCCGGCGTGCCGTTGCTGCGCCACCGCTTCGATACGCGGGCGCAGGCGCCGCAGGTGCGCTGCCCGACGCTGGTACTGCTGGCGCGCGGCGACCGTCGCGTGCCCAGGCGCCACAGCCTGGCCTTGCTGCAACGCCTGGGCACGGCGGCGCAGCTGGTCGAGATCGACGGCCAGACGCATCGCAGCCTGCCGCGCAGCGTCGTCGCGCAGCAGGCGATCGCTGCGTTCCTGGCGCCCGATTGAAAGCCTGGCGCAGACAGGGGCGGCCGGGCCGCGTTCGATTCAGCTCGCCAGCGTGAAGAAGAAGGCCGCGCCGCGCCCCGGCTCGGACTCGGCCCAGATCGAGCCGCCATGCCGGTGGACGATGCGCCGCACCGAAGCCAGGCCGACGCCGTGCCCCGGGAACTCGCTGGCGCTGTGCAGGCGCTGGAAGAGCCCGAACAGGCGGTCGGCGGCGCGCATGTCGAAGCCGGCGCCGTTGTCGCGCACGACATAGGCCACGCCGGCGCCGTGCGGCTGCGCGCGCAGCGAGATCTCGGTGTGGGCGCAGCGCGCGCTGTACTTCCAGGCATTGCCCAGCAGGTTCTCGAGCACCAGCCGCAGCAGCGTCGGGTCGCCGCGCGCCGTCAGTCCGCCTTCGATGTCGAAGGTCGCCTCGCGCTCGGGTGTGGCGCGCCGCAGGTCGTCGACGACGTAATGGGCGAGCTGCGACAGGTTGACCGGCTGGCGCTGCAGCGGCTGCGCGCTCAGCCGCGCCAGCGTCATCAGCGCGTCGATCATGCCGTTCATGCGCGCCGCCGCGCTCAGCACGCGGTCGAGATGGTCGTTGCCGACGCGGTCGAGCTGCTTGCCGTAGTCCTCCTTGAGGATGCGCGTGAAGCCCTCGACGACGCGGATCGGCGCGCGCAGGTCGTGCGAGACGGTGAAGCCGAAGCTCTCGTTCTCGTCCGCCGCGCTCGTCCCCGCCGCGGCGGCGCCGCGCGCGGGCAGCAGCAGCAGGCCGCGTGCGGCGCCGCTGTCGAAGCGCACGACGCGCCAGCCGTCGGCCTCCGTGGTGGCGGATGCGGAGGCGGCCTCGGCGCCCGGCGCCGCGAGCCGCGCGACCGCCTCGCGCAGGCCCTGCGGCAGCAGCGCCAGCACCGCATCCAGCGGCATGCCGGCGTCCAGTTCGGGGCACAGCGCCTGCGCCGGCGCGTTGTGGCCTTGCACTTGCCAACCATGGCCCCTGTCGAGCGCGAGCAGCGCCGGCGCGCCCTGCGCCTGCAGCAGGGGCACGACGGCGTCGGCGCGGCCCTGGGCGGCCTCGGCGGTGTCGAGCGGCCGCGCGCGGCCGCTGCAGCCGGCGTACTGGCCGGCATCGTCGTAGCGCGGCACGCCGGCGAGCTCCCAGACGCGGGCACCCGCCAGCGGCTCGGCCAGTTCGATGCGCAAGCCGTCGAAGGGACTGCGCGCACGCAAGCGCTCGACCAGCGCGGCGTCGCCGGCTTCGAACAGCGGGCAACTGGCGGCGAAGCGGCCATCCGGTGCACGCCAGGAGCGCAGGCGCTGCGCGGCGTCGGTCTGCCACAGCCAGGCCGCGGCGAGCTGTTCGAGCTCGCGCACCCGCGAGCGCTCGGTGTGGAGCTCGCGCCGGCGCGCCCAACGTTCGCGCAGCGCGCCCAGCGCGTAGGCGATGGCGGCCACCAGCAACAGCGCACCGATGCCGGCGACGCCGTCGCCCGTCGCGGCGCAGCCCGAAAGCAGGGTCGTGGCGGCAGCGCCTGCCAGCCCGTGACGGCGGCAGCCGCCCGGGCAGGGTGCTTGCATGTCGGCTCATTCTACGGACCCGTACGGATCCATACGCAGCCGCACGGACGCGCAGGCCGGCGCGCTCGGGCGCGCCGATTCAAGTTCGCAGGCCGGGCGCCGAAACAGGGTGCAGCGGCAGGCTTCCGGCCGCCTGAACGTAATAGAGTTCCGGCCCAGGAACGTCCCGACCCCTCCCCCCCTCGCCAATCACCGATGAACGACAGCGGCGCTCCGGACCCGACCCCTGCGGCGCTCGACCCCGCGGCGCTGGACAAGCTGCGCGAACTCGATCCGCAGGGCCGCCACGGCCTGCTCGAGCGGGTGATGACGACCTACGTGAATTCGCTGCTGCGCATCCTCGGGCTGCTCGAGGCCGAGGCCACCCGCGGCGACGTCGAGACCGTGGCGCGGCTGGCGCACCAGCTCAAGTCCTCGTCGGCGAGCATCGGTGCGATGCCGCTGTCGCGCGCCGCGGCCGAGGTCGAGCGCGAGCTGCGTGCCGCGTCCGCCGGCTCCTCCGCCGACGCGAGCGTGGCGATCGCACGATTGCTGCGCGAAGGAAGGGGCGCGGCGGCCTCGGTTAACGCTATGCTGGCGTCCCTGAGACGCCCATGACATCCACGCAACCCTACGCCGACGCCGGCCACACCGCGCAGCCCGAGGTGCTGCTCGTCGACGACGACGAGGTCAACGTGCTGTTGACCTCGCTCGCGCTGAGCGAGCGCGGCTTCAAGACGGTCGAGGCCTCGGGCGGCGAGCGGGCGCTCGAACTGCTGCGCGACTGGACGCCCGACATCGTCGTGCTCGACGCGCTGATGCCCGAGCTCGACGGCTTCGAGACCTGCCGC
Source organism: Burkholderiales bacterium (assembly GCA_028868825.1). Lineage (GTDB taxonomy): Bacteria > Pseudomonadota > Gammaproteobacteria > Burkholderiales > Burkholderiaceae_C > Rubrivivax. The sequence goes on along the minus strand of JAGWTU010000005.1, from coordinate 5,945 downwards.
CGCCTGCGCAAGCTCCCGGGGCTCGAGAACACGCCGGTGCTGATGCTCACCGGGCTCGAGGACGACGCCTCGATCACGCGTGCCTACGAGGCCGGGGCGACCGATTTCTTCGTCAAGTCGACGCAGTGGAGCCTGCTCACCGGCCGGCTGCATTACCTGCTGCGCGCGTCGCGCACGCGCATCGAGCTCGAGCGCAGCAAGAGCAAGCTCGCGCGCGCCCAGGACCTGGCGCGCATGGGCAGCTTCGACTGGCGCCGCAACGAGCGCGGCGAGGGCGGCCTGATCATGTCGCCCGAGGCGCTGCGCGTCTTCGGCATCGCCCCCAACGAGCCGACCAGCCTGCGCAGCCTGCTGCGCATGGTGCCGCGCGACGACCGCCGCGCCTTCATGCGCCAGCTGCACCAGACGCTGCGCCAGGCGGCCGTGCTGGCCACCGACGTGCCGCTGGTGCTGCTCGACGGCCGCCAGCGCGTCATCCACGTCGAGGCCGAGCCCGAGTTCAACGACTTCGGCCATGGCGCCGGCTACACCGGCATCCTGCAGGACGTCACCGAGCGCCGCGTCGCCGAGGACCGCATCCTGCAGCTGGCGAACTTCGACGCCCTCACCGGGCTGCCGAACCGCCGCCAGCTGATCTGGCGCGCCGAGCGCGCGCTCGAGCAGGCACGGCGGCTGCAGCACCAATGCGCGCTGCTGCTGATCGACCTCGACCGCTTCAAGATCATCAACGACACGCTGGGCCACGGCGCCGGCGACGAACTGCTCGTCGAGGTGGGACGCCGGCTGCGCGCCTGCGTGCGCCACAGCGACCAGGTCATGGAAGGCGCGATCGAGACTGCCGGCGCGCGCTCGCACCGCGCGCTCGAGGCCGTCGGCCGCCTCGGCGGCGACGAGTTCGTCGCGCTGCTGCCCGAGGTCGAGTCCGACGCCGATGCCGAGCGCGTCGCGCAGCGCGTGCTCGACGCGCTGCGCGAGCCGATCTTCGTCAGCGGCCAGGAATGCTTCGTCACCGCCAGCATCGGCGTGGCGCTGTTCCCGCGCGACGGCAACTCGGTCGTCGACCTGCTGCGCAACGCCGATTTCGCGATGTACTCGGTGAAGGCGCGGGGCAAGGATGCGCACGCGATCTTCAGCCCCATGCTCGCCGGCCAGGGCCGCGCCAAGCTCGAGCTCGAGACGGCGCTGCACAAGGCCATCGAGCGCGACGAACTGGTGCTGCACTACCAGCCCAAGGTCGACGTGCAGGTCGGCAAGATGGTCGGCGTCGAGGCGCTGATGCGCTGGCAGCGCGGCGCCACGCTGGTGCCGCCGATGGAGTTCATCCCGCTGGCCGAGGAGACCGGGCTCATCGTCCCGCTGTCGAACTGGGCGCTGCGCGAGGCGGCGCGCCAGGCGCGGCTGTGGCGCGAGGCCTTCGACTTCAACGACTCGATCGCCGTCAACCTGCCGCCGATGATGTTCGAGCGCACCGACCTGATCGAACATATCCACCAATGCGCCGGCCAGTCCGGCGTCGGGCCGCGCGCGATCCAGCTCGAGATCACCGAGCGCAGCCTGATGAAGGAGCTCGAAGGCGTGCTGCCTTCGCTGCACCGGCTCAACGAGATCGGCGTCGAGATCGCGATCGACGACTTCGGCACCGGTTATTCCAGCCTGTCCTACCTGACGACGATGCCCATCTCCGAGCTCAAGATCGACATCAGCTTCATCCGCGAGCTCGGCATCAAGCCCAGCAGCGCCGCCGTCGTCAACGCCATCATCGGCCTGGCGCGCACGCTGGGCGTGCGCGTTGTCGCCGAGGGTGTCGAGACGCTGCGCCAGATGGAGCAGCTGCGGCGCCTGGGCTGCAAGGTCATGCAGGGCTTCCTGTTCAGCCGCGCGCTGCCGCCCGACGCGCTGCAGCGCTGGCTCGAGGAGACGGTGCTGCCGCGCGAGGCGGCCTGGATCGGGCCCGTGCGCGAGGTCGTCGAGGCGCCCGCCGAGGCGCCGCGAGCGGTCGTCGTGCGACCCTCGTTCCGCTGACCCGTGGCGACCGAATCCGTCGCCCCGACGCCCGCGGCGCTGGCCAAGGGGGCCTTGCGCCGCCTCGCGCTCGCCAAGCTGGAGCCGACGCCCGAGAACTATGCCAAGGCCTATGCCGAGGAGGCCGGCACGGGCGCGAGCGCCGCCGCCGAGGCCAAGGCCGATCCGTCTGCCGAGGCCAAGGCCGAAATCAAGGCCCAGGGCGCGGCCTGGGCGGCGCTGGTCGAGCGGCTGGCGAAGAACCTCGAACGCGGCGGCCGCCAGTGGACGCAGGCGCGGCGCAAGGACAGCATCAAGCGCGTCTTCGACAACAGCCGCAGCGACCCCGCGCGGCTGCTGCAGCGGGCGCAATCGCTGATGGGCGCCTGGGAGAGCGACCAGGTCGCCGACGCGGCCGAGGTCGGCGCCGAGATGCCGGCGCTGGAGGCCGCGGCGCCGGTGGCGACGGCTGCCGCCGCGTCGCCCGACTGGCCGCCGCTGGTCGAGCAGCTCGAGGGCACGGTGCGCGCGGGACTGCTGCCCGACGCGCCGCGCGGCGCCGAGCTCGCCGCCGAACTGGCGCAGCAGGCCGAGGCGATCGCCCGCGACGGCGTCACGCCCGAGGCGGTGACCGCGGTCGCCGCGCTGTGCGACCGCGCGCGCCGCCTGTTCGCCCACCGCCATCATCTCGTCGAGGGCCTGAGCGAGCTCTGCCGCGAACTCGCCGCCGGCCTGGGCGAGCTCAGCGAGGACGACAGCTGGGTGCGCGGCCAGGCGCTGATCGTGCAGTCGCACCTCGGCTTCGCCGCCGCCGACGAGCCGGCCGACGAGGATGACGCGGGCGTGTCGATGCGCGGCGTGCGTGCCGCCTCGGCCGTGCTGGCCGAGACGCGGCAGCAGCAGCAGCGCCTGCGCGGCGAGCGCCAGGCGGCGCGCAGCGCGCTCAAGCAGATGATCCAGACGATGCTGGCCGAGGTCGACGAACTCGGCGAGCACACCGGCCGCTTCCAGCTCGCGACGGTGCGCCACGCCGAGGCCATCGAGCGCGCCGACAGCGTCGAGGGCCTGGCCGGCGTCGTCCAGGCGCTGCTCGACGACGTGCGCACGGTGCAGACGGCGGTCGGCCAGACGCAGGAGCGGCTGCAGGCCGACCGCGGCCGCGCCGGCGAGCTCGAGGGCCGCGTGCTCGAACTCGAGTCCGAGTTGCGCCGCCTCTCGGAGGAGGTGTCGACCGACGCGCTGACCCAGGTCGCGAACCGGCGTGGGCTGATGCAGTCGTTCGACACCGAGGTCGCCCGCTGTGCCCGCCACGCCGCCGCCGGCGAGCCGGCGTTGCTGGCGGTGGCGCTGATCGACATCGACAACTTCAAGAAGCTCAACGACAACCTGGGCCATGCGGCCGGCGACCAGGCGCTGAAGGCGCTGGCCGCGGCGGTGCGCGAGCGGCTGCGCCCGGCCGATCACCTGGCGCGCTTCGGCGGCGAGGAATTCGTCGTCCTGCTGCCGGGCAGCGATGTCGCCGAGGCCCAGCAGGCCTTGACGCGGCTGCAGCGCAGCCTCAGCGAGGCGCTTTTCCTGCACGAGGGCCGCGAGGTCTTCGTCACCTTCTCGGCCGGCGTCACCGCCTGGCGCGCCGAGGAGCCCTTGCAGGCCTCGCTCGAACGCGCGGACGAGGCGCTGTACGAGGCCAAGCGCACGGGCAAGAACCGCACCTGCATCGGCTGAGGCCGGCGGCGGCGCCAGCCGCGCCGTTGCGTTTCGTCACAAGTTCGGCTCAAGTCAGGACGCCGGCGGCCGATGACCAGGGCAATGCCGGCAATTCCGCCGCCCGAGCCCTGCCATGAGCGATTCCGCACCGCTGCTCGACCCCCTGCGCAAGGTCCTGCGCGCCTTCTTCGTCCACGATGTCGCGCTGCGCCGCGTGGACGACAAGGGCATGCGCCTCGTGCTCGAGCAGCGCGATGGCAGCCCGGTGGCGCCGCCGCGGCCGCCGACGCGCGAGGAGATCGCGGCGCGGCGCGAGAACGAGGAATTCGCGCTGCTGCGCCAGCAGCTGACCGAACTGCTCGACGACCTGCCGACGACGCGGCGCACGATGCGCCATCTCGTCTTCGTCGAGCACGCGCTGGCCAAGAAGGGCCTGCGGGCCTTCGACCGCCTGCCGGTCGACGTGCTGCAGGGTGCGCTCGAACAGCTCGAGACGCTGGTCACGAACTGGTCGCCGGTGGGGCTGGCGGCGCTGCGCTCGAAGATGGCGGTGGCGATCATCGACCGCGAGCACATGGATCCCGAGGTCGAGCCCGAACCCTGGCGCACGGCGGTCGTCTTCGACGGCGGTGCCGGCACCCATCCGAGCGAGCCCGAGCTCGATCCCGTGTCGGACGACGACGCGCTCGCGGCGGCCTATGCCGCGCTCGGCACGGCGGCACCGCCCGCCGAGGTCCAGGTGCAGGGCGAGATCGGTTCGCGCGGCGCCGTCGCCGCGGCGCGCGATGCCATCCGCCAGGCGGCCCGCGTGGCGCCGGTCGAGGTCGACATCTCGCTCGACGAGCCGCACTGAGCGCAGTGACCGCCCTGACCGCACTGAGGGCGGCGCGCCTCAGCGGCAGGGCTGCAGGCTCTGCGCGTGGCGCAGCCGGGCCGCGCGCTCGCGCGGCGACAGCGTGATGCTGTTGGCCGAGGTGTAGGCGTTCTTGATCTCGATCTCGTTGAAGCAGACGTCGGCGCGCGGCCTGGCGCGGTCGCCGCGGTGGTGTCGCCGCACGCCCAGCGACCGGCGCCGCTCCTCTTGCGCCCGCAGGCGCGACTCGGCGGCGATGCGCTCGCGGCTGGCGCGATCGCCCTCGTTGTCGCCTTCGACGATGTTCAGCGGACTGGCGTCGACGCGCGCACCGCCGGGGCAGGGCTGCTGCTGGAACGTCACCCTGCCCGAAGCGTCGGGGCAGCGGTAGACGGCCGGCGCGTCGGCCGCCGCGGCGACCGGCGCGAAGACGGCGAACGCGGCGAGGAGCAAGGTGCGACCCATCAGCGATGGCATCGCGCCAGCCTACGCCGCCGTGCGGTCCAGTGCCAGCCGCGGTCGCGCCGGGTTCAGGGTCTTGGTGGTGGCGGCTCGGGCGCGGCGTCGAACAGCTCGACCGCCGGCAGTCGCAGCAGCGTCGCCGCCTGCGCCAGCGGTGCCGCGAGCCAGAGGTCGACATCCTCGTCGGCGATCGGGATCACGCTGCGCTTGTCCTGCTGGTCGCTCGCGCGCTTCGGGTCGGGACGGTGCATGCGGCGCATCAACGGATGCGCGTCGGCGTTGATCGTCAGCATCGTGTAGCTCTCGACGACCTCGCCGCTGGCCTTGTCGAGCCAGGTGTTCCACAGCCCCGCCAGGCCCCAGGGCGCGCCGTCGGCGCGGCGCATGCACCAGGGCACGTGGCGGCCGCTCTCCCAGCAGGGTTCGTAGAAGGCCTGCGCCGGGATCACGCAGCGCTGGCCGCGCGCCCAGGGCTGCTTGTAGCTGGCCTTGGCCGCGAGTTCCTCGGAGCGCGCGTTGCACGTCGGGTAGGTCAGGCGCGCCGACTTCGCGAACCAGGGCACGAGCGACCAGAGCCCGACGACGAGCTCGCGCTCGTACGTCGCGGCGTTGCGCGCGGCGCGGATGAAGGGGCCGGCGTAGCGCGGGAAGATCTCGCGCGCCCAGGGCGGCGGGTTGCGCGCGCCGAGCTGCCAATGGCGCTCGATGTCGCCGACTTCGGGCGCGATGTAGCGCGTGCACATGCTGTCGGCCTGGCGCGGGCGCCGCGCGCCTTCAGCCCTTGCCCAGCAGCAGGCGCAGCGGCCCGCTGCGCGACCAGGCCATGACCTCCTCGCGCAGCAGGAACAGCGTGCGCGGGTGGCTGTCGGACCAGGTGGCGTCGTAGTCGAGCACGGCGTCGCGGCCGCGCGCGCGCAGCGTC